>CAIQHB010000016.1 GCA_903871465.1 uncultured Methanosarcinales archaeon
AGGATTGCTAACAGAGCTCGAAAAGATCAAGATTATGGTCTTGCCGGATGGGGAGAAGGTTGTAACTGAAATTACCAAGAGGCAACGCGAAATCCTGGATGCCCTTCATATGTGTGCCTAAACTCTGGGGAGGTCAGGTTCTAAGTGCAGTTCTGAATGTCAGGGGCCCCCTGTTGATCTTTGGGCTCCGTCAACTTTTTCGCGGGAGCATCAGTTCGCAGACAAAAATAATAGTCAATGCTGGAGCCTGATCGATCTCAATTTATCAATAAGGTATAGGCCGTGTCTCTCTTGAAGCTCTTTGTGTGCTCATTCTCGTTGATGATGTTTCCCTGAATGTCTCTCTGGGAGACGGTGATGGTGTGGGTTTTGCCTGCGCCAACTGTAAAGCTGGTGATGCCATCTAATATGCCGTCGCTGATATCGCTGCTGTAAAATACACCATCCACATAGACATCATAGCCTTTGATCCTCTGAGATTTTATGGTAACTTTGGCCTTTCCGATTTGAATCGTTCCCACGTCCATTGGTGAGCTTGACGCGACATTGGGACGGGGCGAGACGTCCAGCATCAGAGCGTTGCCGGGCTGGTTATCCAGGGCCGT
Organism: uncultured Methanosarcinales archaeon; assembly: GCA_903871465.1. Lineage (GTDB taxonomy): Archaea > Halobacteriota > Methanosarcinia > Methanotrichales > Methanotrichaceae > Methanothrix. The sequence continues at coordinate 606 of CAIQHB010000016.1, forward strand.
TATCATAAAGAAGCGGCCGTCTTCCTCCGGCACCAATCTCAGCAGGTAGTATCCCCTCAGAAGCTTGAAGTTCCAGTGGTTTGTGGAGCCACTGGCATAGGATATGAGATAGATGTCTGCATTGCCGTCTTTTGGCATATGTAGGATGATATCCGCATCAACACCCTGGACGGTTCGCTCATACCGGCTCCACTGCACCCCGGTTCTAACCCATAGCTCGCTCAAAAAGGAGCTGGAAACATATTCTGAGAAGTTCTGATGATCTGATCCAAATTGCAGCATTTGAGGCTCATTGCGGCTTATGTTGAAGGCGAGTGGAAGCGAGAGCGTTGTCGCATTCTGTACGGATGGCCCCTCATCAGTGCTCCAGGGCATCTGTGTCCAGCTCTGATTGGAGTCCGGCGAGGCCCCTGCCGATATTGCCAGCATTATGATCAAGGCCAGGGCGATAGCCGGAAAATTAAGGTGGAAGCGTCTCATGACTGGAGATCAAACTACCCCGGCTTTAGAGTTTGCTGCCAATGCGTTTACATCGTCTCCAGAGCAGAAATGCCCAGAGTCTCCAGAGTCGTGCGGAGAGCATTTCTGGCGGCCCTCGCCAGCGCCATTCTGGCGTCCCTCAGCTCTGGAGCTGCATCAAGCACCGGGCTGAAGCGGTAGAAGTGGTTGAAGCACTCAGCGAGCTCGCGGGCGTAGGTTGCCAGATGATGTGGCTTCAGCTCTCTCGCGGCTCTATCGATGATCAGATCGAACTCGGCGATCTTCTTGATGAGCGCGACCTCATTCTCGCCGGTGAGCAGATCGGCCTGGAATTCCTGGATCTCTTGCTCAGGCGTTTGATGCGTTTGATCGCCTTTGCGAATGATGCTGCAGGCGCGAGCATGTGAGTACTGAATGAAAGGTGCCGAGAGTTTTTCGAAGTCCAGCGCCTGCTTCCAGTCGAAGGTGGTGGCCTTGTCTGCGGATACCTTGACCACATCGTAGCGCACGGCACCCTGGGCCACTTGCCGGGCCACCTCTCGGAGGAAGTCCTCACTCTCCTCGGGCCGGCGCGTTTTTACCTCCTCGAAGGCCTGCTTCTCCACTTCATCGATGAGCTCATCTGCAGAGATGAACTTGCCTTTGCGCGTGCTCATGGAACCCGTGGGAAGAGAGACGAACTCGAAGATGACCACCTCCGGCTCGCGAACATCCAGGAGGCGTAGAGCCGTGCGCAGTTGTCCTGAGACGAGCTTGTGGTCCGCTCCAAGGATATCCACAGAGCGGTCGGAGTTGGCCGATTTCCAGCGGTGGTAAGCCAGGTCGCGAGTTATGTAAAGGGAGGTTCCGTTCGTTCTCTTGAGGACCATCTTCTTCTCAAAGCCGTAATTGTTCAGATCGAGCTGGTAGGCACCGTCCTCCCACTCTGTGAGGCCCGTCTTCTCCAGGAGCCCTACGACTTCGGCCACGCTTCCATTGCGCACGAACTCCGACTCCCAGTGGTAGCTGTCGTGGCGAATGTTCATGCGGTGCAGGGTCTCTTCGATGCCGCCTATGGCATACTTGACCGCGCTCTGGATCTTGGCAGTGATCTCCGGGTCTCCCGCCTCATAGCGCAGGATGACCTGATCCGCCTCGGCCCGGATCCCGGGATTCGTCTCCATCTCCTTGTTGGCTGCGATGTAAACCCGGGCGATGGCGTGGTCTGCCTTGCTGCCATCGAGCTGGAAGTGATCGCAGCCCACGACCACCATGGCCTCCTGGCGGCCCATGTCGTTCACATAGTACTCTGCGTCCACGGTGCAGCCTGCCCGGCGCAGTATCCTGACCAGGGTGTCGCCAATGACGGAGTTTCTGATGTGGCCCACATGCAGCGGCCCGTCAGGATTGGCTGATGTGTGCTCCACAATAACTTTCTCAGTCATACGGCCTGTCCAGGCGTTGTCGGCCAGGGCCCGGGCCAGGACAGCGTTCAGGAACAACCGGCTCATGTAGAAGTTGAGGTAAGGTCCGGCAAGCTCCACTCGCTCTACGTACTTGTACTCGGGAGAGATTGCCTGGTGAATCTCTTTGGCGATGGCCACCGGGCTCTTCTTCAGCACCGGGGCCAGCCGGAAGGCGACGGACGAGGCCAGGTCGGCATGCGGGCACAAATCCAGCCCCAGGTTGTTTACTCCTTCCTCTACCTTGTAGCCGCAGCGATCGAGCGCGCCCGTCAGGAGCAGCTCGACCTCGCTTATAAAATCGAGAAACATGGGAACACCAATATGAATAAGATCCTTATCTATCAACTAGATGGGGCGATATAAGCATTGCGTAGGTTGTTTCAACTCTCTTTATAGGCTCGATACGGGTAATGCTTTTCCTCCAACATATCAGCAATTCTAAGGTTGGTTCCGTCGAGTTCACGAGGAACTTTCGAGAATTTCAGATAAAATTATACGCTCGCAGCGCAAGCTTAGATCAGGGATGAAAATTGAAATTCATACTAGCTTTCTTGATGCTATCGCTCTGCATGCCAGTAGTTCTGGCATCAGTCGATAGTTCCCAGTCGGTCGAGGCGACAACCGCCATCACCCTGCCCGTGGACTCCGTCACCATCTATCCGGACGGCCTGACGGCAGTGAAACAAATGGGAAGCCTGGACGTAACCGAAGGAACTCACAAATTCGTGGTCAATGTTCCTGAAGGAGCCGATGCCCGTTCATTGCTCCTGGCGGTGAGCAATGCGACTGTTGATGGGGTGGTCTACGAAACGGACCCCATTTACACTCTGAACATCTCGTCACCCGGATTGCAGAGCTTTGATCTGAGCTATCTTATGGACAATGCTGCCACCTGGGAGCCCAGATATGACCTGCATCTGGGCAACGACTCCGTCTTGGTGAAGGCCAATGCCCATATCACCAACAGCGGCAAAGAGGACTTAAAGAGCGTGCGGCTCAAGCTGGTAGCGGGCCTGACTCCGGTAGTGCAGCCCTATCTTGCCAAGGGCGCATCTCGGTCGCTGCCGATACCTCCTACGGCAGCCGCCCCAGCCATGGAGGCCATGGATTTGGCTGCCGCACCAGGCTCATCCTCAGGCACGCTCGAGACCCTTTACATCTTCGAGCTGGAGGGGCGAAAAGACCTGCTGATGAACAAGGAGATCGGCCTGCCTCTTTTCCAGGAGGAGGCTCCACTGGTAAGAGTCTACACCTGGGATGCATACAATCAGCAGACTGGCCCGTCAGACGAGGAGATCCGGGTCAACAATACCCTTAACAGCCCCTGGCCGACGGGAAATGCGTTGCTCTACAGAGATGATGAGTACGTCTCTACCATTCAAATGCCCTACACGCCAGCCGGCACCAATGCCTCCATTGTGGTGGGACCCTCTGCCGATCTGAAGGTGGAGAGAAAGCTCTCCGACTACAACAAAACCGAAAACATCAAGGTGATAGGCCCGGTGGGTGGAAATCGCACCTTAAAGGAGACAAATGAGACCTGGACCTACAGTTTGAAGATCAAGAGCAACGTGGACCGAGCAGCAGCTTTGGAGGTAACGGACACAGTTCCAGAGGAGGCTGTGATTATCTCAGTCTCGCCAATGCCTGCCGAGAAGACGGCCACCAGCCTGAAGTGGAAGCTGCAGCTTTTGCCGCGGCAGGAGACGTCTATCAATTACGCCTACCAGGTGATCACGACAGAGAGCCTGGACCGTGCATATTGACTAGAAAATCTTTTCCTTTTTTTTGCGTCAGTTCTTTCACGAATCGCCTAAATGGGATGATGAAAAATCCTTATTATAGTCCTTTACACAACAAATTTAACTTATCGTGCAAGAATCTGGGAATCCACATTCGTGCAAAAGAAATACTCCCTGCCAAGCCACAAAAGTTATCCCTGAGAACTCTAGAAGTTCCTCCTTGGTTTCAATTTCAGATGCATTGTATTCTTTTTCTTTCTGAGTTCCCTGAATGACCAAAGCCGTTGCGTGTTTGAGTTGATATTTTGGGAGGATTCGTCGACGAATCCCAATAAATCGCCTTCTCTCGGAATCAAGTCTTTTTTAAAATTGTTTCTGCATCATCTGGTCGTCTCTTATCTAGAACGTTGGGCTTAGCATGATGCATGTTCCAGGATGTTAGAATTCGCCAGACCTGCATTTCTGAATATTCGACATTGAATTTTTGTTTTATCAATTCGCGCACTTCTCTTAATGTCCAGGCATCTTTCTCACCAAGCATTCGTTTTAATTCTTCCCGTTCAGCTTCCCCTACTTTAGGCTTTGGACCGCCCGAAAAATTGGGCACGAGACCCTTGTATCCTTGTTTGTTCCATGAATCTAGCCAACTATAACCAGTGGGCTCGGAGATATTCACTTTTTGGCATGCTTCTTTTATTGTCTCTCCCTTATAAATGAATTTTACAAAGTATAATCTTTCGAGAACACGAACAGATTTTTCTTCCTTCCTGATAATTTTATTTAATTCCTCTAGTGTGACATGTTTTATTATCTCTTTCTCTTGTTTTCTGCCCATGGTCCATAGATATGTATTGTTAGCTTAAAAAAGTTACGTTAAAGACTATAAATATGAATCAAACATACTGAGAGATGATGGTTCTACTTCAAGCCCAGGTCGGAACAGATATGTTGAGCTCACTAATCAATAATGCATGGTTTATATTATTCATACTATTGTTTCTCATTCCCATGGCGCAGAGAAATTACCTGCAGGCGGCACGCAAACGCGTTCTAGCTAGGCTGGGAAAATCCCGAGGCACTCAGGTGATAACTCTCATCCACCGCCAGGAGACGATCAGCTTTCTGGGCATACCGCTGGCTCGATACATCGATATCGACGATAGTGAACAGGTCTTGAGGGCGATTCGCAGAGCGGATAAGGATGTGCCGATCGATATCATTCTACATACGCCCGGCGGCCTGGCTCTGGCAGCCACGCAAATAGCCATGGCTCTGAAGGCTCATCCCGCCAAAAAAACGGTGATTGTACCCCATTATGCCATGAGCGGCGGAACCCTCATCGCTCTTGCTGCGGATAAGATAATCATGGACCCGCATGCCGCTTTAGGCCCAGTCGATCCGCAGTTGGGAGATATTCAGGGCAGCTATCCTGCCACGTCGCTGCTGGCAGTAGTAGGCAAAAAGAAGATTGATGAGATCGATGACAAGACACTCATCTACGCCGAGGAGGCCCGCAAGGCTCTGGACCAGATGAAGAGCCTCTTAAGAAAAATCCTGGAAGGCAAGTCCGACCAGAAGAAGCTGGAGACGATAATCGAGGAGTTTCTCTCGGGAAAGTACACCCACGATCATCCTTTCATGGCCGAGGAGGCCCAAAACCTCCTGGGCCAATGCGTCCAGACTGATGTTCCTGAAGAGGTCTATGCTCTGATGGATCTCTATCGCATGGAAGCGGGCAGAAGCCGCCCGGGCGTGGAGTATGTGCCTCTGGTGAGGCGCTAGATCTTCGAGAGTGCCTCCCATGGCACTCATCCCATTTCTTCCATTTCGCCTGTTCCTGCAAAAAAGAGAAAACGATTCTATCCGGGACAGGTCATTTCGATCTGCCACTACGGCGCCTATTGATCATCTTGAGCCCCTCAAACCATAAGATGCTGGTAATCCCTGCCAGGAAGCATATGGCGATGTCGAGGAGATGCAGATAGGAAAAGCCGAACAGCTCTCTCAAGAATGGAATGTAGAGGACCCCGGCCAGGAATACGAGCGCCCCTCCCAGTACCCACCAGAGGGCACGGTTGGGACTGCTTATGGTCTCTAAGATGGTTCGAGACCAGGATCGATTGATGAGGATCAGGCCCAGATTGGCCACGATGAGTGTGGTAAAGGTCAGGGCTCTTGCTTCTTCTTCTCCCTGCCCCCTGAATAGAGATACGGCATAGACGGCCAGGACGATGGCCAGCACTATGAAGCCTTGCAGGAAGCTCAGAGCCAGGCTCCGCCTGCTGAAGAGCGGCTTTTTCGGATCGCGCGGAAGGCGTTTCATGACATCCGCCTCCTCGGGCTCGGCCTCGAAGACCACGGAGCAGGCCGGATCAATGATCAGCTCCAGGAAGACGACATGCACCGGCAAGAGGACGAGAGGCCACCCTAAGAGAACAGGTATCAAGGACATACCTGCTATGGGCACATGAATGGCAAGGATGTAGGCCATGGCCTTTTTGATATTGTCGAATACTCTGCGACCAAGCCGCGTAGCCTGCACAATGGACGAGAAGGAATCGTCCAGGAGCACGAGACTCGCTGCTTCTCTTGCCACATCTGTGCCCCGGCCGCCCATTGCAATACCGATGTCTGCCGCTTTCAAGGCAGGGGCATCATTGACGCCGTCGCCGGTCATGGCCACAACCTCTCCGTTGGCCTTCATAGCCATGACCAGTCTCAATTTTTGCTCAGGCACCATTCGGGAAAATATGTTTGTGTCCTTTATGCGCTCTTGAAGATTCGCATCGGATAAGAGCTCCATCTCCGGGCCGGTCAGGATCTTATCCGCGGACTTAAGGCCTATGGTTTTGGCGATGGCCTGAGCCGTAGCCGGATAGTCGCCGGTTATCATCACTACCCTTATCCCTGCGTCATAGCATTCAGCGACGGCATCGGCTATGCCAGCCCGCACCGGATCGGCAAGGCCCACGAGACCCAGAAATTGAAAATCAAAGTCGTGCTGCACCTCTGGAAGATCGGTCTCTTTGAATCCTGCTCTGGCGACACCCAGGACGCGCAAACCCTCGTTTCCCATGGCAACGATACTCTCGGAGAGCTTCTGGCGATATGATTCGTCAAAATGGCAGAGGTCAGCTATGGCCTCAGGCGCACCCTTGGCTGCAATGACAAAATCGCTTCCATTCGGGGACCTCCAGACGCGAGACATAGCCAGCAGCTTCTTCGAGAGTGGATACTCCTGCACCAGACTCCAGTCTCGATGAATGTGTTCAGTCTTCTGCAGGTAGTCGTCGCCCAGCTTCTGAAAGGCCTTCTCCATCGGGTCGAAGGGATCCTTCTGCGAGGCCAGAATGCTGTACTCTACGACCTCATGAATGCCGTCAGGAAGAATGCCCGCAATCCCGTCGAGGCTCCAGAATTGGCCGGCGGCAAAAAGCTTCTTCACAGTCATTCGATTCTCTGTGAGAGTGCCTGTCTTGTCGGTGCAGAGAACTGTAGTTGCGCCCAGCGTCTCCACTGCGGGGACCCGGCGTGTGAGCACTCGATTTTCTGCGATCCTCCAGGCACCCATAGCCAGGAAGATAGTCAGGACGACAGGAAACTCTTCTGGCAGGACTGCCATGGCCATGGTGATGCCGGCTAAGAGTCCCTGCAGCCAGTCGTTCCGGGTTATGCCAAAGACCACAACCACCAAGGCGCAAAGAGCCAGTCCCAGGAGGGCCAGCTTTTGCACCAGTTTCGAGCTCTCCTTTTGTAGCGGCGTCTTCTCGGATTTGACGTTTTCCAGGGCTTTTCCGATCTTGCCGATCTGTGTAAGCGCGCCAGTCGCCAGTACCTGCGCCGCACCCTGGCCCTGCACAATAAGGCTTCCAGAATAGACAAAGGGCAGGTCATCGCCTCCCGGTTGGATAATGGCGGTCAAGCCCTCGGAACAGACTTTGCGAACTGATACGGATTCTCCCGTGAGAAGCGACTCGTCTGCAGAGAGGTTGGTGCAAAAAAGCAGCTTTGCATCTGCGGGCACCCGATCGCCTTCGGAAAGAACAATCAGGTCGCCGGGAACAACCTCCCGCCCTGGGATGCGTTTATAAACACGGTCCCGTATCACCAGGGCACGGGGGCTGGAGAGATCTCGCAAAGCCTCCAGGGCTCTCTCCGTCTTTCGTTCCTGGTAGAGCGTGATGCCCATTACCACGAAGACGAAGCCCATAAGCATCAGAGCCTCCTGAAGGTCTCCCAGGATCGAATAGATCAGGCTGCCTGCCACCAGGAGCAGGAACATAGGCTCCTTTATCACCTCCAGGGCAATTGCGAATATGCTGCGTGGTTTCGATTGCGGCAGCTCATTATAACCGAACTGTTTTTGCCTCTCTGCAGCCTCGGCCTCGGTAAGGCCTTTTGCGATGCTTATGTCGAAGTATTCCGCCAGCGAAAAATCCCTCGTGAAACGTAATAATATTATTTTTCGTCTTCAATACATTTGTGGATATATTCGAAAATCAACTGCAATCATGCCTCTTTTAATTCGGTTTCCACACCGTTGCATGTGCCGCGCAAGATGCAGACAATGCCGGCTGCCAGGAGCACGGCTATAATGCCCGTCAGGAATATGCCGTCAAATACACCCGCTCCGCCGATGGACAGGACCAGTGGCTTGGCGCGGATCAGATCCAGCGGCGACAGCGCAGGCAGGACTCCCGGTGTGAGTACGCTGAGAATGTCCGCCCCAATCAGGGTTCCAATGGTGCCGCTGATGTAGGCCAGGGGCGGAGAGCCGCGGTAGCCACCCGCCAGTGCCAGGCCCATGACCGCGGCCAGAAGAGGCGACAGCCAGAAGGGAAGAACTATGCCCTCTCCGGGAACCGCTTCGGCTACATAGTAAGTAATGGCCGCCACCACCACCACACCAAGAAATGACCTGCCAAGGGAGGCCTGGCGGATCAGAAGAAGGTGGGCTGAGATGACCAGTGGTATGATGCATCCTCCCAGGTTCACGGCCAGATAGAGGGAGTGGAATGTCGTGGGAAAGCTCTGTGGATAAAGGCTCATCACTGTCAAGTACCAGGCAGGGTAAGCAGTGATAGGTGCGCTCATGAGGGGCAGATCCACCAGGCTTCCCAGAATGGAGCCGAAAACGGCCAGGGATGCATTCCAGTGGCTGAAGCCCACCATCTCAAAGGCGGTCTCCGAGAGACGCAAAAAGAGGTAGATGAAGATTGTGGGCACCGCTAATATGAGCAGCAGAATGATGATGGTAAAGGGTAGATAGAGGATTTCGAACAAGCCTTGACTCCAGAATGAACATGTTCGCAAAGGTTAATAGAGCTTTCTGGCGTGCACAATGTTTATGGCCTGAGCGGAATTTTGCGAAAGAGGGAAATCCAAGGTGATGTAAATGACTATTCTTACCGGCAGCGAGGCCCGGGGCCTGGTCGAATCCATGATCGACCCTGAAACGCAGACCCAGATGTGCGGCGTAGAGTTGACTCTGCAGAAGATCGAGCGCTTCATAACAGCCGGAACGGTAGCTTTCGACAATAAAGAGCGAAAGCTGCCCGAGACCGAGCTCGTGAATTTCGATGAAATGGGCTGGATCGACCTGACCGCTGGCGCCTACCTGGTTACTTTCAACGAGATTGTCAATATCCCCACGGATGTGACGGCTATGGCGCGGGCGCGCTCCACGCTCCTCCGCTGCGGTGCCACCCTGGAGACGGCCCTCTGGGATCCGGGCTACCGGGGACGCAGCCAGAGCCTTCTCGTGGTCTACAATCCGCTGGGACTGAGGCTCAAGAAGAATGCCCGGCTGATGCAGCTAGTCTTTCTGCGGCTGGAGAAAGAGGCGGAAAAGCTGTACTCCGGGAAGTATCAGGGAGAAAATATCTGAGACCTGGGTTCTTGACGGTAGTGTGCCCGCTTTGATGTAAAATTAGCGTCAGGAGCCGACGTGTTGTGAACGAGATAACAACACGTCATTTCTTCACAAGATTTAATAATTAGCCCTGTATCAATGAGGCATTGCAGCTTGAAGCTCAAAAAGCAAATTCAGGCCGGACCCTACGTGCGCCGGCAAGAGAAAAGGCCGTCTCAATAATATCTATTAAATAAAATAGTTTCCCAAGTGCCAGTATCCCGGCACTTGATTGCAAATCACTTAGGCCATCTTTTGGCCTTCAACGCTTCCCTTCCAGGACTCTCCGCTGGCTGAAGATGCCTGGTACTCTCCCGTGGCCATATCTCCGTTTAGATTGAGATTGAGCTTATAGAGGGCGATGGGGCTCACAGTGGTTATATCCAGTTCTGCAGTCTCATTCTTCTGGACCGATCCGGATACCGTCACATCGAGGGTGTTGTTGCCTTCTCTGATTTTGCCCGCGCCAAATAGGTCGCTTCCCTTCTGGAAGAGGGTCAATGCCAGATCCCTCTGCACGCTGTCGTTCAATGTGAACGACCAGCTTCCTGCCAAGGATGCAGCTGTCGTCTGGGAAGTCGTCTGGGAAGGCGGCAGCTCCGTTGTTACAGGCGGGGTTGCGTCTTTGCTTGATGTGTTATCTTGCGCAGCGGAAGTCGTATCCGCTGCGGTGTCAGCGATTGACGACTCGGCCTGATCCCGGGAGGATTTGGCGCTGTCTCCGCCTCCAGTTAGAGTGCTGGGAACGGTCCAATCCATCGAGGTTTTGTTTGCATTAAGCTTTCTTTGCAGCGCGGGAGTTGCCGCCATTCCAGGAGGCGGCGTAATAATAGTAGTCTCTCCTCCGCTCAGCAACTGATCAGCGGTTTGGGTGTCCTGATGAGCCCAATCAGCGCAAAGAGCCGTCACCGCCAGAAAGGCGATAAAAAGCATTGATGATAGTATTAACATTTTAAATTTCATGACATCTCGACCTTCTCGGAATAGATTTGAAATTCTGATGAATGGATGCATTTTCTTGGTGAGTTGACCGCATGTTTGCTTTTTCGGCGCCCCATTCGCAATTCCTATGAAATTTATTAGTTGATAAGCTTAATGGTTATACGACAAACAGCGTTATTTTTAAGTTAATTAATATATCCATCAAAAATAAAATGCGGCATTCAGCCGAAATCCGCAAAAATTTGAAATGGCTGCCTAACTGATCTTTCCCATAGCGATCCCATGCCCGGGCACATAGCTGGCACTGTAGCTATGATAGTCTCCTGATAGAGATTTCCCACTCATAGTCAGCGCCAGGCGGAAGAGGGACAGGTCGCTTGAGAGAATGTCCAGAGCCAGTTTATTTCCTGAGACGGTCCCGATTGCCGTGACATTTTGAGTTACGCTTTTTGTCACGATTGTGCCCCTGCCGAATACGGCATCGCTTGATTGGTACATCTCCAGGTCTACGACTCGATCTTCAGTATCCTGCAGATCCAGGTACCATTTGCCGGATGGGCTCAAAAGCCGCGCCTTTGGTTGAAGTGACCCCTGGGTCTGGGGCGTATTCTTTCCTGTTATTACCGGTGTGGCGGCGCCTTTTAGATCCTGCACGGGGTTAAGGGGATCCACTCCTGTAGCATTTACTACAGTATTAGAGGCAGTGTCCCCGGGATTCAGAAAACTTCCCGGATCCTGAGCCAACGCTGAGAACGTCAGGAATATGAGAATCAGCACGCTCGCCAGACTTCTGATATAATTCATTTTTAACCTCCCAAAGACTCTGATAACAATTGATCGCAGCTACCTGGGATCGATGAACATAAACCTGGCGCTTTGCCCAGGCCCAGGGTGGAGACCGGAACCGATGAGGAATAGAACAAATGAAAAGAAAAAAAAGAAAGAGCAATTCGAGGCTGAGAATGACAAAGCTCATTCAGGCTTCGGACAGCTTTACCTCGATCTTCTCTCCCTTCTTGATATGCTTCAGAATTCTTTTCGCCATCTCTGAAGATTTTGCGACCCGGATATCTCCCCTGCGGCCCACTGTTGCAGTGAATACCGGCTCATCGCCAAGGCATACCTCCACCGCCTCCCCGGCCATTCCTTCCAGCCAGATGATGATGTGCTTTGCCGTCTCCTCCATCTTTAGTGCAGGAAGGTCAGGGCTGGTTTCCTCCTGGGTCCGAACATCAATGTGCATCCCCAGGTTCTTCTCAATCTGGTCGATGTTCTTGCCGGCCTTGCCTATCACTCTTGCCGCCTCATCCTGTGGAACATGTATAACTGCACTGGAGTCGGAGAGCATTTCCACCTTGAAGGGCCCCCGAACATGATGGGCGATCTCCTTCTCGATCTCGCGACTTGCCAGCTTCCAGGAAGGCTTCTTGCTCTCCTTTGATACGGGCATGACCACGATCTCTTCTCCGTAGGTATACATCTCGTACTCGGCAAGGCCGGTCTCGAAGTCCTTGACTACAATCACCGGCCGGGCCAGGTCCGCTTCTACCATGCCCGATGGGACCTTGACTACAAACTCCACATCGAGGACTTTTGTGACCTCTCCCTTTTCGATGAAAACTACGGTATCCACAACCTGCGGTATCATGCCCATATCGACCCTGCCCAGGAGCCTCTGCAGGGAATCGATAGGCTTATTGGCGTGCACCACACCGATCATGCCCACACCTGCTAGGCGCATGTCTGCGAAGACCTGGAAGTCGCGCGTCTTTCTGACCTCATCGTAGATGGTGTAATCAGGCCTGACCAGCAGCAGAATATCTGCTGAGGCCTCCATGCTGCCCTCCAGGGGTCCGTACTGGGTAATCTCGGGAGGAACCTGCAGATCGCGAGGCGATTCCAGGGTCTTGACCACGTAGTTACAGCTCAGAAGGTACTCGGCAACACCCGCCGCAAACGTCGACTTGCCCGAACCCGGCGGGCCGGCGATGAGAATTCCCCTCTGGCTCTCCTTGAGTCGCGTCTTGAGCATCGCGTTATGCCGGTAAGAATCAAAGCTTACCTTGGCCACTGGCCTGACCGCGGTTATCTCCAGACCATCGGAGAACGGTGGCTTGGCTATGGCAATTCTCATAGGCCCTATCTGAATTATAGCCGCGCCAATCTTCTCCATCTCGATATATCCTTCCGGATCCGCCTTTGCTCGCTCGTAGATCTCCCGAGAGAGGTCCCTAAGCTCCCTCTCAGGTAGAGGTCGCTCGCCCAATCTTACCAGGGTGAAGTCACCCACGCTGCCGCGTTTGGCCATAGGCAAAGCATTCTCCTTGAGGTGAACGGAGAGCGTATCCTCTGTGAAGTACTTCTCCAGTGATAGGGGCTTGATTGCCTCACGTTGCGGGCGAACATACTCTACGTCCAGCCCCATGGCCTCAGCTACGCGGGACTGAACCTGATCGCTGGTAAGGAAAGATGCCCCCAGTTCGAGGGCTACATCCCGAATCATGGCATCTATCTCACCACCGCCTGCGAGCTTGATCTGGTCCAAGTTCGGCCTTATGCCCACATATTCCAGTTCGATCTTGCCCATCTTGGCAAGCTCTGAGAGCTTTCTTAATTCCTCCAATCCTCTTAAGCCAATTTCTCGCCCGTGGTTGGCCTGTGCTTCCAGCTCCGCAACCACTGCTTCGGGCACAACGATCCTACGGCCCTGGAGCTCTCCTGATTTGATCCTGGCAGAGACCCTGCCGTCTATTACCACACTGGTATCTGGCACTAACGGTTGCGCCATTGTCAAAAACATCCTTTAATTATCAATTATCTGCTAAATCTAAAATAAAGCTAGAGATATACTATATCCATCTTTCGCTTTTTAGCAATCCATTCCAGCACGTAGTCGATATCCAATTGCCTTCTGGTCTGGAGGCTGGCTTTCACCACCATGATGGGACTTGTCAACATGGCAACAGATATCTTTTTAGAGGCTTCTGCCCCAAATCCAGGATCCAACCGCCTCACTATGCAGAGCTTGATATCGCTACATGCAAATCCTTCATCCGTTTTATGCCCAAATTCGAGGCAAACATTTCCCGGGTCGGACAACATGCGGAAGGCCACACTGTAGCTGGCAAATTTACTTCGGTCATAGAGCTTTCGCTCATTGAAGGTAGGCCGGAGGTCCTCTTCCATTATGGCCCTACCCAGATTCACTAGCTCCTCTTGAGCCGCGCATGAATATTGGGGGCAGCCGACGAGCTTTATTGCCGTGAGATTCTTGAGAGATACATCTTTCGCATGGCAGTGTGCGCTATTTTCCACCACACAGAACTCTTTGCTCAAAGGAAAAGATGAAGATGCATAATTATCACAGCTTTTGCACTTCAATCCAATGACCACTTCCTTGTCCAGGAAAGGCGCGATGCCCTCTAAGATTGCCAGCACTTCTGCGACGCGAAAGTCCGCGCAATCCCCCAGGATTCTCCTGGCTTCTCTGACCGCAATGAGTATTTCGTTCTTGTTATCCATAGGCTGTCCTTCAATACCGAGTTCTTGCATCGGCGGCATGTTCCGTACGAAAGATGGGCATCAAACATAAAAACTTGCCGCGGCTCCGAAAAAGCTATATTTACTAGTCTCTTTTCCGCAGGGGTTGAGGAGATCAGCCCGCAAATATAGGAGGTCAGCCCTTGAAGGAAATACGCTTACACGGTCGTGGCGGTCAGGGATCGGTCACGGCGGCCGAGATGATAGCCGTTGCGGCTTTTGAGGACAAGAGGTTCTCCCAGGCGTTTCCGGCCTTTGGAGTAGAGCGCAGAGGTGCGCCGGTGATGGCCTTTGCCAGGATTGCCGATAAACCCATTAGAATCAGAAGCCAGATATACGAACCTGATTACGTCATTGTGCAGGATGTCACCCTGCTTGATGTGGTCAATGTGGCCAGCGGACTCAAATCGGACGGAAAGATAATAATAAACACCGATCGGCCCAGAGATGCGCTCAAGCTCGATACAAAGGCCGAGGTGATCACCATTGACGCTACCAAGATCGCCATGGAGATCCTGGGAAGGCCTATCGTCAACACCACCATGCTTGGTGCATTTTGTGGAGCTAGCAAAGAGATCGGTCTGGAGAGCCTGAACAAGGCCATCTCTGATCGCTTCAAGGGAGAGCTTGGCAGGAAGAACCTGCTCGCCATTAAAACGGCCTACGAGAGGGTTTCTTAATGGAGATAAAAGCAGGGAGTTTGGTAGATCCGTGCAGCACCCGCAAAACGTTGACCGGTGCCTGGCGGACTTTCGTGCCTGTGGTCGATCAAGAAAAGTGCATAAAATGCAGCCTCTGCGAGATCTACTGCCCCGAGGGCTGCATCCACCAGGAAGAGGGACTATTTGTGCCCGACCTGGATTACTGCAAAGGCTGCAGCGTGTGCGCCCATGAGTGCCCACGCATGTGTATCACAATGGTCCTGGAGGAGAAGTGATGAGCAAAGGAAACGATTCTCGTAAGCACCAGAATACTGCCAATATGAAAGTGGTGGAGGGCTCTTATGCTGTGGCTCACGCAGTTATGTGCTGTCGGCCGGATGTGATCTCAGCCTATCCCATAACGCCTCAGACCCATATCGTGGAGAACCTCTCTCAGATGGTGGCTGATGGTGAGCTTGACAGTGAATTCTTGACCGTTGATTCCGAGTTCTCAGCTCTATCTGTTTTGATCGGCGCCAGCGCCTGCGGTGCTAGAAGCTACTCCTCGACCACCAGCCAGGGTCTGGCCCTGATGTATGAGGTTCTTTACAACGTCTCCGGCATGAGGCTCCCTATCGTCATGAACGTGGCCAATCGTGCCCTAGGCGCGCCGCTGAACATCTGGAATGATCAACAGGATTCCGTAGGAGCCCGTGATGTGGGATGGCTGCAAATCTATGTGGAGGATGTGCAGGAAGCGGTGGATGCCACGCTTCAGGCCTATAAGATCGCGGAGGATGCAAAGATTCGGACCCCCATCATGGTATGCATGGATGGTTTCATTCTGACACACGTTTACGAGCCGGTTGAGCTTCTGGACAAGGAACTGGCCAAGGAATTCCTGCCCAAATTTATGCCGGCTGATATCCTGGACCCTGCCCACCCCAAGACCTTCGGAGCCTTCGCCGATCCCTTCACCTATACCGAGTTCCGCTATCAGCAGTTCGAAGCTCAGCAAAAGGCGCTTGAGAAGATCGAGCTGGTGGCGAGAGAGTTCGAGGAGACATTCGGAAGAAATTATGGTGGGCTTATCGATAGCTATCACGCAGAGGATGCGGAGATAATACTGCTTACGATGGGCTCAGTCATCGGGACCATCAAGGACGCCATAGATGCCATGCGGTCTGAAGGCATTAGAGTAGGCTTGATCAAGGTCAGAAGCTACAGGCCGTTCCCTGTTTCGGCCCTGCGAAAGGCCTTAAAAGATGCAAGCGTAATCGCAGTTATTGAGAAGGATGTATCCATAGGCAACGAAGCTGGTCTCGTGACCGATCTGAAGGCTGCCTTCTATAACAGCAGTATTCGCATTCCAATCATCGGCTTTACGGCTGGCCTGGGTGGTCGCGACATTACGATCAAAGACATCAGGAAGATCGTGGAGAAGGCTGAGGCTGCCCGCAAGGGAATAAAATCCGAGTTCGAGTTCCTCAATCTGAGAGAGGAGATTCTTTAGGAGGCTCAAGAAAATGGAAAAATCTTTGCTGGCACCAGGGCACCGGGCTTGCGCAGGATGCGCTATGCCCACCACCATCAGGCTCGTTCTCGATGCCGCCGGACCAAACACCATCGTGGTCTCGCCCACGAGCTGCCTGGAGGTTACCACTACGCCCTTCCCGGAGAGCGCCTGGTGTGTTCCCTGGATTCACTCCTTATTCGAGAATGCCGCCGCAGTGGCCTCTGGCGTTGAGGTCATGCTCAAACGCCGGCACCTGGATACCAACCTGGTGATAATAGGGGGAGACGGAAGCACCTTTGATATCGGCATGGGCTCCAACTCAGGAATGTTCGAGCGCGGCCACAAGATGCTCTATGTCTGCTATGACAACGAGGCCTACATGAACACCGGAGTACAACGCAGCGGCTCCACGCCTTTCTGCGTGCATACGACCACTACTCCCGCCGGAACCCAATCGTTGGGAAACCCGCGGCCCAAGAAGGATATGCCTGCCATCGCTCTGGCCCATAGAGTGCCTTATGTGGCAACGGCATCGGTGGCCTATCCTGTGGACTTGAGGCGAAAGGTTAAGGCAGCTCTGCAGGTAAACGGGCCGTCTTACGTTCAGGTCAACGCGCCCTGCATCACCGGCTGGACCTTTGAAGCCGGCTACATGATTGAGCTGGCGCGCCTGGCTGTGGAGACGGGGCTTTGGCCTCTCACAGAATATGTCAATGGAGAGCTGGTTGGTGTAAAAAAGGTTCGCCGACCAAAGCCGGTAGAAGAGTATCTCAAGGCCCAGGGCCGCTACAAGCACCTCTTCAAGAAGACTGACGGCGCGGATATGGTAAAGCAGATTCAGGCACTGGCTGATGCAAATATCGCCAAGTTCAAGCTGGTTGACTAGACATGTATGTAGGCCGAATCGCGGTAGTAGGCCGTATCGGTGGGAGGAGTTTTGTCGCCTACAGAGTCTCCTCCCGCTCTTTTCCTAACCGTCTCGCCGAAGTGCGCAAAAAAAGTATACTCGTCTCGCCAAAAGACCCGGCTGACCTGGCCCGGAACCCTTACATCGCCTACAACTGCATACGCGTCGCTGATGATGTGGCAGTTGTGGCGAATGGCACGCAAGCGGATATGATCCTGGAGAGGATCGAGGACGGACAAAAGCCTGGTGACGCCATCGCTTTGAGTCTGGTGGCTTACGGCTACGAGAGGGACGAGCTGGACACTCCGCGCATCGCAGGGGCTGTGAGCCGGGACAAGGCGTGGCTAGGGATCGCCAAGAGGGATGAGTTTCGAGTCAAAGAGTTCAAGCTAGTGGACGACCAGGCCTTTTTGGTCGCAACCTATGAGAAGACAAACTTCGTTGCCGTTTCCTTTGGCGGCGAGAATGCGGGCGAGATTGCCCAAAAAGCCTATGATCTATCCTTTGAGAGGCCTGTCTGTGCAGCTGCGGCTTATGAGTCGCAAGGAACCGGATTCGATCTGGCAGTTTATAATCCGATGTAGAGGTATGTTATGGAGATCAATGGTGTTCAGATAGACGACACCTTTGCCGAAGCATTTCCCATAAAGATGGCAAGGGTGCAAATCACCGCTGTAACGGAGCGATGGGCTTTGGAGGCGGCGCGCGAAGCAACTGGTTTTGGAACGTCCGTCATAGGATGCTCGGCAGAGGCGGGCATTGAGTGCATAGTAGACGGAAGCGAGACCGTCGATGGCAGGCCGGGGGCAAACATCCTGATATGCAACATGGGCTACAAGAACCTGGAGAACTCACTGCTCTTTCGCCTGGGCCAGTGCGTCCTTACCGCGCCCACAACAGCTGCCTTCAGCGGCATGACTGAGGCGGAAAAGCAGTTTGATACCGGCAAGAAGCTGAGCTTCTTTGGAGATGGCTACCAGAAGAATGAAAATATGAATGGAAGAAACGTCTGGAAGATCCCTTTAATGTCCGGCGACTTTATCGTCGAGCAGAGCTTCGGAGCCATCGAAGGAATTGCTGGCGGCAATTTTCTCATCCTGGGCCAGAACCAGATGGCAGCTCTGACCGCGGCCGAAGCGGCAGTTGACGCCATTCGTAAGCTCAAGGGCACCATTACTCCTTTCCCGGGCGGCATTGTATCTAGCGGCTCTAAAGTAGGCTCCAAGTACAAGTTCCTTAAAGCCTCCACCAACACAGCCTTCTGCACATCGCTGCGATCGGACAATGTATGCACGCTGGCTGAGGATGTCTCCAGCGTCTTTGAGATCGTAATCAACGGCGTGAGCCGGGAAGCAATTCAGGCCTCCATGAAAGCAGGCATCCATGCAGCGTGCCATGTGCCAGGAGTTCTGAAGATAACTGCGGCCAATTACGAAGGAAAACTGGGCATTCATCAATTTCCGTTGCACAGGGTACTTGAGTGAAGCCCTGAACGCATTTTTTTGTGAGGAGATAAGATTTTGGCGATGACGGAAGTTGTTGTTGATACCCGCGACAAGATAAAATCCTGGCTCACAGAGGAGGGCCTATTCAAGGAAGAGGTCCAGGGCGAGAACCTTTACTATCAGATAGCTGCAGAGTTTCCTGTCTCATCTGGCAGACATCTTTCCATCATCCAACCCCGGGATCATGAAGACATGATTGTGGTGTTCAGCAGGATAATGCTCGCGGATGTGCATCAAAAGGCATTTTCAGCCTTGCCGCCGAAGGAAAAAGAGCAACTTCTCTGGCAAATGCGCTACGACCTACTTTTTCAGGAGTCGAGCTTTGAGATCGAGCCGGTAGGTTTGGATATGCGAAGCATTCGTTTCACCCGCGAGATCTACTATGACGGGCTGACCAAGAACAAGTTAATGGAGGCCGTGAGGGAGAACTTCAAATGCGAGCTCTATATCGTCTGGAAGTTCCAGGAGATCTTTGGTGAGGGCCCGGCAAATAGAGTCTCAAAGCCGCCTGAGCCTATGTACGGCTGAAATTTCAGAATAAAAAAATGAGATTCAGGTTAAGAAATCTCGTAGATCAACGTCACGCTAGCCGATACCTCCAACTGACCTGGTTGGATCGGCGTGGCAATATCAGCAAATAGTGCGTTCCTCGCAGTCGGTCCTGTGTAGCCGTAGCCTTCGGTTATCTCCAGAACGCGGCCCAGCTTCACACCCGCCGCTTTAGCCGCTACCTCAGCCTGTCTACGTGCGTCCTCGATGGCCAGAGTCAGGGCCTTATCATTTTGGGGACGGGGGTCTCTCAGGTCGAAGCTGACCTGTTGGATGCTGTTCGAGCCGGCGGACACTGCGGCATCCAGAACCCTGCCTACATCAGTCGTGTTGTTCAGCTTAACCGTGACCTGGTTGGTGGCCAGGAAGACGGGAGCTTTCGGCTTCTCGCTGGCCATCTTGGGCTGATCCTGAGGCATAGTGGTCAGGCTGAAGCTGCTGGTCTGGATCTCATTCTCTGGAATTCCGGAAGCCTTTAGGGCATTGATGGTCTTATTCATCAATCCGGCATTTTCCCGAACGGCTCCTGCAGCGCTGGCGTTCTGCGTCTCCACTCCCAGTACGATTGTCGCCATATCTGGAGACGTGGTCACCTTGCCGTCACCCTGTACGGTCAGTTTGGACGCATTATTCTCAGTAACAGCTATGGCATTTGGAACTGCCAGAAAAAGTAGCATCAAACCCAGAAACACAATGCTTGAATTTTTCATAATAAACCTCATCATAATATCTTCCTTAATGCCTTATAGGTTTTCTTGAGATCGCATCGAATAGCCATCTCTCCGACGATGAGAGAAGATGATAGAAGATAAAAATGAGGGACGAATAAAAAAATAGTTTGCCGACCTATATTATAAACTCATAGGTTACTACCACGTCCGAGGTAACATCTACCATATTTATCTGACCGGAGCTGCCGGGACTCGTCGCTTCTACACCTGGATAGCCGTAATCTGAGATGTCCAGAACCTTTCCCAGGCTGCCACCGGCTTCGCTTGCAACCTGTGCCGCATTCTCCTTGGCATTTGCCATAGCTTTTTGGCGAGCCTCATTCATAGCCTTGCTTGTATCGCTCAGACTGTATGCGGCTACATATGCATCAGCCTCTGCTGACCTGGCTGCATTCAGCACCTGGTTTATCCTGGACTCATCGGTGGTATTCAGCCTGACTACAGTCGACCTTTTCAGAGAAGAGGCTTTTTGCGTATTATTCTCGCATACTGTGGTATTGTTCACTCTTTTACAGACCTTGCTGCTGGACTGAAAGCTCGTAATACCGCTGGATTGGCCGGGCAGTATATCGGAATCCTTAACTCCTGCGTTCTTCAGGACATTCAGCAAATTGTCTATCTTCGTTTGGACATCGGCCCGGGCCTCTGTCATGTTTTCATTATTGCTCTCCACCGAGACGGAAATCATAACGGCATCTGCAGGAGTTGTCACAGTTCCCTCGCCCGCCATTGTTATGGTATGTTCCGCGCACTGTACAACTGCAAAGAGACCGGCCGAGATCATAATGCAGAATACGATAACCAACCACTTCATATAATCCCCATTGATGAATGGCGCCCAAAGATATAAAAGCCTGCGGTTGGGCGAAGGGGGACCCCAAATTCCAATCTGCCAGAGTCCAAAGTTCTGCTTTCTGTCGCGGACCCGGGCCGCGAGCTAAAAAGCCCGAATCCCTGGAAAAGTGCCTCCCTGCTCGACCATCATCTTTAATTTCGGTATTCACATGCTTCTCGCCATGAGCAGGATAGGAAAGTCGATCAGGCTGGAACGCATCCTGGATCGCAAGACTCACAGAACGGTAATAGTTCCCATGGATCACGGCATCTCGGTAGGCCCCATTGCCGGGCTGATTGATATGCCAGCCACAGTGGACAAGGTGGCCGAGGGCGGCGCCAATGCCGTTTTGGGACACATGGGCTTGCCGTTGCATGGTCATCGGGGCTATGGGCGTGATGTTGGACTTATCATTCATCTCTCTGCATCCAGCTCTCTTGGCCCCGATCCTAATCACAAGGTTCTGGTGACCGATGTGGAGGATGCCATCCGAGTAGGGGCAGACGCCGTAAGCATTCACGTCAACGTCGGGGCGGATGACGAAGCGGAAATGCTACACGATTTGGGCAGAGTTGCACGCACCTGCGACTTATGGGGCATGCCTCTGATTGCCATGATGTATCCTCGCGGACCCAAGGTCACGTCTGAGCACAACGTGGAGTACGTCAAGCTAGCCGCTCGCATCGGCTCAGAGCTGGGTGCGGATATAGTCAAGACCAACTACACAGGCTCTCCTGAAACCTTTCAGGAAGTTGTACAGGGCTGCAGCGTGCCTATAATCATTGCAGGTGGGCCTAAGATGGACACAGAGAGGGATTTATTGCAGATGGTATATGACGCCATAAAGGTTGGCGGAGCAGGCGTGGCCTTCGGCCGAAATGTCTTCCAGGCTGAGAACCCCACATTATTGGTCCGGAAGCTGAGCCGAGTCGTTCACTGCGGCTACACCCCAGAAGAAGCAGAGAAGGTCGTCCTCTAAGCGATCTTCATCTCTTATTTGAGTATCCTTACGGGACTTATCACGCTCTAACAGATTCTAACAGATTGTCGACCGTAAGCTATATCCACTTATTCGAATACATTTGGAAGCATGAAGACCATCGTCCTGCTTCTACTGGCCATTTCCCTGGTGACCGTTCTGCCCGCCATGAGCCAGGATGCCAAATACTGGCTTGCTCAAACGCAAAGCGATTACAATAACGGCACTTATTCACTGGCCCTTGATGATATCGATGAATATCTGAATATCAACTCCAGCGACCTATGGGCCTGGAACTTCAAGGCCAACCTGCTGATTAAGATGAAGAGATACAGCGACGCAGTGGACAGCTTTGACCAGATCATCAAGCTCGATAGCTCCAACGCGCAGGCCTACAATGATCGTGCCCTTATTCTATCCGGGAAGATGAGGCAGGATGAAGAGGCTTTGAATTCCTTGGATACGGCTCTTCAGATCGACTCCCGTAATGCCAACACCTGGTTCAACAAAGGCATGGTTCTGGAAAAGCTGAAGAGGTACAGCGAGGCTCTGGAAGCCTACGGCAAGGCTACGACCTTGGATCCGTCGCTTGACAGGGCATGGTACCGCCAGGGGCATGTTCTCATGTTGACCGGGAGCTACGAGGCATCCTTGCAGTCTCTCGAAAAGGCGACGAAGCTCAACCCAAAAAACTCTGACGCTCAGGACGATATAGGATTTGTCAATACGAAGCTGAATAGCCCCGATACGAAACCAAACATCGTTGAGAACGCGACTCTGCCTGATTCCTCCAACAAGGATTTCCAGGAGAATACAAATATGGCTGTTGAGGCAAAGGGCGCGGTTCCGGAGAAAACCATAGAGTTTCCTGTGGGATAAGCGACGGTCCAATGACTCCATACAATTTTTAATCCTAAAATAGTAATGGATGAGTCGTCTTAAAGAAACGGCGCCATATGGCATTTCCATATGGCTGGCCGCTCTCACTCTAATAACCCGTGTAATATGTCCCGGACGATCGTCCATAATATCGTCCATAAACTACACCGTAATTCTGTCCATTCAGCAAATCTGAAATTTCTTTTTGAATCATTTCGTTTATGCTTTCCGAATTATAAGCTCCGTTCAGATCAAAATAAGTATAATTTCCTTTTACTAACACATCTTTGCCGATGTAATAACTCCTCAGGTCTTCCATGAGGTAGACGTATGTCGACCTATAGAGGCCGGATGCATCTACTCCGTCAAGGTTAACCGCGTCTCTGCCAATTACAATGCTCGAAGGTGAAAGTACATTTGTGATTGTGCCTTTCATATCAAAGCTTGAATTCGTCATCTTCGTATCGGATCCTGCTGATGCTAGAACCTCTGATAAGATCAGTGCCATTAATATTAGAATAAGTCCTCTCTTCAAGATAAAGCCTCCATGATAGATATATTACCGGCGTTAAGAAATAGTTTTGGGTAGTGATATCCATCTCGGCGTCTTGCGCCTTGAATGAATGTATTTGGAAAAATCGGACTGCAACCCACATATTCTTATAGGTTTAGGGAGTAATATTAGTAATGGGTGAACTAAACAATGATAAAGAAACTTATTAAATTAGTGATCGGCATGATGGCCTTCTCGTGGTTTGCAAAAAAGATGCACCATCATTGCTGCTGCCATGATGAGAAACATAAGGAAACAATGTCTTCCAAACTAAAGCATTACATGGACAAATAGAGTGCGTCGTGGGTCGACAATGCAGGAACAAGAACATCTCTCTCATCAAGAGATTACTTGCTTTGTCCCTGCCATCGATGCATCTAATGACGGCGTTTGAGAATCAAGGGAAAAGGCCATCCTGCAACTTATTTTACTGGGGGTTGCGATTTATCTTCCCACGATGGCATTAAAATTTTAGTACCAGATCCAAGCTTCTCATTAGCTCTGCCATTTTCGTTCTCCACTATATCTTCAAATTTATCTAGATTGTCACGAAAAACTGTAATCAGTAACTCGCTTAATGACTTATGACAATTTCCTGAGGTCATGGCTATTTAGATCGCAAATTATAAATTAGAATCTCACATAATTACGTTTTGGATGAGGATTGGTGGATTGATGTTAGTCCGCCCTCTAAGGTGATTAAAGTGGAAACTGATGAAGAGATCGAAAAAATGGAGCTGATAGATCTGGATAAACGAAGGCAGGCCCTGGCAGATTACCTTAAGATAGACCCCAAAGAGATAACTGCCTGCTCGTCTCGCATCAACGATGTGACGACTTTCCAGGCGAAAAATATGCTCTATTTGGTGGGCACAGAGGAAGAGGTAGATGCGGGCATTCGCGGATGCTTCGAGCACAACCTGGGCGATCTCGACACGGTTTTCATCGGACAGACGGCAAAGCTATCGGCTGGAGATGCTCAAATGGTCGACAGGCTCTGCGAGGTATTGGATGAGGATTTGGAGACCGATATCCTCAATGAGGCTATTTTGGGTATAGTTAAAAAGTGCGGAGACCTGGAGAGCTTGATTGATGCGGCAGTTGCAGAAGTTGACAGAGGCCAGTTTCTGGCCGAAGACGGCGAGGAGAACCCCTTCGGAGACTACCTAATTTACAGGTTCCGAGAAGGACAATGCTCGGACTTCGATTATTGAATGAATTATGGAAATGTCGAGGAAAACAAGTTGGGAATCTTTCCCTGGGCATACTTGTGCCCAGGAATCCTCTCCTTAGTAGATACAGTTCTAATTTTTGGCCTTTACGACAATAGTCTTGGCTACGAAGTCTCCCAATCTCTGTTTCTTATCAGAGCGCCAGATCAATATTGCTCCGATTAAGTAGCCGATAATGCCGTCAATTATGCGGAGGATATTTCTTGTAAAAGCCTGGCTCATGTCTATGGGCTTGCCATCTTCTCGGACGACCTTTATCTTGGTTATCATCTTGCCGATGGTCTGGCCTCTTGACCCTTCAAGGTAAGTGTAGTAGCCTATGTAAAAGATGAAGTAGAATAACCCCCATGACCAAGGCGCAGTTCCTCGTTCCATCATACCAACTCCAAGGATTGTTCCTAGAGCTCCAAATATGATGCCGATGATTATGCCATCAATCAGCAGCGATACAAACCTTATGCCTATTCCCTGGTATGCCATATGCTCAGGATTCGCCAATTCCATCTGATCCAAGTCTGCCATGACCCCTCTCCCGCAATTAATACATCTATAATGATAATATTTAAATACTTAATAAACGGGTGGATATTTTGCAAACGTATATCCTCGCGTTTCCTTTCGAGACTATATCAATTAATTTATGTTATTACTATTTAGACCTTTCGAAGTATGGGTTGATGGATGTTGCAAATCCCGAGAGAGATGAATCCCAGCACTAAAAAAAGGTAGGCCCTCACAAATCCAGCCGGAACTCTTGCGGCCACAGCTCCCTTTCTTCATGGCGATCTTCCGAGATCTGAGCTTCGTCAAATCGATTCAGGATCATCTCTTCCACCTCTGAGATCCCGATCCGAAAGACCTCCGCCAGGATCTCCTTGGCCGTTTCCAGCTCCCTCTCCTTTGGATCAGAGTGATACACAGCCTTTTTTTGTGGCTTAGTTAGCAACCCAAGGACTCCTGCCATAGGATCAACTACTACGTGTAAGCTTAAGTAGTTTTGCCGGAAAAAGATATCGATGAACCATTTTTACATAATAGGTAGTATGAATAAGATACAAAAGAATGAATGATATTGGAGATGCAATTGGCCGCGTTATCTCGTCGGTGCGGGTGGATGAAAGCCGGTGAGTTCACTCGTCGGGCTGTATTCCGGTCGAGCGGATTGTCGGGCTCCACTCAGCCGCTCCACTCAGCCCAGGCTCCTGGTTTGGATCTCTCCGGACGGGCAACCTTTAAAATTGTTGCGTGCAATTGTCTCTTTGTGGTGGTTAGTCGAATGAGGCCGGGATGCATAATTCTATCATCGATATTGCTTTCATGTTTATCAATACACGCTCTTGCTCTTGCTCTTGATCCTGGTGACATTGCAGAGCCAAGCATAAGTGCGCCGGACATGACCATGCCGGTGCCTACCATCACAGCTCCCGCCAGCTCAGGGCCTAACATGGATCTGCCAAAGCCAGAAACCAAGTCGCTAATCGCGCCCGACAACAATACTATCCAGACCAAACCAACCGGCAACATGAGCCCTAATCAGTCTCAAGCATCACAAAAACCGCAAACACTGGACGTGAGCGGCAAATGGTCTATAAAGTTTGATAAAAGAACGGACAGGTCTCTGGACTTGAACCTGTGGTCGTCCAGCAAAAACAGGATCTTGGGTTATGGCACCCTGACAGAGGAGGGCGTAAAGTACTCTGTAACTGCCAGCGGATCAATAAACGAGCAGGAGCTCACATTGACCACCAAGTCGGCAACACCCGAATATGCTACCCAGAAATTTGATGAGTATGACCTGGACCTGTTTATGGCAAATAGTACTCTATCGGGA
Organism: uncultured Methanosarcinales archaeon; assembly: GCA_903871465.1. GTDB lineage: Archaea > Halobacteriota > Methanosarcinia > Methanotrichales > Methanotrichaceae > Methanothrix. The sequence goes on from CAIQHB010000016.1 coordinate 26,824, forward strand.
ACTTATGTCCTGAGTTCAGACGGGCAGTCATCAGGCGAGGGAAGCGCAACGGCAGTAAGGCAGCAGTAGGTAGATCGGTCGCGATTTCTGAAGGGGAGACCGAGCCCTGGAGATAGACTCCACCTCGGCAAAGGTAGCATGATAGCCGGGTTGATCTGTCGATCGAAGGTGAAGTCGTCATTCTAGATAGGGATATTTCGGTGTGCCTTATGGTCTTAAACAGAGGAGCTCGGACCAAGATCCGTTTTATTGTCGATTATCTCCAGAACCGCCACCAGTTCTTCGTCCTGGCCTCTTCCTGGCTGAAGGGATGTGTTCTGATTCCACGAAATGCCAAAAGCAAAAAGACAGGAAAATGTTAATACTAAAAGGGATATTTAGTAGTATGCTCGCTCCTATCGATCTTATGAGTGGATCATCTTTTGGCTATAACAATATTGCCACAGAATCAAGCTATTTAAGGCTAGAATTGGAGAGAGTAATAATTGTATATTAATGTTAGGTGCGAATAATAAGAGCAGAAAAACGAGGATAAAAAACCTCACAATGCGTAGTGAAAAAAAGAGAAGTGCTTTGCCATCCAAGCGAAGTATTCCCGGGTTTTTAGATTAGGAGTGGGACCAAACCCCAGGTCGCGGGCTGGAACAGGAGGACATACGAGGGATGCTGACAGAACTGGAAGATAAGAGTGGCGAACTCAGGCAGGAGTCCCTTGCCTTCAAGGATCGAAGAAGCCAACTGAATGCTGAGGCGAGCCTGTGGGCTGCCAAGCGAGATGAGCTCAATAGGGCCACTGAAGGGCTGATTGATAAAGCCCAGGAGTTCAAGAAGCTGCGGGACGAGAGCAACAAGAATGTGGCAGAGTCCAAAAAGAAGAGGGATGAGTCCAACGAGAAGACCAGCCAGCTCTATGCGATGATAGACGATATCCGGAGGAAATACAACTCAACCGGGGAGCGTCCTATAAGAGATCTGCATCGCGAGATCGAACATTTAGAGTTCCGGCAGCAGACAGAGGTCTTGAGCCCTGACAAAGAGAAGCAACTGGTTGATAAGATCGCCGCCTTGCATGCAGAGTTCCGAAGCCGCAAAGAGCAGCTTGAGAAGAACGAAGAGCTGAGGAAGCTTCTCGATGAAGCACAAGCCTTGAGAGATAAGGCATCCAGTTACCACGGTCAAGTGATCAAGTTCGCGGAAATGGCCCAGGAATATCACGATAAGATGATTGGTACCTTCAAAGAAGCCGATCAGACTCGTGCTGAGGCCGATGCTGCTCAAAAGGAGTTCCTGAAGGCTCAGTAACATTCCCTTGATAGGCAACATCAATATCCATGAACTTATTTTACATATTTACATTTATATTGCTATTTCAAAAAAATAAATCTACTTTCATTATAGTCCAGGCGGCATTGTCTGATCGATAGATGGGGCGTTAGAATGAAGATCAAATCCACATTGTGGCGATTTCGATATCCTGGGATGGATTGCGCAGTCGATATGAGATTTGCGTGGGATGCATCGGAAAAAGAGGCGAGGGCTGCGATCATGAAGAAATTGAAACTCAGGAAATTGCCTCAAGGAACAGAGCTTTGGCCTGAGTAGAGCGGTTTGCCCCAGGAATCTCCGCCGCCAGAGGACTGCCACCTGCACTTGGTCCTGGCTTATTGTATCACGAAATACAAATCCTTAACTTGGCTAGGGCTTTTTCCTTCACGATCTCTTTTTACAAATTTTATAAAATATTCATTAACTTTTTCATGCAACATTCTATGATCATAGGCATGCCTATATATTCCAATTCGGTGTAGAGAATCCCAAAGTGCAGGATACATCAGTTTAATATCTTCAAAATGATAGTTATTTTTAGAAATTGTTTTAGCATAAATATCTATCGATTCAATAAACAGGGTAAATATACCGTAAAGTATTTAGTATGGTTCATCCTATTAAGTTCAAGGAGAAACAAGGAGGCTTACAATTGAAAGGAGCGATGCGATTTCGCTTTTGGCTTGAAATTGGTATGGCAACTATTACTGGATTTTTATTTGTAGTTACAATAATCTGGAGAGACTGGATCGAGATGGTATTTCACGTCAGCCTTGATAACGGCAACGGATCTCTTGAGTGGTTGACCGTCGTAGTTTTGTTGGCTGTGACCATCACATTATCCGTTCTGGCGCGTTATGAGTGGCTTAGGGCAAAAACCGCAATGTCTACTCCCGGTCCAGGGCAAGCTTAGAATTGGAGTGAGGACCTCATTTTTTTTTATCACTCTTGTTGAGTCATGGCAAAGAGAACTTGCCGCTAGCAACTGATAAGCTGCGCTGAAATCACAATTTGCGTGTGTAAAGGAGGATGCGTATGGAAACTGAAAAGAGTGTAACCGAGGTCGGTGCCTCTGCGAAGTCTAGCGTCGAGGCCAAGCCCCAAGCCCCGAAAAAGAACCCTGATAAACTGAGGAACCGCGTTGCGCTGGACTTTGTAGCCAAGCGAGACGATATGCTGGAGCGCGCTGGCATGGAGAGGGAGAGCGCGCCTGAAATGGTGAAGGCGACCACCGAGACCAACCCGGGGCTACTGCGACTGAAGGCGCTGATGGAACGTGAGCAGCCCATGCCAGAGGCGGGTGTCAGGGCCCCAGTCAATCTAGGGCTCGCCAACTGGACGCCGATGGGCCCGCTGGCGATACCCAACGGCCAGACCTATGGTGGTGCGCGCGTGTTGATCAGCGGACGAGTCACAGCCATTGCCCCGCACCCGACCGACGCCAACACCATCTTCATCGGCACAAGCCGTGGCGGTGTGTGGCGCACCCTGGACGGCGGAGATACGTGGAAAGCGCTGGGGGATGATCAGCCGTCGTTGGCAATCGGCGCACTGGCCATCAGTGCCAGCAACCCCAATGTGCTGTATGCCGGGACAGGCGAAGGCAATGTGCAACTCTATAGCACCGTTTATCCACTCAACTCAGCACCCGGCGTGTACCTGGGCGTAGGCGTACTTCGCAGCCTCGATGGCGGCAACACCTGGACCAACTATGCCTCAGCTTTGCTGGCCAACCAAAGTTTCTACAGCATCGCAGTCGATCGCAATGATGCCAATCGTGCGTTCGCAGCCACCAGCCGAGGGCTGTGCCGCACCACCGACGGCAAAAACTGGGTCGCACTATCCGGTGGCGGATTGCCGGCCATCGATAAAACCGTGATCGCCTGCACAGATATCGTCATCGACAGAAACGATAGCACCGGCAATACAGTGTATGCGGCGTTCTGGAGAAACGGCATATACAAGAGCACCAACGCCCTAGCTGCCAGCCCCTCCTTCGTTCAGCTTGCCACCGGCCTGCCCGCCGGCAATACCACCAGCCGCATCAGCCTTGCCCAATCGGCCAGCAGCCCGGAGCGCAAATACGCGCTGATCGCGAGCAGCGGCGATGCCTTCCTCGGGTTGTATCGCACTACCAATGCAGCCGGCACCGACTGGGAGCTTTGCACCAGCAGCGGCACCATCCAATTGTATGGCGCCTTCACCAGCGACGTGAATGTGGACCCGACGACGCCGGATTTGGTGTATGTTTCAGGCGTAGAGCTTTACAAGTGCCGGCGCAACGCTACGACTGGCGTCTGGAGCGTCAGCGACATCGGCAAAAACATCCATGCTGACAGTCATGCCTTTGCCTTCCATCCCACGCTGAACCAGACCATCTACAGCGGCAACGATGGCGGTTTCTACATCAGCCGAAACGGCGGCGCGACATGGGAGGATGCACCTAACGAAGGGCTGTGCCTGCTGCAATACGAAGCAATCGACAACCATGGCAGCTCCGATGCAATAGTGCAGGGCGGCACGCAGGACAATGGCACGCAGCAGTACCGCAACAGTCCGGTGTTTTACCACAGCGCCGACGGCGACGGCGGCTATTGCGCTATTAGCAAGATCAATGGCAACAACGTGATGCACTCCTATTACGACCCCAGTCCAGAGCGCAGCACAGTCGGTGGCAAATTCGGTTCTTACTCAGACATCTCGGCAGGGATCAATGGCAAAGGCTTGTTCTATCCTCCGGTTGCAATTAGCCCAAGTTCTGAACGCATGGCCTTGGGCACAACGGTGATCAACATCGACGATGCCATGGGTACCGGTGGCTGGCCTGGCAGCGGCGTCACCCTACCCGGCATCAAAGGCCTGGTATCGGCGGTATCGTTCGCCAGTGACAGCATCATCTATTGTGCTACTACCAGCGGTCAAGTATATCGTCTCGATCGCATCGGAACAACCTGGAACGTGCGCGCGCTACACGCGGCACAACTGCCTGTCGGTCAGTGGATTTGGGACGTGGCTAGCCTGCCGGGCAACGTCAACACCATCGTAGTCGCGTTCAGTGGTTTCGGCTTGGCGCAACACGTGTGGCGCGGCACGGTGCCAGCCAGCGGCACCGCGACCTGGACCGCTGTGAGCAACGGCCTGCCGGATGTGCCAATGTACGCGCTGGCACTTGGCAGCGCGACGCAGTGGTTCGTTGGCACCGACATCGGTGTATACCGCAGCATCGACGCTGGCGCGAACTGGAGCAATTTCTCGCAAGGCTTGCCCAATACTGCCATCTACGACTTGCGCCTGCGCGATGGCAGTAATCTGCTTCGTGCCGCAACTCATGGGCGCGGCCTGTGGGAACTGCGCACCGATCTTGCCACACAACCTACGGTGGACCTGTTCGTTCGCGACCACATCATGGATACCGGCCGCCCACCCAGCAATGTGCCTGTGGCTGCAGCTTGGGAAGACCCAACGCAACACATTTCCCTGAACGACAATTGCTGGTGGTGGATGTGCGCAGACATCAAGACCGACGCGCCGCCCAATTGGCAATTGCAGCCGAATGAGGTGAACTATCTCAACTTCGAGACCAAGCTCACGCATAAGAATGCCGTGAAGGGTAACCAGAACCGCGTCTATGTGCAGGTGCACAATCGTGGCCCTCTGCCAGCCAACAACGTCACTGTCAAGATCATGACCGCCGGCGCCTCGGCGGGCCTGCCGGATTTGCCGGCGGATTTCTGGAGCACCTGGCCCAATAGCGCGGGTGATGCCAACTGGAAACCGATAGGCACGCCGCAGACCATCCCTACGCTGGAGCCGCTGCGCCCTACGGTGCTGGAGTGGGACTGGATACCGGCACCTAGCGCCGACACGCACAGCTGTATTCTGATAGTAGTCGACAGTCCGAGTGACCCGATTCCCGGCAGCACCAAGGCCATCTTCAATACTAATCAACTGGTCATCACCGAGAAGCGTGCCGGACTGAAGAATCTGCACCTGGTCAACCTGCTGCCCGACGTCATCATTCCGGTGCAATTTTACTTGCATGGCTCGGGCGCGCTGCCGAGTTCCTACCTGCTGCGCATCCCTCCGTTGCCGCATCCGGAAGTCCAAATGCGCATTCTGCTGTCACAAACCTTGAGCAAGCGCATGCCCGCCAACAACCTACCCAAGGGTATGAAACAAGAAAAGCTAGCACCAAATGACTTGAATCGGATAAAGGGATACTGGCTGAAGCGCGAAGTTCGCAGCGATGCCTCTTGGGATCTCTTTCTCAAGGCTTACGACACTACCCGCAGCTTTAGCGTTGATGCGGGCAGCAGAGGCGTCGAGCTGCCGCTGACGATCGAGAGCAAGGGTCGAGAGAACATAGTGATCCTGTTCCAAACAGGCGATCTGAAGAAGGCCGCGGCCGGCTCACTGGCAACACTGACGCTGGTTCAAACCACCACGCTAGGCAGCATCGTGGGCGGCAGCACTTTCGTGCTCAAGTCGCCAAACCTGGGATGACGGATGTAGAACCCGGACGCACCCGCTAGTGATCGCGCTGGCGGGCGCGTCTTCCCCACATCCTCCGCTTCCGCTGGAACTGGGGCGCCTGCAATTGGAGCTTTTTTCAGATAAACCGGATTATCCAAGAAAAAGAGAGCGATCAAGAGGAGCAAATCCATGATAATACCCTTAAATAAGATAATTAAACTTATTTTACTATATTTGCATACTATAAGTTTCAGTATATGGTTTGGGTGCATAGTGGTGGGATATCAAGCTTCAGAAATCATCCCTGTTACCGTGATCTGCTCCGGAATCCTGCTACTTGCTCGGAAAATCATTAAGCACGGCTGGGAATGGTTACGCTGTGTAAAAGGATGTATAACTCTCTTTAAGGCAGCAATGCTAATAATAGGTGCGTATTTTTTCCCTCCAGTGGCTTTATTGGGTGCTGCCATGATGTGCGGTTTGCTTTCAACTCACCTGCCCAAAGAGACGAAGGATAGAAGGCTCATATAATTCGAAGAAAGCTAAATAGTGCCACCTCGTCTTATCGGATCATCTTTCTGGTTAAAACAACTAAAAATAGTGATAGGAACAGATACCCCATGAGGCGTTCTATCACGGCAACGTATTTCCATTCTCCAATGGGTCGCACCTCAGAGGGAGTGCTGCCGGTTAATGCTGCAGCGCTAAAATACAGATAATCAACCCACGATGCACCTCCAGCAGACACCTCGATGGGATGTGTATTTTGGGTGACTAAGGGGGCGGTATTTAAGGACAAAGGAGAGATTTCGGAAGACCCAACACTCACCACCCCATTAAATAATCCATAAAGAGATGCGAAAATAACGACACATCCCAGTACGCAAAAGACCGGGCGCCATACTTTAACTCCATACCCGCAGGTGACCCAGGCGATAATGTCAAGTAATTTTGACCACCCATACCATGATTTCTTGCTCTGGGCTATCCTTCTATACTGGTAATAACAAGCATCCGCATCTTCAAAATAGTCAAGATTTTTAAAATTCTTTGCTAGTGTAAGATATGCGGCACCCTGATAATTCAAATGGTTGTTGACAGTCTCCCAACGGATATATGCACGCTCATATTTTGCTCGATTGAGATCCAATTTTTGATCAAATCGCGTCTCAAAAAATGTGACGTCCTTTCTGAAGGTGGCTCGCTCGAATTTTGCGTCCCCATTGAAGACTGTTCCATCGAACCTGGCGTCCCTTCTGAAAGTCGTTCTGTCGAATTTTGCGTCCCCGCTGAAAGTCGCTCTATCGAACCTTGCGTCCTCATTGAAAGTCGTTCTGTCGAACCCGGCGTACCTGCTGAAAGTAGCATAGCGGAACTCGGTACCCTTGCCGAAAGTCGCTCTGTCAAAAGAGGCGTCCTTGCCGAAAGTCGCTCTGTCAAACCAGGCGATCTTGCCGAAAGTCACTCTGCCAAAGCCGGCATTCTCGCTGAAAGTCGTCCCGTAGAACTCGGCCTTCCCCATGAAAGTCGCTCCGACGAACCAGGCATCTTTGCCGAATGTCGCTCTATTGAACCCGGCATCTCCCCGGAAAGTCGCTCCGATGAACCAGGCATTCTCGCTGAAGGTCGTTCCGTGGAACTCAGCCTTCCCGATGATTGTTGCTCCGACAAACAGGGCATCCCTGGCGAAGGTCGAATTGTTGAAGTTTATCGCTCCCTGGATTGTGGAATTAGCGATGTCGATGGAAGAGTCCACCGTCTTTACGTCCTCGCTTAAACCGCATTGTTTCTGAAATTCGGTTCGCTCCACACGTCGAGTCGGAAGTTCCAGTTTGCTGAGGTCAAGATCGCCTTCGATGACCGCATTTCTCAATCGAACCTTTTTTCCATCCAGGATTCTCTGGAGAACCCAATCCGCAGAAATTGTGTTTTTAGGGCGATTCTCATCGGTCAATTTATCTCACTTCCAGAACCGCCACCAGCTCTTGGCCCTGGCCGCTTCCTGCGATAGTGGTAGGTTTGGCAGGATAACGCTTTGGGTAAGCGCCACGTGCTCTCTGATCATTTCCAGATCTGCCACCAACGTTTAGTCCTCAGGAAATTGGGGTTGGCCGCATACAATAACAGGAGTATGCCAACTACTAGCAAGATCACACTAAGGACGTTGATGCTATGCGTATTTATCATTGTGACTAGCTGTCCTAACTGTAACCATATAAGCCAACCGCCGACGATTGCTAATATAGCCCTAACGATCAAGTTCATAAAGATCATTTTACTCCTTCCTTAACTCGCTTTAATATTGGATGATCTTAACGAAAAGGTTTTGGATACGTAGGCGGTTATTTCCAGAACTGCCACCAGCTCTTGGCCCTGGCCCCTTCCTGCGATAGTGGTAGGTATGGCCGGATAATGCTTTGGTGAGCTGGGCTACATGGCCGCGAAGGAAGCCAATATTCATGCTCTCCAGCCCCTCATCTATCCTGAACTCCTTCCACGATCTTGATCTCCTCTTCAGTCAGCCCCAAAGCTCGTAGACCAGGTCGTCAATCTGATAACTTTGTATTGAGCATCTGATTCAAGTAATAATGTTTTGCTTTCTTCGAAATGAGGGACTGAGATAGATTCAACCAGTATCGTGCTGGATCCGATACAGGTTTCATCATTGGCTGTAATACCTTTGTAATTAGTGCGTGCTCAAGTTGGCTGTTGCTCAATATTATTATATAAAAAGCAAAATCTTTTTCCTTGCCCGAAGCCACCCACAAATAGCGAAAATATCTCGACCTATAATACATGACCCGAGAACATTTATTGAAGGGATAAAATGACCCAATTAATATCACAAATTTGCCAGTAAAATTATGCTCCGGTTGGGGAATTTAGCATAGATTTACGAGTAACCCAAGCTCCCGGATTTAGTAGGCGCATCAAACAGATTATCTCGATGCAATTGCCTCCATTTCAAAAAATGGCCTCAAATATGTACGTTCATGACCAGTTTGCAAGGCGATATGTGCCCACAAAAATATTATAGCACTACGAAACCCTAAAAACATAAGTTTCACGTTAAAAAATGCTGAAAATAGAGCTTATACATGAAGCTTTGAAGCAGATATGATAAATTCTGATGAAAAATTATTAAGGCACTCATCCCGTGCGCTCACTCTTCGTAGAGCTTAGGTAGTAAGCAGTAATCTATAGTTTTAATCTCACGAATCTATTGTGCGCTATTGTGAGCAATAGGCTTTATTCTCCCCATAATCGAGATAATATGAGAAAAGCAAATAGCCAAAGACCAATCCAGATTCCTTACGCAGAAGGTCATTGTTTGTCGCCATAGGTTTCGCCAAGAAGAGGTTAAACACCGGTGCGCTATTATACTATCTATTAAAGCAAAGACAGTATATTTGCTTCTAGCTTGAATTCTCGGTTTCCCTTTTAATTTCATCATCCAACTCGTTGAATCTGCTATCAATTTTTTGGAATAGGATTTCTTTTTTTTCTTCAAAGCAGTCAAGCAATTCTTCCCCTTTTTCACTTGATTCAAAACTGCAGTGTGGTGTATTCCCCTTTTCCTTAAAATACGCCTCTTTTGCACTAATATAAGCATCCAATGCAGCTTTAAATTCAGAAGAAGGGGTTAAATAGCGATGCGTTATTATACTATCCATTAAAACAAACATTGGATTATTTTCACTCACATCTCTCCGATAATAGTGATCTGGCATATCAAAGGCCGTGTGATCTTCTGCAAAACTATGTACTCCAATATAGCAAGGTGCAATTAATTTCTCCATCTCGTCCACCAAATAAGAAATTTTTGCTTGTTTCCTTGTAATGTCAATTTGCTCACTCAACTTTCCTAGGGATATAAATGTGGCGATCGCCAGCGCGAGTGTTCCAATGGCTGTAAGGGAATCAGGGTAGCCGATTCCTATTGTGATGAGGGTTGAATAAAAATTTTCTAATATAATAGGTATTATTATAATTAACACGATTAAAAATGTTATAAGATGCTCTAGTGAACTATGCACCAGGGGAGTGTACAAATTCTGTATTAGGCCGAAAACATCCATCTTACCTATTCTCCAGAATATGCCTATTAGCTCTTAGCCATTAACATATTCTAAACTGGCTGCAATGAAATGATTAGAAGTTTATCAAGTTTGCGCGTCCCTGCTCAGGCCAAGGATAGGATCTAAGTCTGCATATCGCATCCCAATGGGTCGCTTCAGATCGCATCGCTCCATCTTTCCGCCGTTGTTGGTGAGTATCCGAAGGATACGATCACGAGGAAACCGTGAAACGCTTGTCGCTCCAAGACGTCCCCTTTTATAAATTGCCACATTTAGATTCAATGTGCAATATCATAATTCTCAAAATTTGCATTGAATATCAACGAGACAATAGCTACTAATTCGCCGTCATCAATTCGCTCTAATTCCATCAACCTGTAAAGATCGCGACCAACACCTGCAACTTGAACGTTTTCAGAATGCCAGAGATCATATAACGAACTTACCGGAATCCCGGGCATACTGTCGAAAGATAAATCTCTCCCCCGAAAGAGCAATCCTAATTCAACCGCCTCCGAGAGTAGCGATTCTCTCTTTGCAATTGAATATTCTTGAGGATTATTTATACATCTTCGTTTCATTTCAATTATTTTGTCTTGGTCTGCATATAAACTCAATATGCACATTTGTCTGAACGAAAATCTTTGAGCAAATTTTATTAACAAATTAGCTTGCGCCTTATCGATGATCGAATCGAAAAAGATATTTGCTAAAAGGTTTCCTACAAAAGGCAATTTGTTTTCTTCGTGCTCTCTCTGTACTGCCAATAAAATTCCTTCGAACACCTCATTAGCAGGAGGCCGTTCTATGATAGGTATTTCAGCACATGCAGGATGTCCTGTTGATAGCGATTCGAAAAAGCCATCGTCTCTAAGCATCTCTCCTGCAGCTAATTTTTTCAGAATTTTATCTACAGCGTAAATTGTGACTCCACCGATTCTTATTTTCTCTCGTTCACTAAGTAATCGCTCTGCAATATCGGTTCCGACCTCAATTATCCCTCTCTGGAGCATATAGGCACTTCCACCCCCCATGGCCGCTCCTATAGGTCCACCGAGCAGAAATCCAATTCCTGCGCCCACAGCTGATCCAGTAATTTTTGAACCCGCATCAACTAGACTTTTTATACCGTTAACTTCTCCTTCATTTAGACACATTTTATCCCTCTCCCTGAATCGTCAACAGCTATTGGCCTTGGCATACTGTTTCCCCCTTGCCGCCAGGTAATATCGTCACCTCATCTTATCGAATCATCTTTTTGGTCAAAACAACCACGAATAATGCCGTTCGGCAGGTTCTTTCAATAGTATCATGCGCGTTACAGCTTGTTTTGCCGCATTTCGCGCAAGAAAATTTTCTGCCTTTTTGAAGTCAACATGGATATCGAGTTGCTTTCCTTGAGCACCAAAGTCTATTGTTGTGATGTACCAAGGATATTCAATACTATTTTAATAGGGCATCCATGGGATCGGCACTGCTAATTTTCTAGCGCGAGTTGATATAGAGACTTAACTAGCCTACCCACAGAGAATAGCGAAGAGCCAAAAATAACGGGTTCTCTAAATAAGTTGTTGTCGAAATTTATCTCTGCGTCAAACTTCGTGTCAGTGATTTTTATCGAAGAGGATACAACCTTGGATTCTATGGGAAATTTCGAATTGTTATCAGGTATTCCCTTCTAACAACGTGTTCTGCAGGTAAGTCTAATTTGCTAAAATCCAGTTCGCCCGTTATTCTGAGATTTTCTTATTCAAAAGGCTCACTTTTTTGGATCTTGTCCAATATCTTGCTGGCTGGATCTTCCGTCTGGAGAAGGATCTCGCAGGGATTGTTGTCCTCGATATAGCCACCTACCTCAAGCAGGAGAAAAATATCTTGTCAAATTGAGCATGACCGAGAACCTGATCAAAGAATCAAACTGCGTGCTGCCACCCCCACCCCTAAAGGATGGGGTATGCTTCGGGCCGCACGCCGCCGTTTCCTAGAATCCAGAAATCATTGAGTCCTCGTTGCTCAGATCCCCTTTCTCCAGGATTGAGATTTGCTTTGGCATTCCTTTGACTTTGAGTTATCGCATCCTGGTCATAGGTAGTGGCACCACATGTGGATAATGTGCAAAAACCTCAGTTTTGAAGTAAGCAATGTTTCATTGATTTGATAGAGCCCGAAAACTGTGCGATGGTTCACTTCATCCCCAACCTAAAGGTAGGGGTATCTGTGGCCCTCCGCGCACCCGATGTAATATCAGAAAGGTGTCACTCGGGGTGTTTTGAAGGGTGTGAACTTCACGAAATATAAGGTAAGAATGACTTCAACAGTGACACACATTATTTTTATATAAATTTCCTGCCCCCCAAAAAGACAATCACAGAAAAACAGCATGCCACATGTCAGAATGAGCATGATGGCCAGCGATACCTCAGCAAGGCAGAACATAGCAAGATGCGCGATCAAGTGCACAAGAAAGGGCCGGACTATCGACCAGACCTCTTGGCGAATGGGAGTGCATATCACGATCGTGTGTGGGTACTTTGCAGTTCTGCACCGATTCCCTGGCTTGGTTCTTTTGATAAGGATATGTAGGCCATTGCCACGTTGGGACTGCTCTGTATAGGAATTGAATCGTTTGACTATTTCCAACGCCCACTGCTCAATTACTCCGTCTTTAATGCAGTCATCCAAGTCTATGAAGACTATGCCGTTCTCCTCACAGAGAATGAAGCAAATCCCGTCATAGCCTTCACGGTCTTGGTATGCAGCCAAAGCAGCATTGAATGTGGACCATGTTAACCGATCGGTCGAGCTTGCCCTCTGGCCTGTTGTGGGGGAATAGGGAACCGTTGTTATTTCTCCGTCCACATCCTCAAGCTTATAGACGCACCACTGAGGAAGATCCTTCGGCCCTAAAGGGATGGCATCAAAGTCTAGCATCCCTTCATATCCTCCCGAATCAGCCTGAACCTATAATCATTATCCGTTCTCAGAACGCCAACCTGCTGGCATATTGCCTCTTCAAGCCTAGTGGCCAGCCCAAGGGGCAGGATCACGGATATCTTGCCAATTCGTGCAAGGCAGTGGTCATCATACTTCTTGACTTCAATGGCTTGGCCCAAGAGCTCATCCCAGGGTCGCATTTGGTAGGGCTGGCCATCCATTCAACGGCCTCCAATGTAATCGAAAAGCGTGCTAGTAATACTAGCAACGTATTTATGCTCAAAAGTACCTGTCAATTATGAACACCTCAATGGATGTGTGTTCGCGGCCTGGCGGTGCGGTCTGGACAACTCAGCCGCCTGGCCTATCGATTCTATATTTTTCAACATTCGATTCCCCTTGCATCGATTCCAGCGTCCAAAAGCTCTCGGGCCGCTTCACCAAGGCTCTTTTTTTCTTGTTCAGCCATACGTTCGACCACACGGCGTTGATTCTGAGACAGTTTCAACGCAAGTGATGCCGGAAATTTTGTATATATCATTGCGACATGTCTCCTTATTCGTAACTAATCTATTGGTTTAAAATGTGGCCTTATAGCTATTTCTATATACCGATTATGACTTTTTTTGGTTATAACTATTTTCAGATATATTTAAATAGGAAAGCAGACCATTCCGTTGCAATGGTAAAAAAACTTACCCAAGACCTAGCCAGGAAATTAAGAGATCGCCGAAATTTGAGACCAGCAGATAGAGCCAACCTCGATTACAAGATGGCTAAAAAGCTTAAGTCGGGGCTTGACGAATTGGCGGGATTGCTTTACATAATGGAAGCCCTGCCACCTGATAAGATCAGACCTTCACGCGATCGAAAAGATGGTTTGAAAGACGGGCATGTCCGCTTACTATTGAAAGTAACGGAGTCCGCTTTAAGAATATTGGATTACAAAAAAGTTAGAGTGTCTGCATATGATCTATATGTTCTGGAGGAAATAAATAAAAAAATTACTGGGGTAGACTGGAAAACCGGCAAGCCCATTAAACATGGAGAATTCCATAGACGGAAGGCCAAAAAAGAGGAACTCGATAGAGCTACTTTGCTATGGAAACACGTGGATTATCTAAATGAAAATTTTGTCCCTGAAATCAACACCGAGAATCCAAGTATTTGTGGGAGCATTAGCATAGAGGATCGTATAGACGAGCAAATATGGCAAAAAGAGGAGGAGAAGATAAAACAACTTCTAGAATCCGGTATTAGAGATATAGGGCAAATTGCTAAAGAGGTTAGTCGTGATTCTTGGAACGTGCTACAGATTGCCTATCAAATTCAAGAAACTGAAAGAGAAATCAAGAGACGAATAGAGAGACGTGAGCAAGACATCACAAATCTGGAACAAGATACAGTTGCCATTGAACGAATTAAGGAGCTTTGGGGGAAAGGCTGGAGAAATATAACCGCAATTGCGGTAGAAATTGACCATCCAAGAAATGCCATAATGGCCATAATAAATAAAATGGAAGCCAACGGAGAAATCCAGAAAGAAGATGTTGTATTAGTACCTGGAGGCGACTTTCCTAAGCTGAATGAAATCGATCTTCTCAAGCATCAAGAGGCAGCGCGCTCTGTGGAGCATCTAATGACCAGACGAGAAGAGCCCAAATAGCCATTCATGATGCTCTTTTTCCTGCTATCGCCTCGATGCTCCTTGATGCACATTTTCGCACACATTTCTGATAAGCGAGTAAAGAAACAATTGCGGCAATAGCGGGGCAGAAATGATTTCCAGGCAATCTGAATTGGGATCTTGGAAGCTTTTCTAAATCCCCAACTGCGATATATGCGCCAGATAGCTTCCCTCTGCTCATTCGGATATGTTATCATAATTGTTTAATGTCTTCGCCTTATCCTATAATTTCTATGTCTAGCTATCAGGATATGTAGGTTTTATGCCCCAGATCCGCCTCCAGAATAATTTTAAGGTGAATAAGAAACAAGCAAAATCGATCGCCAGTAAGATTTTTAAAGATACGGGCAGACAGAAAATAGATTGCAAATTCGGCGATGTGGGATCAAAAATTCCTATAAAAATGGCTAAGAATTCCGTGAATAAAAATACACCACTATGAGATCGGGCTACATAGCTGAATCCCTTTTTATCTTTTTTGTAGGCTTCCCAACCAAGACACAGATCGGGAATGCGGGTTTCCAACTTTTCTCGGAGGTATCTCAGCGTTTGTATCTGCCGATAATCATGATAGACCCAATCCATAGCTAACAAGGTGCCAATAGGAGGAAAACCGAGTGCTATTGAAGGAGAAACAGATTTGCTTAAAGCGACCCCCAAGAACGCTGCCGCAAAAGTCAAAGTTAGATCTATTATTTTATGTCGCGTATCCATTCGTTGCAGGAACTCTTGCCTCAGGCTTGCATACTCCATTTGAATGCCTGATAATTTTAGCTGGTCATGATCCAAGGTCAGACTTAAGCATCTCCCATTATTTTGGCAGCTCTCCGTATTAATTAAACTTATGGATCAGTTTAACCAATGTTCTATTGAGTC
This sequence comes from uncultured Methanosarcinales archaeon, assembly GCA_903871465.1. Taxonomy (GTDB): domain Archaea; phylum Halobacteriota; class Methanosarcinia; order Methanotrichales; family Methanotrichaceae; genus Methanothrix. The sequence goes on from CAIQHB010000016.1 coordinate 42,199, forward strand.
TAAATACATTCAATAAATACATAAAATGAACCCAAAAATTACGAGGATAATTAGTGGGTTTGCAGGGAATCAAATCCCCAATTGCGGTATATGCATCAGATAAGCTCTCCCTCAGCTCCTTCTTATCTATATGATCATAGATATCAATGGCTTCCCTTCGCACATCACCCCTAAGCACCAGGATGAACTCGCGTGTCATGCCTGCGCGCCTGAGGTGAGTCGTGAACCAATGCCTGCAACAGTGTGGGCTGAAGTGATCTTCCATTTGATCTGAGCCAGGATTATGCAATCCCACGTGCTCCGCTGCCACAGTCACAACCTGATATACTCCATTTCGATTAACTCTTGTACCCCAATCATCGATAAAAAGGGCAGGGGAATCGCATCCCCCGCGTCCTTTCCTTGCCCGAAGTCGCCTATAAATAGCGAAAATATCTCGGACATATGAGGCATGACCTGAGACAATTTATCAAGTAGATAAAATGAGCCAATTAATATCTAAAATCTACCAGTAAAATTATGCTCCGGTTGGGATTTGAACCCAAGTCGAAGGAGTGAGAGTCCTACATGATTGGCCGAGCTACACTACCGGAGCGCGGATTGGGGGTGGTTGTTACTATCATTTAAGGCTTTTGGCTCTGCCTGAAAGCTGTCGCAATAAATTCGCAGGGCGCACTCCCCGTGCCTGGGCCCACGCGCCCGGCAAATGAGCCTACCGTGCCTTATCATGTTCAGGTGCACGGAAAGGTACTTCTCGACCGGAACGATTCTTTCCAGAATGGTTTGCGCCTTTTCCAGCTTCACATCTTCCGGAATCAGGCCCAGGCGTCTCGAGACGCGGTAGACGTGCGTGTCTACAGGCAGGAAAGGTAGTCCGAAGGCAAAGAGGAGAACGACGGACGCCGTCTTCGGCCCGACGCCCGGCAGGGCCAGAAGATACTGCATGGCCGCATCCTCTCCCATATCCCCCAGAAAACCGAGGTCGATCATACCCCTATCCTGCTTGATCTTGAGAAGCGTCTCCCTTATCCTGCGGGCCTTTATATCCGCCAGGCCGCCTGCCCGGATGCTCTCGGCCACGTCTTTTGTGGATGCATTGAGGAGAAGCTCATAATCAGCAAAGGCCTTCTTCAGATTGCCGAAGGCCCGCAGGCTGTTTGTATCGCTGGTGTTCTGGGAGAGTATGGTCATGACCAGCAGATCCACGGGGTCCATTATTTCCGCCCGGGGCACGCCATATTGCTCCTCTAGAATGCGAATGCAGGCCTCGACCTTTTGCTCATCCTGTTCATTCTGTTCATCCCGTTTGTCCATCTCTAATGAAAATGGCGCCCATGCTTTAAAGCTTGGGACGAACGCGACTCCAACTTCAGCCAGCAAAATTATTTAACCAGAGTGATCAACGAAATCGTTCAATGGACTTTGCCGAGATCTATCCATTTCTTGTAGCCCTGCTCATAGGCACCCTCATCGGCACGGAGCGCCAGCGCAGACTGGTTGAAGATAAGGTCAGGGGCGTGGCGGGACTGCGCACCTTCGTATTGATCGCGCTCCTGGGAGCCTTATGCGCCAACCTGGCAGGCCACTACGGCCCCAACTTTGCCGTAGCCGCAGTTTTCACCTTCACAATCCTCGTGGCCGCAGGATATGCATCGGCGGCCACTTCTCTCGGCAGAATCGATTTCACAGCAGCTGTGGCAGCAGTTGTCACCTTCGCTCTGGGAATGCTGACCATCTTTCCCGACAGCATACCCCTGGCGGTGGCTCTGGCCATCATCACCACCTGGGTCCTGGCCACGCGGACCATCACCCACCACTACGTAGAAGTTCTGAGCGAGACGGATCTGCTGGATACTCTCAAGATGGGCATAATTGCCCTGGTGATCTATCCGCTGCTTCCTGAGGCCCCCCTGGGGCCATGGGGTGTCATAAACCTCCGACAGATCTGGCTCTTCGTAATGATGGTCAGCCTGATAGGCTATGTGGGATACATCCTGATCCGCATCCTGGGCGCTGAGCGGGGCCTGAGCCTCACCGGCATCCTTGGCGGCCTTGTTTCCAGCACAGCCGTCACCTCTTCCATGGCCGCGGAGGTGAAGATGGACCGGCAGATATTGCCCGCGGCCGTCTTCGCCACGGCCATCGCGAGCTGCACCATGTTCCCCAGAATGCTCTTCCTCATCGTCGTGATCAACAAAGACCTGTTTCTGGCCCTTCTGCCGCCCCTCTTGATTATGACCGTAGTAGGCTCGGCTCTTGCCTACCTGTCTCTAAGAAAAAACCCTGCCGCCGGAAAGGACGTGAATGTGAAAGACCCCTTCCGCATCATTCCTGCGCTGAAGTTTGGCGCGTTCTTCGCTTTTGTGCTCATCATCTCCAAGCTTGCCAGCGTTTACTTTGGCGATACGGGAATTTATGCTGCCAGCATCGTCTCCGGGCTGGCTGATGTCGATGCCATAACCCTGACCATGGCCACCCTGGCCAGGTCAACCCTCGTTGGGAGCGTGGCCGCCACTTCCATCACCCTCGCCGCCATAACCAACACACTGGTAAAGCTTGCCATCGCCTATATTCTGGGTTCAAGAGAGTTCGGCAATAAGATGGCTGCCATCCTGCTGCCAACTGTTGCGGCCGGGCTCTTGGCCTTATTCTTGTTCTGAAATCCAAGACACTCTAAAACCAGACGGAGTACGATTGGAGGGTGCATGAAGTTGCTGCAATTCGAAAGAAGAAAGAAAAAGATGGGCCCGACGCGATTCGAACGCGTGATCCCCGCCGTGTAAGGGCGATGTCATAACCAGCTAGACCACGGGCCCTGACCGTTTACTACCTGCTTGTCATATTAGATCTTATCGCTTAGCCTGCCATACAGCAGGCCAAGCGCGATCTTCTCGAAGCCACCGTTAAGGATCAGGCCTTGCGGTCCTTGACCCGGATGTACAAGCCGGTGCTTGTTTCGTCCAGCACCTTTTCAGAAGGCTTTTCGGTCACAAGGCTTACCAGTATCATGGCTGCTACCGATAGCGCAAATCCATAAATGCTGGGATGCATGGGCATGGGTGCTACATATCTGGCATAATAGCTGAAGGCGAGGGCTCCCACCAGGCCCACAATCATGGACGCCAGCGCCCCTTCACGGGTAGCCCTGCGCCAGTAGAGTCCGGCAAATAGGGGCGTTACAAAGCAGGCCAGCATCACGCCTATGGCCATCCAAATCAGCCAGGCGAGCAGGTCTGGCGGATTGGACCAGGCCAGCCACAGCGTAAGGAAGGTGGCAAGCAGTATTGCTGCGCGGCTGAGAAGAGTAATCGACTTCTCAGATGCATCCTTGTTGATGAACTGCCGGTAGACATCCCAGCTTACGTAGGTCCCGATGGTCAGCATCAGCCGATCTGTTGTTGACATCACTGCCGACAACACTATTATGGCCACCAGAGGCGCGAAGAATCCCGGGAAGACATACTCGGAGGCTGCGATGAAGGAGTAGTCTGATGGATTGGGGACACCCTTCGGCAGAGCTATCAGGCCCTCGTGGACCATGGACAGGGCAGCGAATCCTGTGATCTTGCACAGATACATGATCACGGCGTAGATGACGAAGGCCGCCAGCGGCGCCCATTTGAAGTACTTGATATCCCTTGCAGCCAGCACATTGTTGACCACGTGCGGAGCTGCCGCCAGCCCTAAGGTGAGCATGAAGAAGAACGAAACCAGATACTCGGGTGTCAGGAAGGCATACTTGGCGTAAGGCGGGTGCATCTGGGGATACCACAGATGAGTCATATTGACATCTATACCTGCGAGAACCGTGTTGATGTGCGTCATGCCGCCAGCGGCCTCAATGACCACCGGCCCTACGAGCAGGACACCTACCAGGATCATTATTCCCTGGACCAGAGAGGCCATGCCGATGGCGTATAGCCCTCCCAGGATGGTGTAGCCCGTGACAATGAAGGCACCGATCACCAGAGCCCACGCATAGGGTATCTTAAAGAGCCAGGATAGAACCATGCTGATTGCGACGTACTGCCCCACCAGGTAGATTATGGAGATTAGAACGCCGATTATGGCCGACGTGCCTCGAATGCCCCGCGGACTGTAGAACCTGTGGGCAAAATAGTCTTGCACTGTCACATAACCCGTCTTGGAAGCGACAGCGTGCAGCTTCGTTCCAAAGAACAGTATGCAGACGGCAGCCGAGAGCGGAACGAATATCTGCTCCCAGATGCTGGGCCAGCCTGTAGCATAGCCTAAACCCGCGACGCCCAGAATGGTCATGCCGCTGCAGATGCTGGCTACAATGAGAATGGTAAATGTCCAGAAGCCCAAATTCCTTCCCGCCACCAGGAAATCCTCGGAGTTCTTGATCTTCTTGGAGGCCAGAGCTCCAATGGCTATGAGGCCGACGAAATACAGGAGTATAATGATCGTGCTTACGGAATCCATAGCTATCACCACCTCAGGGCCCAGAGCAAGAGCAAAAGCGCGACAGCAACGGGCACAATTATAATTCCGATAAATGTATCCACAGGCAAACCGATGATCAAACAGAATCCTCCTTAATGGGTGGCATAGTACAAACCCGCGTCTAATAAAGCTAACCGATCCCAAGTGAGAAACTTTTATAGTGGGCGGACCGAATTATCTGGGATGAGTGAACGACTTTCTCCAACAGGTAACGATCTGAAGAGACTGTGCGACATTGCGGCCAGGGCCGTCGTCTCCGCCATCCAAGATATGGTGGGCACATACGCCGGCGGCCAAATGGTAAAGATGGGCGCAGACGGGACTCCCACCAAGAGAATCGACCATGCGGCAGAGGATGCAGTCCTCAAAGTATTGCGCGCCTCCGGGTTGGGTTTCAGTGTTTTAAGTGAAGAGATAGGATCGGTAGAGATCGGGGAAGGGTCCGACTATTTTCTTCATCTCGATCCTCTGGACGGGACATTTAATGCCATCGCCGGAATCCCCTTTTATTCCGTCTCCATTTACATAAGCCGGGACGATTGTCGTTTCGCCTACATCTTTGATCTGGCTCATGGCTGCAGTTATTATGCGGAAGCAGGCCGAGGCGCATATGCCGGGCCGGAGAGCCGCCTTTTTGTCTCCCAAAACACCGATTTGAAGGATTTCAGCATCTCAGCTTACACTCTGCGTCCCAACACCGCCAGAATTGCAGGCATTGGCGACCAGGTGCGCCGGATTCGCACCTTAGGGAGCGCTTCTCTGGAGATGGCCCTCGTCGCTTCTGGAAAGCTGGATGCTTTTGTGGATCTGCGAGGTATGATGCGTGTGGTGGATGTGGCAGCAGGCAAGCTCATGATAGAGGAAGCGGGCGGCATGGTAACCGATGCCGGTGGAGATGAGCTTCAAATGGGTGCAAATATGTGGCAAAAGAAGTATCTCATCGGCTCAAACGGCCTGCAGCATGAGGAATTGCTAGGCATCATTGGAGGTGATAGCCATTAGGATCGGCTTTGTCTCTCGAAACCAACCGGAATCCATCCGGCTGGTGAAAGAGCTCGTCTGCCAGATCGAGTCGGAAATGAGGGGTTTGGAAATTTTAGTGGATGCGGATATCGCACCGCATGTTGGCCGGACGGCCACAACCGTCTCGGAGATGGAGCAGCAAAAGGTGGATTTCATAGTGTCGGTGGGAGGAGACGGAACCATCCTTCGCACCATTCACAAGATGGCGGACCCGGTCCCAATCCTGGGAATAAACATGGGAACGCTCGGTTTTTTGGTGGATGTCGAGCCAGAAGACGCAATCGATACTCTGAAGCATCTGATCCAGGGCTTTGATATAGATGTGCGCTCCCGGCTCAAACTGCTCTTGAACGGAGTATGCCTGCCTCGCGCCACCAATGAAATCGCTTTTCTGACAGCTAGTCCCGCCAAGATGATTGAGTTTGAGATCATCGTGGACGGTTCGCTCATGGAGGACTTCCGGGCAGACGGCGTCATCATTGCCACCTCCACAGGTTCCACCGCCTATGCCATGTCTGCTGGCGGTCCTATCGTAGACCCGCGAGTGGATGCCATCGTGCTCGTTCCCATGGCACCCTTCAAGCTCTCCAGCCGCCCCTGGGTGATTCCCGGAGATAGCGTGATCGAGGTCAGGCTCAAGCTGCCGGAAAAGGAAGCGCTGGTCGTGGTAGACGGCCAGAACTCGACTATGATATCGGCAAAGGATTCAGTGGTGATAAGCAAGGCCGAGACTCCGGCCAGGTTTGTGAAGGTAGACAGAGACGGATTTTACGCCAAGGTGAAGAGCAAGCTGACCTGAGTCTCGAATCAGGCCGCATATAACCCTTCAAAAGTTTGGGTAAACTATATCTTACAGGCATTATGTATGAAATATATCTAGAGTAATTGCGGGTGGTGGCCCGAGCGGAAGGTCGTATGACTGAGATCGAGAACCTGGAAATGAACATCTCCCGAGTTGGCGTTCAAGAATCCCAAATGAAGTCTATGATTGACGAAGTGCATGAGCCGGTCGAGCTTGCAAAGAATGGAAAGAACTTCGTATGTTCCTGCATCGGATATTCGCCACTAATATTCATGTTCCTGCTGGCGATAATCGTTTCTATGGCAACTCCAGCCTTATGCCAGACACTTCCAGATCAAGGAATGGCTATACCACAGCCGAGTTTTGAAGGGTCGTTATCCATCCCATCCCAATTTGCCGGTGATTGGTATTCTGTCGACGGCGGACCTGATTTACAGATTGCCTTAGCGCGCTCGAGCGTCTACCAGAACGAAGATACTTCGCTCTACCTAACAGTAACTAATATCGGCCGCGTCACATCCTTTAAGGCTGTAGCCGAGCCCGTGTTGAGCCGGCCGGATGAAATGTTTGCCGCCCAAAAGGAGCTGGGGCTTGAGGCTCTGCGATCCTCGGCTCAGGATGTATCCATCCAACTGGTTGCCGAGAACAAAAGCGCATTGAATCTGAAGCGAGAGGTGGCTTATGCCGGCTCCTTGCGAGACGGCCAGGTATCAGCGCCCCTGGAATATCCCATTGAGGTTTATGAGAATACGGAGCCCGGCAGCTACAAGCTGTACGCCGTCGCAAATTACACCTACCAGCAAGATGTGGCAGTTAAGCCTCATAGCGATAGTCCAGAGAATCCTGATGTATTCTATTGGTATAACAATGCCCGCCAGATCATACCCCTCACACTGCACATAGAGAAGAAGAGCAAGGTTGACCTTAAGGCCCTGAATGTGTCACCAGTGAGCCTGAGTGTCGGATCGAAGAACAATGTCATCAAGATATTTATCCAAAACAATGGGAGCGATGCCGCCAAAGATCTGGTGGCCAGGCTCAGACCGGAGACCGGCCTCTATGTTGATGCGGACGAATCCCCCATATCCCAACTGCCGCCGGGCGGAAAAGCAGAACTGATCTATGAAGTGGACGTCTCGAAGGATGCAGTCGCAGGCAAACTGTACCGATTTACGCTGGAATTTGATTTCTCAGATAGCTATCGAAAGAATCTGCACGATAGCGATTACGCCTATGTCTTCGTACAACCTAGCTTTGAAGAAATCATCCTTCAATACTGGTGGCTAATCGTGATTGCTGCTGCTTTAGTAGTTCTGGCGTTGATCTTCAGAATCAGAGGTAAGAAAAATGCTGCAGGCCAATAGGCTTCGACGAGAGGCTGAAACTCATATGTCTCAAGCTCTGGAAGAGCCATGAGCGCAGAGCTGATGCAGGAACCCACGAAAGACAAATTCGCAGTGGTCGGTCGCAATATCAGCAAGAGCTTCGATAAACTGCACGTTTTGCAGGACCTGTCCGTCCACATTCCCAGAGGGGTTACTTACTGCCTTCTGGGACCAAACGGGTCCGGAAAGACCACCTTGATGAGGATGATAATGGGCCTGGTCAAACTCGACTCGGGTGAGATCTATGTACTGGATGAACCACTGGACCGGATAAGCCTAGTCTATCCAAGGCTCGGGTACATGCCCCAGCAAAGGCCGCTCTATCCCGACCTTACCGTCCAGGAGAACCTGGAGTTCTATGCGGGCCTCTATGGAATTCGCGGCCAGGAACGGGCCAGGAAGATCGCGGAAGTTCTGCAGATAGTAGATCTATCCCAAACCCAAAACAGGGTTACAGGCATGCTCAGCGGAGGGATGTACCAGAGGATATCGCTCGCCTGTACCCTGATCAATAACCCCGATCTGCTCCTGCTGGACGAACCTACGGTGGGAATAGATCCCGTGACCAAGCAATCCTTCTGGGGTTACTTCCGGGAACTGGCTAAAAATGGCAAGACGGTAATAATCACCACTCATATCATGGAAGAGGCAGAACGTTGCGATATGGTGGGGTTCATGCGCAACGGGATAATGCTGGCCGAAAGCTCTCCGGATGAGCTGAAGAAGTTTGCCGGCCTGAAGAAGCGCCTTCAAATGAAGGTAGAAGACCCGGAACATGAGATGGCAAAGCTGGTGGCAGAAGGTCTGGAGGTAAGTAGGGTTGGGGATCAGCTGGTGATTGAAGTAACCGAGGCCGGCAAGATGAGGGATATACTCGACACTGTAATGCCCGTGGACTTCAACGTCATCGAGCCAACACTGGAGGATGCGTTCCTCAAGCTTGCCATCTGATATACAAGGCGGAAATATGGTACAGATCGTTGATATCTCTCAAAGTCTTTACAGGATTTGGTCGGTAGGTCTAAGGGTGATCCGTCAGACCAAGCGAGATCGACGTACCGTAGTCGCCCTGATCATCAACCCCATAATTCTGATGTTGCTCATTGGATACGCATTCTCTGGAACCTTTACTGGCATAAATCTAGGCATAGTAGAGCTGAATATGGGACCGGTTCAGGAGAATGTTCTGAACCATCTCCAGGCATCGAATATCTTTTCGATTACCTATCTCGCCTCTGAATCGGAGGCGCGAAAGCTGATCTCGGATGAGACGCTCAATGGAGTGGTAGTCTTAGGAAAGGATGAAATTGGGCTGATCCTGGATGGAACCAGCCCTCAGGTAGCAGGCTCCATCGTCACTGTGGTAGAGGCGGGAATGCAAGCTGCTGCCATGCAGATATTGAGCCAGTCGCCGGCCCCGGCCCAGCTTCCCACCATCACCCAGCATTACGTCTATGGATACGACCTGGAGGTAAAGGACTCAGTCGGGCCTGCGTTGCTCGGCGTCACCATCTTCTTCTTCACATCTCTGAATACTACTATCGGGTTCCTGAGAGAGAGGCTTCAAGGCACACTGGAAAAGGTTATGGTATCGCCTTTGAACAGGATGGAACTGGTATCCGGCTACATCCTGGCATATCTGGTTCTTTCCATTGCCCAGTCTGTCATCACCTTCGTAATTCTGGTAGTGGGGTTCAAGGTGCCCATTGGAGGCAATTTGCTGGCAGTCCTTGTCATCGTTGTACTGCTCAGTGCCGGCTCGCTCAGCTTTGGAGCGGTACTTTCCAACTTCGTCACCACGGAGTTCCAGGTCATGCAGCTCAATCCTGTGGTGACTTTTCCCCAGACAATCCTCTCCGGAGCGTGGGTTCCCATTCAATCGATTCCAGACTGGCTGAGGCCGCTCTCGTACATCTTTCCGCTCACCTATGCTTCGGACGCTTTAAAACTGACACTGCTGAAAGGAGCATCTCTCACGGATATCCTCTACCCGGACATTTTTGCCTTGCTGATCTTCTTTGTGGTGACTTTCTTTGTTGCCACTTTCATGATCAAGAAGGAGATCGCCTGATCGAGTTTGTCAATCTCGACCAACCTCTTGCGAGGTGCCTAGCACTTCAGCCGGGGCAGGAACATGGGCACTCTTTTTTTGTAGGCCTCATACTCTGGTCCGAACTCCGCCATCAGCGATCGCTCCTCATGCAGCGCACCGATGTAGAAGTAGACCGTGGCCAGAATGTTGAACGCCAGCAGATTCAGGGTCATGATGGGGCTGAGCCAGAGGAAGAGGGCGGCAAAGAAGAAGAGCGGATTTCTGATGTGGCAGTAGAAGCCGCTCGTCACCAGCTCGCCCGGGGCACTGGCGCGCTTTAGCTGTTCCAGTCCCAGGAAGTAGGTGATGCCCGTCTGGCGCAAACTGGCAAGCAGAGCTATCGCTGCCAATGCTTGGCAGGCGGCCATCAGCCCGCTCCCTGGCCAGGAAACGATGTACAGTATTCTGTCCGGCAGAGAGACGAAGATGTAGATGAAGGGCATTATCATGATCAGAGCCAGGACGATGTAGGCCAGCCGCTGCCAGCGGTCGAAGACGTTGCCAAACCTTTTTCCGGCCCATGTCTTGAACCGGGGATCGGCCAGAATGCTGTGCATAATAGCAAAGAACGCAAAATATGCAGCCAGGGCCACCACATCGAACGTCGTTTTTCCACACTCCAAAGTTTATAGGTTATTCGTCACAGACCTCATTCTAAGGGCAGATAAAAGACCACGTCCTCATCCGGAATACAGACAACATTCAGGCCGCGCCTCTCTAGAAGAGATGAGACCGCGTCCATAAGCCGAAGCACGCAATCGTTATGCTTCTCTACAGATACGCCCTTGAAATTCCCGAATCCGCCTGTGACCATATCCTCTCCGAACTCCATCTCAGGCAGCGATACATCCAGCTCGGTCAATTCATCCAGGCATAGACCACTCTCTCTAGCAACTCGATCCAGTATGCGCAAATACTCTTCATAATCCATGACGCAGACTAAAGCCTGGGCGCGATTCTGGTCGTCACCCTGACCCGCTCTTGCCAGGTAGAGCGCATTGCCCGCCACATCTACCTCCTCCAGTGCCCGGCCGCAAGAGATCCGGTTTGCAGCATCTTGCATAACTTTGATAAGGTCCTCCAGACTCTCCACCGCCCTGGCGGCAATTATCTCCAGGTCCTTGCGGTCTATTTCAGATTTCATTTTGCTGGCCTCTCTGCTTGGCGCTGGTTGAAGGTGATCTGCAACGGCAACCCAGAAGTTGCGTAATTGTCGTTGGGCGAGCATTGATCGGATACAATTTATTGCCGCTGGCAAACTATAATAATTCTCACCACACCAGGATGGCCTCGTGGCTCCGGGTGATTTGTTGGCATGAGTGAACCATCAAAAAATAAAAAGGCTCCGGAAGAGGAGAGAGCAATAAAAGCGAGGCGTCTCGCGAAGGAAGAGATGGAGTTCTGGGAGTGCCAGAAGAGGTGCGGAGTCGAGTCTGATCTCAAGATAGCGCGCGATCTTCCGGATGACACACCCGATTTCATCCTCGCCATGCTCTCAGACTTTGAGAATGAGGCGGCAAAGTTTTGCTTTTCGGGAGCGAAAGGCCGGGTCCTGGATGCAGGCTGCGGCAATGGAAACCTGACGCTACGAGCTCTGAAGAGCGATTCAGCAAAGGACAGAGCCACGGAGTTCATCGGCATGGATTTTTCCCGCAACATGCTCGACCGGGCGGCATGTCGGGCGGCAGACTCACCGCGGGCCGCATTTCTGCAGGGCAGCGTGACCAATCTTCCCTTCCAGGATCGGTCCTTCGATCACGTGGTGAGCAGCGGAGTCTTGACCTGTCTTCCCGACTCCGAGGCAGCAGCTCTTGCCCTGCAGGAATTTTATCGCGTCCTCAAACCGGGGGGTGTGCTGGTGGTGGATTTCTTCAACTGCGTATCGCACTATACCCTGATCCGAAAGCATCTCTTCCGGGAATCGATAAAACCTCCGGAATACGTCTCCCCGTCGGAATTCCGAAAATGCCTGGAGAACGCGGGCTTTCAGGTTCAGACTTACCATGGCTTTGACTTCAAGCCCTGCCAGGGGTACCTGTTTATGAGCCGCTGGCGTTCCGTGGTCGATCCATACTTTTTCCAGGAGAAGCTATCCAGCCATCTGGAGAGAAGGATAATCCCCAGGCTGCCAAAGACAAATCTTCTTGGCTACCGGATTTACGTAAAATGCATCAAAAAATAGAGTTTATTAAGATGTGTCCGGAAAAATGCTACCTACCAAATGCAAGGTAGGTAGCATTTATGCAATCCCATCAGGTCGAACGGTTATGCTCTTGAGTTTGCCGGGAGACCGCCAGAGGTCGTTGATTTCAAGCTTTTTTCTTGTATCTGACTACTAAAACCGGCCTGGTCCCCCTTCTTGCCACATCAAAAACCACACTGCCAATCAATAGATCATTCATCCAGCCCTTGCCATGAGAGCTCATAGCTATGACAGAGGAATCTTCCTTTTCGGATGTTGAGATTATCTTATCCGCTTCCCCCCCAACATTTACAAAGTGCACAGCGGCCATGCCACCGGTCCCATAAGTCCTCGGCTCGCCAGCATCTGCAACAGTCACCTCTGCGGTTGCTTTGATGCCTGCCTTGGTCAGATCATCCCGGATGGCATCCAGCTTCATTTGTGCTTCCTTGACCCTTGCCTCTACCTCCTGGGCAGACTCGCCTTTTGCAACCACATTAATGAGCTGGACGTTATTGGCCAGAGCATGGCCTTTTACCCGATTAATGGCAGCCATTCCCGCCTCGGAAAAATCTGTCGGAAGCAGCACATTGGAGAACAGGTATGAGCAGAATTTCGCCGGGTTTTCGCCTTCCTGGGACTTATAACGCATGATCAGAAGATCTTGTTTCCCATAACGCAATACGCCTGTAGAGACGCTTCCCAGGAGTAGACCTTTCAGAATGCTTCTTCCGCGAGCACCCATTACAATAAGGGAGACGTTCTCTTCGTCTGCAACATTCTGAATTACTTTGTATTCCTCGTTTTCGCCTGCTGATACGGCCATCACTTTGACCTTTAACCCACTATTCGCTAGGAGTTTTTTCAGTTCTTCCAATTTTGAGTTAGCCTCCTTGATTTTGTCTCCAGGTGACCATACTCTGGCCAAAGGATCTCCAGCGACTATATGCAATAGCACTACTTCTATTACTCCCGGAATCTCGCCCACACACTCCAATATAGGGTTAGTATGTTTCGAGAAATCCGTCGGAATCAAGACTTTTTCATACATGGGCTTACCTCGTCCTAACAATCTATAATGTATAATAGCTTTATTACTACTTTAATACTTGGTAGGTATTTCCGCAATAGTATCTTATATGAAACATTAAAGAATTTTAGCTCATTTAGTATGAAGATAAAAAGGACATATTCATCAGGGCGTATCTTCTGGCAAGATCTTCAATATTAGCAATGGTCCCATCTGAAATGACAGATTAAAAAAATTAATACGTTATATGTTCGCACGGATTTAAGGCAGATCTATAGTCCCCACCACTCTGAGCTTTCCACCCTCTGGATAGGTCAAGACAGCTCTTGTTCCTGGACGATAGACCAGCATCTTGTCCAGTTTTAGGGTTAGCTCGACCTTATGCCAGTCGCTCTCGGCCTTAACGGCTTCCACCCTGGCAGGGACGAATTGCATCCAATGGCCAATGTGAAAAACCATTCCCTCTTTCAGCGGAGACGGCCAGTATTTGACTATCTGCACTTTGGCCGTCAGAGAGGAGATCTGCTTGATGGACTTGTCGTTGGTGAGGATGGTTCCCCTGTCCAGATCCTCCACCTCTACACCCTTGAGGGCAATGCCCGTCCTCTCGCCCGCGCCTGCGATGTCAAAGTCATCATCATGCTTCTGGATGGACCTGACCAGGGCCGTCTTGTCTCCCGGCAATACCATCAGTTCGTCATGCTTCTTGATAGTGCCTTCTGCGACTGATCCCAGAACCACAGTTCCGATTCCCCGCACGTTGAAGAAGTGATCTACGGGCATAGTTCCTGTCACGGAGTCGTAGCTGGGTTGCATCTGGGCGACTTCCGCCAGAAGCCTCTCGCGAAGAACGTTCTTGTCATCCGCCAGAAATTCATAGCCATCAACCACCGTGCCCTTGATGAGGGGTGAGATCTGCTCGCGGGTGATATAGTTTCTTAGGATCACAATTCCCTCTTTTTGGCCGATCGAATCCAGCATGATTACCGACTCGCCGAAGGCAGGATTTATCTGATCCACAATCAGAAGGGCCTTTTGAGACATGGAGACGGCGTAGAAGAGTGGCGCGATCCTTTCTGGAAATCTGGTAGGCTCTATGAAGGTGACTGTATTCTGCCCTTTTTTCAGGTTGTAGAAGGTAAGATCGCTGGCAGTGCCCTTCTTTCCCAGATCTTTGCCAAAATCTGGTGCACCCAGGATCGCTACATTGAGATTCGCCATGTGTAGCTTGATTTATCCCCGGGATAATAGGTTTTGCGGTAGTGTCCCAAGATCACCATTCCACCCATACCACCCATTCCCCAATTATTTATAGCAAGTGGAAAAGACACAACGTGATGTGCGGAGCAGATTTATCTGATCTGGATGACGAAAATCCCCCGGTGAAGAAGGAGAAGATGAAGGGGTCTGCCATTAGTTCCAGCAAGGACGGCAACAAAAAGAGACCCGTGAGCTGATCCCTTCAAAAGATATTTAACATATCAGAACCTACATAGTTGCATCTTTGGATTGTTAGGTGTTGAAAGTTATGATGAGTTCGAAAGACATGGAAAATATGGGAAAAGCGATTGAAGAGATCGGCGCGACCAAGAGCTGCATAACCGCGAGTGTAATAAAGGATGTCAGGAAGATCGTGGTGGAAAAAGGCCTGGATGCCGCAGAGATCCATGCTGCCCAGCTATCGGGAACCGATCAAAACACTGAACTTTCGCGCGTTTTCGAGATCTGCAGGAAGTATAAGCTGAGCCCGGAGGCCATCGCCCAGGTGCTGGACAAGCTCCCCGTCATAGAATCCGGCAAGTGGTAGATCTCTAATCCTTTTTATTATAAAATAATTTGCCTTTTTTTTTTATGTCTTGGCTCAGGCGGATACATTCCAAGCATTATATAGATTTTATAAATATCCTGCTCCTTGGTACCTCTATTTACTTTCCACCCTAACCCAATGAAGTCAGTTGTTCTACAATGCATAATCTATAAATACATTGTACGTTTTAAATCAGTATAGTACAAGATTATACATTGGATTGGTGGTGTTACTTTGACTTATCTGCAAAATATCATGGACGGGCGTGACCTCTCCATGGAGGAGGCCGAGGCCCTCATGGGCGAGATCTTCAATAAAGCGACAGATGCCCAGATAGGAGCTCTGCTCATTGCCCTGCGATTGAAGGGCGAATCCGTATCTGAGATCGCGGGTTTTGCCCAAAAAATGCGAGACTCCGCAGTTCGCATCCATCCCCTCGTAGACGGCACGCTGGTTGACACCTGCGGCACAGGTGGGGATGCCTCCAATACCATCAATGTCAGCACGGCTGCGGCCATTGTCTCCGCTGCCTGTGGAGTACCTGTGGCCAAGCACGGGAACTATGCCATAAGCTCAAAGTGCGGAAGCGCCAATGTTCTCTCCGAGCTAGGGCTGAACATCAGCCCTGAGCCCGCTGTGGTTCAGGCTATGATCGAGAAGATTGGAATCGGATTTATGCTGGCTCCAGCCTTTCACCCTGCCATGAAACGCGTCGGCGGGCTTCGCAAAGATCTGGGCATTCGTACAGTCTTCAATATTCTGGGACCACTCACCAACCCCGCCGGTGCGAAAGCGCAGGTTATGGGCGTCTATGACCCCAATCTCTGTGATAAGCTGGCCCAGGTTCTGAGGATCCTGGGGGCCGAAAGGGCGATGGTGGTGCACGGCGAAGGCATGGACGAGATCACGAACACCGGCGAAACCTCCATTGCAGAGCTCAGGGATGGGGTTGTTAAAAGCTACAAACTCAGGCCCGAGGACCTTGGCTACCCTCTGGCCAGGGTATCGGATATTGCCGGGGGAACGCCCGCGGAGAATGCCGGCAAATTGGTGCAGGTGATGCGGGGCAAAGAGTCCCCGGCCCGGGATATCATAGCCATGAACTCCGGAGCGGCCGTTTACGTCTCGGGTCTCGCTTCAACTCTAACGAAGGGGGCAGAAATGGCGGAGGACGCTATTGATTCGGGAAAGGCTCTGGAGACACTCCAAAGAATGGTGAACATGAACGGAGAACCGCAGAGGCTGGAGCGATTTTTGTGACCAGGATCAAGATCTGCGGCTTGCAGGATCAGTCCGATCTGGATCATGCCCTGAAAGCCGGCGCAGATGCTGTAGGATTTGTGGTGGAAGTCAAGCGCTCACGCCACTGCATCACGGCTGCCGCTGCCCGAGATCTGATCAGAAATGTGCCCGTATTTGTGAAGAGTGTGGCCGTAATCTCGCCTCGGGATATTGATGAAGCGGTGCGGCTTTCTCGTGAGACAAATGCAGATCTATTGCAGGTCCATAGCACACTAAGTGCCGGGGATATCAGAGCCTTGAAAGGGCTCGTGCCTCAGAAGATTATAGTCGCAACACTCGCAGAGTCGGAGGAGGTTCTCGCCATGGCGAATGTAGCAGACGCCATTCTGCTTGACACTTACAAAGACGGGATGCTGGGGGGCTCGGGGGTAGCTCATGATTGGAATGTGAGCGCTGCCCTGGCGCGGAGGGTGTCGGTCCCGGTCATTCTGGCAGGAGGGCTTCGACCGGAAAACGTCTGCGAGGCGGTCCGAAAGGTCAGGCCCTACGCGGTTGATGTCTCCAGCGGCGTTGAGACCGATGGCCGAAAGAACGAAATGTTGATGAGAGCTTTTGCGAGCGAGGTGAAGTCATGCCTCTAGAGCCGGTACTGGTAGATGTTTCAGAAAAGGTTAGTGTCGACGCGCCTCTATCGCTTTATATGAATTTGCGAACGCGCCGATATCCTTATCTTCTGGAATCTGTGGAAAAATCAGGTAACCGCGCGCGCTTCTCCTTTGTGGGAGCCGATCCTTCAGCGGTCGTAACCATCAAGAACCGCTATCTGACTATGGACTTCTTTAACGGTGGCCAGGATCAGATGGAGGATCGTCTCTCTTCCTGCATAGAATTGCAGAGATCCGGCAAGAGGCTGGAGGGCAGGATTAAGGAGGGCTTTGACCTCTTCGATGCGCTACGCTCCGCCGTCCCCTGCCAGAGATCCGATGACGCCAACAGCTTCGACCGACAGGTGTTCTTTGGCGGAGGAATCGGTTATCTGGCCTACGATCTGGTGATGGAGCGCCTGGGCAAGAGCTCCCGCTCGACTACACCGGATGCCCAGTTTGCCGTAATGGAAAGCACCTTCATCTACGATCATCTCATGAGAAAGGTCTACTTCGCTGTCGCTCCTATTTTTCCCGGAGCAAAGACGAACCTGATCGAGATCATCGAGGGTATCGACCCGGAGGACTGCCAGGCGGAAGAGTTGCAAGGCGAGCTTCTGGGTATGGGAGATGCAGACGTTTATCAGAAAGGGGTGCTTCGCTCCAAGGTCCATATTACGGACGGCGATATCTTTCAGGTAGTGCTGGCCAGGTCCGCCCGGGTGGCGTGCACCAACTCCGTCGGTCTTTATCGGAGGCTGCGCAGCATCAATCCCAGCCCTTACACCTACCTCTTCGAGTTCGGGCCGCTTACAATTGTGGGCGCCTCGCCCGAGACCCTCTTCTCCGCTTACGCCGGAAAGCTGCGGGTGAATCCAATAGCCGGCACCTGTCCCCGGGGAAAGACGGATGAAGAAGACGCGCTGCTTGCCGCATTGATGCTGCAGGATGAGAAAGAGAGAGCAGAGCATGTCATGCTGGTAGACCTGGGCCGGAATGATGTGCGATCCGTCTGCAGATCAGGCACCGTCCATGTGAAGGATTTCATGTCCGTCCTGAAGTACTCTCACGTTCAGCACATCGAGACCACGGTGGAGGGAGAGCTGCGGGAGGAGTGCGACCAGTTCGATGCGGCGCGTTCGGTCTTCCCGGCTGGGACGCTCTCCGGGGCCCCCAAGCTGCGAGCCATGGAGATCATCAACAACCTGGAAGAGGAGCCGCGGGGCCTGTACGGTGGCGGCATAGGCTACTTCTCAGTGGACGGGAGTGCCGACTTTGCCATTGCCATAAGAAGCATTCTCCTCCAGGATGGGGTCGCAACGGTTCAGGCGGGAGCGGGCATTGTGGCCGACTCAGATCCCCTGCGGGAGTATGAGGAGACGGAACGAAAGATGGCGGCCATGAGGCGCGCCCTGGGAGTGGCCTGATGAGGCCTATTCTCTTTGTGGATAACCAGGATTCCTTTGTCTGGAACCTGGTGGATTACGTATCCGTGTTTTATGAGAATACCTGTGTTCGCTCCAACGATATCCGGCTGGCAGAAGTTGAGAAACTGGATCCCCTGGGAATTGTGATCTCGCCCGGACCCGGACATCCGGCCAACCCCAGAGACATTGGCAGCTGCCTGGAGATCATACTGAACTTCCCCCATACACCCATCCTTGGCGTCTGCCTGGGCCACCAGGCCATGAACCTGGCATATGGCGGATCCATCGCTCACACCAGGCCTCTTCATGGCAAGACCTCTGAGATAAAGCATGATGGACGGGGCATATTCCGGGGCCTGGAGAACCCCTTGCAGGGCGGGCGCTACCACTCTCTGGCGGTCGAAAGGCTGGCCCCGGATCTGGAGATCGCCGCCTCGACCCAGGATGGCGTGGTGATGGGCATCCGGCACAGGACTCATCCTCACTGCGGGGTCCAGTTCCATCCCGAGTCAGTGCTCACGCCTTCCGGAAAGAAGATCATCTGCAACTGGGTCGAGGACGTGGTAGGATGCACCCCCTGATCGATGAAATCCTGGAGGCTGCCCGGGCACGCGGCCCGCATGCTGCCCAGGCCTGGCCACCCCAAGAGCGACGGGACCTCGTCGGCCTGGCTTCTGCCCTGAAGAGCCGGAGCATAATTCCCATTATTGCCGAGATCAAGCCCAAGGCACTGGGCCGGTCTCTGACTTCAGAGGAGGTCGCTGCATACGCCAGGGCCTACGCCGAGAACGACGCCTGTGCTGTCTCTGTTCTCACCGAGCCCACGCACTTCCTGGGCTCCCTCGAAAACGTCCTGATCGCCAGGAGGTCGGGCCTGCCGGTCCTGAGAAAGGATTTCATCTTCGATGAGAGGCAGCTCTCCGAGGTTCAGGCCGACCTGGTGCTGCTCATCGCATCCTTAGGCATTGACCTGAAGAGATTTGTGGACGGGGCCAGGGTCCATGGCATGGAGCCTCTGGTGGAGGTTCATAATGAGTCTGAGATGGAACTGGCTCTGGAGAGCGGAACAAAAATCATTGGCATCAACAATCGCAATCTGAATACTCTGGAGGTAGATCTGGGTACTTTCGAGCGGCTGGCGCCGCTGGCAAAGGGCGCAGGTGTCTTCCTGGTAGCGGAGAGCGGTGTGCACAGCCGGGAGGATGCTCTGCGCATGATGCAGGCGGGCGCGGACGCGCTGCTGGTAGGAACGGAGCTGATGGAGAGGCCGGAGAGGTTAGGGGAGATGAATCGCTTCTGATGAGTGATTATGAGCTGTTCGGATTTTCACCCCGCTGGGACTAATGTGGATACGCTAATGTCGTTCAACTGCAGATGTGACTCGTCTGATGCAGCCAAGGACTGATTTGCTCTTTTCTTCCGGGGAACCGCGAGTCGGCCTGTGGGCCTCCCGCGCTATGGTTGGGGGGCGCCATTCACGGGCCGCGGCCGGCCAAGCGACGACGATTAAGTTGCAGACTGATCGAAGGGCCAATGTTTGGATGGAGCCACGTCTTTCGCATGTAAGTAGAGTCGATGAGGTCAAAGTACCACGATTTACATCCGGCACATGTGAACCCTGTACTGAGATCATAGGCTTTTCAGTCTCTGAATGAACCCAGCAGCTCCTCAGCTTCTTCTTGGGTGATGCCCAGGATCTGTGAAACCGCAGCAGGCACCTGGCGGTCTGTGGTGGCCTGCCATAAAAGATCCAGGCTGCTAAGAGCGATTTTGCATCTATTTTCGTCTCCGAACTCCACGAAAATCTGCAGGGATTTCAACAGTTTTGCTCTGGCAACATCCCACAATCCTTGCTCTTGAGCCAATTGACCAAGTTGGCCATAGGTGCCAGCCTGACTGTATCGATCCTCGAACTCGATGAAGATCTCGAGAGCCTTCTGGTAGTACTCCTCGGCCTGCTTCCATTTCCTCTGCCCCTGGCCCACCATGCCCAGGTTGTGGTAGGTGCCCGCCTGGCTATAGCGATCCTTGAACTCGATGTAGATCTCGAGAGCCTTCTGGTAGTACTCCTCGGCTTGCTGCCACTTCTCCTGCTCCAGGGCCACATTGCCCAGCTGACCATAGGTGTCGGCCTGGCGATAGCGATCCTTGAACTCGATGAGAATCTCTAGACTCTTCTGGTAATGCTCTTCGGCCTGCTTCCATTTCCTCTGCTTCCGGGCCATCCTGCCCAGTTGGAAGTAGGTGTGGCCCTGTTCGTAGCGATCCTTGAACTCGATGTAGATCTCGAGAGCCTTCTGGTAGTACTCCTCGGCTTGCTGCCACTTCTCCTGCACCAGGGCCAATATGCCCAGCTGACCATAGGTGCCCGCCTGGCTATAGCGATCCTTGAACTCGATGTAAATCTCGAGAGCCTTCTGGTAGTACTCCTCGGCCTGCTTCCATTTCCTCTGCTCCTCGGACACCATGCCTAGCCGGTGGTAGATGCAAGCTCTTCCAATGGCTTTTAATTTGGTGTCCAGAGTCGTTAGACCCTCGTCTATCCTCAGGGCCCTTTGACAAGTCATCTCTGCCTCAGCATATTGTTTGAGCAATAGCTGGCGACGTGCTATGTCATCGATGACACACACCATCTCCGAGCCTATCGGCCCTTTCAAGACCTCAGCAGAGTAACCTTCCATCTCGGCCAGCACCATCTGGCCCATCTCCAGCCCCCGTCCTTGCTCTTGAGTCGAGTCCAAGTAATTAGAAAGAGCATAACATGGCCCGTAAATAGACCCTTTAGCCTTCAGATCCAATTCTAAGGCTGTGTAAAGGTTCTCATACTCCTGACCGGTCAGCGCCTGACCGCTCTGTTTCTGTTTGGCATCCTTAGATCCCATCAGATTGATCAACATGTTTCCAACGCCGTCATAGTGCGCTCGATAAGCCGTTTCCACAGCCTGCTTCATCTCCGGCTCCTGGTTGAGACGCGTGCGTAAGAAGTACGGTAGCACTGGCTGCAGCCTCAGGTAGCCAGGCATGAGGTCGGCCGTGACCAGCCCCCAATCCTGGGCCTGTTGTAATAGTTTTGTCATACGTTGAAAAGGCAAATCCTTCAGAGCCGGTTGCTGTCTCAAGTGTTCGATGTACTTCTCGACGAGTGGCTGGCATATCACGCCAGTGAACGGCGCCAGGGCCATTAGCAGCTTCTGGTCTTCGGGCTTGAGATTGCCATGTGAATATTCGATACAGAGCATGATGCTCTCGGTCTTGTCCTTTATCTTGGAGTCATCCTCTATCGTGCCCCCCTCTTTCAAGGCTTCCAGAACTTGTCCCGGCGTCTGATCAGCCAGATTGGCCAGCACCACTTGTATAGGCAGAGGAAAGCCGTCAAGAAGCTTCATGAGCTTCTGGAACTCCTGGCTCTGGCGGTAAGTGTCTCGTTTCTTGACATCGGCGACATGCCTCTCCAGCACCCTCTCGGCCAGGGTGGTTGCAGCCTGGCCATCCAGCCCGGGCAGGAGATAGACATCATTCGGACGCAGTGGTGCACCCTCACCTTCCGCCAGCCATTCTTCGGGTCCACGCGAGCCCATCAGCACCATAGTCTCGCCTCCTAGCAGCTCCGCCAGGAATGTGCGCAGCTCCTGCTGCTCCTCAGGTTTCAAAGTGTTCTTTATGGCGAGAGCGCTGCCGGTTATGGACTCCATGTTATCCAGCACTAAAAGGTGCTTCTCGCTGCACATCTTCTGACCCAGCATCTCTCTCTGGGCGGCCGTGTCCAGTGCCCTGAAGATGCCGAGCTTATCACTCAGAAGCTCCTGGGCTAAACGGTCCATGATCTGCGCTGCACTCCAGGCGCGTTCGTCATAGCCGAAATAGAATACCTGCTCCACGAACCCGGTGGTCTGCCACCACTCCATCAGGTGTCTGAGCAATGTTGTCTTTCCCGAGCCGCCCATGCCCTGGACGAGCAGCATATTGCGTCTCTTGCCCTCGCTGGTCGCCATCAGCATTCTCTCGATCTGCAGCACATCCAGATCCCGGCCAACAAAGCCATAAGTGGTCTTGGGCGCATGGTAGAGCCGGGACTGTTTCTGCCAGTATGTCTTCTCCTCCGCAACCGTAAACTCCCGCAGGCTCAATAATGTCTCGGCCAGGGCTCCGCCGTTCTGGTAGACCACTGGCAGCATCCAGTCCTCCAACTCGACGGTCTGGTCGTAGTATGCCTTGCGGTTCTTGTCATCATGCAAGGCCTTCCTGGCATAACACACTGCACGGCTCAGGTTCTGATCTTTGAATAGCTGCCTGTAAAGCTCGGTCATCATCAGGGCCGCGGCGCTGACGGTTACCGAATAGCCCATGGCCACGACCGTCTGAACGCCTGCTTCCAGCAGCCGACTACCGACGCTGGCCTCGGTGTCGGCCGTCAGCTTGCCTGACTGGCAGGCATTGAGCACGGCTATGGGTATGCTGTGCTTCAGCAGCAAATCGGCAATCTCCTGGGCCTCGGCTGGGTCGGCCTGGTTGGGTTTAGAGGACTCGAAGAACAGGAAAGCCTTGTGGCCTTCATATGCCGGATAATCATTTCGACCGTAACGCGCTTGGAACAGGACGCTGCCCTGCTTTGCGTTCTGCTTCAGCTGTTCGTAGCTGGCTAAGGAGCCATGCAGATCGAAGTGGATGATATGGTAGTAGCCCTGGCCGTGTTCATCTTTCACTGCGTTCAGGTGGCGGCTGAGGGCTTCGTAAGTGCCGGGCCTGAGCACATCGATCTTCACGGGTATTTTGGCCTTGCGCAGGCTCTCGACCAGCGGCTTGGATATGGTGCGGTAGCCCACGTCATTCTTTCCCGGCCGGGCGGTGACGACCAGCAGGTTGATGGTAGGGGAGGTCTGGCTCTTGGATTCTTTTAGGGGCGGCCGGAAAGTGGTTCGAACCATATGTGCTTCCAGCACAAAAGGAGTGGGCCATTTGGGGTCTCGGAGCGTCTCCCAGTGCAGCTGATGGATGAACTCCGGCGAGCCTCTGATCTCGAAACGCAGGTTCTCTAAGCCCTCCTTTCGGGCCTGTATGTAGCTGGCGTAGGCATCAGGGTCTTGGAATAGCAGCTTGAATAGGGTCTGGCCATATCTGGTGATGCTCTCCCGTGCATCACGAAACTTGACCTCCTCCAGGAACGGAAACGCGAGGTACTCTTCGAAGTACCACGCCAGGCTTTCTTCTTCTTGGGTTGAGAAGGGATTGGAGACTGTGATCGGGTACTGGCCTTTATTGTCGAAGCTTAATGTGGCATTGGGGCTGTCTTTCGTGCCTTTGCCATCCATCTCGCTTATGGTTATTATTGTCATTGGGATCCGCCTTGGATTTGCAGGTCTATGATTGATTGGCCTTGACAACGATCACGGATTTTTCGCCTGCCTGAATCACGATCACCTCGAATGTGGGAGCTGCATCGGAGCCGGATCTTGCTGCAAGGAATTTCGCGATTCGATCTTTGACTGCATCTTTTACCACATCCAGAGCAACGGTGCCGGCCACGCCTGCCAGGAATATCAATCCCTGATGAATCATCGCAGGGTCTATAAACGGGTAGCTCTCTTTGGCTGCCCCGACCGCACTGGCCTGCGCCATGCCCTTGCTCATAGGATCCTGGTTCCAGGTAGCTGCGAACTCTTCGGCATCAATCTTTAGGTCGGGTGAGATGGCTAGCGGATAGTCCATTAGAAAAACTCCTCGATAAGCGGATGACGCACGTTCCTGTCTATCTATTTTTCTCTTAGAGGTTTGTGTGTTATGAACAGATAAGATCGGATGGAGGGAACGAAGTAATTTGGCATCGAACTGTGACTATGCTGCATCTACTTGGACCCGGCCGATGAAATGGCTTTCTTCCTGTCCGGTTTTTCGACTCGGTCCTCTTTCAAGGCTAGCAGATGGGCCTCGATGGCCTCTTTGGAGTTCTGCAGGGTCTCATCGATGGTCTCTCCTTGAGAGTAACAGCCCGGCAGAGCGGGAACTTCGGACCAAAAACCGCCTTCTTCTGCCTGACGTATCAGAATCGTATAATCCATAATCAATCACCTTTCAATTGACAAGTATCCAGCCGGGCCGATCGCCATAATCTGGAACATGCTGCTCATGCTGATTTGCGGGGAGGCTCTTGGAGCATCAAATTGCAGAGAGTTCTCTTACAGACGCGAGCAAGAATATAGCTTTGCACCTTCTTCCGGGGTGCCGCGAGTCGGTCCTGCGGACCTCCCGCGCTATGGTTGGGGGCGCCGCTCAAGGCCGCGGCCGGCCTAGCGACGATGATTAGGCTGTAGACTGATAGAGCCCCAATGTTTCGAACGGAGATTTTCATCTCGGGCCTTCTCAAATTCGTCCAAGGTAAGGACATAGTTTTATAGATTGTTCCCCGCGGCCGCGGGGTTAGGGGGGCCGCCACGGCCTTGAGTGGGCCCCCGTCACCCTCGCGCGTTTCACCGCGCGGAACCCCGGAAGTAAGATGTGAAGTAATTTTTGCACCTAAATAAAATATCTCTAGATCGACATTCTTAAAGGGAAAAAAATTTCAATCATACACTTCGCAGACCTTATCCGCCAGCCCCAGCTTCTTCTTTCTCTTCTCTTCCTTTATCCTCTCCACTTTGTAATCCTGGAAGAGGCTCTCCAGCTTTTCCGCCTCGAGCCTTGCCTGGCGGGCTTTCTGCATTTCGTCCCAGGTAGCTCGGGCGGCCTCGACATCCTCCGGCCGGACAAAGGGCAGCCCATCGATTCTCTGCACGGGCAGCTCCCGGCTGGAGAATACCGGTACGCCTAAATCCAGAAAGTGCTCGTGCAACGCCGGGGCCATCTCTCCTTCCGTAATCACGGCCGCGATTCCCGTCTCCTTGATAAGCTCGGCAGTGCTCTTTCCTCCGCCGCTGACATCCTCCAGCAAGACCAGGTCTCCCTCTCCCAGAGCATAGCGTTCAATGGCCAGAAGCACAGCCTCCCTGGAGAAGGCGCCCACCGGCTTCAGGCGCCGCAGCCCCTCTATCTCTTCTATCCGCTCCGCCTTCTTCCGGGCCGCTGCATTCCGCTTCAGTTTTTTGGTGTACTTTCGCTCCGAGCGTAGTATCGCCCGCAGGCGTTCGATCTCCTTATCTCGAATCTTGATCTCATGCTGGCGCTTGATCTCTCTTGCCGTCTTATCCCGCAATCGGTCAAGCTTCACGCTTACGCCCTGCAGAGCGGCATCCTTTGCCGCCAGTTCAGTCCTCAGCTCATCCACATATGAGCGCAGAGTTCTGACCTGCTCTGTAAGCTGCTGGTTTTGCAGGCGTTGGATATTGTTTTCGGGATCAGCATTAGCGGCCGTTGCAGGCGCCGGAGCGGCCGGCCTGACCGGGATCTCCGGTACAGAGGGCTTGATGAACTCGGCAACGGCATTCTCTATGGAGTAGCCCCTCACCACCAGGGCCTTCACTTCATCGGGATCAATCTCGGCCGGGGCCTTTTTCTCCACTTGCAAGAACTTGTTCTTGTATTTCTTGAAGGCGCGAAAGGCCGCAGCCAGGGCATCACGCTCGTGATCGTTTCTATAGCCGACCTCTCTTCCCAGGGCAATCTTCTCAACCCCCGGCATGTCCGCCCCGGGAGAGAAGAGAACGGCATTAAAAGCCCTCTTCACCTTCTCTACAGCACCGGGCGTTGGGAAGACATCAGTCGCGACAACGAGCGGCCTTCCCCGGGCCGCGATCCATTCGATCACATCCGAGGAGGACATGGCCCGGGAGCTAATCAGGTCGACTAAATCTCCGCTGAGGTTCAGGGCGGCAATGCCTGTCGTCGTTCCGGGGTCCAGGCCCACAATGATGTAACCCCGTCTTTGCAGGAGAGGCTTGTACTGCAGCTCGGGCCGCTCCATGCTCTGCACCTTAACTTGGGCATCGGTTGAATAGCCGGTGTTGATGTGCACTTTTTCGCGAGAGGCCTCCACTATAAACTCCGCTCTGGTGTAACCGCCCAGGCCCTCTACGACCCTGATGGTGTATTCCAGGCCGGCTTCACGCAGCTGACGCTCCACATCGCGCGCCAGGCCTTTTACTGCGCCATGAATCTTGCGGGAGTAGCGGTTCTGGCTCCAGCCGCCTCTGCCCAGCGATCGCCTCCGGCTTACCTTAATCCACGTCCTATCCTCGAAGGCGGAAAGAACGGCGCCCACGCCTTTCGCAGCCAGCCGGGCGCAGGTCTCCGCCTCCTGCAGGGGTTTGGTGCGGTCAAAGGTGATGCCGTTCCATCGGGCCAGTCTAACCAGAGACTCGAGCCGTTCTCCGCCCGTAACCTGTACCAGCTTTGTTGCGCCCGGCAGCCGCCGCATGATATTGATCAGCTCATTTCGTCCCGCGGCCAGCTCGTGGACGTTGTCCATAGCTACGATCTCCGGCCGACGCTCTCTGATGAGCCGCATCAACTTGTGCCTGCTGATCATGTGGTGGCTGGTGGTGGCACCCCCTTCCAGGATCACCAGCGAATAGCTCGGCATCCGTCGGCTGCTGGGCGAACCGCTGGCGATATCCACTCCGAATATGCTCAACTCCGCCCTGCCTCCCGGGCGCGCAGAAGCGCCTCTTCCAGACTCGTCTCCATTCTGTACTTGCGCTCGAAGAAACGCAAGACGTTGCCGATATCTCTCTCCAGGAGCTCCTGGGCATGAGGGTGAGTGACCTCCACCGCCTGAGGCCAGTCGATGATCTTGGGACCGGACTCCGCGATCATAATATTAAACTCGCTCAGATCGGAATGAATGATGCCCAGATTCAGAGCCCTGCCCACCTCATCCAGAATCATATTCAGGCCCTCCTCCGGATCGGAGAGCGTGATCTTGTTGAGCTGGGGGCCGTCGATGAACTCCATGGCCAGAGCATGCCGGCTGACGCCAACGGGCCTGGGAATGGAGACCTGAGGGTAGAGCTTTTTCATCACCAGGTGCTCATGTCTGGCGGCAAGAGCTGCGGCATAAAGCCAGGGCACCTTGGGCTTGTCCGTGAGGTGATCTCTCAGGCGGCGCACGTGCTTGAAGCTGGTCCGCCCCTGGCGGTGGAACTTGATGGCCAGAGGAATCTCACCCAGTGCCCCGTAAACTACAGACTCTTTGCCTACACCGATTTCGTCGCTGATGCTGTTTACGCTATTGCGCTTCACGAAATCCGAAAGTGCCAGAAGATCGTAAGCATCGAAATTTATCTGGTAGCCCAGGTAGTGAAGCGTCTCCCGCACCACCAGCTTCTGCTCAAAAAGATGCTGCAGCCGGTACTCTACTTTACTGGCTGAAAGGCTGGAAATCTGCGAGATTACGAAGGTAGGGACCCACTCATGAGTCCTCATCCCAACTTCAATTGCGCCCAGCAAGGAGAAGTCCTCCTTGCATAGGCTCAGAAATGCTTCTGCGAGGTTTTCCACAGAATAGAATATGCCTTATTACGTCTAAAGCTTTACCTCTGCATCTATTTCTGGTAGCTTCGCCAGCGGCCCTCCAGGTCCGGGTCCCGGATGGTCTCCATCACATAGTCTGCAAACTGTGCGCCTGTGGCGCCGTCAGCGCGGCCGGTAAGTATCACCTTTTTATCGAACAGGCCGCAGATATCCAGAGCCATCTCCATCTTGCTCGCCTGATCCACGAAGCCGATGTGCCGCAGCAGCATCACGGCGGCTCGCATCATGCTGGCAGGATCGGCAAAAGCCGCTCTGCCCTCCTCTACCATTCGCGGAGCGGAACCGTGGATGGCCTCGAACATGGCATACCGCTTGCCGATGTTTGCGCTTCCGGCCGTGCCCACCCCGCCCTGGAACTCCGCGGCTTCATCGGTAAGGATGTCTCCGTAGAGGTTGGGCAGTACGATGACTTTGAAATCCTTTCTGCGTTTCTCATCGACCAGCTTGGCGGCCATGATATCCACGAACCAGTCGTCAAACTGAATCTCAGGGTACTCCTTCGCCACCCGCCGGGCCGTTTCCAGGAACTTGCCGTCTGTAGTCTTGATGACATTGGCCTTGGTGACGGCCGAGACACGCTTTATGCCGTTCTTCCTGGCATACTCAAATGCCAGACGCACGATGCGCTCTGCGCCCTGGCTGGTGATGACTTTGAAGTCCACCGCCAGATCGTCAGTGACGTTGATGCCCGAGCTACCCAGAACATACTCGCCCTCGGTGTTCTCCCTGTAGAAGATCCAGTCGATGCCCTTCTCCGGCACTTTGACCGGCCGGACATTGGCGAAGAGATCCAGCTCCCGACGCATAGAGACGTTTGCGCTCTCCAGGTTGGGCCATTTGTCGCCCTTTTTTGGTGTGGTAAGGGGGCCTTTCAAGATCACGTGGCATTCCTTCAGCGCCGCCAGAGTCTCTTCGGGCAGGGCTTTCATGGCTTTGACCCGCTCCTCGATGGTCAGGCCGGTGATGTTCCGCAGCCGAAGCCGACCGTCTTTGATCTCTTTTTCCAGGACATACTCCAGAACTCTCACTGCCTCTTTGGTGATATAGGGGCCGATGCCGTCGCCGCCTACAACTCCTACTATGATGGGCATGAGCCTGCTGTAGTCCGCCCAATCCTCTCCCGCCTTCATCTGGTCAACGCGCTTGAGCTGCGTCTCCAGAAGCCTTGCGAAGTGCTCCTTCGCCCTATCGATGGCCTCAGTCTGATTCATGGCTAGCACCTGATTCTTGATAAGATTGGTGCACTTCTGGGTGATCAATCTTTTGTAGATCGGTTGATCAAAACCCGTGCGTCCCGGGGCCAATAGCGAAACGGATCTTAAGAAAAGCAAGATGAAAAACTGTCATGATACTCGGACAGGGATCATGATAGGGTTTTTTTGCTTTAAAATTCAAAAAAAAACGTGCAGTTTACAATTGTCCGCACCTTTCCAGTAAAACTCATATCTCTATGCACTACGCGCCAGATTCCCCATAATATGCCTTTTTCAGCACACTGATGTCGAACTTTTTCATTTTTAGAAAAGCCTCGGTCACCCGCGCCAATCTCTCTTTGTCTTTGTCCTTGAGCATCTCTTCCATAACTGTGGGAACGATCTGCCATGAGAGGCCGTATTTATCCTTCAGCCAGCCGCATTGTTCCGCATTTGGGTCTGCGGAAAGCTTTCCCCAGTAGTAATCAATTTCTTCCTGCATCCCGCAGTGCACTATGAACGAAATGGCTTCGTTGAAAGCAAAGTCATGCACACGTGCGCTGTCCATAGCAGCAAATTCCAACCCCTCCAGCACGAAAGCAGCGTGCTTTATTGTTCCAAATCTATCTGGTTCTTCGCCTTTGCTATAGCGGAGTATATCGCCTACTTTTGCATCGTGGAAGACCGTTCTGTAAAAGTTAATCGCTTCTTCTGCTTTGCCGTATTGCTTGCCGACAAACATGAACGTCGGCGTGATTTTCTGCTTTATCATATGCTCACCCGTGGACATTACCTGTCATGAGAGGCCAAACCTGTCCTGCATCCACCCATATCTTTCGCTGAACGGATATTCACCAATCTCCATGAGTGCCGTGCCTCCTTCGGAGAGTTTAACCCACAATGCATCTACCTCGTCTTTCGTCTTGCAGGCGACGAGAAATGATACAGATGGATTGAATTTGAAAAGCGGGCCCGCGCTGATGAGCATGAATTCCTGCCCCAGGAGTTCAATGGTAACAATATCCGCCGTGCCTGAAGGTGTGTTATGAAGCGTGGTCTTGTCAATAATTTTCGAGTCATTGAAAACAGAAGTGTAGAACCTGGCTGCCTCCTCAGCTTCTCGGTCAAACCATAGATGCGGGGTGATCTTTTGCATTATCATCTTCTTCCTCCAGTAAGCTGTTTGCGACGGGCAAGTTCTGCTTCAGTTGGCGTTTCCATGGCAAATGACCCTGTTTTGACAACCCCTGCGTGCTTATAAGTGGCAACTATAACGCCTGTGGTTGATGTTCTGCTATCAACGAGCTTGAAGCCTGCGGGAATTGTACCCTCGCCAAATAAACGCTTGCCTGTGCCAAGGGTAATCGGGAATATCTTCAAGCGGAACTCGTCAATCAAGTCGTGCTTCAAGAGCGTTTGAATAAGATTACCACTGCCATGGACCTGCAGTTCGGGTCCCTTCTGTTCTTTTAGTTTTATGATTTCTTGAACGGTGTCGCCTTCGACTATCATGGAATTGCTCCAGTCAAGCTTCCTCAACGTCTTCGAGGCAACATATTTCTTGGCACGGTTGAGCTTTTCTGCAGTCGGGTCATCGCTTTTCGCATAAGGCCAGTATGCTGCGAAAATCTCGTAAGTCTTCCTCCCGAGCAACAAGTCAAATGGTTTTGCCATTTGCTCACCCATTACGACCCCAAGAAAATCATCCCAGTAACCAACAGTCCAGCCGCCGTACTTGAAGCCTCCCGTCGGATCCTCTTCGGGTCCACCCGGGGCTTGCATGACGCCGTCAAGTGTTATGAAAGATAATACAATGAGTTCTCTCATTTGATTCTCTCCATCTCACCGGTTATTCTTGTGTATACTTCTGTTTTATGAGTATTAATATTTGAGTTCTCATCAGAGTCGCAAATTTTACCCATTGTACAATTCTGCTCTGCACGGTTCGCCGCCAGCGCCAGTGACCGCTCGCGCCCGCTAGCGCCCGTCCGAAGGTAATCCCAGCTCCTGGCACCACATGATATGCATGAGGGCCCCGGAAGACACGGGAATAAGAGATCAGGATTGTGAGGGACGCGAGCCTATTTGATTTCCTGGGGGCAGTCCTTCTGCGGGTCACACCCTGATATATTTGACCCAAAGGTTTTTCATCATATCCTCCAATTTTTAGATAAGATAAGGAGAGAATTGTCTTGTCGGATTTAGAGATACCTTCGGCAGAGAGTTCTAAGGCCCTTTCCCTTCCAGATGCACAATATAAAATGGAAACAGGAAAGCTGGATTGTATTGATGCCTTGAGAGGGATCGCCGCTCTCAGCATCTTTATCTACCATATATATGGGACGACGGGCATAATTACTAAATGGGCATATCCAATTCAAATCATCCCGGAGAGATTTATCGATTTGACTCTTGCGGGTATACCTCTATTTTTTATCCTCAGCGCCTTCACATTGTATTCATCTCTGGACAACAGGGCAGGCGAGAAGAGGAAGTTCTTAAAGTTCTATCTTAGAAGATTCTTCAGAATAGCCCCGCTTTTTTATCTCTTGATGATCATTGTGGTGCTTGATTGCTTAATCATGCAAAAAACGGTCCCATCCTGGCAGGATATCCTGGTCAATTTCACCTTCACCTTCAATCTGGTTCCCCAATATTCAATGAGCCTCTTTTCCGACGGCTGGACAGTAGGAGTTGAGATGCTCTTTTACTTAGTCTTGCCTTTAGTATTTATTAAAATAAATAATATAAGAAGATCTATTCTCTTTTCTATCGGCATCTACTGGCTCTCCAACGAGATCAGGCGGTTGTTGGGCGCAATCATAGGAGAGAATATCATGATGTCAACTAATTATGATTTTTATAATTTTTTCCATTGGGCGTATATATTTCCTATCGGAGTTATTTGTTACTTAATATATAAATCATATTTGCCCAAAATGAGACGTGAATATAGAACGCCCGTAGCCTTCAGCAT
>CAIQHB010000017.1 GCA_903871465.1 uncultured Methanosarcinales archaeon
GCCGATGAGGCGTCGCAACACAAAGGCTACGACCCCGATTTGATGACGGGCCGAGTTCCAAGCTGCGATATATTAGAAAATATGGAGACGCGAGTTTTTTCGTGTCTGACATTGGTCTTGGCGACTCAGCCAATTCCGATTGGTTCGGAATAACATATTAAGTAATATACTTCCTAGAGAATTCTGGTTGATCCTGCCAGAGGTTACTGCTATCGAGGTTCGACTAAGCCATGCGAGTCGAATGTAGCAATACATGGCGTACTGCTCAGTAACACGTGGACAACCTACCCTTAGGTCGGGGATAAACCCGGGAAACTGGGTATAATACCCGATAGATCTTGACTGCTGGAATGCATTGAGATCGAAAGCTCCGGCGCCTAAGGATGGGTCTGCGGCCTATCAGGTAGTAGTGGGTGTAGCGTACCTACTAGCCTACGACGGGTACGGGTTGTGAGAGCAAGAGCCCGGAGATGGATTCTGAGACACGAATCCAGGCCCTACGGGGTGCAGCAGGCGCGAAAACTTTACAATGCTGGAAACAGCGATAAGGGGACCTCGAGTGCCAGGTTACAAATCTGGCTGTCGTGATGCCTAAAAAGCATTGCATAGCAAGGGCCGGGCAAGACCGGTGCCAGCCGCCGCGGTAACACCGGCGGCTCGAGTGGTAACCGTTATTATTGGGTCTAAAGGGTCTGTAGCCGGCCGGATAAGTCTCTTGGGAAATCCAGCAGCTCAACTGTTGGGCTTTCAGGAGATACTGTCTGGCTCGAGGCCGGGAGAGGTGAGAGGTACTTCAGGGGTAGGGGTGAAATCTTGTAATCCTTGAAGGACCACCAGTGGCGAAGGCGTCTCACCAGAACGGACCTGACGGCAAGGGACGAAAGCTAGGGGCACGAACCGGATTAGATACCCGGGTAGTCCTAGCCGTAAACGATACTCGCTAGGTGTCGGCCACGGTGCGACCGTTGTCGGTGCCGTAGGGAAGCCGTGAAGCGAGCCACCTGGGAAGTACGGCCGCAAGGCTGAAACTTAAAGGAATTGGCGGGGGAGCACCACAACGGGTGGAGCTTGCGGTTTAATTGGATTCAACGCCGGAAATCTTACCGGGACCGACAGCAATATGAAGGCCAAGCTGAAGACTTTGCCGGATTAGCTGAGAGGTGGTGCATGGCCGTCGTCAGTTCGTACTGTGAAGCATCCTGTTAAGTCAGGCAACGAGCGAGACCCACGCCCACAGTTGCCAGCGTACTCTCCGGAGTGACGGGTACACTGTGGGGACCGCCGCTGCTAAAGCGGAGGAAGGAATGGGCAACGGTAGGTCAGTATGCCCCGAATATCCCGGGCTACACGCGAGCTACAATGGTTGGTACAATGGGTATCTACCCCGAAAGGGGATGGAAATCTCCTAAAGCCAATCTTAGTTCGGATTGAGGGCTGCAACTCGCCCTCATGAAGCTGGAATCCGTAGTAATCGCGTTTCAACAGAACGCGGTGAATACGTCCCTGCTCCTTGCACACACCGCCCGTCAAACCACCCGAGTAGGGTCTGAATG
Organism: uncultured Methanosarcinales archaeon; assembly: GCA_903871465.1. Taxonomy (GTDB): domain Archaea; phylum Halobacteriota; class Methanosarcinia; order Methanotrichales; family Methanotrichaceae; genus Methanothrix. The sequence continues at coordinate 1,554 of CAIQHB010000017.1, forward strand.
AGAGCGCTTCCTTCGGAGGCGTTCGAATTTGGGCTTTGCAAGGGGGGTTAAGTCGTAACAAGGTAGCCGTAGGGGAATCTGCGGCTGGATCACCTCCTAAAGTTATGGACATGCAAAAGCATGTCTCCCCGTGCCAATCGGTCTCCTGATCCGCAAGGGTCAGGGGAACTATGGCGCAAGCCATAGTAAGCTGAAAATGTCGACCGAGACCAAAAAAAGAGAAACCAAGTAGCCAGCTTATTGATAATCATTAGCTGGGCCTGGATTTAGGGCTTGTAGCTCAGCTGGTAGAGCGCCGCCTTTGCAAGGCGGAGGCCCTGGGTCCGAATCCCAGCAAGTCCATTTGAAACTATGCACACATTGAGGCCGACTCGATGTGGAAGGGTGGAGGTCCGTCTTATAGCATAAAGACGGTCCGACGATACCATGCACAAGCTTTGCGACCAGACGCTCACTGAGTTTAGTGGGGCATAAGCTGCTTATGCCAGCCAGGGGATGGCTCGGCTCAAGTGCTGATGAAGGACGTGCCAAGCTGCGATAAGCCTCGGCGAGGCGCATGGAGCCATTGAACCGAGGATGTCCTAATGGGAAATCCTAGTCTAAGGACTGATCCGTAAGGATCGGGAACGTCCCGGATTGAAACATCTTAGTAGGGACAGGAAGAGAAATCAACCGAGATACCGTTAGTAACGGCGAGTGAAAGCGGTACAGCCTAAACCGAATCCCGTAAGGGAGATGTGGTGTTGTAAGCTGGCCCAAACGTTCTGAAATAGAAGTCGAAGTGGCCTGGAATGGCCTGCCATAGAGTGTGAGAGCCACGTAGTCGTAATAGATCAGGACCGGGGCCGTGTCTTGAGTACCGTGCGTCGGAAATCGCGCGGGAATTAGGGGGTCACCAACCTCCAAGGCTAAATACATCTTGAGACCGATAGCGCAGTAGTAGTGTGAACGAAAGCTGAAAAGTACCCCAAATAGGGAGGTGCAAAGAGCCTGAAATTGGCTGGCGATAGTGCGTTAGGGCGCGAAAGGATCTTCTCCTCGAAGGAATGTATCGCGAGGTACTTGTACGAGAGGAGTTGCCGGCGTTCTAACATGCGTTTTGAAGAACGAACCAGGGAGTGCATATTGGCGGCGAGGCTAATTCTTTTACAGAGGAAGCCGTAGCGAAAGCGACAAGCGCGCATGAAAAGAGGCGCGACGTATACAAGTGCGTGCAGTCGCCCGTATGCGACCCGAAGCCGGGCGATCTAGGCGCTGGTAGGTCGAAGCGTGGCGAAAGCTGCGTGGAGGACCGTTTGAGATGTTGATATGCAAATCGCTCTCGTGACCTGCGTCTAGGGGTGAAAGTCCAATCGAGGTCGGAAATAGCTGGTTCCTCCCGAAACATATCGCAGTATGACCTGGTCTGAGATAGTCGGCGGAGTAGAGCACTGATTGGAGAAGCCGGACCCGAAAGGGTCTGTTCTCTTGTCAAACTCCAAAACCGCCGTCGTCGTAGAAGACCGGCAGTCCGGGCTGGGGGGTAAGCTTCTAGTCCGTGAGGGAGACAACCCTGACCGTGGTTAAGGTCCCCAAATATCGGCCAAGTGTCAACACCTAAGGGTGTCCTGGGTCATAAACAACTGGGAGGTTAGCTTAGAAGCAGCTATCCTTTAAAGAGTGCGTAACAGCTCACCAGTCGAGATTCAGGGCCCCGAAAATTGACGGGGCTAAGCCGATTACCGATACCACGGAGCACCGCAAGGTGATCTAGTAGGGAGGCGCTCTGCGTGGGCAGAAGCACCTCTGTGAAGAGGTGTGGACCGCGTAGAGACGAAAATCCTGGTAGCAGTAGCAGCAAAGTCGGGTGAGAATCCCGATCGCCGTAAGGGCCAGGGTTCCTCGGCAATGTTCGTCAGCCGAGGGTCAGTCGGTCCTAAGACGTACCTTAATCGGAGTACGCCAAATGGGAAACAGGTTAATATTCCTGTACCTTTCAATGATAAAACTGACGCTTCCGGATATGTCAAGCACTCGTGCCTGGGTGTTTAAGCGTAGAAGTCTGCGGAGAGCCGTAATGGCGAGAAACAGACGAAAGCGTGATGACGAAAGTTGGCAAATTCCAGGAGTCCGTGAAAAGGGAATTGAAAGTCCGTACCGAGAACCAACACAGGTGCCCCAAGCTGAGAAGGCTAAGGCGTGTCGGCATATGCTAGCTAAGGGAATTCGGCAAATTGGCCACGTAACTTCGGGATAAGTGGTGCCTGCTTTGCAAAAAGCAGGTCGCAGTGACGAGGGGACTCTAACTGTCTAATAACAACATAGGTGATTGCGAATCCGTAAGGACTAGTACAATCACTGAATCCTGCCCAGTGCAGGTACCTGAAAACCCGGTTCAACGGGAAGAAGGGCCTGTCAACGGCGGGGGTAACTATGACCCTCTTAAGGTAGCGTAGTACCTTGCCGCTTAATTGGCGGCTTGCATGAATGGATCAATGAGAGTCCCACTGTCCCTAGCTGGTACCCGGTGAACCTTACGTTCCAGTGCAGAGTCTGGAGACCCCTAATGGGAAGTGAAGACCCCGTGGAGCTTTACTGCAGCCTGCCGTTGGGTTGTGGTTCTGATTGTAGAGCATAGGTAGGAGACGTCGAAACTCGGGCGCCAGTTCGAGTGGAGTCGCCCTTGGAATACTACCCTTTCGGAGCTACCGCCCTAACTCTGAGAAGAGGACCTCGGTAGGTGGGCAGTTTGGGTGGGGCGCCACGCCCTTGAAAAGATATCAAGGGCGCCCTAAGGTTGACTCAGTTGGGTCGGAAACCCAACAAAGAGTGTAAAGGCATAAGTCAGCCTGATGTTACCTTGCATAGCAAGAGGTGACAAGACGAAAGTCGGGCTTAGCGAACCTCTCAGCTCTCTTGGTGAGAGCGTTAGATGACAGAAAAGCTACCCCGGGGATAACAGAGTCGTCACCGGCAAGAGCACATATCGACCCGGTGGCTTGCTACCTCGATGTCGGTTCTTTCCATCCTGGCTGTGCAGCAGCAGCCAAGGGTGAGGTTGTTCGCCTATTAAAGGAGATCGTGAGCTGGGTTTAGACCGTCGTGAGACAGGTCGGTTACTATCTGTTAGGGGTGTATTGCGGTCTGAGGGGAAGTTGGTTTTAGTACGAGAGGAACAAACCAACGACACCTCTGGTCTATCGGCTGTCTGGCAAGGCATGCCGAGCAGCTACGTGTTCGCGGATAAGGGCTGAAAGCATCTAAGCCCGAAACCGTTCCTGAAAAGAGACCGCTTAGAGTACTCGTAGAAGACGAGTTTGATAGAGCTGGTGTGTAAGCACCAAGGCAACGAGGTGTTCAGCTCGCAGCTACTAACAACTCCGCAGCGCTCCACTAAACTCGGGCGAAATCTGGTCGCAAAGCTATAGCATGATGATAATTGCCATGGTCCCTTCCTCAAGGGGAAGGAACGTAAATCCGGCTCGAAACCGGAACCACGGAATCGAGCATGGCGGCCATAGCGACAGGGAAACTCCTGAACCCTTTCCGAACTCAGAAGATAAGCCTGTCCACGTTCTGTACTGTACTCAGATGCGCGAGCTCTCGGGAAATACGGATCGCTGCCATGCTCACCTAACTTTATTTTAGTCTGAAATCTCTTTTAATCAAATCTACAATGTCATTGGATTTATTATTACCACTTAGTCATGCTGCTCGGTCTATCAGGCTACTATGCGCCCGAAAGGGCCGCAAGCTGGAGAGCTGCCGTGCTCAACTAACTTTATTTTGTTCAAAGTATCTCTTTTAATCCTGTTCACCAATATACGGCTGGAAGGTGCAATTTTCCAAGTTCAGCTTTGCGGCCCTGCCCTGGCGTCTGGTTGGGATAGAATATGATGGAGAGAAAAGCCGGATTAGGGAGAGCGTTGTGAACTTGATTAAAAGCAAAGGGCTCTCACGCAATGTCCTCTGCCACAACCTTTATTGACGTTGCCTGGCTTCTTCCTGCGTTTTGCAGCACTTTCCTTTTTCTTTGTTATGCGGAACGGTAATCTTCTCTTGGCGGGCTGAATGTATCCACTACCACCGTCTTCTCCAGAGCCTGCGCGGAGTGCAGGATGCCCGAAGGGGCGCAGTAGCTATCCCCCGGACCCAGTTCCAGACCTTCGCCATCAACCGTAATTCGAATCAGTCCCGAGACCACATAGCCCGCCTGATCATGTGGGTGGGAGTGGCTTGGAATCTCGACGCCCTGATCTAAATCAAATCTGCAAATCATGAGCCTCTCTCCGTTGACCAGGGTTCGACGAATGAGACCGGGGGCCATCTGCACTCCGGCAGCATCTGCATATCGACAGAACAAAGCTTATTCATCTCCTTGAATATACTCAGTAAACTGGCTTCATAAAGGATACATCTGGTTTGGTTTGGAAAGGATTGTAGCCTCTGGCCGTGCCATCCACGGCCAAAGCAAAATGGTTCAGATCATTTAACGCTTGCTACCTGGTGCAGGCTTAGTCTCGCATTTTCCGGAACGCCGACATCGCCCAGGATGAACTTCTCCACCAGTTCTTTGGCCACGTCATCTGGGTACTGCACCGGCGGATGCTTCATGGTATATGCGGAGATGGCCAAAAGTGGTCCTCCGATCTTTCTGTCTTTTGCCAGCTTGCATATCCTTATGGCGTCAATGGAGCTTCCACCGCTATTGGGCGAGTCTTCAACGGAAAGGCGCAGCTCAAGATTGATAGGAATATCTCCAAAGATCCTGCCTTCCATCCTCAGGAAGCAGACCTTATTGTCTTTTTGCCAGGGTACATAATCGGAGGGCCCGATGTGTATATCATCGTCGTTCAGAGGTGTGTCCAGAATGGATTGCACGGCCTCAGTCTTGGATATCTTCTTGGATTTGAGCCTCTCCCGATTGAGCATGTTAAGGAAGTCGGTATTCCCGCCTATGTTAAGCTGGTAAGTCCTGTCCATTACGCAGGCTCTATCCTTAAATAATTGAGTGAGAGCCCGATGAACAATAGTAGCGCCTACTTGCGATTTTATGTCGTCTCCCACAATTGGCACACCCGCATCCTGGAACTTCTTTGCCCACAGAGGGTTGGATGCAATGAAGACTGGCATACAGTTGACAAATCCCACACCAGCATCAAGAGCCGACTGGGCATAAAAACGAGTGGCCTGCTCTGAGCCTACTGGCATATAGTTTACCAGAACATCGGCGCCGGAATCCTCAAGCTCGCGCACCACGTTGCAAGGCTCAGCATCGGCGGCGACAAATCTTTTATCCTCGGGATAGTTCAGCATGTGAGGAGCAACGCCATCCAGAATCGGTCCCATCTTGACCTCAACATCTTTTTTGGGGACATCAGGATAGAACACCTTGGTGCAATTGGGCTTCGCAAATATGGCCTGGCCTATATCTTTGCCTACCTTTCGGTCGTCTATGTCGAAGGCCGCAACCACATCTATATCGCCAGCTCTGTATCCACAGATCTCATAATGCATCAGTCCGATGCATTCCTTTTCATCTGTGTGTTTATAATATTCAATCCCCTGAATCAGGGAGCTTGCGCAGTTTCCCATGCCCGCGATGGCCAACCTTATCTTTTTCAACCTCTTTTCCCCTCCTGGGTCAAGCGAAGCCAGAGACCTGAGTTCGGAGTCGCAGCTTCGTATAAAGGCAGGACGTATATAACGTTATAGGCCACACTGGATTGTCGCGCCCCGGCATTCAATCATCCACAACAGACGCCAGCATGGAGCGCAGCATCTGTGAGAGCTGCTCTTCCAGCTTTGCCCTGCCAACAATACTGTCTTCGTACTCTATCCTATATGTCCGGGGAATATCCGTCAGGTATTTTGAGCTTTGCGGGTGAATCAGGATAGTCTCTTTTCCCAGAGTATGAGCAATGCCCAAGCCGTACATGACACCGGCGTCGGTTCCTGTGAGATCGGCAATTATCACTGCCGCACTATTGAGGGAATACCACATCTTTCTGACCGCGGATTTGCCAACCCTGATATCTTCTGCTTCATCCAGAGAGAGGCTGTTGGTCTTAATAGCTTTTGAAATAGCCTCCTGATTGCGTCTCATATCTGAATCCTGGGGCAAAAGCAAGAGTATTGGTCGGGACCCTATAGGTTGCGCTGCCTGCCCAAATATGGGCTTTGTGCGCATGAGGCTGAGCATTTGAGCCAATCTGAGGAACTCTGAGTCGATATGCTGGGCGGATACTGTTTGCAGAGCTGGATGTCGATCCTCGGAACTCTGGTCCAACAATGGCCCTGGAAACTGGATTATGTAGGCGTCAACAAAACCGAACTCCCACTGAGCGCTGTTGGCTGCTTGCTGGGGCGTTAATGCGATGTTGGGTTTATAAAAATAGCTTGCGAACCTGTTCTCCATTTGAAACTGGGCCAGGATGGAGAGTCTCTCTTTGTCCAGGATAGCCACCATGCTGAAGGGCAACTGGATTCTGGCAATTCCCTTCTGGAGATGACGATCTTCAGCCATGGCATCCACCACGGCCGTGAACTCCTCCATCAGTTTATCCACTTTGGCCTGAAGCTCCGGCGCCATATCGCCGCCTGCCGTCCTGGTCCCGCTGTTTTGCATATGCACACATCCTGATACTCGATGTATGCTACATTGGCATCGGGTTAGATATAAGAAACCCCCGGAAAAGAACCCCCCGGAAATCAAGCGACCTATCCAATACCAGGGTTAGAAATCACTGAAATTTGTCTGACGGGCATCAGGAGAAACTGCTCAATGAGGTCTGACGGCTCTTGAGCTGCTCCCTGAGGAGATCGCTTTGGCTGATGAACCTCTTCAGAGGAAGCTCGAGCTTCGTGGAGATGTATCCCAGTGCAGCCGACATGTCATCAAACTCAGTTGGTTGTTGTTGCATAGCGTTCCGGACGTTCTCTCTGACATTGAAGACACCCAAGGGCACATATCCTCTATAAGCTTCTCTCAGGATGATCGCTCCTGCCTGCTTCTTCTCCCGCGCCAATGCCTCCAGAACCGCCATCTTACAGGAGTAGTAGCATCCACCCACGCGGGAATACCCTTTCTTGCCTCCATTATTCTCAAAATCGGAGAATATTAATTCTTCATTTCCCATAATGCGCAGGAAGGCCTCCATCCACTCGTACTGCCAGGCCGACGGCAGAAGCATGACTGCATAATAGTTGTTGAGGCTGGCGAACTCCCGCACCTCACAGCGTTCGATGACATCATAGTCTCTGACCTCTTGCAGAAGGCGGTTTCCCAGGGTGCTGTCGCAGGCGGTTATGGACCAGCGCGTAGGAACAAGGCGGCGTCTCTTCTTAGTGCCCATGGCTCCCACGGAGAAGGCCTTCTGGATGCTGGAAAAAGGCAGGCCTTTTTGGTGCAAGTCAACTAATGCATCCGCCGCCAGGAGGTCTCCGTCGTAATAGACTTTCTCGAGATCCTGGTCCCATTTGGCGCTAGTTATGTCGAACCTCTCCAGAGGCGCGCTGGGCCCGAAGGGGGTGTGCTCATCACTGAAAGACATGCCTTTAGGAGCATGGCCGAATTCCGCTTCGCTTTCGATGGATGAAGCCGAAAGTGAGATGTCGCGCAGCTTCTCAATAAACGGGGTCTCCAGCTGGGTGACCTTGACGGGCAGCTTGCCCCTTATCAGGTTCAAGCGGTACCTTATGATCTCCTGTTGGGTCTTCTTTTCCGGTATCCATGATTCAGGCCGGTCCATTATGGTCGTATTCCCGTGTAGCGGAGCGATCATCGGTCCTGCATAGACTTTCGGATAGTTCCAGCTGCCGATGAAGATGGAGGGCGGAGTGCTGCCATCCAGCTCCTTGCCAACCTCCCGGGAAGGGAAATACATATTGGCTGTCAATTTTTTTAGATAGGCTTCCTTGCCTTTGATCACGTAGCTTGAATTCGCATAATTCGAATAAATGTATGATGGATGCACCGCGAAAGTATTCTGGTGCAGATCCCGTCCAAGGGAGACAAAGCCTGCAATGCTGCCCAAATTCGCCGGCGTCAGCCTGTGCAGCCCGGGCCTGGTCGGTCAGCTCATCCGTCCAGGCTTTCAGGGATTCTGGCGTGGGTGCAGTTTGTCTGTCTTTCCTGTAACCTGCTTTTGGCTGAGGTGCCCCGTGCGGGTGTTGCGCGTGGGTCGGGCCGGGGCGCCCTCAACGCCGGGCGGGCTTGGATAATTGGCGGTGGTGCGGTTGATGGATTTGGGCAGAGCTGGTTTCAGTTTTCTGGGGTTGTGCTTCGAGGGCCTTTCCTTTTTTATCGGTCTCCGGTGATTTGCGAGCAAATGCAGGCATAAGTCGGAAAGTGCTCTTCAATTTTTATAATTTTACAGATATTTCTCGGGCGGGCCTGGCTAACGGCTGCTCGCTCATCGAATAATGACTCTTCATTGTTGCTGGCTGAGATCGTTGCCTACACTCTCTGGTTAGTAATCCACGAGATGTACGAAATGGAATCAATCCCGCGTTCTTGTATGTGGGGCTATAAAGAATTCTAGTTGATTCTATTTTTATATGTTTAAGTTTAAATATGGATTAGTCAGATGGTTATAATGTAGGAGATCACCCCTTAACAAAAAACTAGATAAAGGTGATGGCCTACATTACATTTGATGTCGAGAAGACCGTATAGGGTTGAGATAAGCTATCCAAAGAGAGGGAAGCCGAGATATTTTCTCGCGAGGGACGTAAAAGTTCACGGCAAAAAATCAAAGGTGACTAAATACCTTTGCAGCGGTTCTCCGCCTACATTAGAGGATCTTGAAAGATTTCGAAAAGAATACGCGTATGAAATGGAGATACGAATTGCTGAAAAAAAAGCCAAGTTGAGCAGTTCTTTCTACATATCAGACTATTTATCGAAGGAGCAAATCGGATTTTTGGAAGAAATAAGGTACATGTATCTAGCCTTAAAAGATTTATTGACTACAAACGAGTTGGAGGTGTACGAAAAAAATTTTGAGATAAAATACATACAAGGCACGACCTTCATAGAGGGCAACACTATATCATTATTAGAGGCAAGCAATCTGCTATTGCATGGAATTCAGCCGAAAGATAAAAGCCTGAGAGAAACTAATGAGGTGCAGAATTTTAAAAACGTTGTTACTTATAGAAACAAGTATCGTGGAAAGGTGACACTTGATTTCATAAGGCACTTGCACGCCTTGATAATGTATAATATCGATGATGAGTCCGCAGGATCTTTCCGAAGATCTGATGACATAGGCATCGTAGGGTGCGATTTTAGAGTACATCCGTCAGAATTAATAGAGCAAGAATTGGAAGATTTAATCACTAATTATTATAATCGGCTAGGTGCGGGATACCATCCCTTTGAAGAGGCCGTGCTCTTCCACCATTGGTTCGAAACAATACATCCTTTTACAAATGGGAATGGAAGAGTGGGCAGAGAAGTTTTTAATTATATGATAATGAGAGAGAAATATCCAAGATTGTTATTTTTAGGAGACAATAGGGACACATATCTCGGCGCCCTCAAATGTGGCGATATAGATAATTATGCAGAAATGGTGTCAATTTTTGCGAAAATTGTTCAAGAGCAGAGATTCGATGTCCTTCGAGAAAATCTAAAACGAGTAGCCGTCCCTATAAAGAAGAGGGGACAGGTTCGACTTACAGATTTCTTCAAGGCATGATTTCTGCAACTAAAGTCTGGTCAGAATGGAACTTAGATGCAAAGCCAGTACTGCCAGAAAGACCTCGTAATCGTGCTCGTGGTAGCTCTGCAGCTTTGTCTTGGGCGTGAGGTCCTCCACCATGGCCCCCACGAATCCCTCCCGCCAGCCCAGGAAACCTTTGATCTCCTGCTGCTTCTCTTTGTTCATCTCCAGCATCCGTTCTGCCAGGAAGGCCTGCAGGTCGTGCATCACATCCGACCGTTCCTGCTTGGCGAGGATGTTGCCAGATGCGTCTTTGGGCAGGCAGGCTTCCACCTGGGCCAGGATCTCGGCGTGCCTGTCCTTGACGTAAAGCTGCTGCAGCTCCATGCTCAGGCGGGTGCGCTCGGGCGCGGGGGTGGAATGTTGCTTACATCTTAGTTTTCAGGGATTTAGGCTTGGTGCCCTTGCTTCTTTCCTTCAACCTGCTTTCGGGTGAGGTGCCGCGCGCGGTTAAACGCGCGGGTCGGGCCGGGGCGCCCTCAACGCCGGGCTGGCTTGGATACTTGGCAGCAGAGCGGTTGATGGATTTGGGCAGAGTCTGTTCTTCCTGTTTTCTGTGATATGCTTCCAGAGCTTTTCCTTTTTGTCGGTCTCCGGTGATTGGCGAGCAAATGCAGGCATAAGTCGAAGAGTGCCCTTCAATTTTTATAATTTAACAAATATTTCTCAGGCGGGCCTTGCCCACTGCTGCTCGCTCCCCGAACAAATGGCGCTTTATTGCTGCACGCAATGTTATTTTGCGATCTCTCTTCCCTCTACGATAGCGATCTCCTCTTCCGTCAGCCCATACAGCCTGTAGACCACCGCATCGATCAGCTCATCCGTCTGCCTTATCCGCTCCCGTAAGGGCGCGAGCTTGCCCACCGATCCCTCGAATTCGGCCTGCAGCGCTTCGCCTGGCTCCCGGCGGGCCGGATCGATCGCCAGC
>CAIQHB010000018.1 GCA_903871465.1 uncultured Methanosarcinales archaeon
CTTCGCCTGGCTCCCGGCGGGCCGGATCGATCGCCAGCTTCTTTCGGTTCTTCTTGAGAACTGTCAGGAAGCCCTCGTAATCATGCTCGTAGTAGCTCTGCAGCTTTGTCTTGGGCGTGAGGTCCTCCACTTTGGCTCCCACGAATCCCTCCAGCCAGACCAGGAAGCCTTTGATCTCCTGCTGCTTCTGTTTGTTCATCTCCAGCATCCTTTCTGCCATGAAGGCGAGCAGATCATGCACTACATCTGATTTTTCCTGCTCGGCGATGAAGTTGCCTGCCGCGTCTTTGGGCAGGCAGGCGTCGACCTGGGCCAGTATTTCAGCGTGCGTGCCATTGGCGTAGAGCTGCTGCAGGTCTTCCCTGGTGGGCGCGAGCATCAGCAGCATAATCGATACCTGATCAGCGACGATGTGCCACCCACATCAAGTATTCCGCAAGCAGTAGACTAAATCTAACCTAGACAACCTCCGCGAGTAGAGCACATCGATATTCGAGAAAGTACGTTCAAAATCGAGCATCCTGTTACGCTTTTTTTTGCCATCCATCGATCCTATCTTGGAGGGCCATTCAATAGAATTTTGCGCTGCATATTCGGGCTGGAATGATATGAACACTGATGAGATGCTTAACGACCAATGAGCCAGTAGGGCTAGACGATAGCGTTTTTTATCATCCAGGTGCATTTACCATCTGTCGGTTTGTCTCGACTGCAGCGCATGTGCATTTTGGCTTTTTGTAGGCTATATAACACCTACGAGCATAAAAATATAGCGATCAACTGATAATTTTAACAAATGGTTTATTTGGCTAAAAAACGAATGATTTGAGCTGGATCTGGTTGTGTAAAGAAAATGTAGGTGGCACTCGCGCCGCTATCCAGGTCGATAATTATGCACGGCATCGTTTCAAGAACTATCAATTCTGCATAATCAATTCATTTACTTCTTGCGGCTCATGTCGCCAAATCTTAAATAGCTATACCTAGTATTATTGGCCTAAAGTACCTCGGTAAATGGAATAACAACTATGCGTCCAGTCCATAATCTCAGGGATTTGAAAGAGTTGCTTCAAGCAGGCTTCGAAAACAATGAAGAATCTCTTGAAGCATTCGGGAAGACCTACTCGACTCAGCTTAAAGCTTATCTAATCGAGAGCAACAGGCCGAATCTTGGATATTTCAAAAATCCTCTAGGCTCATGGGAGAATATCGACTCAGCCGGCTGGTATTTAAACCGGGGTTCTGAATTATCGAATACGCTTTTCTTGGACTGCACGAGAGATCGTGTTTGGATTCTTTATAGCTTGCTAGATGCTGCCGAATCAGATTCTATTGTTGAAAAATGGGTTAGAGGCACAAATGGTCTTGACAGCTGCTGGCTGTCCAGAGGGCAACTCCTGCATTGGGAGAAGTTGAATGGATGGAGCCGCAGAGGGATCGGACTTCGGTTCTCCGATGGGTTGTCTCCTGAAGAAAGTGCAGGAAACTTCAGCTTAAAAGCTTGGCATGGTGCAAACCGTTACGTTGAAGGATTGGATGAGATTCTCAGCATAGCGCAGGATAGATTTGCAATCCATAGTGTAAGATTCCAGAAGAAATCTGGTGGGTCTGTATCCATATCCGCCGAGTGGTATAGTAATGGAAAAATTACTATAAATCGGGCCACGGATGTAGATGAAGTGCTTATCTCCATTGCAGAAATGGCAAATCGCTATGCTGATTCCCTAAAAGAAGCGACTGACCTTCGCGACAAAACCTTGGCAGCCTTCGAGATAGATTTCAGTCAGCGCATTCCTTTGGATGAATTTTCTAGTACTGTTTCCAAAGGGCAAGGCGACATGAATCTCTGGCTAGTGGAAGTGGAAACCGAGCCAGATTTCCGTCGGTTTAAAGGAATTGACCTTCATACATGGGACAGAGTTCTGCTGGACGTCGGGCCAGATTTTGTCTATCTGAACATACCCGGCAGCGGCTGTATTAATGGTGCACCTAGGCTAGCCGTGGTCCAAGGGGAAGATAACTCCGGAAAAGCCTCCATCTATCATGACGGGGTGGAGGTATTCGCCTGAATTACGACGATCGAATCATTCTATGGCGAAATACGATTCAGCTCTTCCATCAGCATAATCGGCCAAGATTTGTAGGTCCTTTTAAAGCCGCAAACATGAACTATCTAGTGGAACCTCGATTCTTGACTAAGAAGGGAGAAGATAGAACACCTGACATCGTTGGAAGCGGAAAGACCGATTGGTTTGTCGTGGAAATTACTACCCAACCTGGTTCTAAGGAGCCTAAACTGCGATCTTATCTGTCAATAGATCCCAGGTATCTAACCCAGCATGGTCTCATTGCTCACGATGGGCAACCTGATGTTATGAGCAGTAGATTATCATTTGTGGATGATGGGCCTTATTGTCAGTTGATTGTAAGAGATCACCTTGATGTAATGAAAGCGGAGCATATCTATAATCAATCACTTAAGGATGCACTCACAAAGTCGCAAGGAACTGATCTTAGAAGGCTTCCAGAAATAGCCATTACCTTACTTCCTGAGATGAGACCACAAGAGATTCGCAGAGGTCTCATAGATATCGTCATGCATCTTTTTAAGCCTGGCTCCGAGGGGAAGGGCCTCATTAATATTGTGGATGAGGGCCTGGAGAGGCTGTCTGGGACAGTTAGTGTTCCTGCTAAGTCCAAGCTCAAGGACAGCGTGAAGAGGGAGATGGACGGTTTATTGAAGGGCGCTTTGATCGGATACCTGTTCTATGATGAGGAAGATTGCGTTTACAAATCAACGGATAAGTTTAAGCCTCATCCGAAGACGATGGAACGAATCGCTTTGGCATTGAGGGATTGGGCTGGAATTGGGCCACAAAAAACCCTCGATCCCTGGACGAACCTTTAGCTTCTTTTCATTTTCCTTCCACAATCCCGATTTCCTCTTCCGTCAGCCCGTACAGCCTGTAGACCACCGCATCGATCAGCTCATCCGTCTGCCTTATCCGCTCCCGTAAGGGCGCGAGCTTGCCCACCGATCCCTCGAATTCGGCCTGCAGCGCTTCGCCTGGCTCCCGGCGGGCCGGATCGATCGCCAGC
>CAIQHB010000019.1 GCA_903871465.1 uncultured Methanosarcinales archaeon
GTTCTCGAAGCTGCTTAATTATCTCTCCTTCGTCCATAATCCCAATTAAAGAATATTGACATTATATTACTTAATTTTTCTGGTCCAAATGAATTCTGAGGGAATTTTTCAGAGACTTAAGTGGGAGCTAAACACGTACGAAAATTCTAACGCGTCCGCTGCAATCACAATCTCCCTTAGGGCGAAGACGACAGCAGAGGACCGTCAAGATCGAGAGGGTCACGTTACCAGAGTAGCATGATGCGCATTAAGAAAATCAGAATAGGCGGTAGGATTGATCTTAGCCAATCCTTCAACTCGCCCATGAATCATTGCTCCAACTATCGATTTAACTCGTTGCCAAATAGACCTTAACGTAGCTCGCCTTTAAATCACCAGCCTTTCCTGGCAGCTCTGCAGCTTTGTTCTCTTTTGCCAAACTCATTACTTCATCCAAGTTAGCCCTTATCGCTTTGATTCCAGGTTCATTGCTGATAACCTCTACGGCTCGCAATTTTTCATCTGCCTTGGGGTAGACCTCCAATACCTTCGAAGCATCCTTATTATTGGCAGCATCCAATACTAGCTCCATGACATCATGGAAATCAACCAGTGCCACACTGAGCGGCAGCAAACCATTGCGATTCAGGATCTTCTGGAAGATCGGCCTGACTTCTTCAAGCTTCTTGTGGGCGTCGGTCAAGTTGCCCGTGTAGACTTCATCCTTTACGTCAGAGATGATGGCAGAGACATTCATCATGTCATCTGAAAACTGTTCATCAGACTTGATTACCTCGGGGCGGTAATCCTTGTACTTCTCCTGGAAAGCTGTCAAGGCTTCTGTCAGATTCGCGTAATAATTGATGGACTCGTTCCTGCGTCCTTGTCCTGTGGCGAAGAGTGTCTCCTTGTAGGGATTATTGACACTATTGAAGTCCTCCAAAAAGAGACTGTTATTAGCGGCCTGGCTTTGGCTGATTCCTTGAGCGGCCTCCTTCGTATCGGCACTTGCAGGTCCGATGCTTGGTTCCTGTGCGCTCTGAAGGTCCATTGCAGTCGATAAAGATATGGTTAGTGCTAATACCAACGTAGCTAGGATTAGTTTATTAGTCATAAAATCGCCTCCGCAATTTTTTCATAGTTTGGCGTGCGTTTATTTAACTATTACGAGAACGGTATTGGCATATGATATCATCAAGCAATGCATTGTATATATTATAGAATAGGATCGACTAGATAGAATAATCTAAGACTGCTAGATAGGAAATTGGTGGGTCCATCCTGAAATATCCAAGAAAAACACTCTGCATTGGATTGTTTGCAGTGCTGCTGTTATGTTTTGAAGGCATTTGCTTCGCGATTGCAGACGAAAGCATATTTCACATGTTGCAGTGCCATAAGTATTTAGAATGAAAGACGTTCGAGATTTCATGAGGTAGTTCGAAGTGACAGAACAAAAATCCAATGCAGATAAATTCACAGAGGCTGTAGGTGATGGAGTAGACTCTGCATTCAAGAAACTAGTAGCAGAGATACTGAAAGATGTTGCATTGTCCGCGAAAGATAAAGCACTCATTGCACTGGCGTGTGCCGTTGCAGTCAAATGCGATTGTTGCGTCAAGGTGCACAAAGAACGCGCTTTAATGGCTGGCGCCAAAAGAGACGAAAATCTCGAAGCTGCTGCGGTAGCAGGATTAATACGCATGGGCTCTGGATTCAATACTGCCTCATTCGTTCTGGATGATTAGGAGATTGAACATGTCCAATTGCATAAGATGTCAAAGCTGTGGCAGAGAAGTCCCTGAGGATGAGTTCTTTATTTCCGCGGGCCAAACGCTTTGTGAGGATTGTTATATAGATGCAAGTTCCAGGATCAGAGTCTGCGACCCTTGGGGTGAGAGATCAAAACTTGTGTTCCGGGAGAGTCACGGCCTAACAGGAACTGATGGACTGACCGATCTGCAGAAAGAAATCTATGAATATATAAAATCTAAAGGCAAAGCCACCCGTATGGAGCTGGCTGAAAAGTTTATGTTATCATCGGTTGACCTGGAGAACCAATTTGCTATCATGAGGCACTGTCAGCTCTTGAAAGGCAAGAAGGAAGGTGACGAAGTTTACCTGGTCCCCTGGTAATAGCATCATTTATATCGAATCGTAGACGATGATAGCTCATGTCTTTGGCGAAGGCGCTGTTGCGGAAGATTGCCTGGTTTGATTAAAGGAAATGATGCAAAGCCTATTCGTAAGGCTAAATTATTTGGGAGCCGCTGAACACAATGATGATTTCGCCAAGATTGAAAGCAAAAAATCTATCGAACACTATGTTGAGCAAAATCTTGAAGCTTAATCGCATCCTTGTAAAGATCAACAGGATTAGCGGTTGGATAATGCTGATCTTCATGATCATCTACATGATCTCAGGTTATGCCTGGGTAAATCGCACCATAATGTCAATCACACAGGCGAGGTACCTGCACACCACACTGGATATCTACATGATGCCCGTATTCATGGCTCATGTTCTGATAAGCACGAAGTTCGCCCTCAAGAGATGGGGATTTCATCACGATAATGTTACCAATTTAGCTCTCCTATTGATAGGGATTGTATCCTATATCTTTGTGCTTATGATAAGATAGACACCGGATATCAGACCCATCAGGTGGCACGCATAAAAATCCGATAGATTCCAGAACTTGGTTTCATACCCCCTCATCTAAAAGCTCAAGGCATCTTTGGGGCAGGCCTCGACACATCGGGCGCATTTGATGCAATCCGGTTTATCCAGGATCTCATTCACTGGAAGCTGCATGGGGCAGATCTTCTGGCATTTTCCGCAGTCGATGCATTTCTCCTTATCTACTTTGAGCATGTACCTGCCCCGCCCTGCCACCCTTTGCAGCGTGCCCATGGGACAGAATGAGCACCAGGCCCTGGGAGCAATGACGACTCCAAAGAGAATGGCGACCGATGTGGTAAGAAGGCAAATAGTTACAAAGACCATGCCCGCTTTGTCAACTACTCCCTGGGTCTGCACTATTCTGAAGACCATAAACCCCACGAGGATGATGAGATGGGAATTCGGATCCACATGCTCCGCAGGATTGAAGGAATCTGCAACTTGCGGCTCAACGGGCTCAGCCAGAAGTCAACAAAGCTTCCTCTGGGGCAGAGGTTGCCGCAGAACCATCTGCCTCTGAATGGGGAAATAATCATGAGTGTGGCAAAGACCAGCAGAAGAAAATAGCCCAACTTGGGGTAGAAGATGCCTCCAAGGGATACGATTAATACCATTATACCTAGATATGGTGTGATCTTGAGCATCTGAGCCCGGCCTCGTTCATATACATTATATGGATGAGATATAAACTGGTTGGTGGGTCGCGATCCAGATAATGAAATATGACAAAAAGAAATCCGGCAGTAAAATTCTAGAATAGAATTCAGAATTGAATGATATCGATTAGAGGATGATCAATTTGAGGTCGATCAAATCTGATAAACTGGAGATAGTTTACGAGTCGATAGGTGAGGTCAAGAACAACTTCAGTAAACCCGACGATCCCAAGAAGATCAGGAACTCTCAATCTCAGCTGATCTTGAAGGAGAAATATTTGCCCGCATTGGAAGGCATGGAACGTTACAAGTATCTGCTCGTAGTCTACCACATCGACAGGTCGCCAGGTTACCGCGAGAGTGTGCATCCCATGGGAGATCCGAGCAGACCGGAGCGAGGAGTATTTGCGACTCGCAGTCCCTGTCGGCCTAATCCGATTGGCATAACTGTGGTTGAGATTCTGGCCGTGGAGGGCACAAAGATTTGTGTGACGGGTCTTGATGCTCTGGATGGGAGCCCATTGCTCGACATCAAACCATATGAAGAGCATTTCGATTCACCATCGGGCGTCGAGTGGGAGAAGGATTTGGCATACAAGCCCAAAGAATCGCCCTGAAACAAAGCCTCAAATGTGGCTGCAATGCCTTGGGGCCGTCCCCTGAATTCCCTGCATACTTTCAGCTAACTCCGTTCAGGAAGGATCGATCTGAATCTTACGAATTCATCCTCGGGTCGACCTGGGCCTTGAGTCCAAAACTCATTCCCGGGTTTGATCGATCAATGGCATGAATTCATTTGGACAGGTCACCCTCGATGATCATGTTCATGAGGTAATCGAACTGCAGGGCCTCGCACCACCCGGACTTCTCGAAGATGGACATGAAGCAGACGCCTATTAGCTTCTTGTATTTCATCCTGGCCAGAAACTCCTTCATATCCTCGGGCTTCACACCGATCTTGGGCATGGCCATGCCTCCCAGGATTACGACTACATCCGCTTCAAAACTGCTCTTTTCTCCGAGCTCCAGTCCATATTCCGTGGTGATTATTTTGCGCGCTTTTTCCTCGTTCAATCCCGGCGTGAAAGCCAGCTCTTTTTCTCGAACAGGATATCCCAGGAAGAGCGCGAACGGCGTACAAAAACCAGGAGACCCCACGAACATTATCTTCTGATCATCCTTAACTAAATCTCGAAAGCCATTAAGCATCCCGCCAAGTCCCTTAACGTCCTGTAATTTCTCCATAAAGATCAAATTCAGAATATGCCTTCCCTCGGCATTAACTTTTGGGCGGCATTTCTTACATCTCTAAAATCAAAAAAGGCACGGAGATAGTCGCCCGGGCACGTAAGATATGCCAAAAAAACAAAATTAAACTGGGAAATCGAGGTCCTATTTTTCTATCATCCTCTGCATCAGTGACATAATTCCTGGCCGGGATTTCTCGGCGGGTTGCGATCCAGGACCCGGCATTCCCATGCCCATACCCATGCCAAATGATCCCATCATCTCCTTATTGAAACGATCTGAGATTTCATCGAATATCCTCCGGTAGGCGATACAATGGGGATCGACGCCTTTTATCTCGCCATTATTGGGTGCGATGGCATTGTAGGGGCAGCCACCTCTGCAGTAGCGAATGTGCTTGCAGCCCTTGCAAACCCTATCCACATACTCCTTGAACTGGCGCATACGCAGGCCTGGCGCCGAGCCTGCAAGGTCCTCCCTGGACGGATGATCACTGACGTTGCCCATGACGTACTCCGGCATGCCTACAAACCTATAGCAAGGATAGATGCTTCCATCCGGGCCCACGGCGAAGGTATTCTCCATGCAGTCCACGAAGGTGCAGACAGTGCCCCGGCCGGTGAATACGCATCTGCAGTAGTCGTTGATATTTCTGACCTCTATACGGTCCATGTTCTCAAGGTACTTATCCAGCAGATAGACCAGCAGCTCGCCATATACCTCTGGCGAGAGCGCCCACCTGTTCGGCTCGTCGCTGCGCAGCGATGGTAGGGCAGGATGGAGCTTGAGCGTCAAGCCGTTTTCCAGGAAGTAATTGAATATTTCTTCTTTGAATTGAACGGAATCTGAGGTGAAGGTGCAGATGAACTGGACCTGCAGGCCGTGCTCTTTGGCCAATTCATATCCTGCCATGGTTTTCTCGTAATATCCGTGCGACCTCTGCCTGTCATTGAGCTCCTGGGGGCCGTCTAGGCTTGAGCCGATGGGAATCTTATGCTCAGCCAGGACATCTGCCAATTCCGGTGTCATCTTCCAGAGATTCGTCTGCAGGGCAAAGTTCGGGCTGAGATGCGCTAACTCCTGGGAGAGCATGGGCAAAGCCTTCCGGTAAAAGTCGGCACCTGCAAGCAGCGGCTCGCCTCCATGAAATGTGAATGTGACCGGGTCATCCCTGAAGTCTTTGAGCCACTCCACCACATCTTGGATGGTCTCAATGCTCATTATAGGTGAGCCCACTTCCGAACTCCAGCAATAGCTGCATTTGGAAGGACAGCCGAGAGTGGGGATGATCATGACGTGAAATGGCCTTTTTTGTTTCATCATTTTTTGGGGGCTTCTCTAAAGTATTAATGGGTTTCCGTTAAATTTGATAATAACCATAAAATTAAAATCAGGAGCTAGACGCCCAGAGCATTGATCGCCTCGATCAACTCTCCGAATGCCTCAATCTCCAGATCCAGGACTTCCTCGGCCTTCATGGAGATGCTCATCTCCCCGTCCACTGTGAGCCTATCCGGGCCGCGCACAACAGTTCGATCCTGCCCATCCCGGCTCAAAACTCTCTTTATCTCTTTCTCGTGGGCCAGAGTGCGGCCCGGAATGATAACGGTGCCCTTAACCCCGGCGAGATCCAGATTCTTGAAATCCTCGATGGTTATAAGGCAGCCCACGTCTTTGTTCACCGCCACTACATTCACTTTTTCGCCCATATGTTTGAAGATGGCGCGAAGGAGTGGCGCGGCCACACTGCCGGTGATGACGGTAGCGCCCCTTCGTAGCCCGGGCAGGCGCGAGATCGCTTCAGGGTGGCTGGCCAGAGCGAAGGGCGCTCCGGTGACAGGGTCCCAGAGAGGTGTTCCCGTTACCCGGAAGCGGTGCTGTTTTGCGGTCTCTGTGACGATCCTTTGGAACTCTTCCACCGTGTGGGGAACTATGCCGGGAATGATTGGAGCATTTCCCAGGATCAAGCCTTGTTCGCGGGCATTCGCAAATCTCATGAGGATGAGCCCTTTCGCCCCCATCTCCTCCAGGTCACGGCAAGTCTTCTCCAGCTCCACCCCGTCATTCACTCCTGGGATGAGCACGGCGGCGCAGTAAACGTCGCAGCTTTCACAAAATATCTTGAGGTTAGCAAGAGCGATCTCCGGAGATTTGTCGCCCATATATTTGTGTCGAAGCTCTGGATTTGTCGAGAAAACGGTGAAGGAGACTTCGTTTACCCCCTCTTTTACAAGTTCCACGGCCTGATCTGTACTCTTAAAGCCCTTTCCGCTGGTATAGCCCAGGCTTATGGGCACCATCCCTTGACCCACCATCCTGGCCAGGGGCAAGAGGTCGGGGTAACAGCTAAGATCTCCGCCGCCACTTATTGTTACCTTATCGGGTATGCTGCCCATGCACTTCTGGGCTACATCGAACAACACGGCGTCGAGCGGCTTGAAGCCGGGATAGCCCTCCACAATGGCACGTGAGCAGTAGTCGCAACCCTTCTGGAATGGCATGCAGTACTTGCAGCCAAAGGGCTGCACGCCCTTAACTCCCTTGAAGTAGCAGTAGCTGCAAAAGCCCCTGCAATCCAGGCCCGGCCTTCCGCCGACGTCAGCAAGTATTTCCATGATTGGGTTTGGCTTGCCAAGAGGGTAAATAAGTTTTGGGGTCGATGCCTGGGCCAGAGTTCCGAAATAAAAAGATCTGTGTCTGAATCATGCATTTAGGTCGGTTTGCCCGGGCTTCGAAATGGAATCGAGGGAGTTATCATTAAAGCACAATTAAATATCTTGATATTGTTAATTTAATAGCCAAATTTGGAGAAATGGCTTACATATAGGAAAGTGATATATACATCCTCGAATACATGCTTAAGTTAAAGTATTGAAGGAGTGCTTGGGCATTATCTGACTATGAGAACCCATCTACATCAAGTGAAGATTTCTTGGAAGAAATGCTGGCAATCGAGCGAAAACCTGAAACACCCTTAAGAAAACAGACCTGGAAGAATAATAGGCACAATAATAGGGCACACGGCGAAAATGGGGAAAAATGTGTGGCATCGGCAGAGAATACTATACGGGCGGATTCGTGCGGAGGTAACCTTTGTATATCAAAGAGGTTGAGCTCAAAAACTTCAAGTCTTTCGGCAGAAGCGTTAGGGTCCCTCTGAAGAACGACTTTGTCACCGTTACCGGGCCGAATGGCAGCGGCAAGTCGAATATCGTTGATGCCCTGCTCTTCGCTCTCTGCCTCTCCAGCTCGCGGGCCATGCGCGCAGAAAGGCTGCCCGATCTTATTTACCGGGGTGAGAACGGCAAGAATCCGGACTATGCCCAGGTAACAGTCAGGCTGGACAATACCAGCCGTTTCTTTCCCCTGGATCAGGACATCATCGAAGTATCCAGAAAGATCAAGGTCAACCGCGACAAATATGCCTCTTCTTACTATTTTAATGGCAAGTCCTGCGGCCAGGCCGAGCTTCTGGACCTGCTCTCCAAGGCGGGCATAACCCCAGAGAGCTACAATATCGTCATGCAAGGCGATGTGACGCGTATCATAGAGATGTCACCGATGGAGCGCCGCAAGATTATAGACGAGATCGCCGGTGTCGCCGAGTTTGATGAGAAGAAGAAGAAGTCCATGGAAGAGCTGGATGTGGTGCGAGAGCGAATCAGTCGCGTTGATGTGATTCTGGAGGAAGTCGCAATGCAGCTCGGCCGGCTTAAAGCCGAAAGGGATAAGGCCCATTCCTACCAGGCGCACCGAGAGGAGCTAAAGAGACAGGACGCTTTTCTGCTCCTGGCCAGGCTCAAAGAAGCGTCCCTGGAATTATCTAAACTGCATGACGAGATTAACTCGCTGCAGGCCAAGAATGAGACTGTTCAGCAAGATTCCGCAAGCAAAAAAACAGATCTATCCGCCCTTGAGGAGAAACTGCAATCCCTGAGTCTGGAGATCAATCATAAAGGGGAAGACGAGCAGATTCAGGTAAAGCGGCGCATAGAAGAGCTGAAAGGAGAGATTGCCCGCGAGCAAGGTCGCGCTGAAGTGGCAGAGAAGGCCATCGAAGAGATGGACGAGCAGCATAGGACCTGCTTTATTCAGATGAATAATCTCTCCCGGGAAATAGATGAGCTGGCAGACAAGATGAGAGACGCGAGCCTTCGCAAAGCCAGCCTGCATGGTGAGCTGGACGATCAGATGGCTCTCCTTCGAGCGGCAGAAGAGAGCCTCGCCAAGGCAGATGCACAATATTCTCTTTTGAGGGATGGTCTTGCCGAAGCCAGGGCGATGCGGGAGGACGCAAAATCAAAGCTGGGGGACCTGTTGCGGGAGAGGGACCGTCTGCTGGATGCCACAAGGCGCGGAGGTCTGGAGAGGGAAGAGCTGACTCAAGGCATCAAGGAGGCACAGGATGCTCTGACGGGGGCCGATCGTGAGGCTGAACAGCTAAAAACTGAGCTCGCCGCCTTGAATGGCAAAACAATGGGAATGGAGCGGGATAGGGATGACCTCGATAGCCTGCGCCTACGCCTTCGCCGGGAGATCTCAGAAGCAGAGAGAGAGATGCAGCGGCTGCAGGGCGAGTTCGCTCGCACCGACGGACGCATGAAAGTCGCAGAGGATAAGGCCGGCTACAGCCGGGCGGTGGATGCAATCAGGTCTGCCATTAAGAAGCAGATGCTCCAGGGCCTCTACGGAACCATCGCAGAGCTTGGCAATGTTGGATCACGCTATTCCGCAGCCCTGGAGGTGGCAGCAGGGGCCCGATTGCAGAGCGTCGTCGCTGCCACAGATGACGATGCGGCTCATGCCATCGAGTACCTTAAGATGTCCCAGATCGGCCGGGCTACCTTTTTGCCTTTGAACAAGCTCGACCGGGGCAGCCTTTCCGCCAAGCCGAATTATGCCGGGGTAGTCGATTATGCTCTCAATCTGGTCGAGTACGACTCCAAATTCCTGAATGCATTCTGGTACGTCTTCCGCGATACTTTAGTTGTAGAGAGCCTCAACCATGCCAGGGCGCTCATGGGCCGGTACCGGATGGTCACATTGGAAGGAGATCTGGTGGAAAAGTCCGGGGCGATGACCGGCGGGCACTACCGAACCCGGATGAAGTTCGCTGCAGAAGAGGGCAAGAAGCTGCTGGAGCTCTCCGAGAAGATCGCAAATGCCGATGCCGAGCGCGGCTCAAGGCTCGATAAGCTGGACCGAATCGAAGAACAGATCTCCCAACTTTCCCGTGAGGTTGAGGAGCTTAATAAGGTAATATCCAAGAAGACCTTCCGGACGGATGAGATGGCAGCGGCAAAGCCCCGTCTGGACAAGTCCGTTCAAGAGAAACGCGAACGCCTTGTTCAGATGGAAAGCGAATCCTCACGCTTCAAGGAGCAGCTAGACCTCTTGGGGAATGAGATCAAAAAATCGGAGGAAACCCTGAATGTCTCTCAACAGAAGATCGATGAGATTGAGGGTATGCTGTCGGGCTCCGAGATTCCGGGGCTGAATCGAAGGGCTGATGCGGCGCAGTCGGAGATTCGGCGTCTGCAAGAAAGGCTGACCGGAATTGATGCCGAGATCCTAAAGGACAAGATTAGGGAGGAAAGCTGTCAGGAGAGACATAAGGAGCTGGCCGCCCGCAGGGAGACCCTGGACTCCCAGAAGGCTGAGACTCTTCAGCGCAAGAGCGATGCCTCCGCAGGGGTCCTGCGCTCGCAGGAGAGGCTCACAGAGGCGCAGGGTAGAGAGGCAGAGATTGAGGTCGAGCTGCACGGCCTGAAAGGCGTACGAGTAGAGCTGGTGGAAAAGACCATGGCAATGCAAAGGGAGATAGACCAGCTGGAGCGGGAGAAGGACAGGAATGATGCCCGCCTCAATGCCACTGCTTATGCCAGGGACTCCATCCAGTCAAAGGTAGACAGCCTGCGCACGGAGATTGAGGCGAGCGGCGTTGACTCCACCCAGGAGCCGCCCCAGAGCGAGACCGTGGCTGAGAAGATCAAGGCCCTGGCCCAGGCCATGAGGGACCTGGAACCCGTGAACATGCTGGCGATCGATGAGTATGATCATGTAAAAACGCGCCATGATTTCCTGGCATTGAGAAGGACCACGCTCAGCGATGAGCGCGAATCGATCATAGATAAGCTGGATAGGTACGACCAGATGAAGAAGGAGGCATTCCTGGCCAGCTTCACCGAGATCAACAAGAACTTCAAGGTCATCTTCCAGGAGCTCTCCAACGGCGAGGGCGATCTCATACTGGAAAATCCTGAAGATCCTCTGGCCGCGGGCATGACCATCAAAGCCCGGCCTGAAGGCAAGCCCTTCCACCGCCTGGAGTCCATGTCCGGGGGAGAGAAGAGCCTCACTGCTCTTTCCTTTATCTTCTCCATTCAGATGTACCGGCCCGCACCCTTCTATGCCATGGATGAGATCGACATGTTCCTGGATGGAGCCAATGTTGAAAGGGTGGCGAAATTGATCAAAAAGATCTCCAGCAAGGCTCAATTCATAGTGGTATCGCTTCGCAAGCCCATGATACTGCAGTCGAAGTACACACTGGGCGTGACCATGCAGGAGAACAACATAACCAGCGTGACCGGCATTTGCACAAGCTGAGGTGAAACGTGTCCGAAGATCCATCCATCCCGGATTCCGGAAAGTTGCCCAACGAGTTCGAGTTCGGTGAGCCTGCGGAAGTTCTGGTAGAGCTTGCCAAGAGAGGGGATATCGATCCCTGGGATATCGATATAGCCCGGACCACGGAAAAGTTCCTGCAATATATCGATTCACTGGAGAAGCGGGATCTGAGAATACCTGCCCGAACCCTGCTTTATGCCAGCATCCTTCTCCGCATGAAGTCCGACTCCATGGAAGGTGTGAAGGAAGAGGAAGCGGCTGAGCCGGAGATGGAGGAGATCGAAGAATTAGAGGAAGAAGAAAAAGAGGACACCCTTCCCCGGCCTCCGGTAAGAAGGCACACCAAGAGGCCTGTAACTCTGGACGAGCTCATTAGCGAACTCAAGAAGGCAGAGATGGTAGGCCGCAGGAAGGCCATGCGGGAGAGGTGGCCTACCACGGAAGAGAAAGCTCTGGACCTGTCTCACGATGAAGGGATCGAGGATCGGATCAAGGCGCTGGGGCCTATTCTAGACGACATGTTCATGAGCCATACGACCGTAACTTTCCAGGATATAAATAGCAGAAATAGTAAGATTGAGGATGGAGTCACAAATTATGTCTCATTGCTGTTCATGGCCCAGAGAAAACAGGTCTGGCTGGAACAAGAAGAGATCTTCGGGGATCTGTTCGTGAGAAAGCATGCATAAGTCTGGTTTTATCAGGGCTTACCGTTCCGGACTCTAGAAATCCTTGGCACAAATCGTTTTTAGCGATAGATGTTGTTTCCAGGAGGTTCGCTTCGGAAGTATTGATATACCCTGACGTTTTCTCATCACGAACACTTTGTAGCATTGGACATACAAAAATCACCAGGGTATGAAAATGAATTACTGGCAACCGAAATTGGAGCTCATGGAAAGAGTTGAGCTGGAAGATCTGCAGCTCCAGCGACTCAAGAGCGTCGCCCGGAAGGTCTACGATAACGTTCCCTTTTACCATAGCAAATTCAAGGAGGCCGGAGTTGCTCCTGAAGATATTCATAGCCTTAAGGACCTGACCCGTCTTCCCACCACCCGCAAGCAAAACCTCAGGGAGAACTATCCCTTCGGCCTTTTTGCCGTTCCACTGGACGAGGTTGTGCGGGTGCATGCCTCCTCCGGCACGACAGGCAAGCCTACAGTCGTTGGCTATACTGCAAGGGATATTGAGACCTGGTCTGACCTCATGGCCAGGGACTTCGTGATGGTCGGGGTTAAAAAGGGTGATATCTTCCAGAATGCCGTGAACTATGGCTTCTTTACGGGCGGCCTTGGTGTGCACTACGGCATCGAGCGCATGGGCGCCATGGCAGTTCCCTCGGGAGTAGGCAACACAGAGCGCCAACTGGAGATCATGATGGACTTCGGAGTGACCGTCCTGCATTGCACGCCGTCCTACGCTCTCTATCTGGCGGAGACCGCCAAGGCCAAGGGAGTGGTGGATAAGCTCAAGCTATCCATAGGCTGCTTTGGAGCTGAGCCGTGGTCGGACGAGTCCAGGAAAGAGCTGGAAGAGTCGTTGCACATCAAGGCTTACGACTCTTACGGCCTGTCGGAGATGATGGGTCCGGGCGTAGCCTTCGAATGCCAGGAGCAGAACGGCCTGCATATCTGGGAGGACCACTTCCTGATCGAGATCCTGGATGAGAATGAACAGCCCTGCGCACCGGGCGAGCCGGGCGAGCTGGTCGTGACATCGTTGACAAAGGAAGCCATGCCGCTGATAAGATATCACACCGGCGACGTGACCTACATTCTGGAAGAAAAATGCAGCTGTGGCCGCACCAGCAGAAAGGTGCATAGATTCCTGGGAAGAGCGGACGACATGCTCATTGTGCGCGGCATCAATGTCTTCCCCAGTCAAATCGAGGATGTGCTGGTGGGCATTCCTGAGATCGGCAACTACTTCCAGGTGGTCGTGGACCGCAAAAAGCATGGTCTGGACGAGATCAGCATCCAGGTGGAGCTGAAGGATGAGGCTTTCACAGGCGAATTGTCAGACCTGGCCAGGATCCAGAAGAAGACGGAAGAGAAGCTGAAGGCGGTCTTGAACGTGAGAAGCAAGATCGAGCTGGTGGAGAAAGGGTCCATACCGAGGACGGCAGGTAAGTCGAAGAAGGTCGTGGATCTAAGGGATGTTTACTCCAAGGACACAAAAGGGAGCAGGTAAGCGCCATCAGCTGCTGGAAAAAAGCTTGCTGCCTATCCAACCCTTTTTGGAAAGAACGGTTCTTCGTCAGCCGGACTGGAACTCGAACATCTCCATCATCTAGCTACCTGATTTATCAGGTTTTGATCGATAACCGTTCTCTCATCGACCGCAGATAAGAGCTCGTCATGAATCGAACTCTCCGAGTAAAAGAGTGTCACCAGCACGCCTGCATCCTTCGCCGCCTCAATTGCCGGCAAGAAGTCGCTATCACCTGTGACAATAACCGCCTTTCCAATCATCCTTCCGCAGCTCAGTCGCACCAGATCTGCGGCCAGGGCTATGTCCACCCTCTTTTGCACAAACTCTCCACCCACACGGCCCAGGCGCCCCAGCTTAACCTCAAACCTGGGAAGCTTGCGCAAAGTGTAGACGAACTTGTCCATGGAGGCAAACCTGCGGCTCTCCTCATCTGTAGGCGGGCAGCTCTGATACGGCATACAATTATAGTAGTAAGTCCTCAGCCGCTCATAACTGCCGCAGAGAATATCCGAAAAGCCACCCAGATCTATCTTGGGTTTGCCGAAGTCAACATCGAGAATTTTAGTTAAATAAGCGCCATCGATAAATACCGCTGCACGATCAGCCAAAACAAGTCCCACCTGAAGTCCATAATTACTGCCATCCTTCCTGAACGGCAGTGACCATTATCCTTACCCATCCTCTAATTTGATGATATATCTAACTTGTGTTGAACAATTCTCATACCTATATAGATTGGCTTTATTCAGCAATCCCATATTAAAATGTCGGATCCGCTAAGGCGGCCTAAATAATTATGTCGCCATCGGCCAGCTCTCTGCCTCACATCCGATTCTCTTCATTTCACTGGCCCGAATCTTCCTGTTTTTCTACTATCTCTATCAACTTTATTTCGAAAGTCAGAATTTGCTCGGAGAGAGGGTGATTGGCGTCGAGTGTAATTGACGTATCTGAAACTTCCGTGATCTGCACCGGGACCATGACGCCATTGGAGGCGCAGACCTCAAGAGACATGCCTGCTACTGGTACGATCTCTGGTGGAAGATCCTTTTTCTCTGCTTTTATTACTCGATCCTCTTTATATCTACCATACCCTTTCTCCGGAGGAATCTGTACAATCTTGGATTCGCCCGGGCTCATTCCTATAACTGCCTCTTCAAAGCCCTGGATGAGACGACCGGAGCCCAATTCGAATTCCAGGGGATCTGCCCCAACCGATGAGTCAAAGAGAACGCCTGTATCCAGCTTGCCGCTATAATGCACCCTTACGGTATCGCCCATTTTCGCTTGTGCCATTGAAATTTGCCTCTCATTTCCATTTATCGAGAAAATGCTCCTCTGGTCAAAATAGTATCTTCGACTATTTAGAAGGAACCATGAGAAGGTCTAATATCCTAGTAATGAGAATCATAATATGATGAAGTGGAAATCAGATCGAGGGCTTGAAGCCAGGATGATGTTGACCATGATCCTCCTGGCAGTGCTCTACCTGGCATTCCTGGCAGTCCTATTGTCCATGAATACCAGCAGTACGGTAATAATCCTATTCATGGGCGGGTTCATGTTCCTGCAGTATTTCTATTCGGACAAGATGATCCTGATGTCCATGGGCGCCAAAATAGTCTCGGAGAGCGAGGAGCCAGAGCTTCACCAGATAGTATCCCGGCTCTGCGCCATTGCCGGTCTGCCCATGCCGAGAATTGCCATAGTAAATACCAGCATGCCTAACGCTTTTGCTACGGGCAGAAACCAGAAGAATGCCGTGGTGGCCGTGACCACAGGCATCATGCAGCAGCTCAACCGAAGCGAGCTGGAAGCGGTACTGGCCCATGAATTGACCCATGTGAAAAATAGGGACATGATGGTCATAACCATAGCCACATTCCTCTCCTCCATTGCCCAGATAATGGTGAGATTTCTGCCGTTCTTTGGCGGTGGAGGCAGTCGTGATCGCGATTCCGGCGGCAGCTTCGTATTGATGTTCCTGGTCTCCCTGGTGGTCTGGATAGTAAGCTTCATTCTCATCCGCGCCCTCTCCAGATACCGGGAGTTTGCAGCAGACCGTGGCTCGGCGATCATGACCGGTCAGCCGTCCAACCTGGCATCAGCGTTGATGAAGATCAGCGGGGCCAAGGTGCCCACACAGGACCTGAGAAAGGTGGAGGGGCCGGTCAGCGCGCTCTTCATAGTGCCTGCCATATCCGGCTCGTCTATCATGAACCTCTTCTCAACGCATCCGACCCTGGTGGCCAGGATCGAGGCTTTGAAGAATATCGAAAGAGAGCTGGAGGCCTGAGATGGGGTTTTTAGACTCCATCCTGGGAAAGACCAGACTTCCGGAAGCCAAGACGGACCGGCTCTTTGCCATCTCCACAGCTGCGGTGACACTGGAAGCGAGCTTGGGCCTCGTGCCCGATGGCAAAGCTGGCGTTTGTATCAAGCCCATGGAGTCATCCCGTTATGAAGCGGCCCGAGCGGAGATAGAGGATCTGCTCAAGTTGAGCTTCAAGGAGACGGGAACCCTATACAGCATTCAGAAGGATGAGTACAATTATATCTGGGTGGTTTTGTCCGATCCGGATTTCGATGATCTGGTGACAAACATCCAGATGGTCTGTCAGACTCTGATAGAGCAGGGCTTCGGAACGCAGCTCCTGGCCGCAGTCTACCGTTTCAAAGGAGATGCTGCTATGTTTTGGATCTACAACTTCAAGCTGGGGTCTTATTATCCGTTTGTGCCGCAAAACGGACAGAAGCGCGATACCTCCAGGGAGTTTCGACTGAAGTCCTTGATGGACAAGGAGCTGCCCATAGAGAAGGACGAGGCCAAGTGGTACCCCATGTGGGGGATGCCACTGTAGCACGGTACATTCATTGACTTAATCCTTCTTTCTTGAAGGCCGCCAAGAAGGCTTCATTCCGCTTCCACTCGTAGTCGCCCGCCTGGCATGCGTTCTCCTTTATGATTGTGGCTGGCGTCCACCTCCACCCTGGTTTTGGTCAGCCCGAAGAGCTAAGGCCAACGCTTAAATATTGATACGCACTTATGTATTACTAAGTGAGTAAGTCCCTCTCGAACGGATGATGCTGCTTATTAGCAGGTGGGACAATTAGAGAGGGGTTCACTAATTTTCGTCTATTTTGATTCAAAGAACTCAAGGAGGATTCCTATAAACCCATCTTACCTTTTAATATGAAAAGCTTTATATACTAATATAACTATTACATAATATGGATTCTTTTACTACTTGGATGTTACGAGGGCTTAGTGAAAAGCAAGGAACGTCTCGGTTGTTAAGGA
>CAIQHB010000020.1 GCA_903871465.1 uncultured Methanosarcinales archaeon
CGGGCCGTGTTGTCACGGCTGCCCGTGAGAACTTTTGTCCCGTCAGGGCTGAATGCCACAGCGAATACCAAGCCATCATGATTCAGCTTATGCAGCTCCTGGCCAGTCGAAACATCCCATATTCGGGCCGTGTTGTCACGGCTGCCCGTGAGAACTTTTGTCCCGTCAGGGCTGAATGCCACGGCGTACACCGTGCCATCATGGTTCAGCTTATGGAGCTCCTGGCCGTTCGTTACATCCCAAATTCGGGCCGTGTTGTCACTGCTGCCCGTGAGAACTTTTGTCCCGTCTGGGCTGAATGCCACGGCGTACACCATGCCATCATGGTTCAGCTTATGGACCTCCTGGCCGTTCGATGCATCCCAGATGCGGGCCGTGTAGTCACTGCTGCCCGTGAGAACTTTTGTCCCGTCAGGGCTGAAGGCCACAGCGAACACCTGAGAATTGTGATTCAGTTGAGCCAGCGGACGAACCAGCAATGCCATGCTGTTACGCAAAGCCAGGTCGCCATCGGCCGTCTCTTTGTGCCGCAGTGATTCCACTGCCAGGAGGACCTGGCGCGCGTAGTCGCTTCCTGAAACAGCCTTGATTTGCTCCGACTGGGAAGCCAGGTAGAGCGCCAGAGCCTCCTCAGTTTTTTGATCCGCCTGATTCCACTCAAAAACAGCCATAACTGATAGAATTAGAGCGATCGCCGAGAACGCAGTCAGCCCTTTCATCCAGCGCCGCCTGTTCTTTTCCTTTTCTGCTCTTTCTCTCTCCTGTAGTGCCAGGCTAGCTTGAATGTATTCTTGCTCTTCCTTGCCTATCTCATTAGATCGCTGCTCCTGCCACCTCTGGGCTTCACTCAGATCCAGGCCGCGCACCAACCGGCCTTCATCCCGTTTTCCCTCCGCCCAGGCGTCAGTCTTCTTCTCGATCTCCCGCTTCCAGGCCAGGAAGCTTCTGTCCTCTTGCAGCCACTGCCGCAGCCTGGCCCACTCCCGGATAAGGGAGTCATGGATGATCTCTACCGTTTCCTGCTTGCTTTGTTCATCGAAAGAGGTGGTGACCAGCCTGGCATCGGCCAGCCGGTGCACTACGCGATGCACGGCCTCCTTCTGATTTTCCTGGGCGCAAATAACCTGCAGAGATCGACGCCAGCGGCTGTCGGGAAGGTTCTGCCGCTCGTCCCCCGGGTTCACCAGCTCCGTCAGAACCCGGCGGGCCATTTCCCCCAGACCGTCTTTAGCCAGGCTCTGGTAAGCCTGGTCTGCCCACAGGGTCAGGCTGCCGGTGACGCCGCCTATTTTAGAATAGGCTTCGTGGGTCAGAAAACCATCACTACGTCTCTCCCAAAGCTGGGTGAGGGCGAACTCCAGCAGGGGTAAGACTGTGCTGCGCCCGGCCCGCTCTCCGTTGGCTGTTGTCTCCAGAACATCCTTGACTATAGCCTCCTCCAGCCCTGCCTCAAACTGCAGGCCGACCTTTTTGGCCGGGCCTTGGATGATCTCGCGTAGCTCGCCCTCGTCAAGGGCGGAGGAGATATGCACAAATCCCCTCTGCACCCATTCGAATAGCCCGGGCGGCGCTTCTTTGGCGAAACGGCTGAAGAAGTCGTCTCGCATCACGAGCATTAGCGTGATGGGCAGATCCGACTGCAGGAGACCTTCGAGCTGTATCAGGAAATCCTTCTGAACCTCCAGTGATGCAACGGCAAAAAGCTCCTCAAACTGGTCCAGGATGAGCA
Source organism: uncultured Methanosarcinales archaeon (assembly GCA_903871465.1). GTDB lineage: Archaea > Halobacteriota > Methanosarcinia > Methanotrichales > Methanotrichaceae > Methanothrix. Next base: position 1,730 of record CAIQHB010000020.1, read on the forward strand.
TGAGGCGGATCTTATCCGGATTCTTGGCCAACCATGAGGCCGCCGCATCGACAAGGCCGCTGGAGGCCCCGATCAAAACTTTTGCCTCCAGATTTTCCAGAGGCCGATCTCCCGGTCTGGCAGTGATTATGCCCCATCTGTCACTTCCAGGACCTCTGGCCCGTCGCATATCCGGGATCAGACCGGCCTGAATCACAGAGGACTTTCCGCTTCCTGAGGGTCCGAGGACCGCCAGGAACCTCGGCTCTCGTCTCAGGCTCTCCACCAGCCTCTCCACCTCTCTCTTTCGCCCAAAGAAGAACTCGGCATCCGATTCACTGAAGGCCGCCAGCCCCAGGTAGGGTTGGACATCCTTAAGCTGAAGCTCTGGACAGACCATTCGCAGCGTCTCTGTGGGAGTGACAAAGGCCGTCTCCGCCATCCTCCCATAGGTATCCGGACGGGCGATGGAGGTCACCATTCCCACTACCCTGCGGTTGACCTCGTCCATGACGGGAGCGCCACTAAAGCCCGGAGTCACCTGAGGGCTGCTTATCTGCAGCACCCTCATGGCCCTGCTGTAGTGTCTCGTTTAGAATATGGCCGTCTCCCCAGATGCCCTCCTCCGGGCTCTGGGCGGGAAAGCCAAAGGTCTGAAAAGCATGATCCTTAGATCCCAGGGAAGAGCCCAGGAGCAGGGGCCGAACGCCCTCGGGCAAGGCCCCATCCAGCTTCAGGAAAGCCACATCTCCCGCATCTGCCGGGCGCCACCATTCGGCCAATATATGAGCTGACCTTTTCTCATTCGATTTGCGAAAGACCAGCTCTACCTTCTCAGGCGGTATGCCCGGCTTTGGCTCTGCTCCCGGCGGTATGACATGGGCACAGGTGGCGATAAGTCTGTCAGATACCACAAATCCCGTTCCCGCCGTCTTTCCGTCAGGGCGATTGATCCTGACTATGCCAGAGATTATATTGGATTGCATATCTCACCGGGCGCGAAGATCACTACCGAGGATCGACTAACTTTGATCTACTTCTCTTTCTTCCAACTTAAATTAACCTTGAAGTTAGCATCTGCCCCCATTTTTGTGAGAATGGCATTTGCATCTGCCTTTAGTGATAATCCGAACTCTACACTAATCTCATCAGGTGGATTGTTAATATGGTTGAGCTTAGAGATTATGGCGCTGGCAATAGGTTTGATGCTATCCAATGAGGACTCAAATGATGCCGCAGCTTTAATCGGAAGATCTCCAAGGCTTCCAGCTTTTATTATTTGGCCTTCGGATTCAGGAACAGTAACTTCAACAAATATTGATCCTCCTTCTTCAAGAGGAAACTCTACCATCCGGTTCATACGCTATCTTGTGGCGCAGAAGAAATAAATAACTTTGTTCATTATATTTGGTTACTTCCTGAAGCAAAAAGGGATGATAGAGTCCTCAGATCGCTTCTCCCTGCACCGGCGCCGTGGGATTGAACCCATTAGCTGTGCTATCGCTGAGTATCGTTCCCGGCCCTGCATACGGATCGCCGTAGCCTTCCGGACCTGCATTGGGATCGAAACCCGCATCCTGGCTGTCGATCAGTGTCTGACCATAGTGGACATAGTGGGACGGTCCTGATTGCGGCACATTTCCCGATATGTACGTGCCGCCATATCCTAACACATCCACATTTACCTGATTGCTCGGCTGGTTGCCGGTATAGAATGTGAGGGTGTGGCGACCAACAGAATCCGCTATGAAGACGAGCCTCGTATATCCGGGATAGAAGACGTATTGTTGGACCGATTGATAGCCGTCCGGGTATCTTTCGACCACTGTCGCCTGACCGCCTTGCGAGAGGGCGATCATGCTGAACCGCGCATTCATGGGGCACTTTATGTACTGAGTCCAGCTGGTTCTTCCCTGAATCCAGAAAGAATTGGCGGGCACGTAATAGGGATCATAAGGCCTGGACTGGCCGTTTATGATCAAGTATGTCGGCTCATTGCCATTGAGATAGAACTGGACCGGACCCGACTGGACAGGGCCTGACCCTTGGGTTCCCTGATCCGGCTCGTAGAACTCCTGGTACATTGCCAGAGAATCCGGGGACTGCTGTCCGGCGCCTGGATATGCGGAACTGATCTGTCCCGTCTGCCCTGAGTTCGAATAACCGCCGGTATATGCGGTATTTATGGTCGTCGTGATCAACGAACCGTCATCTGCAAATGCAATAGCTGACATCATCATGATTAATGAGATTAAAAGCATGGACTTTCCAAGCATCAAGACACCTGTAAATAAATTTAGGCTCATAATAGATGAAGGTTTGCTTGATCGGGTCCGGGTGGATGAGGCGCGAAGAGATTCTTTTGGCTTTTCCGCATGCTTTTTTGCTTCTTGCAGCCCCCGCATACCTCTTAAATAGAAGCACGTGGAGACAATAGTTGAGGTGAGTGTCTAGTCATGAAGCTGATCATATTCCCTATCGTTTTTATCCTGATCAGCCTTGGCGCTGCAGATCTGCCCGTATCCTACTACCAGGCCATGAGCAATATGAATACTGTAGACACTCTCTGCGTCAAGAACTACGATGCCGGTGCAAGTGTCACAGAATCCTATACTGATTTCGAGCATCTGGATAAGGAAACTGAAGTAACTAGTAGGTCTCTCAATACCTCCTATGACGAAAATGACAATAGCGCAGGTAATGCTACTCTTGAAGTCCATATGAATTCAAATGTCGTAGGCAAAGCCCACGTTGCCTGGCAGTCCAGGGACATTTTGCCGGACAAAGCGGGCCGCCATGCCGTCTATAGCCTCGCCGGCGAGGATCTGACTGGCGTATTCAGCATCGAGAAGTTCATTCAGCTCTGGAGCAACAGCACTATCGGCTCTGTCGGCCCGAATTGGCTGCCCTGCAGCTAGCTGATTTGGCTGTTGGCAAATAGAAGTCACGAGACGCCGGAGCCCGCGCGATCCATCCAAGCCTTCCCGTGGCCAAAATGAGATGCTGCAAAGAACTGATGTGGGCTTTGTTTTAAGCTCTTGTGGTTCAAAGGCCAGTTGGTGTTCTCCAAATTTGAATCGGCTGGACCTTTGTTTTCGGTCCGATCGATCCGCAAAACCGAAACCTTTATATTCGATCATTGTCTACCTCTGTTTCGTTTAATATCGAAAAAATATGCTAGACTGCTTAGCAAACTACCAAGCCCCCAAATCGGGAGGAACCTTGCTTAGACTCGAAGACGATTTCCTATTTGAAGATGCTACAAGCATCCGCACAGGCGTGAGATATGGAATCTTGGATCTCCCCCGAGGACCAGAACCCGGGCCTGAGATGCCCAAGAAGAAAAGACCGCAATTCATTTGAAGCAAATTGGGTCTGGACGGCTTTCCTGTCCGGATCCAAAATAAAAATCTGTTTTTAGATCTGCATTTTACAGCTCCCGCCAACTATGCCTCAGGATTTGGTGTTGGGCTCGGAAATTGGATATTCTGGCGATTTTCCTTTTTTCTTCCCGGCCTTAATTGCCCCGGAAAAGCCGATGGCAGAATGCCGCCTTCAGCTACAATAAGGCCGACCAATTCAGATCATAGTCTCTCATGAGCCTCATCGATCGGGATGCGATTTCAGGCGACGGCTAGGGAATATTTAAGTATTAGTTGTCAGGTAACTTGGTCACAAATGATGGTTGTATCGCCCCGATATAGTGATAAATATAACGAGGAGGAAATGAGATGGCGTTCTACACGTTGGGCCTCACTTTTAATCTTGTGATACTCCTAACAGTTATTGTACTTGCTGTTTGGATATATGGTATATATTTCAACTTTAAGAAATGGGGCCTCGGATCCACCGGCTACCACGATCAGCTGCGTAATAGCTTCTGGCTCTTCCTTGCCACCTGGATTCATGAGGCATTTAAAGACGGTATTTGGGTATTTTTGAGGACAGTTGTGCTTGATGTTCTTCTTCTCAGGAGGACTCTTGCCAGGAGCCCGGTTCGATGGGCAATGCACATGTCCATGTTCTATGGATTCCTGATGCTGGCGGCTCTTTCTGGCCTGGGGCTCATGATCGATATCGTTGAGCACTTCAATCTGCTCGGGCTGGAAGAACAGGCTGCGATGGCCAAAGACCTTCTGTCGCTGCCCTTCGATATATTCGGGTATTTGCTCCTATTCGGCGCGACCATTGCCATATCCAGAAGGATCCTGCTCAAGTTTGTGCGGGATAATACCAGTGCCTACGATGCCTTCTTGATCGGCGCAGTGTTCCTTATTACTGTAACCGGATTTTATGCCGAGTGGATGCGCGGGAATTCATTCCTGCTGGGAAATGCGTTCAGTTATCCCATCTATGCGCCTCACTTTGCACTGATTCATACCGTGCTGGCTCTTGGTCTGTTCGCCTTCATTCTGCCTTGGAGCAAGTACATCCACGTGATTGCGACACCCATGACCCTTCTGGCAAACAGAGGAGGAGAATAAAATGGCGGATCAAAAAGACTCCAAGCCCTTGATGACGGGCTATATGATGTCCACCCAGCTCATGGAAGTAGACGGCTGCAATAGATGCCAGGAGTGTATGAAGTGGTGCCCGACCTTCGCGGTGAGACAGGACCGGCCCGGCATAACTCCCATGTACAAGAACGCAAGGTGGAGAGAGCTCATGGCCAAAAGCCATAGCCTGCGCGCCAAGATCTTCGGAGCCAAGCCACTCTCTGATGATGAGATGAAGGTCTTCACCGAGGATACATACAGCTGTACCACATGCGGCGTCTGCGGAACGGTCTGCGAAGCAGGAATCAAGACCGTAGAGCTCTGGGAGGCCATGCGGCCTAACCTGGTAAAGCGCGGCGACGGACCTGTGGGAAAGCAGCCCTTCTTCCCCAAGCTCATCAAGGGAGATAGAAATCCCTACATGGCCAAGCAAGAAGAACGACTTTGCTGGGTACCAAAGGATGCCAAGGTACAGGAGTCCGGAGAACTAGTATACTTCGCAGGATGCACTGCCGCATACAGGCAGCAGGCCCTGGGAGTCGCTACCGTCAGGATCCTGAATAATTTGAACGTGGACTTCGCCATGCTGGGCAAGGACGAATGGTGCTGTGCTTCAGCTCTGATCAGAACCGGCCAGCGCGAGGTCATGGCCGAGCATGCCGTGCACAATATCGACGCCCTGAAGGACGCCGGAGCAAAGAACGTGCTCTTCGCTTGCGCCGGCTGCCTCAGGAACGCAGCCATCGATTGGCCCATGTGGTACGAGGGCTACATTCCCTATGAGACCATGCCTCTTTCCGTATTCCTGAGAGACAAGATAAGGAAAGGCGAGGTTGAGTACAAGATACCCCTCAACTACAGGTTCACCTACCATGACCCCTGCCACAACGGCAGGCATCTCATGCACCTCAAGGGAAAAGATTGGGCCTTTGAGGCACCCAGGGAATGCGTCCAGTCCATCCCCGGCGTCAAGTTCCAGGAGATGGTGAGAAACAGGGCTCTGCAGAGGTGCTGCGGAGCAGGCGGCGGCGTGAAGGCCGGTATTCCCGACCTGGCCATGGATTGCGCCAAGGCCAGAGTGCAGGATGCAACAGATATCCAGGCAGAAGTAGTAGCATCCACCTGTCCATTCTGCAGACTGAATCTGATCGACGGCCGCAATGCCGCTAAGTCTCCCATAAAGATGGTGGATATAGTTGAGATGATGGCCGCATCCATGGGCCTGGATACTACCATACCCGAGAATCCGTACACCAAGTTCCAGTCCCAGGATGTTCTGGTCTGCACTCCGACCGAGTGCAAGCTCGACACCGTGGAGCGCAAGGAGCCAGGCAAGGATCTGGTAGGCGAGGCTCACTGAAGGATGCCCGGAATGCCGGACATCTTTTCACACTTTTTTTAAAATTGGATTATTTTAGGAATCTGCTCGTGAAGGCTCTTGGCAAGAGATCGTTGGCCGATGCCGTCATGGCATCACCACTGAGATTGACCATAATGACCAGAATATCTTCTCCAAACTCTATCAGGCTCTGCCTGCATATGCCGCAAGGCGTTATGGGCTCGCTTGTATTTCCCATAATAGCTATAGCCTCAAAATCGCGCTCTCCTGAGGCGATGGCCTTGATCACCGCAGCTCTTTCCGCACAGATGCCGGCCCCTGATGCGGCATTCTCTATATTTCCTGCGGAATAGACCTGGCCGCTCTTAGATAGAAGCGCTGCACCCACTTTGAATCCGGAGTACGGAGCGTAGGCATTATCGAGTGCCCGTCTGGCCTTCTCGATGAGATCGTCATATCCTCCTGTATAAGGACGCGGGCCAAAGCCCAAGGCGCCAATGTACATGCATTCCGAGGGTTGGATAGTGGGAATCTCGCCGCTCACTTCTTTAATAGGAATCGATGAGTCTCTTATTATTGCGGCCGGAATCCCTTCATCGCCTTCACCCATTACAATCTGGGCTGCCGATACCAGATTATCGGCCACGGCCTTGCGTGTGATCTTGAGCTCCCTGCCAAAGAGGTCCTTCTGGCCTCGAGCGTCCTCTACCGCCTCCAGGCCTGCGCATGCCAGCGCCACACCCACACACCCCAGCCTCAGAGGATGAGTTCTGCTGTCTCCAATGATGACTCCAATCTTCTTTCCCTTAGACATAGCTTTGCGAATCTGTGCTGCGGACTCTTCTGCACAGGCCGGAAAAAGTACCACGTGCCCTGGAGGGGCATTGGAGTTATCGATCCCGGCATTGGGGTAGAGGAACCCCTTATTCAGCGTCAACACCACGCCGGGAATTCCTCCCACTATTTCGTCCGATTCCCTGAGGATCAGCTCCATCTCACGCGGGTCTTTGCAGAACTTTGCGGCTAATGTGAGGGCGAGCTCTCCTGGAGCGACGTCATCCAGATCCACAATTCGCCCCTCAGCCGTAGCTACGGTGCTCTCCGAGACGACGAGGATATCACCATCCTGGATGGCTATGCCTGATTTTGTCATTGCTTTATCAAGCGACTCAGCCAGGTCATCGCCCGGTCTTATGAGATCCGTCTTTATGCCCAAAACCTGCAACAAACTCACCTGTGACGCGTTAGGTTATCGATCGATTCCATTGCCTCATCTATGCTCCTGGCCACGCGCGGTAGCCGGAAAGGCTGGTCTTTCAGGTTCTTCACGAGCCCTGATATCTGAGCTATGGTGCCAAATATTAAAACCTCTTCCGGCCGTTTGTCACAGCGTAGCGCAAGCTTGGGAATGGCCGCATCTCCGCCCCTAGCAAGCATCTCTTGCTTTATTATCAGGGCCTCCATGCTGCTTACGCCCCGGACATTCAGGATGCGGAATGATCCCTTCCGGGAGAGCACTCCAAATCCCCGCTCGTCCACCTCTGTTCTCCGCAGTATCTCGGTCAGATCCTCGCCCTGGCCAAGATATCCCAGTACCTCCACACCCAGATCTTCATCATCGACTTTGGCCGGATGGCCTCTAATGGCCTCTGCCATGGCCACCGTTTCTCTGCTGGAAGAGATGTCATGCGTCCGGACGATGTGTGCTCCCAGATAAACAGCTATTGCGGTGGCCGCCAGGGTTCCAGGGAGCCTCTGTTGGGGATCGGGCTGTCCCAGACTCTCTCCGATAAAGGATTTGCGGGACAAAGCTGCAACCACCGGCTGTCCCAGAAAGCGCAGCCTCTCAAAGCCATCCAGGAGTGCCAGATCAAAAATTCCTGTCTTCTCCGGTATCCATTTGCCAATCCCTGGGTCTACAGAAATATTTTGTGGAGATACGCCTGCTTGGACTGCATCCCGCACCTTTTCCCCCAGTCGCGGAATTATCTGATTCATATAGAGCAGATCACCTGGTTTTTGCAGAGAGGCCATGATGATCAAGGAGCCGTCGCATTTTGCCACACATGCCGCCATTTTGGGGTCACTGAGGCCTGAGACATCGTTTATGCAGGCGGCGCCGCACGAGAGGGCATCCTCTGCTATGCTCGCCCTCTGCGTATCTATGGAGATGGTGATATCCAGGTTGTCCAGGATCTTTTTCAGGGCAGGAAAGAGCCGTTCTCGCTCTATGGCTTCGCTTACCGGGGGGGATCCGGGCGCAGTGGAGACTGCTCCCAGATCTATCATATCAGCGCCCTGAGCCTTCATACCCTCGGCTATGGAAAGAACCTCGCTTGAGCAGGCTACAGAGCCCTTGTAAAAGGACTCAAGGCTGAGATTGATAATCCCCATCAGCCGCACGGGCTGGTTGTCTCCTACACGGACCTTTCCCACCATGCCTTCTATCAAGCCCAACACCCGAAGCTTACATGCTCTTATATTCAGCGAAGAATTCTTGATGATTATTCCGACAGGCGCAGCAAGATGCCTGTCCTTCTGGCCCTATCGATGGCTCGGTCAAAGAGGACCAGCCCCAACACGAGGTAGAAGACGGCCAGAAATATTCCCGTAGCCAAATGGTGCGGGCCGGGAATAAATATTGACCTGTAGTATTCCAGGAAGTAGGTCAGCGGGACGGCCCTGGCAAACATCTGCAGAACAGGGGGCAACACATCCACCGGATAGTAGATTCCGCTAACCAGCAGGATCAATCCACTCAGGCTCCAGGCGGCAACATCCGCCTTCTGGCCGAAGGTGAGTATGGATATGCAGACCGTGATTCCTATAACTGCCGCCGTGGCGAAGACTCCCGCCAGAAATATCAGCACCGGCAGGAGCCCACCCCTCTGGAAATCGAACCCGAAGAGGTAGCGGCTTACTACTATCAAGATGCCAAAGACTATGCTCCCGCGAACGATGCCAAAGAGCAGAGCTCCGAAGATCAGATGATAACTATGCACCGGGGCGATGAAGGTGTTCTTGATGCTCTTGGACCACATGTCGAATAAGAGAACATAGGCCACATCCATCTGTGCCACCTGCAAAACGGTAAGCGCGATGGAACCCACCAGCAGGAAAGAGACCATCGACTCATCCACCTTCAGAAACCGGGTGAGCAGACCTATGGAGAGCAAGCTGATCATGGGCCAGAAGAATAGCTCGAAGACTGTGAAGATATTCCGTCTGGAGATAATCCAGTTCTTGTAGGCCGAAGCCAGATACTTATTCAGTTCACCTTGCCAGTTCAATGAAGACATCCTCCAGGTCCGGCTCTTTTATGTTTATGTCCAGGATTTTGGCCTCTTGAAAGAGCTTGACGATCCTGTCCACGCTATCCTCACTTCTATCTATCACCATCTCCACCCTGCCGATCTCGGATTTAAGCCCGAGAACGCCCGGCAATCTTCCCAGAGCCCCGATATCCGCCTGGCCGGAGTAAGTTATCACCACCCGTTCTCCCAAACCGAGATGGTTCTTCAGATTTTGGGGTGTATCCAGAGCTACGACTTCACCCTTCCTTAAGAAGGCAATCCTATCGCAGAGCATCTCCGCTTCGGGCATATAATGCGTGGACAGAACCACGGCTACGTTCTCTTCTTCATGAATTCTCCGAATCAATGCCCGGATCTTTATGGATATGTCCGGATCAAGGCCGGTGGTGGGCTCGTCCAAGAAGAGGAGACGAGGGTGGTTGAGCATGGATTTGGCGAGAGAGAGCCTCTGTTTTATGCCTGTGGAGAGATCCTCAAACTTCAAGTCCCGAAAATCGCCCAGTTCAAAGGCATCTATCTGGTCCTCAACTGTCCGGGAGAGGCCGGAGCCGTACAGGCCATAGAGCATGCCGTAATGGCGCAGATTCTCTCGCACCGTCAGGCTCCAGGGGAAGTTGGGCTTGGCGGTACTGATGTTTATTATTTTGCGTATCTCTCCTCGATCGCGGCGTGCGTCAAGGCCCATGATGGACAGACTGCCCTGTTCCGGGTAGATCAAAGTGGAGAATATGGAGATAAGCGTGGTCTTGCCTGAACCGTTGGGGCCCAGCAAGCCAAAGATCTCTCCTACATCTATATCCAGCGATATATTATTAAGGACGGTGGTGCCGGTTCCTAAGAAACTCTTATACCTTTTGCAGATTCCCTTCGCTTCGACCGATTTTTCTATCATTTCCGCGATCTTCCTCTTATCTCTTTGCCAGAATTCCTGGCCTTCTTCCTTTGCGCCGATAAAGAAGCTCAGACTTTTTCAGGAGGAGAAAAGCTGCCATGAAGGCAAAAATTATTCCCCCAACCAGCAATGCCAGGCTGCCTGGGAAATTATCAGATCCGGTCAGGGCCAGAGGAAGAGCGAGTTCCATACGGCTTTCGCCGGATTGAATCAGGCATCCCAATTGATAATCCTGCAGGCTGGCGTTTGCATCCACGGCGACGATGAAGCTGGCCAGAGCCATTTTGCCGGGCCCGAGGTCTCCTAATAAGATATCCGGGCCTTCCACATGAAAAGGAGGCGCGGCCAAGAGCCTGGCTGAACAGTTTTCCATGGTTTTGGCTCCATAGTTCTCGATCACCACACTTATTGTCCCGGATTTGCCTCTCAGGAGCTCGGACTTGATCCCTATGATGCGCAATGGCTCCTTATCTCCGGTTACAAATACTCTCAGGTTGAGGCTCTGATTGAATGATTGGTAGAGGGGCGAGACCGTTCCGTTGCTTACGCTCACATCCACCTGCCTCATGTAATCGAGATGAAGTGGAAGCTCGAACCATCCGCGGGAGCTGTTCTCGGCGGTGATATTAAATTGCAGCGGAGAAATGTCTCCCGAGCGAAGAACTGAGATATGTTGCGGGCCTGATGTCACGCGCAAAGATTCCCTCCCATCCAGTACGGCATTGATGTTCAAAGCATCGAAGCTATGCATTTCCTCTTTCAGCTCAGCTCTTACGTCGTCTGGTGGGCCGTTGTCGTTTATGGGAATCAGCTCCTCCAGTCGGCCTGTATTGGCCAGGTCGATTTTGAGGAGACTGTTCCCCGGGTTAAGAGCGGGATTTGTAACAGATGCCTTGAGATCAAGAATGCCGAGGGACTTGTAGTGATCATCGGCGAAAAAGATGAGATCTTCTGCCAGACAGGTCCCGCCAAGAATCAAGAGGATGCAGACGATCTCGAAGAGCTTCATTCCCATAAGTCTAGTCTGCATCCATTAATTAAGTCTATCTCGACAATTATTCTGGTCCCCATAGTTCGCGAACTTCAATCTATCTGCTGGCAATCGTGCTTAAGAAAAAGACTAAGGCCGCCGTCAGAATTATGGTCGCTCCGGAGGGAACGTCCAGCATGTATGATATCAATAGGCCGATGGTCACAAAGACCGCGCCCAGGAATATGGAACCGGCCATGATGGCGGGCAGGCCCTTCATGTGCTGCCGGCTTATGGCCCCTGGAATGGTCAAGAGGGCTATGACCATGATTATCCCTACTATCTTGATCAGTACCACGACGCTGAATGCCACCATTGTGAGGAGCAAGAGACGAAGACCCTGTACCGGAAGGCCGATGGCCTCTCCGTAGATGGGGTCGAAACTCAAAATGAGAAACTCTTTGTAGAGGAGATAGACCAGGACCAGGATGATCGCGGTGAGTATTGAGATCATCAGCACATCGCTCCCTGTCACCGCCAGAATATTGCCGAACAAATAGCCATAGAGATCTCGGGCATAGCCCTGGGAAAGCGTCAAGAGCATTACTCCCAGAGCCATGCCTGTGGCCATGAAGACGCCGATGGCAGTGTCCTCAGAGACGCGGGCCCGGTGGCTGATCACTCCAATGCCCAGGGCGGTCAGGATCGCCGAGCCTATTCCGAAGACCAGCGGGTCGAAGCCAAGGAAGTAGCCAAGACCTATGCCGCCAAAAGCAGCGTGAGCTATTCCATCGCTGATGAATACTATTTTATTTAATATTACATATATTCCAATTATGCCGCAGAGCACCGAGGCTGCCAGTCCTGCAGCCAGGGCTGTCCTCATGAAGTCGTACTGGAAAAAATCTAATTGCAGCTCAATCATGTTCCCTCAAGACCCTATGGGGAGTTCCATGCGCTATCATCTCCACCGGGCAGCCGTAAGCTTTCTCGATGTCCTCGTTGGTGATCTCCTTAGAGCCGTGGTAGTAGAGCCGTTGGTTTAGGCAGGCGATTTTGCTGACGTATTTAGAGATGGCTGTGACGTCGTGAGATACCATTACAATGGCAATTCCCAGATCATGATTCAGGTGGCTGAGCAGATCGTAGAACTCCGTCTGCTGAGCGGAATCAACTCCTGCCGTGGGCTCATCCAGCAGGAGCAACTCGGGATCGGAGACCAGCGAGCGGGCCACAAAGACCCTCTGCTGCTCTCCGCCGGAGAGTGCGCCAATTTCGCGTTCGGCGCGGTCATCCATTTTTACGGCCTCCAGCGCACGGCGCGCCGCCGCGCGGTCTTCCGGACCATAGCGGTGGAAGAGGCCGATCCTGCTGTATCTTCCCATGAGCACCACATCCTGGACCTTGACCGGAAAGCTCTGGTCGAACATGGTCTTCTGCGGCATGTAGCCCACGCGCCCGCGGGCCGCCTCGGGCGTCAGTCCAAAGATTTTGATCTCGCCGCGGTCGGGTTTGATCAGGCCCAACATTACCTTCAGCAGCGTGGATTTCCCGCCGCCGTTGGGACCGATCAGACCCAGGAAGTCGGACGGCTCAAGCTCCAAGTTTATGTCCTCCAGGACGGCATGCTCTGCCCGGCAAACCCAGAGGCCCTTAATGGATACCGTCGTCATTTCAAACTCCTGGCGATCTCCTGTCCGGAATATTGCATGTTCTCCAGATAATTTGGTCCCAGTGGATCCAGGGCGACCACCTTTGCCTTTATCTCCTGAGCTATAACTTCTGCTGATTTAGGATTGTATTGCGGCTCTATAAATATAACCGTAATATTGTTTCTTTTCGCTAAATCGATTATGCTGCCCAGGTACTTGGGCCCCGGCTCTTTCTCGTTCTCCAGGATGGGGACCTGATCAAGGTTATAATCCCTGGCGAAATAGGTCCAGGCTGGATGGTATGCGATGAAGATCCTGCCCGACTTTGCGGCAAAGGTCCTGTTCAGATCTTCGTCGAGTGCCTTCAGTTTCTGCAAATAATCGTCTCTGTTCTTCAGGTAATATTTTCCGTTTGCCGGATCTACCTTTATCAGCGCTGAGCAGATGTTATTTACCTGAATGGCCGCATTTCTCAGGGATATCCAGATGTGCGGGTCCGTCTCCCCACCGCTTTCATTGACGAGCTTGACTCCCCGGGAAGAATCCACTATTAACATGTCCCGATTGACCTGCAGAACCTTATCCATCCAGAACTCGAGGCCTCCACCGTTCATGATATAGAGGTTCGCCAGTGCCACATCTTTCATCTGGGAGGGGGCGGGCTCATAAGTATGGGGTTCGGCTCCCGGCGGGACAAGCACCGTTACTTCAACTTTGTCGCCTCCTACTGCAGTGACGAAGTCACCAAGAGGTGCAATGGTTGTGGCCACATTGATCTTCCCGGTGGGCGGTTCCTCTTGGGAGACGCAGCCGCATAGCAGCGGCACGAGCAGCAGCAAAACCAATATCAGTATTCTATTTATATTACTAATCATACTTTTGCACCCGAATTTCTGAGATTCTTGCCGATGTATTTGGAGTGCGTTTTGCCGCCTTCTCTCCAGTAACCATACCAGTAAGGACCGTGTGGACAGCCCTTGCAGTTCTTGCCGCAAGAGACCAGCTCCTGTCTGTAGGTGATGGAATCAATTGTCGTCACCTGCTGCACAACTCTTTCCACGGGCAGTTCCTCTGACAAAAGTGGTTGGCCTGTCTCTGCGATGAGGTGCTCTACCAGGTCCTTTATCTCGAAGAGCGTGGAAAGGTCCTGGCGCTCAAGTGAGCTGCGGATGGTTTTGGGTATCAACAAGATCTCTTATGTAACGATGCTTATATGCTTATTGCTGGATTACATAAGAATTGTACCGTCCTGAAACTTTTCTTCGTGTCCGGGAATCTATCAGGCTTTCTATGTGGCTTACTGGGGCTTCACCACCAAGACACAAAGGCATAAAGGCGTCCATTAGCCTCTTAGAATGTCGCGGAAATTCGGCTTAATAGTTGTTTGTTCTTCGAGTCTTGGTGCCGTTGTGGTGAAATCAGTAGCTTCAAATTTCACACCAATTAAATCCTGGAGCGGTTCGGACTTCAGGGTTGTACCTGCTGCAGAGCGTATCGATTGGAGGAGTAATTCTATGATTTTTGCCATCTCCTTTGGCCCCCATATCTTTCTCTTTTTTTGCTTAGTCTCAATCATAGTTCAATAGTAGTCTAGATTAGCAGTCTAAATCTAATCTATTTTAGACGTGTTCAGACGAATGGCAAATCGCTTTGCTGATAGTTATTTCTGCAATTTCATTCATCATATTCATGCCATTTTTACTAGTCTAACTCGGAGATTTATAACGCGTTTTAGACAATATCCATCTAGATCTGGGACCCCTTCCGAGCACCTCGATTGCACACCTTCGGTGCGCATTTCCTGGAGCAAATTCCTTATACGCAATTTCTTTTGCTCCTCTCACCCCCATATCCGCCCTGGCTCGATCCTCTTGAAGCCAGCCAGCATGATGCACCCCCATCTCCGGCGCAGAGCTGCCTCTCCCAGGCCTCGCCCGCCCTCGCGTCCCGCACGCATGCTCGCGCCCGCCCGCGTACCCATAGTTCGCCCAGACCACCTGCATCAGCACGTAGTATCCGAAGTTGAGCCGAGAGTTGATATGGTCTTTGGCCGCTGGGTTGTCCCGACCAGGGAACTTCCCGTATCCTGCGAAATAATCCTTTTGCGAATACCATAGCGATCTGTCGATTATATTACGACGATTATCGTTGATGCGGTTCAATCAAGTTCTGATTGGGCGGGACATTCTGCCGTAGTGGAACTGGGGCGGATTCGCATGAGGGAGCTTTAGGTCCGGCGGCACTGGGAGATTGAGCAGGTCACAAGAGAGATGAGCAGGCCTCAGGCGCGGGCTGCTCGGGGTCGGGCGAGCCTGGAGAATGCTGATTACAGGGGTTGACTCAATTTAGGGGTAAAAATATGTTGGCTCTCCGTCATTTTCTGTGGCTAACCTCTGGTTACGGACGTTCACCACAGTGGCACAGAGCGCACGGTGGACTCACTGATTATCCAATCCTCTACTTTTCAAAGATCGTCTTGATTGTCGGTCTGTTCAAGTAGATCAAAAGGGCCCCTGCTATAATGACATCGATGATTCCCGCTGTCAAGACTTCAGGAGTATTTCCACCAAGGGCGATCCTTGCTAACGCTTGAAGCAGGTATATGGCTGAGCCTATATTGGCAAGCAACCAGCCCTGGAACTGGAGCTTGATGAGACCCGAGCCGCATAGTATTAAAAGAGCACCAAAGATCAGACGGACGATTGCTGTCATGGGTGAATGGAAAATGGCAATTATAGCTAATAGTACATAGTTGAATCCTTGAAGGAAAGCGATTGCAGCCAGAATGAAAATCCCAGTCGGGACATCTTTGCCAGATCTCTTCATACAGATCTATCCATTAGAACGATAATCCCTTTGATATTTATGTCTAATCTATCATATTTAAGCATGATGACTGCTCAGATGGCTGCATGGAGGAGAAGGCTACCTATGAACTATATCCTGCCGATCTGCTGCACGGGTGGGCAGGCCTCCAAACAGCCAGATAGGGCTTGATCTCCGCCGGAATCTCCTTGCTGGTCTCGGGCCTGTCCAGTCTATTGGGATGCAAGGGTGCAGCTTCAGCCCGGTTGCACAGATGCGCAATTTCGCGCTTCAATGAATCTCTCAACATGAATCAGGCGATATTTGATCGCATTGGGATGAGATGGGATGAGATCAAAAATTGTCTGATTGGCGATGACCGAATATACATATTATTGATTAAATAATTTATAAAATCTTAGGAAATTCGAGGATTATGATAATTGTATTCATAAATATGGATGATATAGATTGGCCCATGAATATTTGGTATAGTCTCACCTGATTGACTTAGTGTCATAGATCAAATGCGACTTCGGAGTTCGGCCTAATTTTGCCATTGCCTCGGCAATCTTAATAATAATCTCGTTTAGATCTTTAGGTCCGGCGGCACCGGGAGATTGAACCGGTCACAGGAGATATGAGCAGGCCTGAGGCGCGGGGCTACTTGGGATCGGGCGAGCCTGGAGAATGCTAATTTACAGGGGTTGACTTAATTTAGGGGCAAAAATATATCGAATGGAGAGGCCCATGCGGGCAGGAGGGCTGTGGGCTGCACATGCGGGCCCGGCGGCGGGAGGGACGCGGGGGCGCGCGGGAGCGAGGGCGCTGGGCTGCAGAGATTCGATTCGAAAGTGTGCGGGGTGGAGAACCGATGGAACTGCACGAAGTCGAATAAGCCGAGATGAGTGGTCGAAAGAACTGGAAACTAAAAAAGGGGAATTACAGGCTATTGCTAACAGCAGTATTCTCTGTACCTACACACCTTTGGATTCTGGCACTTTCCCGGGTCCCGCTCGTAGAAGATGAGATCTTGCTTGCTATCCCTTTCCTCAACAAACCACTGCCTAACCTCGTCGCTTATGATGAAGAAATCTCTCTCGATATGCGGCGTGGGATGATTTTTCGGAAAGCTAAGGTAAACTGTGCAGCCGATGTTGATTGGCACTTCATATAGACTCTCGTAAACCAACGCATAACCTGTTGCAGAGAGCTTGTGGAAGTCTCTCTTCGGCCCCGTCTTGAGGTCACAAATGAGCATCCCGCTCATATTGATGGCATCGGCTGAAAGATTGCTGCTCAAGCCCAGGTACTGCCCATCGAGTTTGTGCTCCACAACAAACGGCAGGGCGTGATTTATCAAAGAATCATCACTTAGGTACTTGTATTTGGCAAGATAGGCAAAGATAGAGGAGACTATTCTGCTTACCTCAAAGGACCAGAGCTTTCTCAAGTTCTCGCCAACGTATTTGCTGATCTCCGTAGAGCATTTTACTTGAGAAAGCTGTTCTTCAGCTTCGATTATAGCATCCGGAAGCCGCTCCATCAGGATCTGTGGAAGGTCGGTACAGATGCTCATACCTTCTCTGTAGATCAGTCTCTTGGTTGTGGGATAAAGCTCTGCCATGGCCTGATGGTAAATGCGACCCGTTACCATCTCCTCGCTGGCTGGCACGCTGACCTTCTGCACATGCCTCAGATAAGTATCCCGACTGGTTTCACAATACTTATCTGAGACTTCCCAGACGGGCAGGAGTATGTCATGGGGCGGTGATAGCTCTGCGAAGTGCCAGTTCCAGCCTCTGAGTTCTTCAGCTATGCTTTTCTCCCGTGCTTTTGGGATGAGCTTCTTCAGAAGATATTTGCGCTCCTCTTCGGAAAAGAAATACATGGTGCCCTCCTATAATAGTGATGTCTTAATCATCAGATTGATGTCCAACACAGTATCGGCTGTATTCGCAGTCCGTGCATCTGCCAGGATTCTTGGTACCGACAGGCTCGACCTCTTCTTCGATTATCTGGCCTACTTCGCGAATCATTTTTAGTGTACGCCTGCGGATCTCATCATCGAGATCGATCTGCACATTAACTCTATCTTTGCTGTAATGAATGAAGCCTCGCTTGACAATAGTCTTGAAGTTCTCTTCCACCAGAAGAGCATAAGCGGCCAGCTGGTATTTGTGGTTTAAATGAATGCCTCCATTATGGGAGAAGCCGAATTTGTAGTCTACCGGGATGAACTCTCGTTCGGTCTTCACCAGATAGTCCAGAATTCCTCTCAGGCCAAGGGTGCTGCTCTCAAGAGCTACGCGAAACATCTTCTCAGCCTGGTCCAGCTCCGGATCGTAGAAGAGTGCACCTTTGCGGCGTTTCTCTTTGGAAGTGATTGAATCGTGCAACTCTTTGCCCGTTTCCAGCTTCTGATCAGGAGGCTTTGGAACGTGCAGCACATGATCAAAGTAGATTATTTTAGAACAGTAAAGATACTGCTTCACGTCGCTGACTGTGATCATTCCGTGCCCATCCAGAAGTCGCATTTCATTGCAATCAACATCTGCCCTAAAGGACGGTTACGTCCTCCTCCTTGACCTCGTAGATCTCGCCGATGCTTTCTTTGAGGGAGAAACATTTGCTGCATAGTGGATAGAACTGGATGTTTCCTTCTCGGTCATGCATCATCTTCTCCAGCCGCAGCCGGAGCTTTTCGCGGGTGTTGTGGTTCAGTATTCCACTGAAGGCGCTCTCCTGGATGCGAATGCAGCCATAATCCATCAAAACCTTAGCCACTCTGGTTCGCAGGCTGTTTTCGCTGATGTCGTAAATGATTATCGTATCCACAGGCTCCCTCCGAGAATCACCATCGTGGGGTAAAGGGCTCGTAACATGGTCGCTCGCCACGCAGGAATGTGGCCACTGTCGATGCTTGAGAGCGGATGATGTTGCGCAGGATCTGGCTCTTCTCCCGGTAAGTTATGCCCTCGTCTAAGCGGCCATAGAATGCCGATGAGGCGATTTTCATGCCATCCTTGGTCATGCGGCAGTCCTCCTGGAAGTGGCCGGGCCGCATCTCGCGGGCCAGGCCCACAACAACCCGGTCTACCATCAGGGGCCGGAACTCCTCCATCATGTCATAGACGAGCTTCTCCTGGCCGGGCCGATCGGCATGCAAGAAGCCTGCATAGGGGTCCAGGCCGGCATAGAGAGTGGCCGCCCAGACCTCCTGCTCCAACAAGTAGTATCCGAAGTTGAGCAGGGAGTTGATGTGATCTTTAGCCGCTGGGTAGTCCCGACCAGGGAACTTCCACTCATCCGGGATCAACTTGGCCCAGGTCCTCCAATAGATCTCTGCGCCATTTCCCTCCACGCCCATGATCCTCTCCCGGACGTCTTCCACGCGGCCTTTTATCAGGTCAAGCCTGGGGATGAGGGCCTCGATCTGGTTGGAATTCTCGCGAAATTCCTGCCAGAGGTCCTGCTTTTCTCCTTTCCACTTCTTCGCGAATGACTTAAGGAGCGAGGACTGGTTCCTTAATTTGCCGCGGATGAAGGACGTGGCGAGATCTGTTCCGCGGGCATCTCCGTAGGCATAGTACTGCTCGCGTCTCGTCTTCACGGTGCCGCCCAGGCTTGCCGGAATGAGCCTGGCAAGGGGCTTGCCGTAGTAGCTGGCGAAGACGATCTCCACGCCCAGCTCATCGGCCATCTGGATGGCGTCTGAGGATACGGAAATGCCGCTGCCCAATATCAGGATCTGCTCCACTCCGCGAGCTGGAATGAGCACCTCCGGCTCGTCCTTGCGGGTGATGCGAAACTGCTCGCTCGATTTGCCGAGGAAAGAGCCGCGGTCGGAGAGGATAATGCGGGACATATTTTTCCTTGAATACTGTATTCACAGTTACCGATTTCTATATCTGAAGCCCTTTTTCAGATTCATATACGAGATTTGCCACCCAGGGATCATTCGACGTGTCAATTTTTGGCTTTAACCAAGATAATGAGGAGGTCCGAATTGGCACTAAGAGGCTATTGGCCTCAATCCATAATCCCATATTCTTTCTCTTTTTGTACTCCTCTAAAAGGCTTCTTGGAAGTACCTCCATAGTTCCATCTGTTTTCTCAATAATGGACTCAACCCAATCTTGATAGGCTCCTGCAAGAAGACGATTTTCAAAGTCATCAATATCCGGATGGTTGAAGCCTTCTTCGAATTTTGCTTTGTCTTTTCCTTGATATCCTTCTCCATAAACTCTGTCTGCCGCATCGACTAAATCTTTCTCACCAATCGGATTATCCAGTTCTTGCAGTTCATCGATGCTTAATTTTATCTTACATGTAGGCTGATGGAATTCACCCGTACATTCGCAATAGAGGTTGCGCGGATTCACTTGTCTGGTGAAGACAACTATCTTTGCGGGAGGTCTTTTTCCCGACCGATTAACACGTCCCATACGCTGGATCAATGCATCAATAGGTGCGGGCTCGAAAAACGCTTGATCAAAGTCCACATCAAGACTGACCTCAACAACCTGAGTAGCTACTAAGACCTTGGGTAGGCTTTGGGTGGTAATCTCTCGTTCAATTCGATTTCTATCTTCTTGGTTAAATCGGCTATGAAGAAGCTTAATATTTTCACCGGGCAACTGTTTTTTTAACTCAGTATATATACTCTGAGAAGTTTTAACGTGATCGCAAACAATGAGAGTCGATGAGCTGTCGGAAATAGATTCACGCATATTCTCAAGATGATCCTTCATGGAACCCTCTTTTATCTTTAAAATATGCCTTTTTTTATCTAGTATTTTACGATCTTCTTCTTTTTTGGGATTTGGTTCAATAAATGAGAGGGGTCCCATCTTATCTGTTATCAATTTGCGTAGAAATGAAGGGAATGTTGCAGAGAGGAAAAGAAATTTCGCGCCCCATTTGGCAAATAGTTTTGCCGAACCTAATGTAAGTCCGACTACTTTAGGATCATAGGCATGTATTTCATCAAAAATGAAACAAGAATTCTGAAATTCACAAAGCATATTTTCCCATCCTTTCCCTCTCAAAACGTAACGCAGTATTTGATGAGGAGTGCATACCCTAATGGGAAACCAAATCTCCCGCGCTAAACTCGTTAGGATTTTAGCTCTTTGTTGCTTATCGAGGCAAGATACTTCGTTATCATCGGTGTCTAGCATGCTGTAGAGGGCCGATGTTGCACGGTGATGAAGAAGTCCAACATTATCTTCCCCAAAAATCTCGGTCAAACGACGATGCATCGCGTTAATACTAGCAGTATAAGGAAGAATGTAAAATAATCTTCCATTCGGCCTTTGATTTTTCTGAGCCCAAAGCAATGCTGCTTCTGTTTTACCTGATCCAGTGGGTGCCCTCAAAATCAAAGATCCTGCAAAATTCCCTACATCTGATTGAAAGGGTCTTAATTCCGATTTTATAATAGAAAATTTAACTAATTGTGGAATCAATGGTGGAATTTTATGAGCACTCCCTAAATGATCCGATGCTATCGTGAGCCCTCGTAAGGTAGACGCGTAGTAACGGTCCTGAAAGGGAATAACTTTTCTCTGACCTCTCCTACCTGCAGATCTTTCAAGCCAAGATGGATCCAAAGATAGAGATGATAGCTTTGGTGTTGCTTGCCAAGAGCTAATTATCGAATCCTTTTCCAGATAATTGAAGATTAATCGCCACTCTTCTAGAAATAGCTCTTCGTTTTCGGTCCACTCTTGAGCCATTTCCTTCCAGAACGGTGTTTCATAATTTCGTAGAGGAATTTGTTCATCTGGCAAGCACCCCCAGATTTGCGATATACCGTCTGAAGGAATACTTTTATGATGAGTAAGGATGGCAAAAATTACAGCAGGGGCAAGAGGAATACTTTCTACTCCCGACGCGAAGGATGCAGAGATGATCTCATGCCGTTTTCCGCTCCAACCTACTTTTTCGCCTCGCAAGACTTGTTGAAAACCGGTCGCTGCTTTTCCCACATCATGCAATGCCACCGCAAGAAGTAAATCTTTTTTAAGTTTTTCTTTTGCATCAGTGGGAAGTGGCAGAGACTCCAAAATTGCTTGAGCAACTTTTAGGCAAGCGATAGTATGCTCGGAAAGAGTTTCTCCAGTACTTTTGGATAGAATTTTTTCATTCATCTTCTATCCACTCATGAAGGTAGATTATATAATTCTCATCAGGAGTGTCGGTTGGGCGATATAGATTATTTCGCTCTATTTCAAAACGAATATTTGTTGTAGGAATCATTGCCTGGTAGACCCCAAAAGGTCCCGTTTCTCTTGTATAACCCATCCTATTATTACTTATCCATTCTGGAAGGCGAACTACTAAACCAGGAATACCAGGTTGAGGTGATGGAATTAAAGTAGGTCCCAGTGAGCCTTTTGGTGTTAGAATGAGATCAATTTCTTTAACAAATTTTATCCAGGCTATGTCTTGTGATCGACCGAAGCAGGGAGTTGCAACTGGATTGTGAAAGACTTTTTTAAACTCAATGTTCGTAATATAGAGGTCTAGCTTTGGGTGCCAATAGACCTGTCTTTTGTAAATTCCTTGACCCTTGGATTGGGGTTTGAGATGTCCTTTATGGTCCACTTTCAACCTATTGGTCCTTTCCAACTCCAAATCATGGGACTGGCAGTGAAATTCGAATCCGATTCTTGTTTCTTTATTTCCAACAGGGCGACCTGCACAAGCACTGATCATACCAAGAATATTACTGTACGACGGAACGGGAGTACTTATCTGAGTTCCACTAATTGTAAGAGGATAGCGGAAGGAAGAGGTTAATCCTTCCAATCGCACATGTAACGCCGGAATTTGGATCATTTGACGGAATCCTCATCATCAGGTATGTAGGCTCCAATTTTCTGAGCAGCTTCAAGTGGACTCATAACCAAGATCTCTGTCCCTCTTTTATTTTCATTCTGCTCAACTGGTAGCATCTTTTTGTTCAATAGTTTAACCTCGCTTTCGTTTTGCAGGTAACCTGAGCGAATGCCTATCAGGACAGGGGTTACAATCCTATCCGAGTAATCATTTATGATCTCTTCAAGCGTCTCTATTTTTAAGACTGGACCTTCCGGACTATCCTTGAAAAGATGATTAAAGATCGGATTTCCGCAGGTTAGTCCTGCCAGGATTAAGACTTTTGGAGAAACGTCTGTCCCAAACTGAGCCTGCTTTGCGCCTCCACGCAATACAGAAAGTGCTTTGAATAGTTCCATAGCGCGTTCTTTAGATGAAGGTTCAGCTTCCTTTGTGATTTTGTATACCTTTCCTATACGACCACTGTTGCTCAAGGTTTTATAAGGCTCTTTGTTTGTTACATCAGCTAATTTGCCGTCTTGGATAAGTTTATTTGCTTTTGTCTCCTCTAGTTCGATTCTATCACCAAGATTCCAATACGTTCCCAGACGACTGTAATCTAAGCAGAAGATACCTTGAAGATGCGTATTATAAAAGCGTGTGGTATATGGAAGAGGACTACATGGGTTCTCGATAAAAGCCACTTCTACGCCTTTCTCTTTAGCTATTTTTAATAACTCTTTCCTGAGAAGGTCTAAGTTATTATCATCCACATGTGATCTTATTCTATTTGCTACATCACTATTAATTTCGGCCAACCTTTCCCAGACTGTTTTCTTTTTATCCTTCTTTTTATCTGATACTGAAGAAAGGAACCGCTCAACTTCAGCCTCTGCAAGAGCCGGCGGGTCATATCTTGTAAGATGGACGAAACCTTCATCTTCTCCCTTCCATCCAGCAGAACGAAGAGATATCAAGACTGATGCCATAAATGGTGATGCTCGCATTACTGATTTGGTTCGCACTGAACTCGTCTTTCCTTCCTCGGTTTCTTCCTCTTCATCGGCAACTTTTTTCCCCTGGCTTTCTTGTGCTCTCATATAACCAAATATATCGTCTTCCGGAAAATCAACGGGATTCAATTCACTGGCAATCTTATTGACGTTCCCTTTGGGATTCCAACCGATGGCTTTTACTTCGCTTGCTGGCCAGCCAGTTTCTTCGATAAAGGTATTCCGCAGCCATCTTTTCCATGCTTGAGATGATACATAGGGGACTTCACCTCTTCCATCCCTAAATGTCTTGGGAATTGTGACATTTCGGTCCTCGCCGTCTCCTAAACCAGCACCATTTAAGAAAGCTGCGTCTGCCTGAATTAGAAACGTTCCTGCCAAATGGGATAATTTTTTCTCGGTCATTTTGATACCTCCTCAATCCTCTTTTAGTCTTTTTCTATAGAGATTTGCCACAAATAGATGCAATTGAAATAGCCGCTCAGATTTTATGTTTTGTCCATCATCATCGATCAAGAATTCGTCCCACTCTTTTTTAGATAACGGCTTAGTCGATTCATTCCATCCTTTTGTCAATTTTTCTTGAAACCAGAAAAGTCCAATTTCTTTGACCCGTAATCTCTGCAATACGTCACGATGAAATCTGTCAAGTCCTCTTTCATTGATATGATAATTGAATTCAGATTCCATCATAAATTTAATATTCGCTGGTAATACGTCGATAGGCTCTTCACAAACTAATTCCGATATATCATTAAACCTTTGTTTTTCGTTAAGCCATTGTATCCATAACAATCGCATTTGGAAAAGCAATTCCGAAACAAAAAGATTCCCGCTTTCCAGTTTGCAGAGATCCGACCAAGTACAATAATTGAAACCGTTCCTGGATTCTGCAAGTTGGACAAACTGATTCCGGAACCACAAGATATCGGTCTTACGACCCATTTGGGATATTATTTCCTTTTCGAATCTGTCTTCCCCGTTTTCATCTATATATGCATTATAGATTTGCGAAGCGTAATAAACTATTTTTGATTTATTTCTATTCTTAGAACTTGGTGAGGATTCCTATAAACCCATCTTACCTTTTAATATGAAAAGCTTTATATACTAATATAACTATTACATAATATGGATTCTTTTACTACTTGGATGTTACGAGGGCTTAGTGAAAAGCAAGGAACGTCTCGGTTGTTAAGGA
>CAIQHB010000021.1 GCA_903871465.1 uncultured Methanosarcinales archaeon
TCGTGTAAGAGTTGATCTGGGCAGGAAAAGATGGACGCAAAGAACACCTGCGATGGCAGAAGGACTGACTGATCATATCTGGACTATCAAGGAGCTAATGGCATTCAGGATACCAATTCAATGAAGTGCGTACACGACCCAGAAATATATCTAATTCGTAATCGTCAAGACCGCACGACAATCGCTCGTCTCCCTTGCTCCTTATGAGCATCAAGCAAGTAAGGTGCCAATACAATCAAATGCAACAGAACCCCGCAGAGTTTCTAGATATCAATCTTTACCCCGAATAGCTTCTCGAATTTATCGTACTTAGCCCTGGCACGATAAACGTTTTGCCGGATATAGGGCAAGCCCTGTTGGCAGGCCAGCATGTCCCTGATCTCGGCCTGCGTAAAAACCGCCTCCAGCTTCTCCCTGGAAAGGTCACCAACGCTTATTTTTTCCTGGGTTATCTGCAGATCCAGATCGCCCAGCCAGTTCCATTGTTTGTCGTAGCGAATCAGAGCCATGTGATCTTTTTTGCAGCGCGTCGAGACCATCCAGCCAGATTCAGTACAATAATATGCCAGGCTCTCCAGATCAGAGTCGCATTTGCTGCAAAATCCGACCATGTTCCGATCTATTGAGACCGGATCCAGACGTTTTCCCTCGAAGAGGAGGGCGAAGCTTTTCTCCTCTAATTGGTTCATCTTGATTTCAGGACATCCGCCATGCTGTAAATTCCGGGGTCCTTGCCGACCACCCACTGGGCCGCCCGCACAGCTCCGCTGGCGAAAGCGGATCTGCTGTGAGCCTGGTGTTTTATCTCCAGCCTCTCTCCGGGTCCTGCGAAGAGCACCGTATGATCTCCAACGATATCTCCTCCCCGCACGGCATGTACTCCAATCTCTTTTCCGCGCGGCATAACCCCAAACCTGCCATAAACGACATCCGTCTCGCCCCGAGCCTTCTTTATCGCATCCACAGTGGCAAGTGCAGTGCCGCTGGGGGCATCCTTCTTTTGATTGTGATGGGCTTCAATGATCTCGATATCGTAATCGTAGTCCTTGAGGGCTGCGGCGCATTCTGCTGCGAGCTTCCAGAACAGGTTAACTCCCACCATGAAGTTAGGCGATATCACTGCGGCCACATGGCCATCTATTGCCTCTCTCATTCTGGAATGCTGGTCCGGGGAAAAGCCTGTGGTTCCCACCACCAGGTCTATTCCAAGAGCGGCAGCCGTGATCACGTTTTCTACCGCGGCTTTGGCAATGGTGAAGTCAATGAGCACATCGGGTTTGATCTCCCTTAAGACGGACTCCAGCCGCGAGACGTCCTCGACCAGAATGCCGCCAGGAAGCGATTTTCCGGCTCCAAGTGCATCCAGGCCTGCTACGAGCTGCATGCCTTCGACCTTGGCAGCCTCCTGAATGACCAGGGTGCCCATGCGCCCTACAGCTCCGGTAACCGCTATTCGAGTCATGCTATTTCGCCCAATCTTTCCAGGATCTCTTTCAGGATATTCTCTTTTTCAGGAGCCATTGCCGCCAGAGGAAGACGCAAGGGGCCTCCAGCCAGACCCAGATATTTGTGAGAGGTCTTCACAGGGATGGGATTGGTCTCCAGGAACATGGCTCGAACCAGGGGTGCAAGCTCGTAGTGAAGCGATCTTGCCTTTTCCAGGTCTCCTTTAAGCATGGCATCCGCCAGTGCCACAGTCTTCCGCGGGGCAACATTCGCCACCACTGATACCACACCACGAGCTCCCAGAGCCATGGCTGGCAGCGTCAAATCATCATCCCCCGAGAGCACTGAGAAGTCGGACCCTTTGGTCTGCTCGATGATCTGAGATAGCTGAGAAAGGCTCCCGCTAGCCTCTTTGATAGCCACGATGTTCTTTACCTTGGACAGTTTCGCCACCATTTCCGGCATGAGGTTGATTCCAGTCCTCTTGGGAACATTATAGAGAACTATTGGGATGTCACACTTCTCGGCTATGGTCTTGAAGTGCTCGAACATGCCTCGATCGTTGGGTTTGTTGTAGTAGGGCGTGATCAATAGGGCCGCCGTTGCGCCTGCGTTTGCAGCATGGCGGGTCAGCTCCAGAGCCTCACGGGTATTATTTGAGCCCGTACCTGCTATTACCGGCACACGAGAGCAATCAACGGCAATCTCTACCACCTTCTTATGCTCCTCGAAGGTCAAGGTGGCCGACTCACCAGTGGTGCCGCAGGGAACAATCCCTGCTATGCCTGTTTTACTCAGGTACTCAATGTTCCGCTTCAGTCCCTCCTCATCCAGGCTTTGGTCTTCTTTGAATGGCGTAATTATTGCAGGAAACACACCACTAAGCATCAACCTCGACCTCTCCTCTGCGAGTGCGCCTCTGCCTCATCACATTGGATATATAACCGGCCACACGGTTGCGAATGGTCTTATTCTTGATGTCAGTATATTCCGATACTACTAGCTTATTCTGTTCAAAGTCAGGGCTAAATAAGCTCTCGTAAGTCCTCAACAGATCCATAGCGAAATTCTTGATATAACTTGGTTTTACACTTCCCATAATCAACACTCCAGCTAGAGCAATTCTTTGTGCTTCCTCCTGCCACCAATTTATATCTTCCTATACTCCGAGAAGCAAGCCAGACTCACTGCACGCCTGGCCAGCAGTGTGGCGGAAGATCCCAGCAGGCAGAGCTCGGGCTCTTCTCCCTGGATCCCCCTAACCAGGAAAACGTCCGGCAGCCGACCCGGGGCTACAATTGCGGATAATGCTTCCGCGCCAGCCGGACCAATGAGCTCCGTTATCACCAGGCCCAGCGCTCTGCAGGCAGGCATTGCCTTCAGACTCAGATTCATGGCCGCCCTGGAACGAGAATCGCGGCTCATCGCCGCCAGGATGATTCTTGCAATATCGCCAGAGGTCCCAAACTTGATGCCGCCTGATGTGCAGACACGTCCTCCTGCTTTCACCAGCCCACCTTTCACCGAGGCCACGTCATCAGATATTCTGGCATGGGGAATGGCCATGGCAAGATTTGAACCCAAATCTGGAATCAGTTCGGAGATCTTCGGCTCGTCTCCAAGTAGATCCACAGCCGTTTGCACATCGCATAAAACCTGGTAGCGACTCGCCTCTTCCCTGAGGCACGCTGCCTGATTCACCGGCCCGACCCCCTTTCCCACATGAAAGCTCCCGAGCAGGGCTCGTTTTGCGAACTCCTTGGCATTCTGGGCGGCTTCTCTCAGAGAACAGCCCAGGCAAAGATATGAGGTCAGCGCCGCAGAAAAGGTGCATCCTACACCATGATTCTGGCCTGCCACTCTCTCGGATGGCATAAGGCAGACCCTGGTCCCATCTGCCAATAGATCAGTGCAGTCCAAGTGTCCACCCTTGACGATCACTGCCCTGGATCCAAAGCCCATGATCTTTTGGGCGGCAAGGTTTGCACTGTCCATGTCGCGAACGCAAATTCCAGTCAGAGCCTCCGCCTCGAAGATGTTGGGTGTCGTAACTCTGGCCATGGGAAGAAGACGCTCTTTCAAAGCCAACACCGCATCGGGTTGAAGCAGCCTGCCCCCGGCCTCCGCCTCGATCACCGGATCCAGAACAAAGGGAATCCCGGTCCTCTTCAGGTGATCGGCTACCACGGCTACAATCTCTGCCGAATGGAGCATGCCCGTCTTGGCATAGGCGATGGAGAAATCATCAGTAATAGACCTCAGCTGTGCCAAAACTATGTCCGGCTTCAGGCCATAAACATGCTGCACCCCAAGAGTATTCTGAGCAGTAATGGCTGTGACGGCAGAGGTTCCGTGTAATCCCAGTATAGAAAATGTCTTGAGGTCTGCCTGGATTCCGGCACCGCCACCAGAATCCGAGCCACCGATTGTGAGCACGACGTCGGGCATTGGGGCTCAAGATATCTTTTTTTCTGCAGCTGCTTTCAGTTCATCCGGAAGATCGTACTTTTGAGCGATTTTGAGGGCTTTGCGATAGAAGCCTGCTTGCATATGCTGCTCATAGGATTTCGTTGCCGCCACTTGCTTCAACTCTTGGGGGAGCTCAAAATCCTCCGCGATCTGAGCTGCATTCTTGACCAGACCAAAGCTCATGCTCTTGTAAAAGGCCTGGAGAGCCGCCTCTCTGACCATATCCAGAGGCAGTCCGAATTCCTTGGCGTAGTCGGCTGCCGCTCGAAAAAACTCGCTGTCGACCTTTCTATGGAAGGATCTCTGGGCAGCCTCCAGGCGGAGGTCTCTCCCAAGGTCATACTGACGGGCTAACTCAGCTGCAAGAGAATAGTCCCCTTTTCTCATGTTGGCGTCGTAGGCTTTCTTAACCGCATCCGAAAGCATTTCATTGGGGAGACCGAAATCTGACTTAATCCTGGCCGCCTCAGTGTAAGCTCCCTGGTTCATCTTCGCATTGAACTGCCTCGCACCTTCAGCCTGCGTATTATCTGCCAATTGCTCCTCCATAACTATTCTGATGATTCACACTGTTAGTCTGCTTCTTGGTCAGTTTAGATAAGAACACTTCAGTCCCTGATACCTTGATCCCTGAGATTGGTTATGAAGGCATACTGCGTGGTGGTAGGAAGTTTTCGACGCAGCTCTCTCACTTCAGGAAGGTAGATTATAATCTGTTTTCCCGTAGGTCGATCTTTGCCCAGTATTTTGCTGACCACCTCTACTTCAGCCTCGCCCTGAATACGAGCGGCTCCATTGCCAAAATCGGGCGACATCTCAATGAGCATGGGCAGCCGAAGGCGGCTCCACATGAATCTAGGGAAGGATTGGGAGATCAGATTCAGCTCGGCTTTATCGATGATGAAAAAGGTATTATCTTTTCCCTTGATGCCGGGCTTTTCCATATTCAAGAGTTCGGTCAAATTGACTCGTTTGCTTGGCAGGTGCTGGTTCATGGTCTGGATGGTCTTGACCAGCAGATTCTTGTCAAGATTCGGCCCTTCTCCGGAAAATGCCATTATCTTCATTTCGTTCTTTTGCGACTTAAAGGTAACCGTTATCAATGCCCGAAAATGTATGCTGCACGGTGTTCTTCTTCAGATTCAGACACCTTCGGGCGCCTCTTGCTACACACTCTTGCAGCTCCGGCGGGGCGTATACACCAAAACGCCAGGTAGCCCTGTGCGCCCTCTCCAGGATGCTGACCAACGGCGAGACCTCTCGCAGGGGCCTTACCACTTCACCGACCAGCGCAGGAAAACTGCCCTCTATAGTATCCGGCAGAGGAGGATTGTCCACCAGAACGTAATCCACATCGACACAGGCCTCGGCTGCTATCTCCTGGGCCAGTATCTTATCGCTGACCCGAAGAAGGGTGGGCTCAAGATTTTCGAGGCCGATATAGACCGCCCTCTTGAAGAGCTTGCGAGACCTGATGCGGGAATTCATCTCTGCCGCGTAGCCGCCAGCATTGTCAAGGGTTGTGAAGAGCTGGACGTCATCCATCCCTTTGACCTCGGCCGCACTTGCGCCGTCTTCAATCATCCTGCGGATGCCCGAAGAGATCATGCACTCCGAGATGCGGCAGACGTGATGGTAGTATACGGATGGATGCATGAGAAGCCGCGAGATGAGCAGGGATGTCGCAGCCTGCACTCCGCCCGCTTCCACCACGAGCTGTCCCTGGTGGAGGGTCATCTTCTGCAGCAGGCGCAATCTATCGATCACCCCGTAGGCCACCCCGGTGTAATGCGCATCTCGAATGAGGTAATCCATTCTGTCCACATCTATCTCGCCACTAACGATCTGGCCCAGGCCGGATCCATTGATAAAAGCCTGGATATCCTGAGCTCTCAGGCCATGCCCGTCCAGGACCTCCCTCAGCTCACCTCTTTTCAGGAGTTCAATGACGCTCTCATGATCTGTTCTGAGAAATGGAGCCAGGGCCGCTTCGGTGGCATGAGATAGCGGCCCGTGGCCGACATCATGCAGGAGCGCTGCTGCACACACCGGCAGCCTATCTTCGTCTTCCAGGCCAAGATGACGGGTGAGGAGCGCGGCCATATGATAGGCCCCGAGGCTGTGCTCGAATCGAGTATGATTAGCCCCCGGGTAGACGAGATTCGCGAGGCCTAGCTGCTTTATCCAGCGCAGCCGCTGCATCTGGGGAGTGTCGGCCAGCTCCAGTGCCAGGCCTTCCAGCTTCACGTAGCCGTGCACAGGATCTCGGATCTCGGTCATTGGGTAGACTAACAGATTCTTGGCTTAAAAATGTGTGGCCTCGGGTATTTTTGACCTTTTCCAAGTTCGGATATGTCTTCTGAATCATATCATCCGTTCACTACGTTTGGCGAGAGTATTTATCTAACCAATTATTTTAGAGAGATATCAGGTGAATTTGATTATGATGAAAGTTGCTGGATCTATTTGCATCGCGTCCTTCCTGGCACTGGCATTCTTGATACCAGGTACGATCGCCTCAGAGAACGACACATTGTTTCAGACTTCAGTCATAAGCGCCCTCATGCAAGGCGTCTATGATGGCACCATGACATTCAAAGATCTTGGCGCCCATGGAGACTTTGGCATTGGAACTGTCCAGGCCCTTGATGGTGAAATGATCGGGCTTGATGGCGAGTTTTACCAGATAAAATCCAATGGCATAGCCTACCCTTTGAGCGATTCCATGAAGACTCCATTCGCAGAGGTCGCTTTCTTCAAACCCGAGGAGACAATTGCCTTGAATGGCACCTCCAACCTCACCGAGCTCGAGAACCGTCTGGATGGGAGGCTCGTCACCAAGAACCTCTTCTACGGCATCAGAATCGATGGCACATTCGACTATGTCAAGACAAGAAGCGTTCCGATGCAGAGCAAGCCATATCCACTCCTATCGGAGGCCACAAAAGCCCAGAAGGTATTTGAGTTTCATAACGTTAAAGGAACGATAATAGGATTCAGATGCCCTGACTATGTACTGGGAGTGAATGTTCCAGGCTACAACCTGCACTTTATCACCATGGACAGGTCCGCAGGCGGCCACCTATTGGACTTCAATCTGGAAAACGCCAGCGTGTTAGTTGACAGCTTTTCCGAGCTCGATTTGTCCTTGCCGGAGAACGAGGAGTTTTATCAGGCAGACCTCTCAGAGAATCCGCAAGCAACTCTGGTGAAAGTGGAAAGCAATCCCAAGACGTAGATGAGGCCCACGTCTAATTTTTTTGCCCGGCGAACTATCTACGAGCAAGGCCAATTTTTTGTAGGTTCTGTCAAGTTGTCGGCAATTTACTCCATTTAACCTGGCCTGTCAAAGTTCGGTAGTACCCCCCATCACGCGTTGTTTCTCTCAGGAACCGCTAACATCATCGTAATCTCGCCAATTGTCCCGATATGATCAGTTATGCCAGCTGCCATAGCAGGAGATCTGGGTTTCCATCGTCGTTGATCATTATTGACCTCTACTCTTGATGATTTAAGTGGTTTTGCTAAGTTATATACCACGTCCTCCTGGGCACAAGATGCTCGCAGCATGTTCTCTTCTCT
The DNA here is from genome assembly GCA_903871465.1 of uncultured Methanosarcinales archaeon. Classification (GTDB taxonomy): domain Archaea; phylum Halobacteriota; class Methanosarcinia; order Methanotrichales; family Methanotrichaceae; genus Methanothrix. The sequence goes on from CAIQHB010000021.1 coordinate 7,498, forward strand.
AGAGAATGATAGTGTTTTTCGATTCGAACCATTCATCCATTCATTTGTCGCGAGGTTAGATTCGTCCTTTCGACGTAGGCGGTATTAAGGCCCATAAAATCTGGCACTTCGCTAGGATTGCCGTAGACCACCTGGGCATGAATTCGAATTATCATGGCATCTTGAATGTGGGCACAGGAAAAGCCTAGAGCTTCAATAAAGTGATCGAAATTTTAAACGAGAATATGGGGCTTTCCTTGAAACCACAATACATTGAAAATCCCATAAAGAAATCTGTCCAGCACACGTTATCCAATCCAATGAAGGCAGAAAAAAATAATCGGATTTAGATCGAAATACAGCTTAGAGGACAGAGTGAAGGAGCTTCTCAAGTTCTACTAGGGACGTGATCTCAGTGGACATAAATGATAAAAATATATTAATAACAGGTATAAGCGGATTTGTCGGCTCGCGAATGGCCAGAGTGCTGATAGACCGGGGCGCCAATGTCTGTGGCCTTCTGCGACGGCGGTGGGACGGCAAAATTCCCAACAACATGTCGCGTCTGGGTCTGGGAAAGGAAGTGCGGCTGGTGGAAGGCGACCTGGAGAGTATTGCAAGTATTGGGAGCGCCATCACTGCAAGCGAACCGGATGTTGTATTCCATCTGGCAGCCCAATCATTTGTGCCGCGATCATTCGTAGATCCCAACGAGACCATGCTCTGTAACAGCAGGGGGACATCGAATCTTCTGGAGGCCATCAGGGTCAAGGATGTAGACCCAGTAGTGGTTTTCGCAGGAAGCAGCGAGGAGTACGGCCTCGTGCTATCCTCTGAAGAGCAATACAAAAAGGCTATCGAGAAATACGGCACGATATTTCCCGCACCGGAACGCATGCCGGAAGTTCCCACAACCGAGACGAACCCGCTCAGGCCGATGTCGCCCTATGCAGTGAGCAAGGTGTACGGCGACTACTTGATGAGAAACTACTGGTATTCCTACGGAATTCGGACCGTGATCTCCAGGGCGTTCAATCACGAAGGTGCAGGCAGAGGCAACATGTTCGTTACATCGGGGGCCTCTAGCCAGGTTATGAGAATGAAGTTCGGAGAATTAGATTCTATAACCATTGGAAACGTCAAAGCCTTCCGGGACTGGAGCCATGTGGACGATATAATTGAGGGCTATCTGATCCTGGCGGAGAAGGGCAATTACGGGGATGTCTACAACCAGGGTTCGATGAGGACGAATTCCGTGATGAGCTACCTTCTGATGAGCCTTGAGGAAGCGAACTATCCCGTCAGCAAGATGAGACATTCAAGGGAGAGAAGATTGTGGACGGGCCCAACGATCCTGACAGGTCAAAGATCTTCGGAATTAATTTCGAGAAGACAAAGATCGATGGCATGATGCTCAGAGGAGAATTGGAATTTGGCATAGAAGACGGTGGCGTGATTGCTCATGCCGGGGAGAAGAAGATAAGAATAGCCTTCGACCCGGAGAGGTTCCGGGTTGCAGAGGTTCCCATACTCCTTTCTGATACAAAGAAAATTGAAGCTATCGGATTTAATAAACGGCATACAGTAAGAGACATCATCACAGACCAGCTCGATCACTATCTGGATGAGAGGGAACGCAAGGGATCATATTGAAGGTCGCTATCTTCCTGGACTACATCGGATCTATCGGCGGAGGGGTACGGGTTGCGCTTATGCTGGCCCGCGCCCTCCAGGCCGATATCATAACTACGGATGTAAGCACAGAGGCAATTGAGCGGTTGGGATACGGGGACGTCAAAATAAGAAGCCTCGGCAGAACCATAAAAATCCCTCCCTTCAAGCAGATTTCAGCGGCATTCTTATTTGCCCTATGCGACTTTTCCCGTGAATACGACTTCTTCATATTTTCTGGAAATTGGTCCCATTATGCTGCCGGAAAACATCACCCGAACCTCTGGTACTGCTATTCACCAGTGCGGGCTTTCTATGACCAGAGGGAGATAACGATTGCCAGGCAGAACAATGCGATTAGGAGAATCCTTGCGGATTTGTGGATAAGAACACATAGCTGGTTTGATCAGCGGTCCGTGAAACACCTTGACAGAGTAATAGCGATCAGCAAGACGGTGCGGCTGCGCATTAGGGATTTCCATGAAAGATCCTCTGAGTTAATTTATCCGCCCGTGGATACAAAAAAGTTCCAATTCAAGGAGTACGGAGATTTCTGGCTCTCTGTGAATAGAATTTACCCCGAAAAGAGGATTGATCTGCAGTTTGAGGTCTTCAGAAAGCTGCCGGAAGAGAGGCTGGTCATTATCGGTGGATATGCAACAGGAGATCTTGCTCCCAAATACCATGAAAAACTGATCAAGAACATCCCGAACAATGTCGAAATGCGGGGGGCCGTCCCCGAAGAAGAGCTGATAGATCTCTATGCTCAATGCAAAGGCTTAATATGCACGGCAGAGGACGAAGACTTCGGACTGACGCCAATAGAGGCTATGGCTAGCGGTAAGCCGGTGGTGGCAGTGAACGAGGGCGGATTTCGCGAGACAATAGTGCATGGCGAGACGGGGCTGCTGGTAGATGCGAAAAGTGATGATCTGGTGAAAGCCTTACGAGATGTAGCCCAAGATCCTAAGAGATATAAAGAAAAGTGCATGGAACGTGCCAAGGAATTCGATACCTCTGTATTCCTTAAGGAATTTCGCAAATTAATCCCAGAAATATAGCTGGGCAGGGGTTATTGCATTGTTAACATCAAGTCATTTTCATGAGCTATGGAATTATAGAGAGCTGATCATCAGGCTGGCCTGGGGCGACTTCAAGCTGCGTTACAAGAGCTCTGCCCTGGGCTTCTTCTGGTCGCTCCTCGAACCCCTCTTAATGCTCGTCGTTCTGTATGTGGTCTTCAGCAATCTCATGCGCGTCCAGGTGGAGCATTACCAGCTCTTTCTGTTGCTGGGAATCATTCTCTGGAACTTCATTGACAGAGGGACTTCAATGAGCATATGGGGGATCATAGGAAAGCCCAGCCTGGTGCAAAAGGTCTACTTCCCCCGGGACATTCTTGTGATATCCACCTGCATCACGGCGCTGATGATGACGGCGCTTGAGTTCGTAGTATTCATAATATTCATGGTTATATTCAGAGTGCTGCCGGAGATGACGGTGGCCTACTTTCCTATTCTGTTTATTCTAGAATTTTTAATAATACTGGGATTATCGATGGCCTTAGCAGCTCTCAACATCTACTTCAGGGATGTGCAGTTCATCTGGAGGCTCGTAGTCCAGGTGGGTTTTTTTGCCACACCTGTTATATATCCGATAACTATATTTCCAGAAAAGATACGCTGGATAGTGATGCTCAATCCCATGGCCCGGATAATTACTATGATGACGGACTGCACCCTTTACGGTATACCGCCTGAGCCAGCTAGTCTTGCATATGTGGCCTTATTCACGCTGGTCGTGCTCATGCTGGGCTACGCGGTCTTTGACCGGCTGGAGCCCAGATTTGCGGAGGCCATTTGATGGCCAGTGTCGTGGAGGTGGAAAACCTCTGGAAGACCTTCCAGATACCTCACGAGAAGAGGACGACGCTCTTCGAGAATCTGGTGGGCATGATGAAAACCAGGCAATACGAGACCTTCACAGTATTGAAGGATGTAAGCTTTAGGGTGGAGAAAGGCGAATGCGTGGGCATAATCGGTGACAACGGCTCCGGCAAGAGCACAATGCTCAAGATCATAGCTAACATTCTTCGGCCCACAAAAGGAACCGTTCGAGTCAAGGGCAAGATGACGCCGTTTCTGGAACTGGGCGTGGGCTTCCAGCCTGACCTTTCGGTACGAGAGAACATCGGGGTTTACGCTACTGTCATGGGGCTATCCAGGAATGAAATCCGGGAGATAACCGATGATGTGATCAAGTTCGCCGGGCTACACAGGTTCGAAGACACCAAGCTGAAGAATCTCTCTTCGGGAATGCAAGTGCGTTTGGCCTTTTCCACTGCCATTCAGACATATCCGGATGTCCTTTTGGTAGACGAGGTGCTGGCTGTGGGCGATATGGAGTTCCAGCAAAAGTGCTTCGATGTCTTCAACCGGTTCCGGAAGGAAGGCGTAACTATTCTCTTCGTGTCGCATGATCTTGGTGCGGTTAGGCGATTCTGTGATAGGACGCTGCTTCTGGGCATGGGGGAGCAGAGGGCGTTTGGGGAAACGGGTGCGGTATTAGATAGATACGTCTATGGTAGATCTGAAAGTGGGAATAGCTCCGATGATTCCAATAAAGGTCAGTGTGGCTCAAATAGCTGGGGCAACAAAGAGGTTATTATAACGGATGTGGAGTTTCTAGATAAGTCTGGAATTAGATGTACCAGATTCAGTTCAATGGACCCAATGACCATAAGAATACACTACCATGCAGTCAAAGATATATCGGATATCACATTTGGTATTGCCATTCACTCCGATGATGGTCATCACCTATTTGGAACAAACACTAAGATAAAAAATATACCCCTACGAGTGTTACCAGGGGATGGACGTATTGATCTTAAGATAGAGCATATACCAATGCTTTCGGGAAAGTTCCTTCTTAGTCCTGCAGCCCAAAGCTTAGACTACCAAATCACTTACGACTGGATTGATAAGCAGCATTCCTTTGAAGTAATAACTACAAGTGGCGATGCAGGTCTTATTACCATGCAGTGTGATTGGGTTACGTGAGCTAGGGTTCGATGAGGCGGATTTATCGAGACCGCGTCATTGACTGGGTTTGTGATTTTTCCACTCTGTATACCATTGCCCCAACAGGATGATATTCAGCAGCTTTTCTGTGCTCTGCTTCCAGGTTAACCAGGACATGTCGTCCGACTTCGGATGCCGGCCCGATTGGTACAACTGCAGCCATTTTCTTATCGCCCTGGCTAGATCATCCGGCTTTATGCCCGTGAAGTAAAATGCATGATCCTCCGCAACCTCGTGGAAGACGGGAATGTCACGGGCGATGATAGGCAGCTTGTGTTGTGCGGCCTCGATGAGCGGCAGACCGAAGCCCTCACATTCGGAGGCTGCGATGAGGCAAGTGGAGGCCGCATAGACCCTCTCCAGGTATTCGTCACTGATGCCCTCCAGCCAAAACAGCCTTTTGCCTTTTTCTCGATGGTGGCGCATGGTTTCTACCAGCTCTTCCACCTTCCAGGCCTGCTTGCCGACAAAGACGAGGTTGGCATCCAGACCTTCCGCCCAGAGCTGCTCAAAAGCAGCCAGCGTTTGAGCGTGCCCTTTACGCGGTACTACGGTGCCTACCATCAAAAAGCTGGGACCAACGGCAAGCTGAGCAAGAACCCGCTTCGCATCATCCGGTTGGCCGCGAGTGGGCACGGAATTTTTAATATCTGCACCCAGATGGAAACAACCGATTCTAAATGGACGCAGGCGTTTTGGGCCATTTATGTTCAGCCATTCTTTAAGCTCATCTGCAACAGCGCGAGAAATGCAAATCGCTCCATCTGAATTTGAAATTACGGATAGCCACTCTAAGAATTCAGAATACAGTCCAGGCCAGAAGAATCCGGGGTTCGATACAGGAAGAATATCATAAACTATGTGATAAACAAGAACACCTTTACTTCTTAAAAATTGTATTTTCCCTTTGTGGGAAATCACAACAGCCTGATGAAGATCGAGAAACAGAAGAATGTCGCCAGGGCAAAATTCTATCCATTCATCATTGGTATTCTTTTCACTCTGTCCTGAGATTTTGCTAATCAACGAACTTGCTCTGTGAAACTCAGGATCATCTGGTTTTGTATAAACCAACTCAACACCAATTTTTTGTGGATTGGTCACGAGTTCTTTGCAAATGGCTCGCACAACTCGTTGAATTCCTGTTAAATGATCTAGCTGTACAATAGAACTAACATCCAGAAATAGCCTGCGGGATACGTCCTTTCTGATACAGAAAGTCTCCGCAATGGAAACGGATAACGCAATCAGGTCTTTATTATCATGAGATAAGTTAGGGCTTATGGATACCACACGGCGGATGACTTTTTGAATGGAATTGCCATCTGTTAAAGACGAACGAACTATGTTATTATTTTTTACACATTCTTCTAATAGCATCAACAATGATTTTGAGCTATCTTCCCAAGAAAATATATTGGATTGCTGAATTGAATGTTCTTTTAGCAAATCTCGGAATTTACTATCAGTTAAGGCTCTATCTATCTTTTTTGCGAGGGCATCACCATCGCGTGGATCGAACAGAGCATCCTGGTACCCTACGACTTCTGGAAGGCTCGATGTATCAGAAGCAATGACTGCTGCGCCGCATGCCATGGCTTCAAGAGGTGGAAGGCCAAAGCCCTCGTGGGTTGAAGGGAAAACAAATAAATCGCATAAGTTGTAAAGCATGACCAATTCTTCATCATCTACATGACCGACAAAAACAACATTGTCGCTAATGCCCAATTTTCTTAATTTATTTCGATGAAGATCCTCCCCTCGTTTCAATTCCGGCCCAACCATCACCAATTGGTAAGAACGCAAAATATTTTTTGGTAGTTTTGAGAACGCCGAATACAATATGTCCAGGTTCTTGTGCAAATCAGACCCGCCGGCATACATCACAAAAGGACGTGATATGTTCATTTTGGCCAATAGATTTTTCTCATCGTCAATTCCCATGCATTTCGTTCTGAACGTGCCATGATCGACCGACGGATAAATGATATGTATCTTTTCCAGTGGTATTCCCAAATGCTGGCTGATCTCGCTCCTTGATGACAGCGAGTCTGTAATAACTATATCGGATCTTTTAACGAATTCTATCTTTTCGTCATACCATGCTCGAATTATTCTGCCACCAAGGTAAAAATCAGGATAAATTAGGGGGATTACATCATGAATGGTACTACATATTAGCGAATCTGTGGGCAATATTTTTACACTTGTGCAAGCGGAGTCATACAATCCTTCTTGCAGATTTGTCGAGAAGATAATATCACCTTTAAGGCTGTTTAAAAACTCCTCTCTGAGTATTTCTCCTGCCTTCATTCTCCACATGTTTTTGGAATTGATCGCAGTAGTATCAAAGAACTGCTGCCATACTCTTATATTTTCTTGAGGCAAAATACCATCAAATTCGGCTCTTATCGCTTCAATTGTGTCAGGAAAAGCCCCATTAAGAGCCAAGACAATCTCGTGCCCCATTGGACTCTGCGCCATCGCTTTGACCAATGCCATTGTGTACCGTCCAACACCTCGATCTCGAGAAAATGGCGTTTGCGCTCCTTGCATGTCGATGACGATTCGCATCTATTGATCCACCTTATTATGTCGTTCAATAGCAGCTTTTAGATCAGTATATACGATGTATGCGCCAGGGGTGAGCCCCGAAAGCTCTGTTGGCGGCCTGTAATGCGCCTCACAATAAACCTGCGAGGTTGATCCACCGGAAGTGATTCCCCTTGCCACAACAAATCTGAGCAGCCTTGCCTCAAGGTCCGGATATCGACTCACTAATGACAATGCCCTTGATTTGAGCACAGGACGGGATCGAACGAAATTGATCAGCCGGGCAATGATGGATCCCAGTTGACCCTCAATGCCGCATTTTACTTTCTGTGAAATGCATGCGAACATCAACCGTAACCTTATCAGCATATCAAAAGCATCGCGAAGCGGGCGGGTAATGCGCCAACAATAGCTGGCTTGCATCCCTCGAAGATCACAATCTAGTACTGCTGCTTGATTCTGCAAATTTGAATTGAAGTCATCAAAGACATTGGGTGGATACTTGAACGCAGGTAGAAGATCAGCGTGCTCATCCGCTACATAATATCGATTTAATCCGTCTGCGTAGGCGAAGTGGTAACCCGCATTGAGAAGGATAGGCTCCCATGCGCCATGGCTCTCCTGCTGGGACATCGGCAAGGTTGCCTCAGCGACGATGATCCAGGGGCGGTATCTTGACCAGTCATTCCCTCGCAATGCGGCTTCTTCAAAACCTTCGACATCGACTTTGAGAAAATGGACGCTCTGTCCCTCTGGTACATGTTGTTCCCACAAGGTTGCAAGGGTAGTAACTTCTACCACCTGTTTATCAATTGTCCAACCTGCACGGGCATGTTCTTGAGCAATGGTTTCATCCAGAGTCGACAAACCTGGGTTGTTCAGAAAGTTCATAATTTGTGTTCCAGTCGTGTCACTGACAGCCAAGCGCATATTTATATCGCGAGGCCGGCGTGTGAGAAGCTGCGCGTGAAACTCCGGATTTGGTTCGACATTAATGCCCCACCACCCATGCTCGTAGAAAGCCCGCGTTACAGAGTCAATATCCGGAGACCATGCACCCACATCGATATAGAATCCGTCCTCAATTTGCTTCAGTGCCCGCCAGAGCATCACATCTTCAAAATTTTGTGCATAAGAGATAAAAGACATTTGAGACCTCGATTATAGGACCATTACGCATCACTCGGGCAGGTTGGATTTTGCTGATCTCGACGCGATAGAGTTCTTGGCTCAGGACTGCTTGGAGATTTCTTAATGGCTGTGTGATTGACGCCTTTTGCGATCTGATCACCGCTCTACACATGTTATTTCCTAAGAGGTTCTTCTTATAAATATTACCCACTATTGGTCTAGCAAACCCTCGGGCACGTGCATGCGCACGATGTTTGCTCCTTTTGCGAGATTTATGGGTAAACACACATTGATGAAACGCCCATGCGCCCAGGCAGGGGATCACATGTGAAGGATGATAAACAACATCTATCGACACTAAAAATCCGTTTTCCATGGGAAAAAGTGGCTCCTCGCCGTTTCATGAGGGTAGATTGAATTCGAGCTTTCCTGTCCTCAGATAAATAGTAATAATAAAATTCTTTGTTGATCTGAAGCCTCTTGCACTATCCTTTGCCGCCTGAATGAGACTATTGGTTCCTTTCTAATCTAAAATACCATTGCTGATTTTAGTTTTAATATAATTAGTTACCCCGTTCCAGTGCTTCTTTATAGATTTAGCACAATCGATTACAGGATTGAGTCTGCTATGTTTGCCAAGAAATACCATCGTTTGAGGTAGCCTTCAGCCGAATGCTGATCTTGATTCCAGAAATCGCTGTTTTCGCCGATTCAATTTTGACCCCCCAAGAAATTTCATGGAGAATGGAATTATACAATTAAGCCTAACGAAAAATCCTAGACTTACCTATGTTATTTAGTTACAATTCCTAAGTACTCGGATATACGTATAGAGGTTTTGTATTCTATACCCTCGATCTCAAATCTTAATAGCTACCGAATTTTGACAGGTGTTTTCAGAGGTATTCAGATACCGTCAACTTGCCAAAACCTAAAATGGAAACGTTTATATCCTGGTGTCACAACTACGACAGGCTTCATGTAGAGTCGAGAGGTGTCCAATAGGACATAATTCAGTATCCCCTTTGGAATAATCCTCTCATATAATTAGCAGACCTGGGCAAGATGTGCGACCAGTTGAGGCGGGAGTCGTTGTCCTTGAGAAACATCACAGGAAATCTCGGAAGAATAGCGTGGCCAAAATCTCGCGCCCCTGGGCTGATAGCTGCCAATCGAGGCAACACCCGGTGTGCTATCCGAAATTTGCAGTCGTTAGCCTTGCAATGCCCGAAGGTTTGCTCTAGCCTAAATGCAATTCGGAAAACGAAAGAATGTCCATATTTTGGCGGATCAATTCTGAGAGCTGGATTTCCTTTGCCCCGGGACTGAAACCCTGGGCTTAAGGGAGAGGGATTAAATGCGAGTTAGAATCGTTCTTGACATTATCGGCACTGTTCTGAAGATCCTGGGCCTGCTACTGCTAGTACCGGGACTTGTTGCGGCACTTTACCATGAAACGGATGGAATTGTGGCTTTTGCACTGACATCTTTGCTCTCGGTCTCATGCGGCATTTTTCTGAAGCGCCTGGGCGAAAAAGGAGACGTGGGCAACAAGGAAGCCTTTGCCGCCGTTACCCTGGGCTGGCTCTTTGCAACTGCTTTTGGATCGCTGCCCTTCGTATTTCAGGGCCTGAGCCTTGTCGATGCCCTATTTGAATCCATATCAGGCTTCTCGGCTACCGGTGCGACGATTCTCACCGAGTCCAATCCTCTCGGTTACTACATAGTGAATGCTACCCTTGCCGACCACAGCGTCGCTTCGTCTCTGGCGGCCTCCGTGATCAGTCTGACGGGAACCAATATGGCGCTCCACATCGCCTCTGCCCATACTTACTACGGTCTCCTCTTCTGGAGGTCCTTCCAGCAGCTCATCGGTGGCCTGGGCATAATTCTGCTCGTTGTCGCCGTTTTTCCCCAGCTTCGCGTCGCGGGCCGCCAGCTTTACCGGGCTGAAGCTGTCGGGCCGACCAAGGATACAATCACACCACGAGCTACCGGGACTGCCAGGATCCTCTGGAGAGTGTATCTGCTCTTCAACGCCCTGGAGATCATACTGCTGGTGGCAGTGGGAATGCCGATATACGATGCGGTATGCACGGCATTCTCGACTCTTGCGACGGGCGGCTTCTCCCCCCAGGCAACAAGCCTTGTCGCCTACCACAGCCCAATCATAGAAGCAATAGTTGCCGTCTTCATCATCCTTGGCATGTCGAGCTTTTCTCTGCACTATAAGGTCCTCACCACCGACCGGCTGGGCTGGTTCAAGGACGAAGAGTTCAAGTTCATGATCGCCATCCTGGCCGTTGCCACCCTGATCCTCATGTTCTTCGGCGGAATAGACGGCCAATTGGTGGACCGTTTCAGGTTTGCCTCCTTCCAGGTCATCTCCATAATGGGGACGACGGGCTTCGTCAACTCCCTGGACTACGATAAATGGACCACGGCTGCCAAGCTGGCTTTGATCATGCTCATGCTCATAGGAGGGTGTATCGGCGGGACCGCGGGAGGAATAAAGGTAGGACGGGTGCTCGTGGATCTGAAATACGCCTACAACGAGCTCTTCCACATGCTCCATCCCCATGCACTCATATCGGTAAGGCTCGGTGAAGCCCGGGTGAAAGAGGATATACTCCGCCCCATGCTCTTTTACTCTTTCTTCTACCTGGCAGTATGGTTTGCACTCTCTCTGTTGCTGGCCATGGTCTCCTCCGGCGACCCGCGGGTGGATCTGCAAGTGGTGGCCGCAGGCATCGCCTCCTGCATGGGCGGCGTGGGTCCGGGTTTCGGCCTCATAACATTTGACTGGTCCCAGATCACGAATGCCGGCAAGATGATCGGTTTCTTCGCCATGTACATCGGCCGGCTGGAGCTGATGCCCATATTCCTATTGCTTATTCCAGAATTATGGAGGAAATGAGATGCATATCTTGATAACAGGAGCCGGCGAGGTCGGTTTTCTCATAGCCAGCGAACTTCATGAGGATCATGATGTAACCGTCATAGACAAAGATCCAGAGGCCTGTGCCAGGCTGCAGGATATGGACGTGAAAGTATTGCAGGGAAATTCTGCCAATGCTCGCCTGCTCCTTGAGGCAGAAGTCAAGAAGGCGGATATCGTTGTAGCCGTGACAGGAAACGACGAGGTGAATGTGATCACCTGCGTCATCGCCTCTCACCTCGGAGTGCGCCAGACCATAGCCAGAGTCAGCAATCCCGAGTACATCGACCAGCCGGTCCAGGATCGAAAAGAGATAGGCATAAGCTACATGATATGTCCGGAGCTCTCCATGGCCGAGGAGATGGCTCGATCCCTCTACTTCCCGTCGATGCTCATGAATCGAGATCTTGCTAACGGATTGGTCGAGCTGATAGAGTTCAAGGTGACACCCGGAATGAATATTCTGGGGCCCGTCGAGAAGGTGAGCCTTCCCAAGAACTGCAATTTAATCGCCATTAACCGGGCAGGTGAGATCTCTATACCGAAAAAGGACGAGCAGATACTGCTGGATGATCACCTCATGCTGCTTTGCGACTCCAAAGCCCTTCCCGGCTTAAGGCAGATGCTGCACGAGTCTCAAACCTCTCCCAAGGTTATGATTGTGGGCGGAGGAATGGTGGGTTTCTATCTGGCCAACAGGCTGGAGGTGATGAAGATGGACGTCAAGCTCATCGAGCAGAATGCAGAGCGCTGTGCTGAGATTGCAGATAAGCTCTCTGGCACCATGATTCTCAATGGTGACGGCTCCGATCTCGCACTTCTCCAGGAGGAAGGGGCAGGTAAGATGGATGTTGTCTTCGCGGTGACCGGACTGGATGACAAAAACCTGCTCTGCTCTTTGCTGGTAAAGCAGCTCGGCGCCAAGAAGATCTTCTCTCGGGTCAACAGAAGCGTCTACATCAAGCTCTTTGAGATGGTGGGCGTGGACAGGGCAGTCAGCCCGGGACAGGTGACGGCCGATGCCGTGCTGCAGAGGGTGATTGGAGGCGAAGAGGTGATTACCCTCAGCGATGAGCGGATGGAGCTGGTGGATTTCATCGCCAGGCCGGGAGCCAGGATCATCGGCAAGATCGTCTCCAAGGAGCTGCCCAAAGACTCACTGGCGGGCATGGTCTTAAGAGACAGCGTGCCCATAGTGCCGGGAAACGACTTCAAAGTGGCTGCCGGAGACCGCGTCTTTGTGATGTCCATGCCGGACGTTGTCTCGAAGGTGAAGAAGCTCTTCATCCCCTGAACCTGCAGTCCAGTCCTTTTTTTTAGAATTTAAGCCCAAAGATGACCAATTTGTATTTAACAGCAGAAGCAAAATTGTAAGCCATGTCCGTCCTCCTCTTCGACCCTTGCGCCGGCGCCGCCGGAGACATGATCATGGCCACTCTCCTGGACCTGGGTGCGGATCTTGAAGCCGTCCGCCAGGCGGTCGAGTCAACGGGGTGTAAGCTGGAGATCACCCGCGAGGAGAAGAGCCACATCATGGCCATCCGGGCCAGGGTGATCTCGGACCGGAGATACCAATCGGTAAGCGAAGCCGTATCCATTTTACAGGACTCCAGCCTGGCAGGAATCGCCCTGGAAAATGCGCTTCATGCCCTGGACACACTGGCCGAGGCGGAGAGCCGGGTGCATGGGGTGCCGAAGGCCGAGGCCAGGTTTCATGAGATAGGAGCGCTGGATGCGCTGGCGGATATAGCCGGAAGCTGCGCAGCACGCCAAACCCTGGCCGTGGAGCGCATACTCTGCCGGCCCGTATCTGTGGGCAGCGGATACGTCCAGTCGGCGCACGGCCTTCTTCCCGTCCCTGGACCGGCTGCCCTGGAGATATTGAAGGCTCACAATATTCCCTGGAAAGGAGGGCCGGTGGACGAAGAGCTTCTCACGCCCACGGGCGCGGCCTTGCTGGCCACTTTGGTCGACGAATTTGTGCCCGACTTCCCCCTCCTTAGGGCGTTGCGGGTTGGCTACGGCGCAGGCAAAAGAGAGTACGTCCTTCCCAATGTCCTGCGCGGCATAATTGCGGATACGATTCACGTGCAGACGAATGCAGGCCGTGACCATGCAGAGCCTGGCGAGCGCGTGGTGCAGCTTGAGACCAATGTCGATGATGTCACCGGCGAGGTTCTTGGCCGTCTGATAGAGAGGCTTATGGAGGCCGGCGCCCTGGACGTCTCCGTCCTGCCCGCCCTCATGAAAAAAGGGCGCAGCGGTAATGTGATCCGGGCCATAGCCCGTCACGAGGATATGGAAAGTCTAGCCAGGATAATCATCAAGGAGACGGGCTCTTTGGGAGTGCGGGTCTTTCCCAGCCTGCACCGCTTCGTGGCCGAACGCGAGACGAGGTCGGTACGGCTGGAAGTCTCCGGCCGGAGCTACGATGCCGTCATAAAGGTGAGCCGGATGGAAGGGGAGCTATTGAACATCAAAGCAGAGTACGAAGACAGCAAAAGGATCGCGGAAGAGACAGGGCTGCCTCTGCGTATTATTATAAAAAAAGTGGAAGAGGCTGGCTGGCGAGCCACAGGCCTTTGAGTCGTGCCATCCCTTTTAATATATTTTTTATTGTATTTTTCAAAGTCCTGATGATTCGCCATTCAAACTGCGCTATTTTCGCATTACTGTTTTATGATACTAATATAGTCAATTGCAGTCCATATTATATATACTTTTTGTAAATAATAATAGTATCCGGCTCAAAAGACCCGCCGTATGCGATGCGACCCAAATCCCCGTAAAGTCCAATCACGGTCCAAATCCCGCCCGGGCGAATCGCAAGTTTGATAATCCGACAGACTGTGGTTCTCTCCTAATGCGTTTTGACTCATCCATCAAGCTCTTTGATCGCGCCCAAAGGTTGATGCCCGGCGGCGTCTCCAGCCCGGTGCGCGCCATATCACCCTATCCCTTTTACACGGCCAAAGCCGCTGGCCCGTATCTATGGGATAGCGACGGAAATAGATTCATCGATTACTGTCTGGCTTACGGTCCCATGATCCTGGGCCACCGCCATCCGGCCATTATGCAGGCCGCTATGGACCAGATGGATCGAGGCTGGCTTTACGGAACGCCCTCGGAACTGGAGGTCAGGATGGCAGAAAGAGTATCCGGCCTTTACCCCAGCATGGAGATGCTTCGATTCGTGAGCACAGGCACAGAAGCCACCATGGCCGCCATTCGGGTGGCGCGCGGCAGCACCGGCCGGGATAAGATCATCAAGATCGAAGGCGGATTTCATGGGGCGCATGACAGCGTTCTTGTGAAGGCGGGCTCAGGAGCCACAACACTGGGAATCCCGGACTCGCGTGGAGTGCCGGTGGATACGGCCAGGAACACTCTGCAAGTGCCATATAATGATCTGGAAGCCCTGGAGAAGGTCTTAAAAAGCTTCCCCGGCCAGATTGCCTGCCTGATCATGGAGCCGGTCTTGGGAAACATCGGTCCGGTGCTGCCTCTGAAGGGCTATCTTCAGGCTGTGAGAAAGCTCACACGGGAGCACGACGTCCTCCTCATCTTCGACGAGGTCATAACCGGATTCCGGCTCTCCCTGGGCGGAGCGCAGGAGCTCTTTGGTGTCAAGCCCGATCTGACGACTCTGGGCAAGATCATCGGCGGCGGATTCCCTGTGGGGATCTTTGGCGGGCGCCGCGATCTGATGGAGCAGGTGGCACCCAGCGGCGGCATATACCAGGCAGGAACCTTCAACGGAAGTCCGGTCTCTCTGGCTTCAGGTTACGCCACCTTGGACGTCATGGAAAAGGAGAATGTCCTGGCAAAGCTAAACAACACCGGAAACGAGATGCGTTCGAGGTTGATTGAGATAGTGGACGACCTGAAGCTGGATTATAGCGTTGTAGGCATCGCCTCCATGTTCAAGATATTCTTCGGGCCGGAGCCGCATAACTACGAACAGGCTCTGAAATGCGACAAGTTGGGATATCTTGTATTCTTCCGCCATATGCTTAATTCGGGAATATTCCTCACACCCAGCCAGTATGAAACAGACTTCATATCCGCAGCACATTCCGAGGACGTAATTGAAACCACCCTGGAGGCGTTTCGTTCCTGCCTGAAAAGCTGATCGTGGGGAGCCGGGGCAGCCCTCTGGCCTTGCGCCAGACGGAGATCGTGCTGGAGAGGCTCCGGCCTTTGGGCATCGAGATGGAGGTTTGCAAGGTGAAGACCAGCGGAGACGTCTTCCTGGACAAGCCTTTGCACCAGCTCGCCGGATTCGGGGTCTTCGTGGCAGAGATAGACGAGCGCATGCTCTCCGGCGAGATCGATCTGGCCGTGCACAGCATGAAGGACCTTCCTACCAAGAGGCCGGAGGAGCTGACCATCTCCGCAATCTTGAAGCGCGACTCACCCTACGATATTCTGCTGAGCCGGAATGGTCCGGCTCAAGATCTGGAAGAGCTGAAAAAGGGTGCCGTTGTCGGCACATCGAGCATGCGAAGAATGGCGCAGCTGCTCCGGGCCCGGCCCGATCTGGTGGTAAAAAGCCTGCGCGGAAATCTGCAGACCAGATTGCGCAAGTTAAACAGCGGCGACTACGATGCCATAGTCATGGCCGAGGCCGGTCTGCAGCGCATGGGCCTGGATCTGGACTACATGCGCCTTGACGGTGACATGTTCGTTCCCGCCGCCAACCAGGGAACGATAATAGTAGTGGCCAAAAAAGGATCGAAGGCCGAGAAATATTCCCAATCACTGGATGATAAGCCCACAAGAATCGAGACCATGATCGAGCGCAGGATTCTGGAGACCGTGGGCGGAGGCTGCGTCGTACCACTGGCCGTCCATGCCGACGTTCGGGACGGAGAGGCGCGAGTTCTGGCAGAGGTTCTCTCTCTGGACGGCAAGAGGTTTGTGCGAGTGGATGAGACGATATCGTTAAAGAATGATTATCAGAGTCTGGCGGCGGACATAGGAAAGAAGCTCATGAGAATGGGTGGGCGAGAGCTGGTGGAAGAGGCGGTGAAGGCTTTTGGCGATCGGTAAGGTTTATCTGGTGGGGGCAGGTCCCGGAGACCCGGAGCTCATGACAATAAAGTCAAAGCGGCTATTGATGGAAGCGGATGTGGTCCTGTTCGACCGGCTGCTCGATCCAAAAGCGTTGGAAGGCATCAAAGCGGAATTGATTGATGTGGGCAAGAATGCAGGAAGGCATAAGCTGAACCAGGAAGGCATTAACCAGTTGCTCGTCAAGAAGGCGGAAGAGGGCAATGTTGTGGTTCGACTGAAGGGAGGAGACCCTTACCTATTCGGCAGGGGTGGCGAAGAGGCAATCGCCTGCCGGGAAAAGGGGATTCCTTTCGAGGTTGTTCCCGGCGTCACCTCAGCCATCGCAGCGCCGGAGCTGGCCGGAATTCCCGTGACTCACCGGGGAGTCGCCTCTTCGCTTACCATCGTCACCGGCCACGAGGAGCCGGGAAAGGATACACCCCTGGACTGGAAGGCCATAGCCAGCCTGGGTGGGACGCTGGTAGTTCTGATGGGCGTATCCCGCCTGGAGCAGAATATCAATGCACTTATCGAGGCAGGAAAATCGCCCCAGACGCCGGCCGCCATGGTGGAGAAGGGAGGATGGCCTGAGCAGAGGACCATAACCGGAACTCTGGCCAACATAGCAGAAAAGGCCAGATCATTGAAGATCGAGTCGCCCGCCATATTGATAGTGGGCGATGTGGTCCGGTTGGAGCCGATCCTGGCCCATAAGAAGATCGCCATCCTCCGGCCCGAGGGCCAGCAGGCTGAATCGGCAAGGCTCGCAGAACTCTATGGCTTCCTGGCGATTATGGCTCCTGCTATCGCGATTCAGGAGAAGGCCCTGCCCGGAGATCTGATGGAGAGGCTGAATGATGCGGAATGTGTGGTCTTCACCAGCGCCAACGGAGTGAAGACTGCATTGGAAAATAAAAGCCTTCAAAGTGCCCTGGCAGAGAAGAAAATTGTCGCCATTGGTCCCAAAACAGAGCTGGCCCTGGCCGGATACGGCCTGAAGTCAGATGTACCTCTGGAATACAGCTCGGCGGGTTTGGAGACGATGCTAAAAGGCCAATGCCGGAGGATTCTCTTTCTGCGCAGTGCTCAAGGGAGCCAGTACCTCACCGAGGGCCTGAGGGCAGCCGGCCTTCAGGTAGACGACATTCCCCTTTATGAGGTCGTAAACTCAGGCGACCCCAGGCTGGATGAATTGATAAAGAGAGCCAGGAGCGTGGACATCTTTGCCTTCACCAGCTCCTCCACGGCCCGAAATCTGATAGAGAGAGCAAAGGCCCTCGGAGTGGAATCGAGTCTTCGTCAGGCTCTGAGAGATGCCACGGTGGCCGCGATCGGCAAACCCACACGGGAAGAGCTAGACCGGCTGGGAGTAAGAGTGGACACTATGCCTGAGAAATTTACCTTTGAGGCCATGCTTCAAGCCCTGGCCAAGAGGGAGCAGGAGCCGTTAGAATGATCATATTCTCCAAAGCACTGGCTGACCAAGCTACGGTATGGGAGGCCCTGCGGGCATCCGAGTCCTGTCAGAATCTGCCCGCCGATCTGCTCAGGTTCTCGGCCCAGACAAAACCGGTTGTGATGTGGAATTTGACGCGACGCTGCAACCTGGCCTGCCAGCATTGCTACATGGATGCGAGCAAGGAAGCGAGGGACGAGATGACTCTGGAAGAGGGCATTCACCTGGTGGACGACCTGGCGGAGCTAGAAATACCCATCCTCATCTTCACCGGAGGAGAGCCACTCCTCAGCCGCAACTTCTATGCACTGGCCTTTCACGCCCGGGAGGTGGGCCTGCGAACCGTAATCTCCACCAATGGAACCCTGATAACTCCAGAAGTAGCAAGGCTTCTGGCGGAGGCCGGGATCAGATACGTGGGCGTGAGCCTGGACTCGGCCTTGCCCGGGCGCCACGACGAATTTCGTGGCGTCGCCGGAGCCTACGATCGGGCTTTGCAGGGTTTGAAGAACGCCAGGGATGCCGGCCTCAAGACGGGCTTGCGAATAACCCTGACCTCTGACAATTGGCAGGATGTCCCGGCTCTGCTCAACCTGGCCGTGGAGGAGAATATTCCTCGATTCTGTCTCTATCACCTCGTCCCAACGGGCCGGGGAGCCTCCATGGCCGACAGGGACGTCACGCCCGAGCAGCGCCGCAGCGTTATTCGCTTGCTGGCAGAAGCCGCAGTAGAGCTGAAAGATAAGAATATCGAGATCCTGACCACGGATTCGCCCATGGATGGAGCATATCTGCTGGAGCTGTTAAAGGATGACCCGCCTCGCCAGGAGTACGTCCGAAAGCTCCTGACCAACGCAGGCGGCTGCTCCACCGGGGTGAAGGTGGCCAACATCAACCACCAGGGAGATGTCCATCCCTGCCACTTCATGCCCCAGGTCGTGGTGGGCAACATCCGGGAGCGCTCCTTCCGGGACATCTGGATAGATCATCCCACACCGGAGCTGCAGGCACTGCGCGATATCAAATCCAGCCTCAAAGGAGCATGTGGAATATGCGACTATCGGGAACTATGCGGTGGATGCCGCCAGAAAGCCTACTACTATCACCAGGATCTGCTGGCAGAGGACCCCACTTGCATCCTGGAGCAGCGGGGAGACTGAATCACGGGACGAATAAGAACACTAACAATTACAGAAATAATGCTCACCGGAAGATATATGAAATATCAGATGCAATGGTAGATAGAGGAATGAAATGACACACCACGAAGAAAAGAAAGAGACAAAGGAAGAGACAGAAGCAAAGGTCGAACCCATTAAGCTTGGTGACAAGAGGGGCGGCAAGAAAAAGGGCCTTCTCGATACCTGTGAGTAAAGCCTGCAATAGTAAATCCCTTTTTAATTTTCTCTCCATTATGTCTTCAAATATAGATCTCTAAATAAGTTTCTTATACTAATACATCATTTCAAAAAACCCAAGCCTAAAAATCCCTATCCACAAAACGATCGGATGTCATCGGTGGAGTTGGGCAAGGCCTGAGATTCTGAATGCAGCCTCATGAGACAACCTGGACAGGTCAACCTGGGACAGGCCAACTTGGATACAAATTACAACCGGAATGATATAATTGCAGAACAATACAGGCGCAAATTCTACGGATAGTAAAGTCCTCAAAGCACCGCCCGCATCTCCACGAAAAAGAGGCATGCCTATTATAAATGGCCAAAAAAATTCTTTCTACATAGTCGGAATGGGCGGGTCGGCCGGTTCCCTGGAGGCGTTTGAAGAGTTCTTCCGCGATATGCCAGCCGATTCAGGAATGGCTTTTGTGCTGGTTTCTCATCTGGATCCAACACATAAAGCTCTCCTGGCCGAGCTTCTCCAGCGTATCACCGCCATGAAGGTAACTGAAGTGACCGACGGGATGAAAGTCTTGCCGAACACGGTCTACGTGATTCCGCCCAATAATGATATGTCCATTATGCATGGAACCCTCCAGCTTCTGGAGCCTTCAAGGCCCAGGGGATTCCGGATGCCCATCGATTTCTTTTTCAGGCATCTGGCCGAGGACCAGGGGGAGAAGAGCGTCGGCATCATTCTCTCCGGAATGGGAACGGACGGCACATTGGGCATAAAAGCCATCAAAGAGAAGATGGGTTTGGTGATGGTGCAGGATATAAGCTCCGCCATGTATGACGGAATGCCCCAGAGCGTCATCAATACGGGCCTCGCCGATTTTGTGGCTCCTGTGAATGAGCTGCCGGACAAGCTGCAGAGTTTTGCGAATTCCTTTCCCGGCACAACCAGAAAGCAGCCGGTATTGGAAAAAGAAGCTTCAAGCGCATCAAGCAAGATATTTGCCATTCTCCGGGCTCATACCGGAAATGACTTCAGTCTCTACAAGATGAGCACTGTCAACCGCCGCATTGAACGGCGGATGAATATCCACCAAATTGGTGATATAAATCATTATGTCCGTTACTTATCAGAGAATCCGCATGAGGTCGATCTGCTCTTCAAAGAGCTCCTCATCGGCGTGACCAGCTTTTTCAGAGAACCTGATTCCTTTGCAGCCCTGAAAGATGAAGTCAAATCGTATATTTTGAAGAGCAAGAACGAAACAGACACCTTTCGCATCTGGGTGGTCGGCTGCTCGACAGGCGAGGAGGCTTACTCCATCGCCATCGTCTTCAGAGAATGCCTGGATGAAATGAAGATGAGAGGCGATTTCAAGGTCCAGATCTACGCCACAGACATCGATAAAGAGGCCATTGAAAGTGCTCGTAAGGGGATTTATCCTGACAATATTGTCCAGGATGTGTCGGAGGAGCGTCTACAGCAATTTTTCATAAAAGAAGATGACGTCTTTCGCGTAAGAAGCGAGATTCGGGAAATGATCGTATTTGCAGTGCAGAATGTCCTCACCGACCCCCCATTCACCAGACTGGATCTGCTCAGTTGCCGAAATCTTCTCATCTACTTGAGCTCCGAGACGCAAAAGAAGCTGATGAAGCTGTTCTATTACACCCTGAATCCCCGAGGCCTTCTTCTCCTCGGATCATCGGAATCCGTAGGGGACGCTGCAGACCTCTTCTCTCCGCTGGACCACAGACAGAAGCTCTTCGAACACAAGGAGAATCTCGTCGCTCGCAGTTTATTGGTCGAATTTTCCACAACGCCTACGCCCTATGAAGTTCAAATGTATGGAGCTAAAACAGGGCATCGAGGCTCAAGGGCCAGCATCACCGAGATGGCCCAGTCAATCATTCTCCAGAACATTGCTCCCCCGGCTGTGCTCATCAATGACCAGGGCGATATACTCTACTTGACCCGGCAAACCGGGAAATATCTGGAACCGCCCGTCGGGAAAGCAAACATGAACATCTACGCTATGGCCCGCGAAGGGTTGAAGATGGAGCTGGGAA
>CAIQHB010000022.1 GCA_903871465.1 uncultured Methanosarcinales archaeon
AGACGATGTGCTGATGTACATGGGCACGGTCCTGGGCGGGACAAGCCTGGATAAAGTGAAGCGTCATCCTACCATTGAGGACGGCGTAGTCATAGGCGCGGGGTCCATCATTCTCGGGCCGATAACTGTGGGAAAAGGTGCAAAGATCGGCGCGGGTTCGGTTGTGGTTCGGCCCGTTCCGGCCGGAGCGACCGTAGTGGGTGTGCCGGGAAGAATTGCCGAACCCGAGTGCCCCGTCACAGGGACGGACCTGAACTATGCCAATCTGCCCGATCCCATGCTGCGCGTGGTCAGCAGGCTGCTAGACCGGCAAAACCGGTTAGAGGAGCGGCTGCGCTCTTTGCAAAAAGCTATGCCTGGACCTGAGGCCGAGAGGCTTACGGCCCAGATGGTACGGGAAGATGAGATTCGAGAGGCTTTGCGGGACGTGCTCGATCCCGAGGTGGGAATTGATATCGTAGACCTGGGCCTGATCAAAGATATAATCATGTTAGATGACGATACGGTAGAGGTGGACATGGTGCTGACCTCTCAGGTTTGCCCCATGGTGAGCCATCTCACCGAACAGGTCCGGCGACGTGTGGAAGGTCTGCATGGTATCCGCCAGGTTAAGGTTAAGGTTCTCGATGAACCCTGGAACTGGGACTACTTTGTCCGGCAGCAGAAGGCGAGGACTTAGATATGACTGACCTGCCGATATGCTGCTAATAAAAGGAAAAGCTAATCTGCGGAGAGCCGCTCATCACGAGAGATCGCGCCTTCCCTGCTTGGCTCTGGGTATCGGCACAAGTCTACTCAATAACTTTCATCAGTTCAATTGAGGCAATTATCGTATGGCCACCTATTGATGGTATCGATCTCCCCATTCGGAGCCGAAGAGCTATCCAGCCTTCAATCACCGAGATAAGCTCCTTGCGGGCTTCCTCAACTGTCTTGCCTGAAGCCCAAGCACCCGGAAGCTCGGGCACTGAGACGAAGATAGGTTCCTCATCATCGATGTTCTTGTAAACCGCCCGTTCCAGTGCAGCCTCGATATACTCCGAGAACATGTAGATCTTTTAATTAAGAGGTAATTGAAATATATCTTGCGCTGTGCCAAGTGGATCAACAGCCAAGCTGGTGAAATTGAATGGGTTCTGATGAATGCCTCCTGTGCAAGAGAAAGATGCGAGAAGGAACAACGGAATTTGTCGCAAGGGTCGGAGAGCAGGCAGTATTAATCAAAAATATACCGGCATTTGTATGTCCGAATTGCGACGAGGCTTACCACATATTATATATAGATACTCAAAGAAAAATTGATCGCATCAGGAAAGCTTTTTTATAAAGGAAAGTCGCTAGCCAAGCCACTCGCAGCTGGTAAGGTTGATCTGATGACACTGTAAAGCCAAAGCTGTCTATGAGTTGCGAAAGTGCTCTTCCAGCTCTTCAGCATTCTTTAGACGTGTAAACCGCCCCTCTTTAAAGTCTTTAAGCCCCTTGATAATGCCCGTGGCAATATCATCTTCCGATTCGGGATGAGTAGATTTTCTTTCAGGGACCTTTACAGCGGCTGGCATAATGATTCATCTATTTGTTAGGCTATAGGGATTGCGAAGGATGCATTTTCTCCTATTGTGTCCATGTTCTAATTGCCAGCACATCCATGGTTCTGGCAAGGATGCCATTAGACAAAGATCTACAGCTTCTCTTTCAGGACTGCCTCTGGCGATGGTTACGGTAAATCCTGACTATCTCAATTACCTTAAGCTCTCTTCACTGATTGCATCAAGGATTTGCTTCATTTTCTGCTTTAGATCCGGTATATCCCCTTTAATAATCTCCCAGATAATCTGCAGGTCTACATTAAAATAGGCATGGATCATGCGGTTTCTGAGGCCAATCATCTGGCGCCATGGTAACTGAGGATGCTCATTACGTAGATTCTCTGATAGATTGCGAGCTGCTTCTCCCATTACCTCTAGCTGTCTTATCACTCCATCTTGAAGCAGTCTATTGTGCAAGAACTCCTCATGGGAAACGCTCTCTGTGTAGTGCTCTATCTGCAGGAAAGCATCAATGATATGGTGAAGATAGACCGAATCATCCTTCTTCATATAGCAAAACCAGATCTTTTTCAGCGTAGGGTCGCAAATAAGGGCTAAGCGAGCCTTCGGCTATCAGCTCTACTTCTCTGCCCAAGATACTGCTGAGCTCGTCTTCAAGGCCGAACCATCCCAGACCCAGCCGGGGGCGTCTCTCTGGGTCTTTTAGCTCCACCAGGATATCTATATCGCTTTCCGGTGTCTCTTCTCCTCTGGCAAAGGAGCCGAAGACGGCAATGCGTTTAACATAAGGCCTGAGCTTTGGCAATACTTTGTCCCTCAGATCTGTAAATCTATTCATTTGATATCCTTTTCTTGTGTGTCTAATACAATCACTGTATGTGGAAGTCTGCATTTAAATAGATACGGATTTGAAGTGCCCATTCTGCTCGAGTCCCACGTCTCGCGCTCCCGGGTCTGCCGCTAGTGGATCGGATCGTCCAGCTACAGCCGTTGCCAGGCAAGTATTCCTAACAATGCTTCGGCAGGGCCATTGGGCCAGCAATCGTGCGCTCGCTCGTGCGCGCTCTCGCATGGGAGCGCGTGCCCACGTGGGCTTGCCGCCTGGGGGCCGGGAGGCTGGTCGGGCCTGGCGTCAGGGGGACTTGCCTGCAGATGTCGGAGTGGTTTCGGGCAGAGCCGCCATGCAGCAATCTCTTCACTTACTCGAATTGCAGGCAACCCCTTACGAATAGCATCATTCCAGCATGCTTTCCAGCGTCTTGAGATCGGTGCATCTCACTAAAATTGAGTTCACATCGACATCTTCAGCATGATGATGCATTCCGGAATCGTCAGTGAATAGAATGGCATCCTCTCTCTTCGCCAATGCTATGAAATAGGAATCAAACCCGGAACAGCCGGTCTCTAATGCCACATCCCAGGCAATGTCGAAAATGGCTTCTTCCTCGACTATTTTATACGATTTCATGATCCCCTTTGATGCTCTTTCAGCTAAAACTCTGCCAGCAAGCCGTTTGGCAACGGCAGCAGTCTCCACTATGCAAACCTTGGGGAGATGAACTTCCACATCTCGCTCTTCAATAAATTTGATTAAGACTTTGCATTTCTCGTGTGTCTCCAATTCTCTGGAATAGCCATCGGAGGAGAGCGACCGTAACGGTTTGAAGATGCTCTTAATTAGGACTGAAGAATCTAAAACCACCCTAATCATAATATCTTCTCGAACGCGTCTCTTTCAGGACCGCATCGATATCTTCCCTGGCTTCTGGTTCACCGAGCTCGTCCAGAAGATCGCTAAAGCTCTCTTGGATGGTGATGCTGACCCTAGCTTTGTTGGGCAGATCCAGCTCTCCGAGAGGCCGGAGCACATTGTTCTCATAAATTGCTTTTATTTTCATGTTGGCACCCGTCATCTGAGCAGAGTGAAATGATATATGAACCTGATCAATATTTAGAGCTACCGATGACGCCCTTTTACGCTCCTCTGCTCGGAATTACTGTTGCCAGGTTTTGCTGGCAAATACCTGCATGCGAGCACTCGCATGGGCGCGCGTGCCCACGTGGGCTTGCCGCCTGGGGGCCGGGAGGCCGGTCGGGCCTGCTATCTAGGGGCGCCGGGCCTACTCGATGGGCCTGACGCGATTAACAATGAACACATATTCCAAGAGACTCGAATCGCTTAAATCGAATGAGAATTTCTCCCTCGGATTTATCTAGTTTCAAGGCCGCCTTCTCCAAGTGATCCATTGCTACTGTATTCTCTATCCATGGATCTCGTCCATCAAGATATCTCGAAATTAAAATTAGGTCTTCCTTTGTCACTGTAAAATTATCAAATTCATCTGGGTTCAGATCAGGTGCAACCAATCCAAAAGGAGCTAACCGTTGCAGCCGTCTCAATACGCTCCCAACAGATTCATTCAGCGATCCTGCAGCTCTTAAGACATGAATACTTGTTAAAGCGTATCTTGATTCTTGTTCTTGTGACTCAGGAACTTTGGAAATTAAAATTATGTCTTCCTTTTTAACTGTAAAATTATCAAATTCATCTGGATTTAGATCAGGCCCAACTAATCCAAAAGGAGCTAACCGTTGCAGCCGCCTCAATACGCTCCCAACGGATTCATCCATCGATCCTGCAGCTCTTAAGACATGAACACCTGTTAGAATGTATCTTGATTTTTGTTCTTTTGACTTAGGAACTTTAGAAATTAAAGTTAGATCTTCCTTTGTAACTGTAAAATTATCAAATTCATCTGGATTTAGATCAGGCCCAACTAGTCCAAAAGAAGCTAACCGTTGCAGTCGTCTTAATATGCTCCCAACAGATTCATTCAGCGATCCTGCAGCTCTTAAGACATGAACACCTGTTAAAACATATTTTGGTTTTTGTTCTTGTGACTCAGGAACGTTGGAAATTAGAATTAGATCTTCCTTTGCTACTGTAAAATTATCGAATTTATTTGGCTCTAGATCTGGCACCATTAATCCTAAGGGACCAAATTGCTGCAAACGGCTTATGATTGCCCCAACTGATCTATTCAAGAATCCTGCGGCTCTTAAGATATGAATTATAGATACTTTGTCTTCTACGTATGGTCTTCGTCCATCAAGATTTTCTGATAATAAAATATAATCCCGTTCCTCTATTACTATATTGGAAAATATAGATTGATCACAAAATGGAATTGAAAAACCAATAGGTGACAGCTTTATGAATCTTTTTGCTGTTTCATCTATCGATTCCTCTAATCTTCGGGCGCAAATCAAGATATAACCGGCAGAAACTTGACGTTCGTCCCTTATGGCAGATAGGGCTATTGAAAGAGCAATAGAATCTCCTGCTTGAAGTACCGGTATTGCAGTCGATACATTATCATTTTCGAATTCTTCAATCGATTCATCGAAAATAGATTCAAATTCATCATTTAGCCATTCAGGAATTTTCAGGCCATATTTTGTTAGCCTACTGGTGCGGTCATGCAATAGATTAGCTGGAATCTTTTCTTTAATGGCTGAAATAATTTCTCTCTTTTCTTTATCCAAAGACCTAATAGAATATTCAGAATACGGTTCAAGGAAAGCAGCTCTAATAATGAGATTATCTGGGGAAAAACAGCCGATCACTTTGAGTGGCAACAATAAATCTTGGTTTTCCTTTAGGCGAATTGAGACCGATTCATCTTTGGCAATGAGGCCATCTATGACCAGCCTTGCAGTCTTATAATCCAATTCTTCAAGCATGCAAAGCCACTCATAACTCAACCATTCAGGATTTTCCACAAGAATCTGAATTCGATCCCTAAGTAAATTTGTAACATATCTTCTATCCCATTCAATTATTTCTTTGCGGTCAATGGTAAGTTTGGGTCTATGGGCTTGGTTTAGATCTATGATTGCGCACACAAAATGGGTATCTGTATTAATGCCATCCGCCAAAAGGCGGCCATCTCCGTACCAATTGCCGCCTATATTGCTATAACTATTTGATTCGCTTTTTATCCACCATAAACCAGGTTTGTTTGGGGAAAGGATTGAATCGCTTTCAGAAAACTTATGCAGTTTTCCAGGAATCCATGGATCCATTTTACCATCTTTGATAACATCAGTTGGAAATTCAGAAATCCAAAGTTGATCTCTCATAATATCTAAACAAGATATATCTTTTTGGCCGCCCCATTTTTCCTTATACTGAGTCTTATTCAAGTATAAACGTATGCGCGTTCCAGCATCTGTATGATTATTGAATGGCCTAACTCGAAAAAGGCTGCCACTGCCAGATATTTGGACTATTAGATTCTCGCCTGGCTTTCCGGTTCGGTCAAGGCGACATGTTTTTATTAATAATTCATCCGCTAACATAAAGTAGCTGAATACTCCTATTCCAAACTGGCTATTCGGATACAGCCTGATTGGAGGATCGCAACGAAGCCATTCGGTTTGCTCTTCAATAAATTCTGGCAGATCAGAGAAACGTTTACCTGCGCAGGAGAATGCATCGGCAAGTTCGCGGCGTCCCATGCCTATTCCATTGTCTTCGCATTCAATATAATGACGTCCATCTTCAATACCTTGGCGAAAAATAATATGCCCTTCCCATTTAGAACCTGCATAAATTCCCATCCGTTCCAAATAAGTTATGCGCGCCTGACGATAGCGACATGCGTCAAGGGCGTTTTGATAGAGTTCACGTATGGCGAGAGCAGGGTTTCCATAGAGCTGCTCTCCCATTAACAGCTCTCGGATTTCATTGTGAGCTAATTGAAAACGTAAATGAGGAGTTTCATAGAGTGGTGTTTCGTTCTCTGTAGATTCTGGATAAATCTCATGCGTTGTTAACCTGAAAGGAAGATCATTCAAAACATCCATTCCATCCTCTTTGGCATGAATTTTTTTCCGGATGGCTTCGAGTACAACATTCGCTTGTTGAACATGCTCATGAAGGGCTAAATCAACCGCAGGATGGCGACAAATAGCTTGCAGGGTCTTCCCCCCAGCATCAGGAACCCAGGACGCATCATTAATTGTACGAAGGACATCATCGGAGGTTATTGGATCACTAAGACCTATATGATCAATTATTACTTCATGAAGCATTCTCACATCAATGGCCATCCAGCTAAAGAGAGTCAATATATATGCCAATAATTTCTCCCGGATAACATGTTCATTTGGAGAGCTTGGAGCTACATAGACTTCTGGCTTGAAGGCCCTAGGTCGATCATAACGTTCAATTCTCTCGGGGTTTGCATTTATGCAAAGCGCCAATTCCAGGAGACGGTTTCTTGTTAGTGAATCTTTTATATGCCTTGATTGATCTTTACTGGGTAATAAAATGGCGTCCATTAGATCATCTGAAATATATCCTTCTTGTGATTTGTCCATCCATACATAAGGTTCTCTCAGAATGCATCGATTCATCAGCCATATTGCTATTGAATCGTGTTCTGCGACTTGTTTATTTTCCTCCAGGCTTTGTGCCTTACGAACAAGGTGCGGCAAAGATAAATATGTCTTTTCCAATGATCCGCGAAGACCAGTGGCAGTTTCACTGTTTTTCAAAGAAAGAGGATCTGCATCTACAGCTTTCTTCACAGCCGACGCAAGAACTGCTTCACGTATAAATGGAACAATTGATAATAGGGCAACTTCAGATGGAGAGAGTTTTAAAGGTCCACACCTCGAAACGTGGAACGCCATTAATTCTATTATCCGAATAGGATATCTTTCATCTCGCCAGGCGTTATTGGGCAAAGCTTCAATTGAATCTGACCACTCCTTACGACAAGCCGCAATGAGCTGGCCTACAATGGATCTCATGCCTTCGATCGATGCATTATTTTTCAAAGACTCCGAATTCCACATTTCATTAAATAGAGCGCTTTGATACCAGGAATCCTCCATTATCGACTTGGTCTCGATATTTTTCAAACCTCTGCAGATGGTTCTTTCATAAAGCCTATTTTCTCCAGCACAAGTCTCAAGATGAACTCGAACAATTTGTCTGTGTATACCATTGCTGTCTGCAAGTGCGTTCATTTTGCTTTGAATTTCCGCAATTACTTCCTCTAAAGTCGATGCTTGGCATTCAGCTTGAATCACTTCCGCCAATGCTCTGGAAAAAAGGCTAAACCCATCCGGTTTGGTGACGCAGTGGCTAACTTCTCCCGGCTCGCAAGAAAAAATAGTTGCCACATCTCGGTTTTTTATGGCTTTTAATTTACCTTTGCCCCAATTCATTATGCTTAGGGGGCTTTTTAAACCTAGTTCAATGCCCTCTCGACAAGCATCGATAAAAAATATTATTGCATCGGCCGAGGAATTTTCGAATGCTTCGGTGAAATCCAGCGGAACGAGATACGATGCAATGTTAGTTATATCTTCTGTATATGCATCGAATGGAACTAAATAATCAATGCCTTTATAGTGGAGCCCATGTCCAGAAAAGCATATAATTAATGTCTCTCCTGGTTCTTTTTCCTTAACACAGAACCTATGAATCTGTTGTCTAATCAAATTGGCTGTAGAATCCTCTTTCAATCCCACCGAGCGCACACTGTAACCAGAGGATTCTAATGCCTTCTCTAGTTTTATCATATCATTTCTAATAAATGGAAGGTTCTCAATGGCTTTGCTAGAATATTCCGGAACGCCGATCAGTAGAGCTCGGAACTTAGGCATTCCAGATCACTCAGCAAAGGTTAATGTTATCGCACCTTTGCCACCAAGATTCGCCGTTCCAATGAGATTTATTCCACCATCAGAACTAACTTCTACTTGCAAAGTTATTTCTTTAAGTTTAAATCGCCCAATATTTTTCACTTCTTCGAGAACGCTTACCATGGAATGCGAAACATTTGCCAAGTTCTTTTTTAATACATCAATGGGGATTTGTTTTAGACCAATTTTTGAATCTGATCTGAGACAGCCAAAAATTCCCATTTCTCCATTTTCAGCATTATCATCTGGTAATACGATAATAAATGGAAGTGTTTCCATATTCCCCTCCTTTACAGGCCATAACCCTTTCTCATCTATTAAAGAATTTCCGGTGAACAAAATGATAAGAATATATAATATATTAGTAATAATATTTTCATGTTGTTTCCCCCAACACATTAACCAATATCTGGAGTAAACTAATCAGATAATCTCCTCCATCGATCCACTAAGATGATAATATTGAGGATATCCTTAATTAGTGAGATTTTCTCTCAATTCTTCATACATTCCCCGCACAATTCCGATATCCTCCGCCATCATTCTCAAATAGTTCCTTATAACCCCCTGCTTATTGTTATCTTTGGAGGTGAGGCGACCAGACACGAAACGGACACGATCAAGCACTTCATTTCGAATGCATATCCTTCAAAGTTGGGCCTCCTCCCAACTTTCTGGCATGGTTGAAGTCCGGAGATAAATCCGGGCATCTCCGGAATAGATCAAAAAAAATCAAAATTAACAAAAAATGAATTCAGGTGTATTATGAGGCAAATAGCCATTTACGGCAAAGGCGGAATCGGCAAGTCGACTACCACCCAGAATCTCACTGCAGCTCTCTCAACCATGGGCAAGAAGATCATGCAGATAGGATGCGATCCCAAAGCAGACTCAGTGAAGATGCTCATACACGGAAAAAGGCAGCCTACCGTTCTGGACACTTTGAGAAAAGAAGGCGATGTACAACTGGAAGATGTAATGAGGATCGGCTTTGGCGGCATAAGATGTGTTGAGTCCGGTGGACCCGAGCCGGGCGTGGGATGCGCTGGCAGAGGCATCATTACCTCCATCGGTTTGCTGGAGAACCTGGGAGCTTACACTCCGGACCTCGACTACGTCTTCTACGACGTCCTGGGCGACGTGGTCTGCGGAGGCTTCGCCATGCCCATCCGGGAAGGAAAGGCTCAGGAGATCTACATCGTCGCTTCAGGCGAGATGATGGCTCTGTATGCCGCCAACAACATCTGCAAGGGCATCCAGAAGTTTGCCGAGTCCGGTGGAACGCGCCTGGGAGGCATCATCTGCAACTCCCGCGCCGTCGATCGAGAAAAGGAACTCGTTGGCGCCTTCGCCGAGAAGATTGGCAGCCAGATGATCCAGTTTGTCCCCAGAGACAATGTTGTCCACCAGTCCGAGATTCACAAGCAGACCGTCATCGAATACGCTCCGGACTCCGATCAGGCCAAGGCTTACCTGGCACTGGCCAAGGCCGTGGACGAGAACCAGATGTTCGTTATCCCAAAGCCCATGGAGTACGAAGAGCTTGAGGAAGTCATGATGGAATGGGGTGTTCTAGAATGAAAATGATCCGGGCCGTCATCAGACCTGAGGCCGTGGATAAGGTCGCCGACTGCCTGGAGGCGGGCGGCTTCACTGCTCTCACCCGCATCGAGGTCTTCGGCAGAGGCAAACAGAAAGGCATCAAAGTGGGCAATGTGGTCTATGACAATCTGCCCAAAACCATGGTCATGATGGTGGTAAACGACGAACGTCTGGAGTCTGCAATCAAGATCATCGAGGAGAGCGCCAGAACCGGAAACATCGGGGACGGCAAAATATTCGTGTCACCGGTCGATGAGGCCTACACCATAAGGACCGGCCAGCGAGGGCTGTAGAATGAAAGAAGTTCTGGCCATCATCCAGATGAACAAGATGGAGGCAACGAAAAACGCTCTCGATGTCATAGGCATTCCCTCCATCACCGCCTACAAAGTCACCGGCCGGGGAAAACAGAAGGGCCTCGTGATCCCTCACCCCTCAGAGCTTGCCGGATCGGATGAAAAGAGCATGAAGTACATTCCCAAGAGGATGGTCTCGGTCATGGTGGAAGATGAGTTCGTGCCGGCAGTGGTGGCTGTGATCACCAAAGTGAACCGGACTGGAAACTATGGAGACGGCCGGATCTTCGTCTGTCCTGTTGAAGAAGCGGTCAGAATAAGAACCGGAGAGAGAGGGAGTGTGGCCATATCATGAGCGGAGTCGAGAGAGAGCCTGTAACCATTGCCAGGAGCCGCCAGACAGTCGAAGGAATGGTGACGGGCATTCCCAAAAAAACCCGGGATATCAGAAAAAAGCACGTGGTCGTCAAGGACTCCTGCGAGATCGAACAGAAGATCGAGGCCAATGACCGCAGCATCCCGGGCATTCTGACCAACCGCGGCTGCGCCTACGCCGGCTCCAAGGGAGTTGTCTTCGGTCCGATCAAAGATATCCTGCACATCACCCACGGCCCCATCGGCTGCGCCTACTTCACCTGGGGAACGCGCCGCAATCTCATGAAGCCGGAAGAGGGCAGGGACTGCTACTCGGGCTACTGTCTGAGCACGGATGTCAAGGAGACCGACATCGTCTTTGGTGCAGAGAAAAAGCTGGCGGCAGCCATCCGAGAGGCTTACGCCATATTCAAGCCGCAATGCATCGCAATCTTCTGCACCTGCCCCATCGGCCTCATCGGCGACGATATCGAATCGGTCTGCAAGAAGGCGGAGGAGGATCTCCAAATCAAGGTCATCCCCGTGCGTTGCGAAGGATACAGGGGCGTCAGCCAATCAGCGGGCCACCACATCGCCTCCAATGCCCTGATGGAGCATATCGTGGGCACAGAGGAGCTGGAGAACCCCGGGCCCTTCGACGTGAACGTCTTCGGAGAGTACAACATCGGAGGAGACTACTGGGTGGTTAAGGATCTTCTGGAGAGAGTGGGCTACCGTGTCGTCAGCCCCTTCACAGGCGACGCCTCCTTCCACGATATCGCCAAAGCCCACCGGGCCAAGCTGAATATCCTGCTCTGCCACCGCTCCATCAACTACACCAATCGCATGATGGAGGAGAAATACGGCATACCCTGGCTGAAGGTCAACTACCTGGGCGTGGCGGATACTGTCAAAACCCTGCGGGATATGGCGGCGTTCTTCGACGATCCGGATCTGACCAAAAGAACGGAAGCCGTAATCGCCGATGAGATGGCAAGGGTCCAGCCAACAATCGATATGTATAGGAAAAGGTTGTCGGGAAAGAGGGTCATGATCCTGGTCGGCGGCTCGCGTGCTCACCACGTCAGGAATATGTTCGAGACCCTTGGGATGGACGTGGTCGTGGCCGGCTACGAGTTCGCTCACCGGGATGACTTCGAAGGTAGATCTGTCCTCTCCAGCATTGTCCAAACCGGACGCTCCAAGGTTCTGGAAGATATCCATTACGAGCGCGACCCGAATGTCGTCTCGCCTTATGATAATGCAGCGCTCCAGAAGAAGAAGGAGAAGATTCCGAGGCTCATGGATTACGAGGGCCTGCTGCCCCATATGAAAGACGGCCAGATCATGATCGACGACTACAGCCATCACGAGTGCGAGCGGTTGGTAAAGGATATGGGAATTGACCTCTTCTGCTCGGGAATAAAAGACAAGTACGTCTTCCAGAAGATGCACATCCCCTCCCGCCAGATGCACTCTTATGACTACAGCGGCCCTTACACCGGCTTTGAGGGTTTCGTTCAGTTCGCCAAAGATATCGACATGTCCGTGAACAGTCCCACCTGGAAATTCATAACTCCGCCCTGGAGGCAGATCATCAATGCTTGATTATACACCGAAGGAGATGGCAAAAAGAGAAATCCTGGTCATAAACCCGGCCAAGATCTGCCAGCCCATCGGCGCCATCCTGGCCTATAAAGGCATCCACAACTGCATGCCGATCACCCATGGCTCGCAGGGGTGCAGCTCGTACCTGCGCATGGTGCTGGCCCGCCACTACCGCGAGCCGACGCTCGCTGCGACCTCCTCCTTTACTGAAGACTCCGTGGTCTTCGGAGGCAGAAACAACCTCAAGGAGGCGGTCAACAATGTAGTGAACATCTACCATCCCGATGTTCTGGCCATCAATACGACCTGCTCCTCTGAGACCATAGGGGACGATGTCTCCTCATTCATGGAAGAGATCAAAGGAGAGGAGTTCTTCGACCCCAATGTGCGCGTCGTTATTGCCAGCACCCCCAGCTATGTGGGGTCGCATATCACCGGCTACGACAATGCCGTCAAAGCCATCGCCCAGAGCTTTGCCCGCAAGGGCTCGCCCAACGGGAAATTGAATGTAATACCCGGCTTCGTTGACCCGGGAGACATTCGTGAGATTAAGAGGATCTTAGGCATCATGGGCGTCGGCTATATCATATTCCCTGACACCACTGACGTCTTCGACGCGCCTCTGACACCCGAATCGGGGGGTGTCTATCCGCCTGGCGGAACTACCATCCCGGATCTGGTGGACGCAGGCAACTCCCGCGCCACTATAGCTCTGGGAAGGACCGCCGGAGCCTCGGGTGCTGTGGTCTTGAAAGGCAAGTTCCAGATCCCAGCCGTCATCGGCCCCATGCCCATAGGCATCCGCAATACCGATGCCTTCGTTATGAACGTCTCGAGCCTCATGAATGTGCCAATTCCGAGAGAGATAGAGTACGAGAGAGGCAGACTGGTGGACATGATGACCGATGCCCATCCGCACTTCCACGGCAAGAGCGTGGCCATCTTCGGGGATCCGGACACGGTTATCGGCCTGGTCGGCCTGGCCGTGGAAATGGGCATGAATCCTGTCTATGCCCTGACCGGCACTCCGGACAAGAAATTCGCAGACGAGATTCATAATGTGGCACCCGACTGCGAAGCGATGGTGGGAGACACCTTCCTTCTGCACCAGAAGATCAAGAACAATCCGGTGGATATGCTCATCGGCAATACCTATGGTAAACTGATAGCAAGAGCCGAGGATATTCCTCTTGTGCGGGTGGGATTCCCCATCACCGATCGGGCCAATTTGCATTACTTCCCCATCATCGGCTATGCCGGAACTGCTCGCCTGGTGGAGATGATAGGCAACGCCTTCCTGGAAAGAAGAGACAGAGATTCGGACGACGCACATTTCGAGATGATCCTGTAGGAAACAACAGCTATGAGCGTGATCAAGACCTTTGAAGGCAGGGAGGGACATATAGCCCGGAAAGCGGGCTCGGATCCATTGTCCCTTTCGTGCAGCAACGAGAGCCTGGCCGGCGCCGTCAGCCAGAGAGCATGCGTCTACTCGGGAGCCAGAGTTGTCCTCAATCCCCTTACGGACGCTCTTCATCTGGTGCACGGCCCCATAGGCTGTGCCAGCTACACCTGGGATATCAGAGGCAGCTCTACCTCCGGACCGACCCTCTACAAGAGCAGCTTCTCCACGGACATGAAGGAGCTGGATGTGATCTATGGCGGCGAGAAGAAGCTGGCTACAGCCATTAAAGAGCTGGCCCTTAAATACCGGCCCCCTGCCATCTTTGTCTATTCCACCTGCATCGTGGGCATCATCGGAGACGACATCAGGTCCGTCTGCGGCCAGGCGGCAGCAGAGATCGGAATACCTGTAATTCCTGTCAAGTCCGAGGGCTTCAAAGGAAATAAGAACGAGGGCTACAAGGCCGCCTGCAATGCCCTCTTCGAGCTGATCGGAAGAAGAGACTACGAGCCCAGGAGTCCGTACACCATAAACCTGCTGGGTGAGTATAACGTCGCTGGAGACCTGTGGGCCATCAAACCCCTCTTAGAGGAGATAGGCCTGGAGGTGATCGCAACGTTCACTGGAGACGGCCGGGTGGAAGAGATAGAACGGGCGAATCATGCATGCCTGAATCTGGTCCAGTGCAGCGGCTCCATGACCTACTTAGCCAAGAAGATGGAGGAGAAGTTCGGCATTCCCTATAGACGCATCAGCTTCTTCGGACTGGGAGATGTGAGTAATGCCCTGCGGCTTGCAGCTGAACACTTTGGCGAGCCATCTCTGATGGACAGGGCAGAGGAGATAATCGAGCGCGAGACTGCCCGGGTCATGCCCAGAATCGCCTGCCACCGGGCTCGCGTGCAGGGAAAGAAGGCGGCCATCTATATGGGCGGGGCTGCCAAAGCCGTCTCGCTGGTGAAGGGCTTCGAGGAGCTGGGAATGGAGGTGGTTATCATCGGCACCCAAACCGGCGACTCCGAGGATTACCGGAAGATAAGCTGCATCGTCAAGGACGGGACCGTGATAGTGGATGATGCCAATCCACTGGAGCTCAGAGAACTGCTGCATAAGCAGAAAGCCGACATCCTGGTGGCCGGCGTCAAGGAGAGGTTCCTGGCCTATAAGCTCGGAATCGCTTTTTGTGACTTCAATCATGACCGGACGACGAGCTTTGAGGGCTATGATGGAATGGTCAACTTTGCCAGAGAAATAGATGTGAGCCTCAACAGTCCCGTCTGGAAGCTGCCCAAGCTTAGAGCGAGCACGCTTGGAGCTGGAGCCTCCTGCAATCAGAGAAAGTTGATCGCTATGCGTGAATGCCGAGGAGTTGCCATAAATGTCTGAAAGCTATTCCACAGTAAACCCCTGCAACATGTGCATGCCCATGGGCACAGTCCTGGCCTTCAAAGGCATCGAGGGCTGCATGCCTCTCTTTCACGGCTCACAGGGGTGCGCCACCTATATGCGCCTGTACCTTGCGCATCACTTTCGGGAGCCGGTAGATATCGGATCCTCGGCCCTGAGTGAGAAGGGGACCGTCTACGGTGGAGCCGCCAATTTAAAAAAGGGCATCAAGAACCTCATCGCTGGCTACAGACCAAAGGCTATCGGCATAGCAACGACCTGTCTTGCCGAGACCATCGGAGACGATATAGTACAGATCATCAGGGAGTTCCGGATAGAGGAGCCTCTGGCCTCCCGTTTGCCCATTATCCCCGTCTCCACTCCCAGTTACTCCGGCTCACATGAGGAAGGTTATGCCAGGGCCCTTCTGGCTCTGGTGGAGGCTCTGGCCAAAAAGGGCGAGCCCAACAACAAAGTGAACCTGGTGATAGGATCTGTGCTTTCACCAGCGGATGTGCGCTATCTCAAGGATATGTTGAACGACTGGGGCTGCAGTGACGAGTTCATCCTCTTTCCTGACATATCAGAGACCCTTGACGCGCCGCTGGTCGAGGAGATGCCCACTATCCCCGAAGGCGGCACGCCCCTGCGGGACGTCGCAGACACTGCCAACAGCCGCGAGACCCTGACGATCGGCGGAAGGTTTCAGAAGGACTTTGCGGGCGCCTTTCTGGAGGAGACCTACGGCGTAAAAAGCAGCCTTCTGCCTTTGCCAATAGGTCTCGAGCATACCGACCTCTTTGTGTCCAGGATGGAAGAGCTGACCGGAAGACGCCTTCCCGGGAAATATGAAGCCGAGAGGGGCAGGCTGCTTGATACCCTGGCGGATGTACATAACTATCTGGACGGTGTCCGGGTGGCGGTATTCGGAGATTCGGATATTGTCGTCGAATTGACCCGTCTTCTCACGGAGGTTGGTGCTGTGCCGGCGGTGGTCGCAACCGGCTACAGCAGCCCCGGCTTTAAGGCTGAGATCAGGGCGAATTCGGCGGACCCGATCATCCTCTGCGGCGCAGACTTCACCGATATCCATGACCAGGTTTGCAAAGGAAGAGTCGATCTGCTGCTGGGCACCTCCAATGGAAAGCAGATCTCGCAAAAGGAGAAGATACCTCTGGTTCGGGTGGGCCTTCCTAATCACGATCGAGTTGGGGCAAACAGACAATTGATTCTGGGATACGAGGGTGCAGGGAGGCTGCTGGATGCCTTGACCAATGCCCTGCTGGAAGAGAGGTCGAGGAAGTGAAAGTCAATATACGGAGTTGAAGCATTTCAGAATTGAGGAGCGATTGTGGAGCGATGAATGAGAAGCAGAGCCGTCCGCAGGTCCGGCCGTAAGGATTAATAAGTTTAACGTTTCCATTAACATAAGTGCATAATAGTAAGCATTTATGCTTACATTAATAGCATGTAGATAAAACAGGAAAGGTGCACGAATTCGCCCGTAATTGTAGGTGATAGTCTTTGATAGAAAAGAGAATAATTGGAGTTATGTTTGCGGTGTTGCTTTTGGCGGCATCAGCAGGCTATGCACAGGAGACCAAAGAGCTCACCGTCTTCACAGCGGCCTCGCTTACGGGAGCATTTGGCGAGATGGGACAGATGTATAAGAATGAAACCAATATCAGCGTGGCATTCAACTTCGACGGCTCGCAGGCGCTTCGCACACAAATGGAAAACGGAGCTTATGCCGATGTCTTCGCTTCTGCCAATCAGAAGCAGATGAACGCAGTTAAAAATGACGGGCTGATGAACAACAGCAGCATAGTTATATTCACAAAAAACAAGCTTTCGCTCATCGTTCCCAAGGGTAACCTCGCCAAGATCATCAACCTCTCGGATCTGGCCAAGCCGGGGCTCAAGATCGTCATGGGAACGAAGGATGTGCCAGTAGGCGACTATGCCCTGCAAATCTTAAATAAGCTGGGCAACGACTCCGCCTATGGTCCCGACTACAAAACAAAGGTGCTGGCCAATGTCATCTCTCAAGAGACCAATGTCAATTACGTGGTAACAAAGGTTGCCCTGGGTGAAGCGGATGTCGGTTTTGCCTACGTCTCCGATATCACTAAGAATTTGACGAGCAAGGTGGATAAGATTGACATACCGGATGAATACAATGTCATCGCCCAGTATCCCATGGGAATATTGCTGGAATCCAAATATCCGCTCCAGAGTCGGGAGTTCATGTCGCTGGTAATGTCGGATAAAGGTAAGGCCGTCCTGGAGAAATACGGCTTCGCTCCCGTTGCAGGAGTGGCTGCCAAAACAGCTGGAACGGCCATGGCTGCAGCTGCAGCCTGACCGTAAGCTCTTTCTTTGAGGCCGGGAATGAACCGATCCCGGCCCCAAAACCTTTGTCGGAATGATGAAGGACAGGGACTGCGTTGCTGTGACAAACTGCTGAGCATAGGATGAACTAATCGCAAGAGTGAACAAATGGCTTCCAATCAGGCTGATATCGGCCCATATGGCGAAAGAAGTCTGGCAGAGCTGGTAAATCAGGAGCAGGAAATCATCGGCATCCCTTCCAGAACCAGAGAAGTGGCTCTGAAGGCAGGTCTGGCCTTTATGTT
The DNA here is from genome assembly GCA_903871465.1 of uncultured Methanosarcinales archaeon. GTDB lineage: Archaea > Halobacteriota > Methanosarcinia > Methanotrichales > Methanotrichaceae > Methanothrix. The sequence continues at coordinate 17,555 of CAIQHB010000022.1, forward strand.
GGTACTGGCCATGGCCTTCATAGCTCTGCCTGTGGTTGCCCTCTTCCTCAGGAGCCCTCTGGACACCACCCTCAGATCTCTGCACGATCCGGTGGTAATAGATGCTCTCAGGCTGAGTCTCACGACATCCACCATAACCACCATAACTGTTGTAATAATGGGAACGCCCATAGCCTATGTCAGCGCTCGCTTTCAATATTTTGGCAAAGAGCTGGCCGACTCCCTGATTGATCTGCCTGTTATCATGCCTCCTGCCGTGGCTGGCATCGCTCTGCTGGTGGCCTTTGGCAGAATGGGAATTGTGGGTCATTATCTGAACGGAATGGGAATAAGCATAGCTTTTACCACTCTGGCGGTGATAATCGCTCAGGTCTTCGTCTCCTCTCCGTTTTACATTCGCCAGGCCAGAACCAGCTTCGAGGATGTGGATCTGGCCTTTGAGAATGCCGCTCGCACCTTAGGCGCTTCCCGGGTCTACACCTTCTTTCACGTCATCATACCCATAGCTATGAACGGCCTTATCTCCGGGGCCATCATGGCTTTTGCGCGCTCCTTAGGAGAATTCGGAGCGACCATTATGTTTGCCGGAAACTTTCAGGGCCGAACTCAGACCATGCCCCTGGCCATTTATACCGCTATGCAGGGAGATCTGGACGTATCGCTATGCCTGGCGATAATCCTGGTCGCGTTCTCATTTATAGTCATATTCCTGGTGAAGACATTGACTCGTCGGCGGGTGCACAAGAATGCTGGAAATTGACATCAGAAAAAAGCTGCGAGACTACAGCCTGGAGGTGAAGCTGAGTGTGGCCAGGGGCGAGATCCTCATGCTGGTGGGAGACAACGGCTGTGGAAAGACCACTCTGCTCAATATAGTGGCGGGTCTGCAAGACGCCGATGACGGAAGGATCGCTCTGGACGGCAGACCGATCTACGATTCAGCTCTGAAGACGAACATCCCTGCAGAGGCCCGCAATATCGGATATGTCTTTCAAAGCTACGCTCTCTTTCCTCATATGAGCGTCTACGATAATGTGGCCTTTGGTCTGCGCACCCGCTCTCACTCGAAGAACGAGATCGGTCTCCTGGTGAAGGATTATCTTGAAGCCGCCGGACTCTGGGAGATCAGGAAAGCCAAAGCCGTCAATGTCTCCGGCGGACAGAAGCAGCGGATAGCACTGGCCCGGGCGCTCATCATCGAGCCCGATCTCCTTTTGCTGGATGAGCCACTTTCTGCTTTAGATGTCCGCAGGCAAGCTCAGATGAGAAAAGAGCTACGGGAGACGATTCATGCCTGCAATGTCCCCTGCATCATAGTGACCCATGACCTGAGGGATGTGGCCTGCATCGGAGACCGGGCTTGCCTTCTGGAGAAGGGAAAGATTGTGCTCACGGGCGGGGCGGAAGATGTCATGAGCTGGGGGGCAGGTTTGCCTCTGGTGGGGAGCAAGAGCCAGGTTGCACCAAACGATTTTGGAGAAGCAGGAGCCGCCTGAAATTTGTTGGGGCTGGCGACCTCCCCTTGAGTTTTCCAGTCAGCCAGCATCCTTGCGTTGGGCGGGCAAAAACTCGGGACTCTTCCAGAGACCGCCAACTTGAGACCCTGTACTCGATGACTGCTCCTTGAGCCACAAAAATATTATCGTCCTTCGTACGCTTGCTTTAAGAGTTCTATGTCAATTTTTTTCATTTGAAGCATTGCCTTCATAACTCTCTTCGATTTCGCAGGATCAGGGTCACTCAACATCACACCTAAGATTGATGGAATGATCTGCCATGATACTCCAAATTTGTCTTTCAGCCAGCCGCATATTTGTTTTTCTCCTTCCTCGGAGAGCTTTTCCCAAAAATTATCCACTTCTTCCTGGGTCTCGCAGCTCACAAAAAGGGACATGGCTGAAGAGAACGTGAATTGTGGGCCGCCGTTTAGGGCCATGAATTCTTGTCCATCGAGATAGAATATCCCGGACATTACCGTTCCCTTTGGACCAGGACCTTCCTCTCCATAAAGAGTAGTACTAAAAATCATCGAATTCTTGAAAATCGAGATATAGAAATTCATTGCATCTTCAGCTTTGCCATCGAACCACAAGAAAGGGGTGATTTTTTGCATGCAGCCTTCCTCCTTAATTGATATAAATTGCAGCGATAAATTTTTTGATCCTATTCTTTCATCTTTCTATTTCAACCAATCTAAACTGGGTGCCATGCGGCGACGAACCCGGGCGACCTATGCAGATTGGATTTCTTTTTCAGACTTGACTTATGATAGAAAGATCTTCTCTCTTTGCCCTGCATCGTGAACAACATCCTTTGTGAACACAGATGATCCCCCCACATTGGTGGCACATCCATCGAGTATGTTCGTGCCATAGAAACATTCATTCTTCTTGGTTAAATAATAGAATCCAGAAATCCTTATATATGAATAAATGGATTACGCTCTTTGTTGAATTGCATTGTCGAATTACTCTGTTGAATCAAGAAGTTATGTGGTAGGCTGTGCTGATGCTGGATAGGGAACTGCCTGTGATCTCCGGCAAAATATTGCCCGGAGAAAAGAAAGAATCCTGCCAGGACAACCTTTGCTGTGAAGCAGAAAAGACCCTGATCAGGCTTTATGGAGATCGCGGCATTGCTCGAGAGCGATGTCTCCTGGTGTGCAATCAGATAAAAAGGATCGATGAAGAGGAAACAGACCGCGAGATAAAGGTCTTCAAAGCAGTGGCAGATGCAACCCGCCTCAGGATTCTCAAACTTCTGGCAGGAGGAGAGCTAGGCATCTGTGAGATAATGCTGGCCCTCAAAAAACCGCAGTCCTCCATATCACATAATTTATCCATACTCGAGGATGCGGGCCTGGTAAAAGAGAGAAAACAGGGAAAATGGTGTAGTTACAGCATCACGGATGAGGCTGTAATGGATATGATCAACCTGGCCAGGCAATTGAAGAGAAAGTGATGGATTGATTTATGGATCGGGTGGATAAGATGGTTGGAGGACAGGCCGATGTAAAGCTCGTGAGCAACGCCATGGCCAACGCCACGAGAAGAAAGATAATGACCATGCTGCTCGAAGGCAACAGGACGATGGAGGAGATCGCAAAATCCGTTCCCTCCATGCTCGACTACCACCTGCAAATGCTGCAGCAGGCAGGCTTGATCGAGATCAAGGACGGGCTCGTGGTTCTAACCGATTTTGGAAAGAACTTCATGGAGACCAAGACCGTGAAGCCGGCTGAGGTCAAAACGGATCTTGCAGGCACAAGGTCCCTGGAAGTCGTCGAGCTGCGCCAGCTCTTGCCCTGCATAGCAGACAGCACCAAGTTCAGAATAATTGCCCGGTTTGAGCCTGCGCTTGAAGGAGCCTTGAAACTCCTGGAACCCTTGTTCCCGCGGGCCAGATACTCGGAGAGGATTGGGGCCCTCATCATCCAGAAGGGCAATATCCTCATCACAATCTATTCCACAGGCAATGTTACTATGACTATGATCAGGAGCGAGATCGAGGCCCGTGAGACTCTGGATGATTTGAAGAGGACCATCAACGAGGCCATAGTCAAAGGTGTGACCCCGGTTCCCAGAGAGAAGATCAGGGTAGACCATGCCGAGATCTACCAATACCTTCCCAAGACCGATTGCCGGATCTGTGGAGAGCAGAGCTGCTACACTTTCGCCATAAAGCTGGTTGGAAGGGAGACTACACTGGACAAATGCACACCGCTGCTCGAGGCCAAGTACACGACCAATCTGGAACACATCAGGGCGTTGCTCGAATACCTCTGAAGGAGAGGGATCTTTATGACACCAACTGCCATGAAGACGTTGACTATCATTCTCACGGACGGGCCCTATATCTCGGAGTATGCTGAGATGGCCTACAAGATCGCATCGGAGGCGCTCAAAGTCTCTCAGGTGAATATATTTCTCTACCTGGATGCAGTGCATATAGCAAAAGTCGGCCAGAAGCCCTCTCTTTTTGGAAATGCAGGTCAGCTATTTCAGGAGCTGGCGGAAAGAGGGGCAAAGGTCAGAGCCTGCGCCAGGTGTGCCGCAGCCCGAGGCTACCAGGCAGAGGAGGATGGTATCTGCCCGGATTATCACCAGGGGATAAAGATCACAAGCCTTTATGATCTGGCCGAGATGCTGAAGAATAGCGACAGGGTAATTGCTCTATCGAGATGAGATCGATGGCGTCGGGATCAATCCGCTTATGAGATCGGTCTTCTATCTACTAGACTCTGCCCCATACGGCAGCGAGAAGGCCTATGGAATGCTCAATGCGGCGGCTGTGAGCCTCGATATGGAAGTAACCCTGGGGCTCTATGCAGATGGCGTCTTCCTTGCCCTTGCCGGTCAGGAGAGCAGGCTTCTTGGAGTTCCTAATAATTCGGATATCGTTTATGCCTATCCAGAGATAAGAGTCATTGCCCATGAGCCCTCTCTCGCAGAAAGGGGGCTCTTGAGCCAAAGCCTGGTGGAGAGAATAGAACTGATGGATGAGGAGAAGTTCCAGGAAGAGATTCTTTCATCGGATTGCATCATATTATTATGAGGATGAAGTGAGTGATAGAATGACTGTTGGTATGACGGATATCAAGCATATTTTCCTCTTGACCAAAACGCCTCAGAGCGAACGCGCCAGGCTCTGCCTGCAACTGGCAAAACAGTCGAAGAATGCCGTCCTCTACCTGGCAGGAGATGGCGTCTATCACCTACTGGCAGGGGTTGTCGGATCCTGTGATGCCCCGGCCCTGGCGGCTGCCCTGTCAGCTCTGCCTGGGGATCGAATCATAGCTAGTAAGGAAGACCTGGAGGCTAGAGGTGTGCAGGCAGAATATAAGGCAACTGTCCCTGATGATTTTTACGGGCGGCTTGTGGATGACATGATGCAGGATGGCAGCCGGATTTATACTTTCTGATGTGTTTGGCATAGTAAGATCACTGATCGCATGCTTTCAAAATCCAACACAAAAATAGGAATAGCAACCGCTATTACGGGCGGGTTGCGATGATAAATCCAACATCTCCTTTCCTCGTGGCCTTCTCTTCATATCTATCGATGATTTCCCATATCGTTCCGTCATCGATTGCATCTCTGAGCTTTTGCTTACCTTGCTCAATTTCACGAGCATCCATTTCTTTAAATGCAGGGATTCCGCCCCGTATTTCTGGATCTAAATAGCGGTCGGGATTATGCTGTCCGATTCTAAGGGCGGCATCAGTCTCGGTCGGTTCCAGGGTCATGTATTCAGATCTTACATTAGTGAATCCAATTTCGGTAAGCCAAGACTTATATTTTTCCTCTTTTAAGCATCTGTTCCAGTATCTATCTTTGAGTGATGGGAAAAACTCAACCTGCCACAGTGAATCGTGCTGTTCTTCAAATTCAGTATCTGCAAATACAACGCCTCCTCCTCTAAGGATTCTAAAAATTTCCTTAAAAAGAAGTCTCTGATCATCTCCGGTGAAGTAATGCAAGGTGGATATCAGCCAAACCGCGTCGCAGCATTTATAATCCAGGCCTGTTTCTAATGCGTCCCTTTCAATCCATTCCACTTCACTTGATTTTCCCCTCGCTACATCTAGCATATATTTACAGCCATCAAGCCCGATGACATGATGAAAATCGTTAATAAATGGAATCGTATAATTTCCAGTACCGCATCCGATATCTAAACCTACCTTATTAGAACTTGGATGAATATTTTGTCTCAATTTTTCGAGAATGCCCTTACTGGCTTTTCTTGTCAAATCATATCTTCCCGCAAACGCTTCAGCTTCTTTATCACCTTTAATCATGAACCTATGACTTATAAAATCTTTGACCGTTTTGAGCGAATCATCTTTTAGCATATCTTTAAAATTATCTTTCAGATCCGAACATTTCGGATCAACCCATTCTACCTTTCCTTTTCCTCCCCTTTCTTTGTATTCATAACTCGTGATTATTTCGCCGCTCTTATCAAACCCAATTGCACAGTCAACCATCTGTCCGGGCTTTAATTGTTTACTACAAAGAACAAATAGCGGGATAGCAAAAATCCTGTGATCAAAGTCCAGATTCTCCAGCTCTTGGGTTTCGTTCCGCGTGGCTTTAGGCCTAATAAGTATCCTAGCTATCTCTAGATCATCGTCGCCTGGATTTTGGTCTTTTTCCTTTATTTCATATTTGGGCCACATTATTGGATCCGGATGCCAATGAGTTTTCATAATTGCATCATAGACCGGCTTTGAGAATCTAAGACACTTATCAGACTGATCTGACTTTGATTTCAATTTCATTAGTCTGGATGCATATTGTTTCCTGAGGTACTTATTGAACCTGGGGCTACCCAATGAGGAACGGGGATAATAGTCAGTCGCATAAATACAGCTATATCTATCCAATAAGTCATTAAAATGCTTAATCCATTCGTCAGATTCTTCCCCCCAGGCGCGAAGTTTGTTTTGAAGATCTTGAAGCGGTGGTTGAATCATATTTATGCTATGCTTCAAATGCTCTGGATCCTTTATATCTGATATTGAAACATTACGACCGAGACTCTTGAGCAATTCTCCAACCTCGGCCTTCATCTGACCATCAATGATCTCTTCAATTGAGGGCTCATCTGTTCTATCGTACCCAGCCGTACCGAAGTGGTAATTTCTCACGGTAAATCGACATTCAGGGAGTTCTTTGCCATGTGCTCTCTCTGTCTCATATAGTTGAACTTCAGTGAATGGTGCTTCCTGCTTGCTTCCAAGGGTATCTCCACCGAGAATGTACATCCCATGTGCCTGACCTTGTTTCTGTGCCAGATCTCTTTCGTGGCAACTATGTGTATGGTGTCTATGGCCGTGAAATACTATGTCAAAACAGCAATTCCTAAGAGAATTTTTTACTTCACCAATGTTAATTATAGCATCAAACTTCTCTATGTCATCTGTGGGTACGCTCGACAGATTATGATGCATTACAGCTACCTTGAGACGGTTTTTGCTTTTGTTTTTCTCATTAAATTCCTTCAATACTTTTTCCATTTGGCGGAGATCCTTTGGAGATATATATCCAGGATCTATCCGGGTTCCCTCTTTAAGAGACTCCAATGCGCTATTAAAATCGTCTCCTGATTCGTTTTTTGGTTGCGGCCTGCCAGAGTTATAGGGTTCAGAAATGTATCTGTAAATCAGGTCAATTTTTGGATCCTTCACTCCACCTAACGAAGTGGAATTTAGCAAATATACAAAAAGGTTGCAATCATCTCCGAAATCACAATACACTGGCAAATCTTCAGATAAATATTTTGCAGAGAGCACACCTTCATCGGAGAGTCGTTGAGCCATTTGTGCATATCGCTCTATTTTTTCTTCGTTGGAACCTTTGCTCCAATCTAAATCATGGTTTCCTGGAACCATTAGAATATAGGGGTACTCCTTGTTTCTGCGCCAATAAGGTTTCCTTTTCTCGAGTATCTTTTTAATATCCCGGATGTAATCTTCCGCTTTTCTCATATCGTCCGGAGAAGCATCTGATGTAAGATCTCCTGATATTATTATAAGATCCGGCAAGTTATCCGGGTGATCTCTGAGATGTCTTAAGTACAAATCAAGATTTCGAGGTTTTTCGTCCTTGGAAACAATATTTTGGTATCTATTAATCGCTTCATAATGATCTTTCCCAATATGGATATCGCTAAGATGGTGTATTAAGAGCGTTGATCCTGTTTTAGTTTTCATGCCGATTTCTTCCAAATATAATCACTTTCCTGACATAGTACCTCTGAGCGATTTTTTGGCTTTTTCCTCATAAATATTTACCGGTCGTGTCTATGGCTTATCTGCAAGATATTAATGAGCTTAAGATATTGTTTCTCTGACATCGAGGACAGTTTCTCGTTTAGTCAAATGATCCATCCTTCGGTTCAAAAAGATTAAAAAAATAAAAAAATTAGATTTAACAGGATCGCAGCATTGCAGTCTTGTTCCGCCCTAAGCTTTAGCTTCAATGCTTTATATCACTTAGTCTTCTGATCCACTGGTCTACTTCCTCTCCACTCTTTCCGATTGAGGCTGCCCATTGCGTGATCTTCTCTTCACGCCATTTGTTGACGGCCATCATCACCGGCTCCGGATCAAATCCATGCGTCTTTATATACTGCTCACGGTTCATCGCATTCATATTTCCATCCACGTAAAGCTTCGTGGCCTGGTCTGGCATCATCCGGACGCCAGTGGGCATATCAGCCGGGCTGATGCATACATCTTCACAGTAAACCAATCCTTCTCCGCTTTTTGCCTGCTCTACTCGGAAAGGCTTTCCACATCCAGGACATACTCCAATCATTTACATACCTCATATCTTCGCATATTTTCCATAGTAATTCTCTCACCTTAAGCTAAATATCTTTCTCAGCCTAAGAGCTCAAAGACCTAAAGACGCAAACATCAATCTGAGGCCGCTATCTCGATCGCGATTCCATTGTGACCTCATCCCATCTTTATCTCCACATTGTGCTCCTTCCGGTCGTCGTTCAGGTGCACCGCCCCGTCATTCTGCTCCAGGCCGTCTACCGTCACGTTTGCCACCTTGCAGCCACTACCAGCCCTCTCGACCCTAATGTGGTAGAATGTCTCAATGTAGCGATAGTGTAGCACAAACGACTTCCAATCAGCCGGAATACAAGGGGCAAAATGCAACCTGTCCACATCCAGCCTCATTCCGAGCAGCGATTCCACAATGATCCGGTACATCCATCCCGACGCTCCCGTGTACCAGGTCCACCCACCCCACGCGACATGTGGAGGCATAGCATAGACCTCGGCAGCCACAACGTATGTCTCCGTCTTGTAGATTGTTACCTGTTCCAGGAGTCGAGCCATGATCCAATGGATTGATCATATCCAGCAGCTCCCAGGCCCGGAGACTATCTCCCATGGCGGCATATCGTGGAGGAATTAGAGTAAGTAAGCTCTAGTTCACAGACTAGCGCAGGCCTGCGTCGATGGATGAGGTGAAACCGCTGAACCCAATCCCTGCAGAGGGCCCAAATTGCATCGATTCTTCAGGTTGGTTAATGTTGGTCCGTGATAGCTCAGCCTCAATCCCAGGAAGCTTAAGCTTGATCAGAGAAGGCAGCAGGCTCGAAATAATGATAAGGCCCAGTAGTATAGGCGTTAAGATCATCAAGATATTCACTGGGATCTTGCTTTCACCGTAGGAGATATAATTAGTCCATATGACGTAGAGCAGTCCTGCAGAGGCAACCCCAGCTAGAATGCTTCCCGGGTAGCTGCTCTTGACGTACTCATCCACCAGAAGCGATTGGATCAATCGTTCATTACGATCTGCCTCTAAATAGTCCTTATCTATTTCTTTACAGGAACGCATGTCTAGCCAGGCATAAAAATAATTCTTGCACTTGTAGTTCACGATTCCTGAGTAGAAGTATGGATCGGGGTGTTTAGAGTTAATCTTCTTAGCTATATTTATCTCTTTCAGCGCATCCTTATAGAATAGATCATCGTGATTGGCATCACCAAGACGCGTCAATAACTGGGAATAGGTGAGGTGAAGACGCCACCGTTTGGGCTCATCTAAAGACTGAAGTGCTTTTCTTAGGACTTTTTCAGCATCACCCAGGTCTCCTGCTTGCATAAGCCCCACAGCTAAAGCCCTATGAGCGTATTCATTATTAGTATCTGCCCTGATCGCTTTTCTAAAAGATCTTATAGCATCTTGGGTCCCGTTGCTCTGCAGGTGGAGGCTCCCTAGAACTGCATAGGCCTGTGAATCCTGGCTATCCGCATTCAGGGCCTTCATTAGGCATTTCTCGGATTCCTCCGGCTCCCCCATCTGCATGTAAAGAGCACCAAGGTCCGTGTAGCTACCTTCTCTCGGGCTAATTGATATCGATTTTTTAAGGTAATGCTCTGATTGGCCGAGGTTGCCCCTCTTGAACTCAATTACTCCCAGACAGCCGAATGCTTGTGCCTGGTGCGAGTCTACTTTGAGAGCTTCCTTGCAGAGTCCTTCAGCCTCCTTCATCGATTCCTTATTGAGAATGCCTTCGTCAATTTGTCTTATAAGAGTGCGTGCCAGATTTACGCTGACAAGTGGATCGTTCGATCTGGCTGCCAGGACACGGCGAAAGCAATCTTCAGCCTCCCTGTAGCGGCCCTGGTTGAAATAGATCAATCCGATGTTGTTGAAATTGAAAATGTTTTGGGGAACTCTCTTTTTGATGAACTCGAACTCCTCTTTGGCCTTTGGCAAATCTCTCCGTCGGAGGTAGACACGCCCTAATTTCTCTCTAACCTCAAGGTTGTCGGGGTTCGAGCTCTTAAGCTCCTCCATTATCTCCAAGGCATCATCAGTCCTGTTCCGCCAGATTAGAACCTCCACATATGATAGCTTTAACTTTATGTTATAAGAGTACTCATGAACCAGGTCTGCGAAGTATTCCTCAGCCTTTTCCAGATCATTCTTTTCGAAGCATATCCAGGCTCTCTCACCTGCAATTGCAGGGTTTTTGGGATACTTGTCTAATGCCTTGGCTATCAGTTCCTCAGATTCGGTATAATTTTGGTTCTTTCTTAGGGAAGCGATCTTTCCCTGAATGGCAGTCTGGTCATCTTCCCTTATCTCAAGCACTTTATTGAAGCATCTGAGTGCGTCATTGTATTTCTTCCGATTGAAATATATCCAGGCTCTTTCATTTAGAATTAAGGTACTATTGGGATGACGTTTCAAGCCCTTGTCTGCCAAATTCTCAGCTTCGTCATATTTCTTCAGACCTCTCAGGGAGGCGATCTTTCCCTGAAGGGCAATCTCGTCATCATTTTTTGCCTTGAGCACTTCATTGTAAGTTTCTAAACTCCCATCAAAATTCTCCTGGTCGAGGTATATTCTGCCGCGTTCTTTGAGGATGTCAGTGTTATTGGGGTTTAGATCGAGGGATTCCTGTACCAGTGCTTCGGCATCCTTGAACTTTTGCATCTTTCTTAGAGCTACTATCATCCCCATCCTAACCTCGAAATTGTCGGGGTTCGAACTCTTAAGCTCCTTCATGATCTCCAGGAGCTCGTTTGTCCTGTTCAGGATGAATAGGACCTCCACGTAGGATAGCTTTAGCTTAATGTTATAAGGGTACTTATGAACCAGATCCGCGAAATATTTCTCAGCGCTCTCTATTTCGTTCTTTTCCAGGTATATCCAGGCTCTCTCACCTGCAATCGCAGGGTTGTTAGGATGCTTATCTAATGCCCTGGCTATCAGTTCTTCAGATTCGATATATTTCTGATTCTTTCTTAGGGAAGCGATCTTTCCCTGAAAGGCAGTCTGGTCATCTTCACTTATACCAAGCACTTTGTTGAAACAGTTGAGCGCATCATTATAATTATCCCGATTGAAATAAATCCAGGCTCTTTCATTTAGAATTAAGATACTGTTGGGATGAAGTTTCAAGCCCTTATCTACCAAATCCTCAGCATCGTCATATTTCTTCAGACCTCTCAGGGAGGCGATCTTTCCCTGAAGGGCAATCTCGTCATCATTTTTTGCCTCAAGCACTTTACTGAAAGTTTCTAAACTCCCCTCAAAATTCTCCTGGTCGATGTATATCCAGCCGCGTTCATTGAGGATGGCAGTGCTATTGGGATGGAGATCAAGGGATTCCTGTACCAGTGCTTCAGCATCCTTGAACCTTTGCATCTTCCTTAGAGCTGCTATCTTTCCAGCCAGTGCAGACTCATTTGTCCTATCTGTGGCTAGCACCCGATTGAAGATTTCAATAGCCTTATCAAGCACCCACTGGTCTAGGAATTCTACTCCCTGGCCAATAAGCTGCGATTGTTGAGCAGTCTCAGGGATATCACCCTCTCTGATGGATCCTTTGAGATCTCCTGCCTTTTTATCCAATGCTCGGGAGATGTCTGAATTACCACCCTGATTAGTCATAGCTCACCATCCTGTTGAACTTCCATCTAAAGAGCCAATAGAGAATTATTTGAGTTAATAATGGATAGTAATTATAAATATTTAATCGTTTCTATCAGATCTTTCGGCCTAAACATGTGGAATCTTTGACCCTTTTTGCAAGGACTGAGTGGGAATCCTGAGCAATAAGAGTGGTTTCCCTGGGTCATGGCCCTCTATTCTATATTGTTCTATTCTACATAAACCAGAGAGACCTCATGCCCACTGGGAGACGGTTGAATGACTGGGAAGCCAGTATAATTTGAGTAGGCACCTTCAATACTATTTTATCCTACCATTACCTCGACGAAATGTTCATTGTGATCATCAACGAGGAGAACTGCTCCATCGCTTTTCACCTGGCCGTCAACCGCCACGCTAATTTCCTCGCATCCCGGCCCCGGCCGCGTAACTGTTATGTGGTAGAACGTCTCTCTATAGCGATAATGCAAGAGAAAAGACTTCCAATCTGCCGGAAGACAAGGGGTGAAGCGTAGCCTGTCAACATCTAGCCTCAGTCCGAGCAGCGATTCTATTATTAGGCGGTATATCCAGCCCGCAGCTCCCGTGTACCAAGTCCATCCGCCTCGCCCAACATGCGGCGGCATAGCATAGACATCGGCCGCCATGACGTATGGCTCGGTTCTGTAGATTGCCACCTGTTCCGGAGTTGAGCCGTGATTCACTGGATTAATCATATCCAGCAGCTCCCAGGCCCGGAGGCTGTCGCCCATGGCGGCAAAAGCTATGGCCACCCAGACGGCTGCCTGAGTTTGCTGACCTCCATTCTCTCTCACTCCTGGGATGTAGCCTTTGATATAGCCAGGATCAGTGTCTGACTTATCGAAGGGCGGCTTCAGAACCTGTATCAGCGAAGCATCTCTATTGACCAGAAGGCGATCCACTTCCCCCATAGCCGTCTTCGATCTCTCCGGATCTCCTGCCCCGGATAGAACAGACCAGCTCTGTGAGATGGAATCGATCTGACATTCCGCGTTGGCAGCAGACCCCAGGGGCTCTCCGCTATCGAAATAGGCACGGAGATACCAGCGGCCATCCCACCCGTTCTCTCTGATAGACTGACGGAGACGGGCAGCCTCATTCTTGCAAATATCTGCGAAGTTTCTGTCAGTATTCATCAGAGCGATCTCTGAGAATTTTACCAGCACATGGTAGAGGAAGAAAGCCAACCAAACGCTCTCGCCCAAGCCCTGATAACCTACCCGGTTCATGGAGTCATTCAAGTCGCCAGAGCCCATGAGCGGCAGGCCATGCTTTCCCAACTGCATGCTGCGCCTGATGGCTCGAATGCAGTGCTCATAAAGGGTTCCGGACTCTTCCGACTTTATGGGCAGATCGTAATTCGCTTCCTCCTCTGGTTTAAGAGGTCTGCCCTCAATGAAGTTAACGCGCTCATCCAGTACTACCTTGTCTCCAGTAGCTGTGACGTAGATATATACGGCCAGCGGCAACCAAAGTCGATCATCGGAGCTGTGCGTGCGCACGCCCCTTCCCGATGGCGGATGCCACCAATGCAAGACATCTCCCTCCCCGAATTGCTGGGCAGCACATCGTAGCAGGTGCTCGCGCATGATACGAGGCTCGGTGTAGATCAGGGCCATCGAATCCTGCAACTGATCCCGGAAGCCAAAGGCTCCTCCTGACTGGTAGTATCCGCTACGCGCCCAAATGCGGCAGGCCAGTGTCTGGTAGATGAGCCAACCATTGGTGAGTACATTCAAAGACATATCTGGAGTCTCTACGCGCACTGCGCCGAGGGTGCGGTTCCAGTAATTCCAGACGGCTTCAAGCGCAGAGTGTGCGGGACCTGACCCTCGAAAACGCTTGATCAGGTTTCGTGCATCATCCATGTTCCGTCCCATTCCAAGGGTGAAGACGATCTCTCTCTCTTCTCCTTCCGCCAGATCGATCTTGACCTGTTGGGCTAGGCACGGGTCCATGGCCGCACCTACCATATTGGAGAATCGCTCTCGGTTCATGGCGTCAGGTCTGGCCATACTTCCGTTTCGTCCCAGGAATTCGAGTCGATCACCGGTGAAGCTGACATGGTCCGCATTGACATCCAAAAAGACCACCCTTCCAGGAAAATCCGTATTGTAAGGATTCCTGGCAAAGAGGGCTCCCGTCCTTGGATCGATCTCTGTGCTTATGTGCATTTCGGACTTTGTGCGCTTCTCTCCGAGAACCAGTTCGACAAAACCTGTAATAGATAGATGACGGGGACCAATTGATTCATTACGGACAACGAGCCTGCAAAACTTTACCGGTGCATCTATTGCTACATATATCCAAAGCTCAGATGCAATCCCCAATTCTTTGTGCTCGAAGACGCTATAACCAAAGCCATGCCTGCAGGTGTAAGGCGTCTCTCCGCGTGCGGGCAGCACTGTGGGGGACCAGAACTGGCCTGTCTCCTCGTCACGAATGTACATAGCCTCGCCGCTGGAGTCGCTTACAGGATCGTTATACCAGGGGCTGAGACGGAACTGCTGTGAGTTCTCGCCCCATGTATAGGCTCCTCCGCATTCTGAGATCACCGTCCCAAAGTGCGGGTTTGCTATAACATTCGACCAGGGAGCCGGAGTCTCCTGTCCTGGAGCGATCCTGATTATGTACTCTCGACCGTCCTTTGTGAATCCGCCCAGGCCATTGAAGAATATCAGATCATGACCCGTAGACTTTGTCAGGTTATAATTCTCGACCCGGAATTCTTTTTTAGGATTTAGAATCGGGACCGTTACATATAGTCTATTTTTACGATCTAGCTGCTCCTCGAATGTTCCCCTGTCATCGGAGAAGACGGCATGAGCAGCGGCCTGTAAAAGGATTCCGGCCACTTCAGATATCTCATCACCGGGTATCACGAAGACCTTCCCCAGCCAGTCCCTCGCTAGTGGATCTGTGCTTGATATCAGGTCCATGATGTCGTCCTGAAGCTGCTGCCGGTACCCTGTGCTGCCGCCGTTCCAGATCACCAGATCTACTGCCAGACCCATGATATGCCAGTAGGCATGAGCCCTCATGAGTTGATGCGCCAAATCGATGTAAGATCGATCCTGAATCTTGAGAAGGACAATTGGGATGTCGCCCGAGATACCGTATGCCCATAAAGCCGACTGTCCGCCTTGATTGTTCAAGAGACTGCTCGTGGCTGCGCGCCAGTTTGAGCCGGGATAGATTACAGCGCCGGCAAGGCGCAGATAAGCTTCCATATCGGTTTCGGTGATATTGAGCTGCTGCATTACCATCTGGTTGTGAGTCCAGGCCAGGCTGTGTGCACGTTCTGTCAGGCCGGGATCATGGTATTTTTCAATCAGCCCCAAAGCCAGATCTCTGGTATCTGCCATGCCCGTGATGAAGTTCACCCTGGCCTTCTCTTTCGGGTCGATCGTTATAATGTATCTGATTGAAACGATGGGGTCCAGGACGGAACCTTCGCTATCAGAGAGGACCATTTTCCCTATCATTGCGGCGGGATTTGCTGTGGTTCTTCCTCTGCCTATGAACCGGCTCCGATCCGTCTCAAAGGAAACCTCTGCCTCATTTATCTTATCGGCTGCGATCATATGCAACATCCAGTATGTCTTCTCATCCTTCGATTTCGGTCGACGCGTGCAGAGTATGGCCGATCTTTTGCGAACGATCTCCGTCTCTACGAACAGGTTGCTAAAAGCAGGATGAGCCGCATCGGCCGCTGGTGTTGTCAGAACTACCTCTGCATAGCTAGTCAGCTCTATCGTCCGTCTGGTCGATGAGTGGTTGTTGAGGTTGATGCTGCGTAGCTCTACGTCGTCCTCAGGCGAGATAACAATCTCAGTATGGACGTCGACTTCAAAAGCTCTTAATCTGAACTCCGCTTTGGACCCCTGGAATATGGCTTGATAAGTCGCTTCATTTCTGCAAGTAGGCTGATATCCTGCCGACCATACCTCATTGCTCTCCAGGTCTCGGATATAGATGAACTGCCCCTCATTGTCACGGGTGCTGTCACCATTCCAGCGGTTGACTGCAATATCCTTCCAGCGACTGTACCCTCCGCCGGAACTCGTGATCATCAGTTTGTAGTTGCCATTGGAGAGAAGATGTACATCAGGCGAGGAGCTGTTCGGATCCGTGAAGACCCGGAAGGCCTCTTGTCGCTTCGGCATACCAGTCCTCCAAATTGCTGCTGAGGCCTCGGCAGCATGGGGATAGAAAGGCGAAGCTTTCGGAACCCTTTCTTGGAGAAGCAGATCAGCAGCCTGGAAGATCGGGTTGGCCATGAACCTTCTTTGCATAGGTCGATCTAGAAGCACGTAAGCCAGAGATAGGAAGCTCATGCCCTGGTGATGGGCCATAAAGGACTGCACAATTGCGCGGGTCTCGTCCCCAGAAAGACGGGTTGGAGTATAATCGATGCCCTCGTAAAAGCCATATTCACCGAGATAACCATCACTTGCCATTTGTTGCAGATTGAGGCAGGCCTTGGCTGGTGAGACCATCAAAGCCAGGGCAGAAGCATAAGGTGCTACAACCAGGTCTTTTGCCAGCCCTCGCTTTAACCCGAGTCCGGGCACTCCAAAAGCTTTGTACTGGTAAATCTGGTTGATATCTATGATATTGTAGCCGCTTTCCGAGATGCCCCAGGGAACGCCTTGCTGCTTACCGTATTCGATTTGTCGCCTGACTATCGCTCTATAGGTCTGGCTTAAGAGGGTGTTCTCATAGGTAGGCATGATCAGTTGAGGCATGAGATACTCGAACATTGTTCCGGCTGAAGATAGCAGAGTCAGCATTCCATCAACGTCTGTTAGCAGGCGTCCAAGCGCAAACCAATGCTCCTGCGGGAGCCTTCCCTGGGCGATTGCTACAAAGCTGGCCAGCCTGGCCTCAGATGCCAAGTTCTCATAACAGCTCTCATCGCGTCTGAGGTCGCTGGCGTAGTAGCCAATGGCCAGAAGCTTACGCGACTTATCAAAGAGGAAATCGTAATCAATGTCCGCAAGGTTTCTACAGTCCTCTGCAATCTTCTCGATTGATGCTATCCTCTTGCGGGCTAGATCCCCCGCCTTGGTGATCATATGATCGAGCTGGAGGAACCAGTCTCTCTCTTCTTGAGACATGCTCTGAATGGAGCCAAGAATCTGGTCTATCTTCGTCACCAGCTCTGCAGTTAACCCTGGAATCTCTCCTAGGTTCGGAATGCTATCAAGCCGGAGCATCTCCGCCTGCAATTGGCTCAGCATTCTTGTCCTTTCTGTCGAGGCTTCGGTCAAGGCTTCTTCATCGAGTGGATGAACCATAACCCACAAAGGCAGCATAAGCCACGGAGCCATGAGGATCAGATCATCCAGATGGTCCCTGAGCTGTCGCTCATAAGCCCAGGCCCACAGCAACACTTCATCATTCACTTTCGGTCCCAGCAGGTCTAATAACCCCGAGATGTTCCTCATCTGCTGGTCAAGCAGTAGCCATGCTGCCGAAAGGGTGCCTGGAGGCGACGAAAGTTCTGCTAGGAGACGGTCGATTTCTTCGATCCATTGCATAGATACGATTTGCTCTTGGCAGTCTTCAGTTGTCTCATCCCCTGTGACGGAATCCCTGAGGATCAGCAGCGTATCCCTGAGGCCGTCAAAGATCTGTTCCGGCAAGATCTTTCTTTTCGCAAGCTCCCTCATCCCTTGCTGCAGTGTCAGCAGATGGCCTGATAGGCTACCACTATCCACAGTTGAGATATATTTGGGTTGCATCGGCTCCAGCAGCATAATATCGTACCAGTTGTAAAAATGCCCTTGGAATCGCTCCAGGCCGATCATGCTTTCGAGGGTGGAGGCGTTTCGCTCTATCAGCTTCCCAGTTGAAATAAAGCCGAAGTCGTATGCCGCTAGATTTGCCAACAGCGACAGCCCCATATTTGTGGGCGATGTACCATTCGCAATCAAAGATCGTGGTTTCTCCTGAAAATTATCCGGCGGGAGCCAGTGGCTTTCAGGCCCGACGAACGTCTCAAAAAACCTCCATGTCTTTCTTGAGAGCTTGCGCAGGAAGACCGTCTGATCCAGGCTCAGCTTTGCTTTAGGTGTATCAAGAGGCAGGCTGATCCACCAGGCAACGGCAGGAGCAAGGCTCCAAGATACCAGCAGCGTCCAGACGATATTGAGCACATCAGTACGCATGAAGGCGAGAGACAAAGCCATGGCAATGGCAACTGTTGGGGCTATCCACATCGACTGGTAGAATCCCACCGGATCACTTCGCCCATTGCTCTCGGAGCTGCTCGAAGAGTTCCATTCCAATAGCCGTTTATGGGTGAAGAGCATTCGCCAAGAGCTACGCACAATTGCATCCAGACTGAAGAAGGCTTCGTATGGCAAAAAGGCAAGGCTGAGCACCGCCTGGGCAAGATTTCTGGCAATCGCTCTCCCAGAAGAACGCAGATGCTGATCCAAGGGTACCTCGGCAGATTTATTAAGGATTGCTCGAATGCAAGCCAGCACCGGCAAGACCAGAACCGCTCCTATCACAACGTAGGTCCAAAGCAAAGGATGCTGCAGCATCAACCATGCCAGGAACAACAGAAAAATTTGGGATGGTGGCACCAGACTGCGTCGAAGGTTGTCGAGAATCTTCCAGCGAGACAGCCCTGAGATGGGATTATCTACAACTATTCCCTCTGGGCCTGGCACCCGCATAAGAAGCCAGTTTACAATCTGCCAGTCCCCTCTAATCCATCTGTGCCTCCGGCTTACGTCTGAGGAGTAGCGGTAGGGATAGTCCTCGTAGAACTGCACATCGCTAACCAGTGCTGCTCTGGCATAGCTTCCCTCCAGAAGATCATGGCTCAGGATCAGATTATCAGGAAAACGTCTTCCCAGAGACTGCATGAAGGCGTCCACATCATAGATCCCTTTGCCGGAAAAGGAACCTTCCCCAAAAAGGTCCTGATAAACATTCGAGACCTCCCGCGTGTATGAATCAATGCCAGGCTCACCTCCAAAAAGCTTAACAAACCTCGATCTGTCTGTTTCAGGCATGCCTGCGCTCAGGCGGGGATGGAGAATGCCGTAGCCCTCAGCAACGTATCTCTTATACTCATCGAACCGGGCACGGTTGAGAGGGTGAGCCATAGTCTCTACCAGAATCCGAGCAGAGTCGTAGGGCATCTTGGTGTCTTCGTCAAGTGTGATGACGTACTTTATTCGAGGAAGGATCGAGACATTGCCAGTAATTCGAGAGAAACTATTTTCTGACCTGCCTCTAAGCAATGAGTTGAGCTCCTCGATTATGCCTCTTTTTCGTTCATAACCTCTCCAGATCTCATCCTGGGAGCTCCATTTGCGCTGGCGGGGGATGAGAAAGAAGACCCTCCCCGGGTAATTTTTGTTCAGAGCCTCAATTCCATTTTGGGCCAAATGCAATAGATGCTCATCCTCTGGCAAAACCTCCTGCTCGGCGTCGGCAAGATCTGTCAGAAGGCCGAAGTAGAGATTTTTATCTCGGTTTGTCAGGTATCGAATTTCCAAACCTGACAGCAACAAGGCGACTCTTTCAGGATCGGTCAGCAGCGATGGCACTACTACCAGAGTGCTCATCTCTTCTGGAATACCTGAAGAGAAATCCATTCTGGGAAGAACATGGGGCTTGATCAGCATAGTCACCAGCAAGTTCACCAGACCGACTGCTGGACTACTCATGCAAAGCACAAGGAATATGGTTGCCGGGACCAGTATCCATTCGTTTGGTGCGAGCTTTGGGGCCAGAGTCAGAAGTATATCGGTCGCAGTTAAGGCTGTAGCCAACATTATTGCTCCTGCGTAGCTAAAAAGTGGAAATCGGAAAACTGTTCTGGCAAAGGATGCACTCAGCGACCGTTTCATTCCGACAGTTCTCTCTAGTTTTGGAAGCCCCTTATCTATCAGGTAAAATCCAACATGAGCACATCGATCATCACTTCCTGACGTCTCCAGCCTCTCCTGAGCCAGTTTTACTGCATTGTGCGCCACATCCTCCTCGGAGAGCGAGCAATGTCTTGCGATCTTTTCAACTGCATGACGGTAGCGATCCCTGGTTGCGAAATCCATCTGGCTGTATACGCCGGCAGGGTCCAGATCGAGTGCTTTTTCCACAGCACTGCATCCCTCTACGAATTCGCGCCAGTCAAAGGACTCAAGAAAACTGAAGCTTGCGATATTATTGCCTATAGAGACCTTATCAGCAGCCTCTTGCTGGATATCCTGCTGAATCAGCTGCCCGATGGTTTTTCCCATTTCGGATAGACGCTCTTGGATCCATGTTAACGGGAGAGCCAAAGTCATGCTCTGTCCTTCCAGCCTTCGAGCGAATTCAGCGATAAAAGGGCCGGACAATGGTGGATCTGATCGGGTAAAATCCGCCACTACAACGATCATGTTCTCAGGGTCGCTCGCCGCGGCATCAATTATCTTATCAACCCAATTGCCGGCCAGGTTCCCTTCGTTATTGGTTTTCGCTATGCGCAGAGATATGCGCCGCAGGTTCTCGATCAATGCCAGGCGGAGCATTACTGGAACTGCCCATAGCTCGCCCAGGCTCAGTATGCTGACCGTCTGATATGACTCAACTATACCTTTCAGGCGTTCTGCATCCATTCGGCCATCCGTATGGAGTAGCAGCTCTGTGGCAAGGCCATAAACTCGCGGATACCCGGCCAGCGGCCCGTTAAGCAAGTGGGGGAGATTCTTGCTATAATTCTTAGGCAGGTGAAGCCTGGCTATTCGACCCTGCCCATCTATTTTATAGAAGTTATCAAGGAACCACTTAGACACGGGGGCCATTCTGAGATGCGAATTCGCAGCATCAGTAAGCAGCTCGTAAACATGTAGCAGGATCTTTTCGTTCTCATTCAATCTAGGCAAGAGCAAGTCCTTGTTAGGCCTCAGATCGATCTCATCCCGTTCTGCAAGCCCCTTTGCATGCTCCTTCATCTGGCCGGTGCTGAAGAGATCAGAATGCAGCGGCTGTTCATAGCTAAACTTATTCAGAAAAGCATCGCCGTTGGCGCGGCCCGCGCGGCGATTTAAGCTCTTGAGAACGATATTTTGGCCTATGATATCGGCTCCTGGGTCTTGTTGCTCCATGGTGCCATTAATTGCTGATCTTCAGGTCGGCTAGAATTCCTCAAACTTTAGCTGATGAAGGGGTTCGGGCTTTAGAGCATTGCACGAAATAATACCATAATGATATTGAATGTATGATGTATATAGGCATGTCTATTGCAAGGACTGAATCCCTTTTTAGCCTGTCGATAATGCTTTTTCAACTGCCATTTCAGGTCCTTAATCCAATGGCCGATTGGACCCGACCAACTAGAACTGGCATTGGACGAACTCGACGGATTGGGATGTCCTTCAAGCTCGTCTCAATGAGTCATTCTCTAAAGGCCTAAGCCCTTGGCTACTAGCCCCGCTGCCAACCTCTCAGGAATCCGCTCCCTATCGAAGTGAGCTATCTTCTCGATGAACTGGAAGTCCTGCAAAAGGGTCGGACCGCGCTCCCCGACGGTCTGAGAGTTCTCGTCATCATTGATGGGATGACCCTGGCTGGTGGTAATATTGTCCGGCATATTCTTTGTGTTGTATTATGTTGGCGTTCGTATTTCCCTCTGCTGGCCGGGCAACGGACGACTCAGGCAGAAGGGTTGCCAACAAGCCCTTAAATAATTAATAGATATATACTTTAGTTTAGAAAGAAACTGATTTCATGAAATTTTTACTACCACTAAGAGCCAAAAAATTGATTAGTGATGCGCGCCGTGCGCATCCCCGTGGGCGCCATGGGGCGCTGCATTGGATCCTGCCTTGACGGCCAGGAAATCCTTATCTATATAGGCCTGATGGGCCAGGTCCAGGCACTCCTTGCAGATGCTGAACATCTCGTCCTTGGGGCCGTGAATAGTAGCTAAGTTGAGCTTAACAGGAACAGTCTCCTTTTCAACAAGACAGAGCGCACACTTCATCTAATTCACCTTATCTTCGCTCTGATTCATACGGTTATAAGCATTTCCTTTAGGAATGTCCTTTCCATCTTTTGTAGAGATCGTTCTCTATCCCGATAAGATCCATCACGCGACCCACCAGCACATCCACCAATTCATCCAAACTCTGGGGCTTGGAGTAGAAGGCAGGGCATGCGGGAAGGATCACGGCACCGGCTTCGCTGGCTGCGACCATATTGCGAAGCTGCACCAGGCTCAAGGGAGTTTCTCTGGGAACAAGAATCAGTCTCCTCTTTTCTTTGAGACAGACGTCCGCACATCGGGTGATGAGCGTATCCGATGAGCCGCATGCAATCCCTGATAAAGTTCCCATGCTACAGGGGATGACGACCATGGCATCGATCAGATGCGAGCCGCTGGCTATGGGCGCTGCAAAATCGCGTGGTGCGTAAACGTAGCTGGCCAGACGTTCCACATCTTCCGGCTGAAAATCGGTCTCGATCTCTATGATCTTTCGAGCTGAATCGGTGATTACTAGATGAGTTATGCAGCCTTTCTCCTGCAAAGCCCGGCAGAGCCGAATTCCGTACTGCGCTCCCGAAGCCCCGCTGATGCCTACTACTATCTCCAAGAAAATAACCTCCCACTCATTTTGCCGATCCTCCTGCAATTATTAATTATCTCTCAATCTATTTTGTTGTTTATAGGTATTGTGACTAGTGATCATTTCTCTTGCGGTCTTCTTTCTTCCTGGCTTCGACAGCTAGCCCGTTCCTGGCCCCATCTCATCGAGTCGCAGCCTTAAGAGATAATCTCGAAAGGCTTCCTCATCGGGCAGATCCGGCAGGCGGCTGGATTCATATGCCTCGTCAAGCTGACGCATCTCTTCCATAACCTCTACGAATTCTGGTGTATGAAAAACAGGCGCAAAACAAATTCTACCTTCTTTGAGGAGAGCAATTCCGAAGTCTATTGTCCGGAGTGCAGTCCTGTAGCCCTTTCCCGGCTTTTTGGCCGCCCCTGCCCCCGTCTCGGATTTAATCTGGCTTTCCGCCATCCCCTTAATCGAGTGATAGGTCTGCCGGCAGAGGTTGGACTGCACCAGGGATGATAGCTCCTCCTGGACAATAGAAGGCTTCACGTGGAGCGGGCTTGTTACATACCAGATGGCGTTGACATTTCCCTTGATTAGCTGATTTATGAGATGGCCGATCTCCCAGCCTAGAGTATCATAAACTTCTCCTCCCCTGTCGGCTATCTCCTGGCGAATTGTGGACCGAATCCTCTCGCCGCGCAGGATGGATCTTGTAGGTACGATATAGATCATCACGAGATCAATATCGCTTTCCTCGTTTTGCATGCCCCACATGTGCGATCCGACACAACTAATAAACTGGTTTTTCATCCTGCTGTTGAGGGTTCGTTCTATTTCCTGCAGATCGAGGCTTAGGTTCATTTTGCCGCCCAATTTTTTTCCACCGAATAGATTATCAGCCATTTTATCCTTGATTATCGCTTGCAGTTTTGCTTTTCTCCAGCCTCTCCATCGTCGCCGCCACCATCATCGGGAGAGTTATGGTTGCGTCTCCATAAACTGTTACGTAACTTGCTTTTTCTGAGATCTTGCCCCAGGAGATGGCCTCGGAAAGGGTAGCGCCGGAGAGGCCTCCATTCTCGGGTGTGTCCGTAGTGAGCTGGATCGCGAGGTCGAAGCTCTTAGGGGTGACGAGCATCGACTGCAGAGCAAAGTTCTTGGGGACGCCTCCACCAACAATTACTATTCCTGACTTTTCGCTTTCATAGCAGATGTCCACGATCTCCTTGATGTCGGCAAAGGCGTCTACAGAGAGCCTTTTTGTCTGGCTGAACATCCAGGCCTGCAGGCCGATCATAGAGTCGGGAAGGGCCGGGCAAAAGACGGGCACCTTCATCTCATAGGCTGTTCGCAGGATGGATTTTTCGTCGTCGATCTGACGGCCTATATGGCTCATAAGCTCTCTTCCGGAGAGGGTCTCAGACCCTTCCGGCAGAATTTTCTGCATCAGCTCCTCGAAAGCGACGAAATCCTCATCCCTCAGAAATACATCATAAATCCGGCTTATGCCTTTGGCCCGCAGCCCGGCATCATCCGACTCGGAGGACCCAAGGCAGTGGCATCCGAAGGACTCGATTATGTCATGCACAAGATTCGCTCCCGTGATCACCAGCACATCCACGTATCCGTTTCGAATCAGCTCCGAGACTATATTCCTCATGCCCGCCGGAACCATCGCGCCGGAGAGCGTCAGGAATTTGGTGAAATTTCCAGAAAGCATTTTTTCGTAAATATCCACGGCTTCAGCCAATCTTCTGGCTCCAAAGCCGCAATGTCCCAATCCCTTCACCAGAGCGTCTATGCTCATCCCCGGCTTTATCTCCAATTGATGCACGGTCTCCATTTTATTCACCTTAATAATGATAATATCTCCCGGATAGTTCAGGAAAATTGCGATTGAACTTGTGCAACGCGAAATTCTTTCTCATAAACCTTTTATACCAGGCCTTATGTTTAGCTTTTACGGAGGATAAACAATGGCCGGCGAACCGATGGCAGTGGATTATTATATACCACTTATTATATTTTTGATAATGGGAGCCATAGTACCCATTGCGGCCCTGGCGGCTATTAAAATCATAGCCCCAAATAAACCGAGCCGTCAAAAGCGATCGATATACGAAGGTGGGCTGAAGCCAATACGCGACGCCAAGATCCAGTATAGCGTTCAATATTACCTTTTCGCAATCGTCTTTGTGATATTCGATGTTGAGGTTTTATTCTTATATCCCTGGATCTACGTCTACGCGAGTAAAGCCATGCAACAGTTCACGGTCTTCGGATCGATGAACTTTGCCGTCTTCGAGATGCTCCTATTCATCATTGTACTGTTGGTTGGACTTATTTACGCTATCAAGAAGGAGGCTTTGCGTTGGGTATAAGCGACGTCATACCCGTGCCTGTGTGTATCGACGAGGAGATTGAAAAGTGGACCATCTTTGGTCAACCTGTAGTCGAGGCCTGGTTTACAACTACGGAGAAGATCCATCAGATCATCGAGATGGGACCAATAAAAAACATTTTCAATTGGGGCAGAAAGAATTCGGTATACTTTTTGATGCAGCCCATGGGGTGCTGTGGTGTAGAGATGTTCGTCTTTGGAGCGGCACCCTATGACAGCGACAGATTTGGGTGCATCCCGAGGAATACACCGCGTCAAACCGACGTGATGATCATCTCCGGCTACCTCACCCGGAAGTATCTACCGGTCTTCAAGAATCTCTGGGAGCAGATGCCCGAGCCCAAATGGTGCATTGCCATTGGCGAGTGCGCCATATCGGGAGGACCCTTCTATGATTCCTATAATATCATCCAAAATACGGCCGATTACTTCCCTATTGACGTCTTTATTCCAGGATGCCCCCCCAGACCCGAGCAGTTCCTTGAGGGCCTAATGAATCTCCAGGAAAAGATCAAGCAGCGCAAGGACAAGCGAGACTACTAAAGGAGGGATCTTTTCTTGATAAATGCAAGCGAGGTTTTGAGCTCTATCCAGTCCGCATTTCCTGGAGCCGTTCTGGACTCCAGAGTGGAGTCGGACCGAAGGCTCTGGGCCACAATCGATTCGGAGAAAATATTGGATGTATGCAAGCATCTGAGTACGAAATTGAACTTTGATCACTACTCGGGTGCTGCAGGCGTGGACTGGATCGCCAGGAACGAGATGGAAGTCGTGGAGATCATGGCTAGCCATGGAGCACATCAAGTCGTGGCCATGCTGAAGGTGAAGACTCCCCGAGAAAACCCTTCTGTCAGATCACTCACCGGCCTCTACTGGAATGCCAACTGGTATGAAAGAGAGATCTGGGAGATGTTCGGCATCAATTTCGAAGGCCATCCTGAACAGTATCCTTTGCTCTTGTCGGATGAACTGATGGGAGCATGGCCCTGGAGAAAGGACTACAAGGGCTATCCCGACCTGACAACTGGCGAACGGGCTATACAGATCACGACACCCGAGGGCTATATGGAATTACATGTCCCGCCCACGCCTGCTGAAGTCGAGGCAGGGACTGTAGTCAAAGAGAGGCCGAAGTATCCCTCTTTCCGGGAAAGAGAGGAGAAAGAGATCAAGTCCGATGCCGAAATGATCATGCATCTGGGTCCACAGCATGCCATGGTTCCGGGTCCCTTCCTGCTGGATATCCTGGTAGAGGGCGAGAGGGTGAAGAAAGCCTTTCTGGATCTGGGCTACATTCACAAGGGCATCGAGAAGATCATGGAGAATCGGAGCTGGCTGCAGGGAATTACCTACACCGACAGGATGTGTTATGTAGCATCTCTTTCCAACAATGAATGCTACTGCGGAGCAGTGGAGAAGATCCTTGGTCTGGAAGTCCCATTGAGAGCCCAGTATATCCGGGTTATCTTGGAGGAACTCTCCAGAATTCAAAGCCACCTCATAGGTACAGGCGAGTTCCTGACGCTCGTTGCAGGTGTCGGCTATGCACCATGGCAGTACATGATCATGGACAGAGAGAAGATCATCTCCTTAATTGAGAGCGTTACCGGGGCCAGGCTGACTCACACCTTCGTGCGCTTCGGAGGAGTTAGAAATGACCTTCCGGAAGGCTTCGCCGAGCAATGCCGAAAGGTTTTGCCCTTTATGAAGTCAAGAACGGAGGAATTCATTGAGCTCTTTGCGCAAGATCCGATTTATTCTCTTAGGATGGAGAATATAGGCTCCATCGCACCCGACACTGCCAAGCGAATGGGATGCTCGGGAAGAGTGCTAAGGGCTGCGGGCGTCGCCTATGATATGCGAAAAGAAGATCCCATACTGGTTTATCCCGATCTGGACTTCAAGGTCGTAACTGGGACCAGAGGAGACTCTGCGGACAGAATCGACGTCACGCTGAGAGAGATTTTAGAGAGCATTCATATCATCGAGCAATGTCTGGACAAGATTCCCTCAGGGCCCATCAAGACGGAAGCCAAGATTCCCAAGAAGGTTCCGGCAGGCGAGGCCTACTACAGGGTTGAAGACCCCAGGGGCGAGATGGGAATGTATGTGATCAGCGACGGTGGCGATAAGCCTTACCGGGTGAAGGTCAGAGGGCCATTCTATGCTACATTCCAGACTTTGACTCCGCTCTTAGAGGGCGTTTACATTGCGGATGCAGTAGCCATTGCCGGCAGCATGGACGGCTGCCCATCCGAGGCGGATAGGTAGGAGGGAGAGGATTTGGACGGAATAATTGAGAGCATCACACAATTCCAAGCCCAGGAACCTGCCATATTCGCCCTGATCATAGGCGTCGTCGGCGCGGCGATAATCTCGGCCGTGGTCAACGTCGGTGCCATGCTTGTGATCTGGGGCGAAAGAAAGGTTCTGAGCGATTTCTGCAACAGGTATGGCCCTAATCGCGTGGGCGGAAGATGGGGCATACTTCAGCTCGGCGCCGACGCCATCAAGCTCTTCACCAAAGAGGATATAATTCCTGGTGATGCTGATAAGGGAGTTTACGTCTGGGCGCCTATCGTGGCCTCCATGGCCACAATGCTCGTTGCCGCAGCCATTCCCTTCGGGGCCCTGCACATCGGTGGCAAAGATATCCCGCTGGTAGTTGCCAATATGGATATCAGTGCGCTCTATGTTGAAGCTGCATTGAGCCTGATGGCGATAGCTGTATTCATGGCAGGCTACAGCTCTAACAATAAGTATTCCATTCTGGGTGCTTTTCGAGGCATGGCCAGGATGATCGCCTATGAGGTTCCCATGGGTGTCTGCGTCATATCCGTGGCAATCATGGCTCACAGCCTCAATCTGGTTGAGATCGTGCAGAGCCAGACTATATGGTACGCCTTTGCCCAACCTCTCGGATTTGTCATCTTCGTTATTGCCTTGATCACCGATTTGGGAAGAATTCCCTTCGACCAGAGCGAAGCTGAAGAAGAGATCATCTCCGGATATAATACCGAGTACAGTGGAATCCGGTGGGGCTTGCTCTATTTCCAGGAGTACAATAACGCCCTTCTGGGCTCCATACTGCTGGCGATCCTATTTCTGGGAGGCTGGCAGGGGCCGATCATACCCATACCTATCCTGGACATAGTCTCTCCCTTGATATGGCTTCTCATGAAGGTTGTAATCATTCTGTGGTGCATGATCTGGGTCAGAAGCTCGCTCTTCCGTCTCAGAATCGATCAGGTTACAGACCTGGGATGGAAGTGGATGCTGCCGCTCTCCATATTGAATCTGGGATGGGCAGTTCTAATTGGATCATACTTTGCGTGAGGTGGCATTGAGATGTTGAAGAGAAATATGATAAAGAACTTCAGCTGGCCTTTAAAGACCGCCACGCGGGAGATTGAGATTACAAGGCTCTATCCCGAGGTTATGATGGAGCTGCCTGCAGCGGAAAGAGGCATTCATGAGCTGGATGCCACCACATGCATCGGGTGTGCATCCTGTGCCAGGATCTGCCCCAACAGCTGCATTGAGATGGTACATTTCAAATTTGGAAATCCTCTCAAGAACAAGAAGATGCAATTTCCGCAGATAGATTATGGAAGATGCATGTTCTGCGGGCTTTGTGTAGACGAGTGTCCTGTGGAATGCCTCACGATGGGCAAGAAGGTCACGATGGCAGGCTGGGAAAGAAAAGATATCGTGAAGAGTCCGGATTTCCTGGCGACTAAGAGATTCTCTGACAAAGAGGTAAAAGATCTGGAAGCCGAGGCCAAGAGGATTGCAGCCGAAAAAGCAGCCGCCAAGAAAGCTGCAGCAAAAGATGGAGCGGCAAAAGAAGGTGCTGCCAAGAAGCCTACCAAAGAGGGGGCTTCTGTCGCCGAGAAGAAGAAGCCGGAGGCAAAAGCCAAACCCGAAGAAGGATCAGCCGCATCTGAGACAAAGAAGGAAGAGTCAAAAGCCGAGCCCAAAGAAGGAGGCGCGTCCTGATGGCAGAAAAGTCTGGCTTAAGTATAATCCGTACCATCTTCGAGTTACTGGTGCTGCTCCTTGCCCTTGGTGTGATCTTTGGCGGCCTGGCGCTGGTAGTATTGCTATCACCCTGGTCCAAGACGGTTCTTGAGAGACTTTTGGCTTATGACGTTCGATTTGCCATAGAGCTCCTGAGCTTCCTGGCCATAGGTGCAATCATAGTGCTCCTGTCGGCTCTTACAGTCCAAGCCAAGAATATAGTGCACAGTGCTCTTTACTTGCTTGGAACCTTTGCAGGAGTTGCAGCGCTTTACATATTCCTGAATGCCCCATTTGTGGGTGTGGCTCAGATTCTGGTGTACATTGGTGCCGTCGGAGTTCTGATACTATTCGCAGTGATGCTTACGAGGAAGACGATTATGGAGGAATCCCATGGTGAAATTTAAGATAATCATCCTGACCCTGGCCTTCCTGGCCGCTCTCATCGCATCGCTTTCCATCCCCAATTGGGGAGCCAGCGAAAAGCAACCGCTAGGCTTTGCTCCAGGTGTGGGATTGAGGTTGCCGGAGAGCGGAATTGGAGACGTTGGATTCGAGATTTTCACCATCTACGTCTTCCCCTTTGAGATTCTGGCCCTGGTTCTAACAGCTGCCCTGGTCGGAGCGGTTTGGGTTGCACGAAAGGAGATTGCCTGAGGAGGGCGACATTAGATGATAAGGAGGGAGATTTACCGATGATACCGTTGGAGCTTTACATATTGCTGGCCTCCATCATGTTCACCATCGGCTTGTACGGCCTCGTTACTCAGAAGAACGGAGTCAAGCTGATGATGTGCATCGAGCTGTTGCTCAATAGCGCCAACATCAATCTTGTTGCCTTCTCAGCCTACCAGCCTAATGTGAATGGCCAGGTGTTTGCCCTGTTTTCCATTGCGCTGGCAGCGGCTGAAGCAGGCGTTGGGTTCGCAATCATGATCGCGCTTTACAGGCTATATGGAACTATTGACCTGGACACCATTAAGGCCATGAGGTGGTAAGGAATGTACGCTGATTATGCATACCTGATAGTAGGACTTCCTGTACTAGCCTTCTTGTTATGTCTCTTCGTGGGCAGTAGACTGCCCAGAGGCGGAGGCTTCCTTACTGTTCTGGCTACCTTTGCAGGTCTTGTATTATCTCTGGGGATATTCTCAGAGATGTATCCGGATAAGATCATTCATCAGTCCATGCCATGGTTTGCCAATTTCAATGTAGGCATACTGATAGATCCTCTGGCACTGGTGATGCTTCTCATGGTAACCTTCGTGGTTACACTGATTCACACTTATGCCAACGGATACATGAACGGCGATCCGGGCTCATCCAGATACTTCGCCGAAGCGGCTTTGTTTACCGCTGCCATGCTGGGCCTGATCTATGCCGATAACCTGCTTCAGCTCTTCATATTCTGGGAGCTGGTGGGACTGTGTTCGTATCTCTTGATCGGTTTCTGGTACCGGAAGCCCTCTGCTGCTGCCGCTGCCAAGAAAGCATTCCTGACAACGCGCGTGGGCGACGTTTTGTTCATGGCAGGCATAATTCTGCTCTACAATAACCTGGCCAGCCTGAACATCGCTCTCAAGCCGGGCGAGTACCTCTTGCAATTCCCGGTGATCTATGCTCATCTAACCCAGATCCCACCGGCTCAGCTGACACTAATCGCTCTGGGCCTATTGGGTGGAGCAGTGGGCAAGTCCGGTCAGTTCCCTCTGCATGTTTGGCTTCCTGATGCCATGGAGGGTCCGACTACCGTTTCCGCCATGATCCATGCGGCGACGATGGTTACCGCCGGTGTCTATCTCGTGGCCAGAATGTTCCCGCTCTTCTACGCCGCGCCATACGGGCTGACGGCAGTAGCTGCAGTGGGCGCTTTCACAGCTCTGTTTGCGGCCACCATGGGCCTGACGGCCTTCGATATCAAGAGGGTGCTGGCTTTCTCGACTGTATCTCAGCTGGGCTTCATGATGGCAGGCCTGGGAACGGGAGCTGCAGTTGGGACTATGGCTGTAGGTGTGGCCATGTTCCACCTCATCGGCCATTCGTTCTTCAAGGCCCTGCTCTTCCTTTGCTCCGGATCGGTTATTCACGCAGTCAATACCAACGACATGCGGGAGATGGGCGGCGTCGGGAAGTACATGAAGTGGACCATGTATACCATGCTCATAGGTTCCCTCTCTCTGGCCGGATTCCCGCTCTTCACGGGATTCTTCTCCAAGGATGAGATCATAGTAATCGCCTATGAGTACGGAGTAGCGATCAACTTCCTGCCCTACATATTCCTGGTGCTGGCAGCTGTTCTGACCGCCATCTATACCTTCAGAATGTGGTTCACAGTCTTCACGGGCAAGGAAAGATCCGATTACGCCAAACATGAATCACCTTCGATCATGATCATCCCGCTGGTGATCCTGGCGATATTCGCCTTCGGTTTCGGCATTGCCGCTCAGGGAGGCTTCTACAGCTACCTGGATTCAAACTTCGGACATTACGACGTGAACTTCAACGAGCTTGCTGTCATTGGAGGCCATGCCGCCGAGGAGACAAAGCTGGCAGGAGAGCCTGCAGCTGAACCTTTAGCCTCTGAGGCAGGAGAAGGAGCCAAAGCTGAAAGCAAGGCTGAACCTGCAGAGCCCTGGTACATCCAGATACTGCCTATCATCGTAGCTTTGGGCGGCATTCTCACGGCCTCTCTGTTCTACTGGGATAAAGTCAAAAAATTCGATCCCAGCCTGGTCACAGGGGACAAGGATCCCCTGCGAAAGCTGCTGTTGAAGGGATATTACCAGCATGAAATCATGACCGCCTGGTTCGCCGAGACTATAGTCTACGGCTCGGCGTTGATCTGCAACGTGATCGACATCAAGCTCGTGGACGGATGGCTGAACTGGCTGAGCGCCTTGGTGATGGGCTTCGCACAGCACGTGAGAAAAGTTCAGAGCGGAGTGGTGCAAAACTACATCACGGCTCTGGTGCTGGGAGTAGTGGTGCTGGTGGTTGTAATTACTATGGCTAAGGAGGTGGGCCTGATATGATCTCAAACGCGATCTCGTTGATGATCGCCATTCCCCTCTTGGGAGCGGCGGTCTCCTTCTTTGCGGGATCAAAGGCCAAATTCGTGGCCCTAATCGCCTCGTTGATACCTCTGGCCCTATCCCTGCAAATGTACATGGAGTTCGACAAAACTTCAAAGATGATGCAGTTCGTGGAAAGCTACAACTGGGTTCCGTCCATCGGAGTCAAGTATACTGTTGGCGTTGACGGAATTGGCTTTCCCTTGGTGCTGCTCTCCACGATAGTTTCCATATTGGTAATAATATACTCCTGGGGAGAGACAAAAAAGCCCAATCAGTACTTTGCTCTGCTTCTCTTAAATGAAGTGGGGGTTCTGGGTGTATTCACGAGCCTGGACTTCTTCCTGTTCTACATCTACTGGGAGATAGTGCTCATACCCATGTTCTTCCTGATTGGATCATGGGGAGGACCGAGAAGGGATTATGCGGCAATCAAGTTCTTCATCTACACCCACGTGGCAAGCCTGGTGATGCTGCTGGCAATATTTGCCCTGTACTTCACCTACCAGATGCCGGACGGATCAAGGACATTTGATATGCTGACGCTCCTGAAGGCAACAGCAGACAAGAACATCTTCCCAACCAGCCTGCTCAATATCATCTTCGCGGGGCTGCTGCTGGGATTCCTGGTCAAGATGCCTGCCTTCCCCTTCCATACCTGGCTGCCGGATGCTCACGTTGAGGCTCCCACAGCCGGCTCTGTGGTGCTGGCAGCCCTGCTGCTCAAGATGGGCGGGTACGGTCTTTTCCGGATCATACTGCCCATTCTGCCCCACGTTGACAAGGCCTTCGTGACCATCATCGCCATCATTGCGGTGCTATCGATCATCTACGGGGCTTTCCTGGCGCTGGCACAGAAGGATATCAAGAAGCTGGTGGCGTACTCATCCGTCAGCCACATGGGATTTGTGACTCTCGGTGCCGTGGCCTTCACAACAATGTCCATACAGGGAGCCATGTTCCAGCAGTTCTCTCACGGCATCATCACCTGCGTCCTGTTCATGTCCGCCGGTACAATCCAGCACGTGGTAGGGACCAGGGTTATAGCCGATCTGGGAGGCCTAGCCGATCGTATGCCCAAGTTTGCAGTCATCATGATGGCCGGATTCATGGCCTCACTGGGGTTGCCTGGCATGAGCGGCTTCGTGGCCGAGTTCATGGTTCTGACCGGCTCCTTCGCCACTCTTCCGACCTACACCATGATCGTGGTGTTCCTGAGCATAGTGACGACAGCAGCCTACCATCTCTGGGCCATGCAAAAGGCCATGTTCGGACCGATTCTGAAGAAGTACATGAATGTTCATGACCCGCATGCCTATGAGCTGTTCTCTATGAGCATGATCATAGTGCTGACTCTGATCTTCGGCCTTCAGCCAGGGCTGATCACCGGAATGATGGGAACAGCTGCAACGCAAGTCATGCAGCCGGTTATGACTCTATCCCAAATGGGGGTGATCTGAAGTGGACTTTTCACACTACGCACCCCTCTGGGGAGAGGCGTTGCTTACAGTCCTGGCGGTACTCATTGTGCTGCTGGGGTCCCTGATGAAGAATAGCGGCAAGCTCATGGGCTATTTGAGTGCTGCGGGGCTTATAGCTGCCCTGGGCCTTGTGGGCAGCAATCTTATGATTGCAAAGCCGACCCTATTCTTCTTTGATACCATATCGGTAGATGCCCTGTCTCAGTTCTTCAAGGTCGTCTTCTTAGTGGTATCGCTGCTGGTAGTGATAGCGTCACTGTCCAAGTATACAGGAAAGGGTGCAGACGAGTACTTCGCACTGCTCCTCTTTGCTACCGTAGGAATGATGGTGGTTGCCAGCTCCATCGACCTGATTACATTGTTCGTGGGGTTTGAGCTGGCCAGCCTGTCCACTTATGCACTAGCCGCGTTTGACAAGAGCCGGAAGAACCTCGAGGCCGCCATGAAGTACTTCATCTTCGGCTCGGTCTCGTCTGCGTTCATGCTCTTTGGCTTCTCGCTCCTTTATGGAATGGCTGGATCGACCAAGCTGACGGTTATAGCGTCTGCAACTATCGCCAACTTTGGGCCTGCCGCATTGATTGCCCTGCTATTTGTTATCGCAGGATTTGCCTTCAAGATGGCCCTGGTGCCTTTCCATATGTGGGCTCCCGATACCTACGAGGGCGCACCTCCTCTGGTCTCGGCAATGCTTGCCGCGGGCTCCAAGAAGATGGGCTTTGCCGCTGCCTTCAGGGTATTGCTCGTAGCTCTAATGGCCCTGCGGATGGAGTGGTATCTGGCCTTCGCCATACTGGCAGCCATAACCATGACTCTGGGAAACCTGGCTGCATGCTGGCAGAACAATGTGCGCCGCATCCTGGCTTACTCCTCCATCGCACAGGCGGGCTACATCGCCATCGGCTTTGTGGTAGTAGGAAAAGCCTATGGATTGGCTCCTACAACCGCTTTCAATGGCATCCCAATTTCGCCTGCTCAGCTTGGCCTTGCTGGAGCCTTGCTCCTCATCCTGGGACATGCTCTGATGAAGACGGGAGCCTTTATTGGCACAGCTCAGGTAGCGTCAATGGTTTCAAAGAACGATGCCAACGATCCGGATGATATATCCAACTATGCGGGTCTTGTAAGCAGAGCGCCGGTCACTGCGTTATGCATGTTGATCTTCATGTTCGCTCTGGCGGGCATCCCGCCTACGGCAGGATACTTCGGCAAGTTCGTGCTCTTCAGCTCAGCCATTTACTCCGGACTGGTCTGGCTAGCAGTACTAGCTATCCTCAACAGTGCTCTGTCGCTGGTCTACTATCTGCGGATCATCAGCTACATGTTCTTGAAGGAGCCAGCTGGCCCGAAGATGGCGGAGCCAAAAGGGTACGTCGTAGCTCTGGTCTTGACGACCATCGCAGTACTCTATATCGGCCTCTTCCCGCAAGCCTTTTTCGACTGGGCAGTGCAGGCAGCAGCGGTTCTGCTGCCTCAGTAATCTTTTTTTAGCTCCTCTATTTTTTGTAGGATTGATCAAATTTCGATTTTTCAGTATGGATGATGAACGCCAATAATGTTACCTTCCGTAATAGTTATTACCAAGGTATCTGGTTTCCTGAGGCTAATGCCAGTTCCGGTCTTGCCATCCGGTGCACAAGATTTTCTCGATGGCGCAGGAATTCCTTGATCGGCTATTGCATCTATCGGATCGACCGTCCTCGGAGCTCCGAATAGAAGAACCTGTAGCAAAAGCGTCGCAACGAATTCTTTAGCAGGCGTTGCCGGCTATCTAGAAGTAGCTCTGATAGCTATTGTTTATAAGTCTAACAACAGGTAACCAAAAAGGATTAGTCCCATAAGTTCACATTTGATCTTCGATGCACAGAAATCCAGTGAGAAGCTGAAATGAAGTCGATCATAATCAAAGGTGCCCGCGAGCACAACCTGAAGAATATCACCGTCGAACTCCCTCGAGACCGTTTCATCGTCATCACAGGCGTTTCGGGCTCGGGCAAATCTACACTGGCATTCGACACCATATATGCCGAAGGCCAGCGCCGCTACGTTGAATCGCTGTCAGCCTACGCCCGTCAGTTCCTGGGGCAGATGGACAAGCCAGATGTAGATAGCATTGAAGGGCTCTCCCCGGCCATATCCATAGAGCAGAAGACGACCTCCAAGAACCCTCGCAGCACGGTAGGAACGGTAACTGAGATCTTCGACTACTTGCGGCTGCTCTTTGCCCGCATCGGCATTCCCCACTGCCCGGTTCATGGCATCCGCATTGAATCCCAGTCGCCTGAGCGGATCGCGGACAGTGTCCTTAGCGAGAGCGGGAGCCTGGGCCAGGTCACAGTTCTCGCTCCAATAGTTCGCCAAAAGAAGGGGACCTATGGCCAGCTTCTGAAAGATCTGAATGCAGAGGGCTTCGCCCGGGTGCGGCTAAACGGAGTTTTCCAGAGGACTGAAGAGGAGACTGAGCTCGACCGTTACAAGAAGCATGACATCGAGATCGTCATGGACCGGCTGGATCCATTCGAAGATAGATCGCGGCTTGTGGAAGCCATTGAGAACGCTCTCAAGAGGGCCGATGGCCTCGTAATCGTACTGGATGCAAAGGGGTATGAGCGCCTCTATTCCGCAAAGATGGCCTGTCCCGTCTGCGGCATGGCCTTCGAGGAGCTGCAGCCGCGCATGTTCTCCTTCAACAGCCCCTTTGGAGCCTGCGAATCCTGCAATGGTCTTGGCATTCGCATGGAATTTGATCCGGAATTGATCATTCCCGACAAGGAGCTATGCATCGCAGACGGGGCCGTGGCCCTTTACCGCAATGTCATCGATGGCTGGCGCGGCCAGCACCTGGCTGCAGTCGCCAAACATTTCGGCTTCGACATCTTCATGCCCATGAAAAATTTGAAAGAAGAGCAGTATAATGCCCTTATGTACGGCTCGGGGGAAAGCATCCAATTCAACATGAGCATGAAGAATGGAGACACCTAC
The DNA here is from genome assembly GCA_903871465.1 of uncultured Methanosarcinales archaeon. Taxonomy (GTDB): domain Archaea; phylum Halobacteriota; class Methanosarcinia; order Methanotrichales; family Methanotrichaceae; genus Methanothrix. Next base: position 54,033 of record CAIQHB010000022.1, read on the forward strand.
TGGTCGCACAATTCGAAGTGGGAGGGCTTGATTCCGCAAAGCCTGAGGCTCTATGGCCAGACGAATTCAGAATACCGGAGAGAGGAGCTGGAGAAGTTCATGCGAGTCCTGCCCTGTCCGGCGTGCAACGGACGGAGGCTCAAGGAGAAGGTGCTGGCTGTTAATATTGCGGGAAAGTCCATTATAGACGTGACCGACTTTTCCATCAACGATTCCATCGCGTTCTTCGAAAATTTGGATAGCCAGCTCACTCTAAAGGAGCAGGAGATAGCTCGCCAGATAATGAAGGAGATCCGATCTCGCCTCGGATTTTTGGAGCACGTGGGTCTCGGCTACCTCACGTTATCTCGAAATGCGGGCACCCTTTCCGGAGGAGAGGCGCAACGCATCCGCCTGGCCACTCAGATCGGCTCGAACCTGACTGGCGTTCTCTATGTGCTGGATGAGCCCTCCATAGGCCTTCACCAGCGAGACAACGCCCGTCTGATCGAGACTCTGAAAAAGCTTCGAGAACTCGGAAATACGCTCATAGTAGTAGAGCATGATGAGGAAACCATCCGCAATGCAGATCATGTGCTGGATATTGGGCCGGGGGCAGGAATCCACGGGGGCTATGTGGTGGCCGAGGGCACCCCCGAGGAGATTGAGAAGAACCCAGCGTCGCTGACTGGCCTTTACTTATCCGGAAAGAAGACCATCGAGGTCCCTGCCAGACGGAGACGAAGCAGCTCCTTTATCCGCCTCATAGGATGCCGGGAGAACAATCTGAAGAACATCGATGTGGCGATACCCATCGGGGTCCTGACGGCCGTCACAGGAGTCTCGGGATCGGGCAAGTCCACTCTGATCTACGATACGCTCTACCGGGCTCTGATGAAGAAGATCTACAGGTCAAGCGAGGCTCCGGGGGAATACGATGAGCTTCTATTCGATTCTGATATCGACAAAGTCATAGTTATAGATCAGAGCCCGATCGGAAGGACGCCCCGCTCCAATCCTGCGACTTATACCAAAGTCTTTGACCCCATCAGGCAAGCCTTTGCCGAGACTAAAGAGGCCAGAGTTCGAGGCTACAAGGGTGGTCGCTTCTCCTTCAATGTGCAGGGCGGCAGGTGCGAGGCGTGCCATGGGGACGGTCTGATTAAGATCGAGATGAACTTTTTGCCGGATATTTACATTGAATGCGAGGAGTGCAAAGGCACCCGCTACAACCGTGAGACCCTGGATGTCAAGTATAAGGGCAAGTCTATCGCCCAGGTCCTTGATATGACGGTTGAGGAGGCGCGGGACCATTTCCAAAATATTCCATGCATTCGCGGCAAGCTCGATACATTGCAAGGAGTCGGCCTGGGGTACATCAAGCTGGGCCAGAGCTCGACGACTCTCTCTGGAGGCGAGGCCCAGAGGATCAAGCTCACCCGGGAGCTGGCAAAGAGGGGAACGGGCCGGACAATCTATCTCCTGGACGAGCCGACCACAGGATTGCACTTCGAGGATGTGAAGAAGCTGATCTCGGTGCTGGACGACCTGGTAGCCAAGGGTAACACCGTGGTTGTCATCGAGCACAACCTCGATGTAATCAAGTCGGCTGACTATGTAATCGACATGGGACCCGAGGGCGGGAACGCGGGCGGGCAGATTGTGGCCACAGGCACACCCGAGGAGGTGGCTGAGGTGATTGAGAGCTATACAGGTTGTTTCTTAAAAGGAAGGCTCTCTAAGGGCCCTTCCTGTTCCGGCAAATCAACGACCCGGCGAAAGAGACCGGTTTGTGCGAAGGCCGAGGTGTAAATCAATCCGCACATCTTTCACTTTTTCCTTAAAGACCGTTTTGTGGAAGATTTTATAAAGTCAGGACGATTTCGATTAGATAATTCCTTTGGCTCTTAATGCGGCTTTAACTTCGGCTATATCGTTTTTCATTTCAATGATTTCATTGTCTCGGACCTTATCGATCTTCCTGTTCATATCTTTGACCTCGACAAGAAGCTCATTCCCATTTTGGGCAATATCCTTGACCTCCAGGAGAACATCATCCTGTTTTTGAAGCATGCGATCCATTTTGCCGCCCAGGTTTTTATCCATTTGGTCTATCTTGCTGCCGAGGCTATCATTTACTTCATCCATTTTGCCGCTGAGATTGTCCATCTTACCGCTGAGATTATCTATCTTGCCACCCAGGTTTTCATTCACTTCATCCATTTTACCGCTAAGATTGTCCATCTTACCGCTAAGATTGTCCATCTTACCGCTGAGATTGTCTATCTTGCCGCCCAGATTTGAGTTCATATCAACCAGGGTCGTATTTACTTGCTTAATGGCAAAAAGCATCGAATTCATGACTTCTATGCCCTTATCAAGCCGAGAGTCAGTCTCCCCTTCGTCCACTAGCTTGCCAAATTTGGCAAACTCGCCGCCTGCCGTGTTGTATGCCTTCTCTACATTAGAGACCTGAATAAGAGTGTTCTTGATTTCGATGGCATGCTCAAACCATTTGAGCTTTTCTTCATCTCCTTCTGCGATAATTTTAACTCTGCCATCGTCAAGGTTCTCGATCATTCCTTTGAGGCCGAAGGCTCTGGCAATATCAATAATTCTCTTGCGATAGCCTACTTTCTGCACATTGCCCGAGACATAGGCCGTGAGCCTGTTCATCCATAGTTCATCTTTAGCTCTTCATATTTGGCTTTATCTATTGTCGCATCTTTCGTTTGAAGCAAATGTTGAGTTTATTATTATATTTTGAATAGAATTCACCATACGTCAGGATCCGGGCGGAAAGAAGAGCGAGATGCTCCGACGCTCTGGCGCGGGCGCGCGAAATTGAGAGTACTCAACAGTGTTGGCGAAGCAGCTGGCGCCCGAGGAAAGCCGAAGGGCCAGGCACCAAGGAAAGAAGAAACTCCAAGAGACAGTCAGAGTAGATCCCGCTAGCTTCCACGTCATCAAATTCCTCCATAGCTCCTGACATGCTCCCAGGCCCGGTGCCCTTCCGGGAATCGATCTCTCTTGGAGTAGATCGAAGCATCCATCCGACCGTAAAGCCTGCGATCTTCGCCCACCGGGCAGACCTTAATGCAGATTCCGCAAGGAGAGATGCCCTGCCGGTTCAGCTCATTGCTATGCTCAGCGCAGCTCTTCTTGTCGGTCAATCCCAAAGGATAGTCCCTATCGTCCAGAGCATTTGCCGGGCACATTTTTACGCAGCGCATGCATCTGGTGCAGAGCTGAGATTCCAGGGGCCGATCAGGCTCCAGTTCTGCCGTCGTAAAAACGGAGCCGAAGCGCACCCGCGGTCCAAACTCCGGCGTAAGAAGCATATTGTTCACCCCGAAGTTGCCGAGGCCCGCCAAAAAGGCAGCATGGCGGTGGGAGAAGAAAGCGATTGGATTTTTCAGCAGCGCCTTGATGCCGAAATATCCGTCTCTGGGGACGAAGATGGAGGGATGGCCTGAATCGTTTAGAAAGTTGGCCAGACGGTAGGTATACTGATCAAGCAAGGCATTAACAGTATTGTACAGCTCCCGGTAGTAAATGGAGGGCGAGGTCTCCAACACCGGCAGGCTGACCGGCAGGCCTATGACTATCACCGACCGGGCCTCAGGGTATATCGATTGCGGATAGAACTCCTCAGGCATCCAGGGGAGATAGGGAGGCACCTTCCACTGTTCCACGCTGGCGACTCCCACCAGGGGTATCTCCATCTTCTTGCATCTTTTCCTGATTGCACTCTTCAGATCTGAGCTCACGGATAATCATATCCCCGCCCAAGAATAAAAGGAATATGATCCTTTCAGTTCACTTGACGATAGTAACCCTTAATTAGTATGTTGGCCTTGATATTGGGTTGTTAAGACAATAGTGAAAGCATATAATGAATTGGAGGAAAATATATGTGTCAAATGGAAACACCAGCAGGAAAACATATGGGAATGGACAAGATGAGTGAAGTTTGCGGAATGGGACATTCGGGTCATATGGGTCATATGGGAATGATGCATCATAATGCCGGAGGCTTTCCGCTCATTGGAGATAAAATGCCCCAGATGGAGGTCAAGACCACATTTGGTATGATGACCTTACCCGATGCCTTTGCTGGGAAATGGTTCGTACTCTTCAGCCATCCTGCAGACTTCACGCCCGTCTGCACCACGGAGTTCGTAGCCTTTGAGAAGAGGCGAAAGGAATTTGGCAAGCTGAACTGTGAGCTAATAGGCCTATCCATCGACCAGGTCTTCTCTCATATGAAATGGACCCAGTGGATCAAGGAGAACCTGAAGGTAGAGATCAAGTTCCCCATAATCGCCGATGACCAGGGAAAGATTGCGGCAAGGATGGGCATGATCCATCCCGGCAAAGGCACCAATACCGTAAGAGCGGTCTTTGTCATCGACCCTGAGGCCACCGTCCGGTTGATCCTCTTCTATCCCCAGGAAGTAGGCAGGAACATGGATGAGATCCTGAGGGCCCTGAAGGCTTTGCAGGTTGGGGACAAAAATAAGGTGGCGACCCCTGCCAACTGGCCTAATAATGAGATTATCGGCGATCAGGTCATCATCCCGCCTCCCGCAGACGAGAAGACCGCAGCCACCAGGAAGACGGGCGGGGACATCGTCTGTGAAGACTGGTGGTTCTGTCACCGGAAACTGTGATTTTTAACAAGATATTTTTATTTTTTAATTTTAGATGAATATTTAACACCTTGCAGTGGGATGCGTTGTTTGAATGCCGAAGCTCTTTTTGAACTTGTCTCTACCTATTTCATATAATTTTGCATCAGTAAACGGTGGCAGCACGCCCGCGCAGCAAGCAACTTAGAGCTTATTACTGGTATCTTGGCTTTCGGGACTTAGGATGACCCCAAGATTACTCTTTCCGTATTGGCGGCCAGCGTAACTTCTTACTGGATACCAAAAAGCCGTTCGTGGGCATAGAGGCCACCGACCGATAGACGCCCTGGTCTACAAGCTTTAGAATGGTTGATGCACGGCTGGACGGGGCCAGGGACTAGAGCCCCTGGTATCCTAAATGCTCAATGCCTTCATATCTCAGTCAGCGGGTGGAGAATATGTGCATGATTCGCAGATATCCTCTGTTTGATCGAATCCCCAATCAGGTGGATTCCAGCCCCCTGGATTTGTATTTTGGCGCTCGCCCTGCGGCATGCTGCTTAGCCAATTGAAGTTCGAGACTGTGGAATCATTTATTTTTATCCAATTGCCATCATATCCTGCATTGACATAGACCCGATTAACAGGGACTTCTAGGACGACGTACCTCATTAATCTGAGGTATACGGTTACGGCCTGACCCATGGGCAGATAGGTGAAGGTCCAGTTGGCATGTTCCGATTCTGGGAGCAGCTCCTCGGAAGGCCGGGTCGAAGCATCAAAGAATCTGGTCCCTGCTGGGAAGAGATCCATGAGATAAATGGGTCCAAGAGAACGATTTCCGTCGTTCAATATGCTTATGGTGTAGTTCAGGTTGTTTTCGTTCGTATTGTCGGGCTCGCTTCTCTGATAAATCGTCACGTGTGGCTGGTCGTAATGCTTTACCGTGGTTATGGCATTGGACCTATTGCTGAAGGTCGTGCCTAGTTTCTCTTTCACCCTGAAGCTCCCTGTGTAATCCGAACTCAGCTCCTTCAGTGGTGAGATATGTCCTTTGGCGTCAGGCTTTGAGGCTTCGAGGTATCCGGCGTGACGCATGCCCTCGAACTGCGAGTCCACGGCCATCCTCGTGCCATTTCTGTCAAGTGCTATTAGGCTCTCTCTGTTAATCTTTGAAGCATAGCGGTAAGACTCTTCTACAGATTCCGATGTTATGTAGTTCTTGGCTTTCTCTATTTCAGTCCATTTTGAATTATGACCTATGGACCTGTTACCGGGAAGCTGAAAGTTTGCAGCTTGGTAACTGACAGAGAGGTTACTGACATCTTTAATAGACCTGTTCTCACGGAGATATTGCAGTTGTTCCTCTCGGGCATAGGTGCCGCTGCCACTCTCCCGCAGGGCGAGCTTTGTGCCTTCCTCGCCGCTAATTGTGACTTTGCTTACCGCAGTCACGCCTGTAAGCCCGCGAGCCGTCATGCTCACCTGATTCGTGAAGGTTTGAGGCTCACGACCGGTGTTTAAGTTCCTGTAGGTGCTGACAAAGCCCACCCCCTTGGCAGATTGCACCATATCGAATTTGATTTTGGTCTCTTCCGGTGCCTTTACCTCGATGGTTATGGTTCCCGAAGCATGCCCAGGCAAGGTGCCTATCGTCCAGCGGTTATCCGTGCCACTGTCGGGCGCGGGCGAGGCGGAGAGAAAAGTTGCACCTGATGGATAGCTCTCGGCTATCACGACTTCTTGGAGGGCAGTATCTTCCAGGTTGGCGTAAGTTATGGTGTAAGTTAGAGTGCCACCGGGTGAGACAACACTTGAAGATGCAGATTTTGTTAAACTCGCCTTTGGAGCTAAAGGTTCAGTTTCCTGGCCATTGATGAACTCAGTCGGAAATCCGAGTGCTGCCATCTCATCGCTGGAAAGTTCTCTGCTATTGCCAACACTATCCTGAATGGAGAAATGCTCAAGGGTCCACGTACCTTGTTCGCTGTACTTAGGCAGGGTCAATTTACTGGAATAAACGCCATCCAGGTCATTGCCTGAAACAAGATCTTGTGAAGAGAAGCGAACCCCGGCATTTTGTTGCCCTGAAGGGCTGCGGAAAGAGGCGTGACCACCTCCACACATGAAGACATTGTCACTTATTTCCCGGCAACTTAAACCGCTCAGATCATCGGTTATGTGTGCTGTAAATGAAATCTGCTGAGATGACGTTGCAGTATTGATTGTCTTTGGATCAAAGTCAAAGCTGATCAGGTTTGGCGGCGTAACATCTGAATTAACCAATTGGTGATTCCCGAAGTCATTACCCGCAGAAATCTTATCGCTAAGTGCAACAGTATGCACATTCCCTGTCGGATAGGTCTGAGTCCAGCCCACCTGAGGAACCTCACGTACTGTGTAGGTTCCAGCACCAAGGTAGTTGAAGGAGTAAGAGCCATCGTTACCCGTAGCAGTGGTTTCAATAGTATTGCCACCCTGCAATAATTCGATAGTCCAGTCCGGAACTCCGGACTCGCCAGCATCTTTTATGCCATTGCTATTCACGTCGCTTAATTTCATTCCAGAAATGGAAAGACCGCCGCTAATTGGGCTATTCCGGAATTCTGTTGGGAAGCCCAGAGCAACTGCATCGGCTCTTGAAAGCTGTTTCTGGTTACCCACATCATCTATGAGCAATATATACCCAAGCTTCCAAGTACCTTGTTCGCTATATCTAGGAAGAGTCATCTTGTTACTGTAAACGCCATCTAATTCATTACCAGAAATGAGTTTGTTTGGGGAATCGAAGGTGACCGTAGCTTGTTGGTTTCCAGAAGGGCTAACAAATTGCGCTTGACACGGTGTCCCCCCTCCGAATAAACCTCCATGCCAAACACCACTAAGATCATCAGTCAAATGTACTGTAAATGTGATTTCCTGAGAAGATGCAGCTGTGTTGATTGCTTTCGAGCCGAAGTCAAAACTGAGAATATTAGGAGGAGTAGTATCGCCAGCAGATCCTACCTGAAATTCTGTAGGAAACCCTAAAGCAATTGCATCTGCTCTTGAAAGCCTTTTTTGGTTGTTCACATCATCTACGAGCAAAATAGAACTAAGTTTCCAAGTACCTTGTTCGCTATATCTAGGAAGAGTCATCTTGTTACTGTAAACGCCATCTAGTTCATTACCAGAAATGAGATTGCTTCGGGAATCGAAGGTGACCGTAGCTTGTTGGTTTCCAGAAGGGCTAACAAATTGCGCTTGACACGGTGTCCCCCCTCCGAATAAACCTCCGTGCCAAACACCACTAAGATCATCAGTCAAATGTACTGTAAATGTGATTTCCTGAGAAGATGTAGCTGTGTTGATTGCTTTCGGGCCGAAGTCAAAACTGAGAATATTGGGAGCTGAAGTATCAGCATCCTGCGCACTAGCTGGCTGCAAGACAAGAAAGAAAAATATCAGTATCAACCGAAATAGTGCGGGCAACTTATCCATTGGTCATAAAGACCTCCCTACAAACGATAAATCTTTCCGTCTGAATGAATAAATTTGTCATCTATGGAGTGATTTAGGGAGGAGACCACATAGAATCCCCAGACCGGCATAAAGACTTCCTGGTCTACGAGCTTTACTGCCTAACTGAAGAGGAGATGGGGATCGAGGAAGGAGTTCATGATAGATAGGGGGCTGGAGACCATGAATATTGGCTCACTTCGTGGCCATGTAGCCCAACTCACCCAAAGCATCAGCCAATTTGCCCTACCACCAAGCCAGGAAGAGGCCAATAAAAAGGCTGGTGGCAATTCTGGAAATGACAGGCCCGTCACAATCTCCCAGTGATCGTATCCTTTGGATACTGGCTAATAGCGACGGGAGGTAGGAGAATGCGATATGCAGACCCAGACCCAATCCTGCGGCCACAGATAGAAGGTTCAGAAATTCGGTGCAACATCTTTCTTTTTTAAATACATTTTTTTTAATCACAGTTACCATATTCGTTGCATGGTTCAGAGCAGCATTTATCTTTGCAGGAATACTGCCACGATAAACACGTTTCTGATGGGGTGCAGATATTTCTATAACTAGGGATCAATTGTATCGATTTAAATGCATCAATAAGCATTGGCGCTTCCTCATCGAATTGATCCTCTGGAGCATAGACCCCTCCGAGAAAGTTAACTGTTGAACTGTAACCCATTAAATCGGTTGTTACAATAGTGAAGGATCCTTCTGCGGGGATACCATTAACTGCAAACGAACAGCGCATTGACTTTCCTGAAGCTAAAGAGCCTGCATATGAAGTAAGTGCATTTGCTAAATCCTGATTATCTTCGTACCCGATAATTCTCATGTCTGTTACCTTACTATCTCCCAGACTGAGATCCTGTGGCATATAGTTCTCCAAGTAGGTCTCAGGAGTGGTATGTGCCGGTAGCATGAAGATGCCTTGATGTAAATTGTTCAGGGCAATTATTCCTCTTGCTGGGTTAGTAGAATCTGATGCGGCTATCCCGCAGCATCCCATGCCAACGACGGTCCAGCCCTCTGGCACAGAAATAGAATAATATATTTTTCCAGGGGGACAATCCATAACTCCGATGCCCGTACCCACAACAGCCATCAGAAGCATCAATAATAATAAGTATTTCAAGGTCTATCCTCCTATGATTGTCATTTCATAGAGGTTCTCAAAATGAATACTTAACCATGTCGCTGATGTGAAATAGAGACTCTAAACGCAGCCAAACAAAATGCCTCAGGTGTTTTTTTTTGCTTCACAATTTCAAAGATTTTTAGAAAAAATATTTCCCTATACAATGGTAAAATCAATCTGGAGATTGTGGTATGACTACCAAGAAACAGAAAAAGATGGGCTCAGGCTGGGTAAAAATCCTAACTCCCCAGGACCTTCCCACAAACCTTTTGGATCTGAAGAAATATCACTACTCGGAGGATAGGCAATTGGCGGCACCCAAAGAGATCGTGGACCTTGTGAAAAGATTCGAGAGTAACCTTGAGTCCTATAAATCCGGGCATTATAACGAGACTCAAGTTAGAAGAGAATTCGTTGATCCTTTCTTCAAGGCCC
>CAIQHB010000023.1 GCA_903871465.1 uncultured Methanosarcinales archaeon
ATTGAGGATTTTCTGTGATTTTTGCGTTCCCTTAGATGTAAGATCGCCGAGTGTCTTACGCTCGTCCTCGGTTAGCGTTACGATATATTTCTTCATATCTTGCTCACCAAGATTGGATATGAAGTTAATCGGCCTTATACTTTACGACACTTCAATATTGACGAGACACTAGTTATTTCCATTCTCTTCGGCTTTATCTGGCCTGAACCCGCGCGCACCTCTGAGATTCTCATAACACCTGTGCTCATGCTCATGATGACCTTCTCCTTAACCGATCTCAACCTCAGTGCGACGACCCTCGGGCAGGGCTCCTTGCGGAACTCTATTCTGGGTCTCGCCCTTAACTACGGCCTCCTATCCGGACTGATACTGCTATTGAGCTACAATCTGGAGGATGAGGCTTTGCGCCAGGGCTTCATCGTTATGGCAGCCGTCCCCCCGGCAATCGCGGTCTTGCCCATGACCCGCATCTTGAAAGGCGACATGCGACTCTCTCTGTACTCAGAGGCCGCATCATATCTCGCGTCCCTCGTGCTGATGCCGGCAATTATTTACGCCTTCACTCGCCAGACCGGCATAAGCCTCATCTACCTGGTGCAGATCTCGCTATTATTGATTCTTCTGCCGGCGCTGGCTTCCAGGGTTGTGCGGCGCTCGTCGATCGATCCCGTTCTTCCCATTAACCTGGGATTCTTTTGGGTTACTTACACCTTGATCGGCCTTAATCAGGGGGCACTTTGGGGAAACATTGGAAGCGTCTCCTGGATAGCTCTGGCGCGCACTCTCGGAATAGGAGCGGCAATATACGCGGCGGCCTCGCTAACGGGTCAGGACAGATCGCATGCGATTTCTTATACCCTTCTTGGCTCCTACAAGAATTTGGGGCTGGCAGCAGCCATGTCTCTGACGCTATTTGGGCCTGAGGCAGGAATTCCGGCTGCCTTCTCGGTGCTGGCGGAGACGGGCTTTTTCATTCTCCTCGCAATCGCGAAACCGCGCTAGTCTTAAATAAAGGCCGGACGAGACTCAACCGGAGATCTTGCTTGTCAATAAGGGATGATATGGCCTATTTGAAGTCGATTCGAGATTACATCGCCTTCTCCGTCTTCCTATTTGGACTAACGGCCGTAATGGGTTATTATACGGCGGCATTCGACCCCAAGTTCGCATCCAGCTGGACTGAGGAGCTAAAGATGCTGAAGTGGATTATGGATCAGCCGCAGATTCTCATAATGATAATTATCTTCCTCAAGAATCTCCTGGCCTCTGCCACCGCTATGCTGTTAGGCCTGGGGCTGGGGCTCTTGCCTCTGATGGTCGTCACAAGCAACGGCTTTCTTCTGGGCATTGTGGGCTATGGCGCAATCCAGAAAGAGGGATGGCTTTACCTGGCGGCGGGAATCCTGCCCCACGGCATCATAGAGCTGCCTGTAGTTCTGGTCAGCATCGCCATTGGATTCCGGCTGGGCCATTTGCTGGCACTATCCATCTTGAGAGAGAAGGCTGACCTCTCAGGCGAGATCAGAATGGCGGTTCATTTCCTGATCCGCTGGATCACACCGCTGCTCCTCTTGGCGGCGGCAATTGAAACTTTTATCACACCCGTTGTTATATCGGTGGTTGCATGACCGATTCCAAGACTGAATATAAAGCAAAGAAGACGGCCGACTCCAAAGCCGCCTGCGAGACAGAACCCAAGAAGAGTGCATCCAAGTCAGATTCCAGAGCAACTAGCTCGAAGACTGCCAAGCTGCCCTCGAAAGAGAACTTCAGCGAATGGTATCATGAATTGCTCATGATGGCGGAGATTGTCGACAACCGCTACCCGGTCAAAGGAATGTGCGTCTGGTTCCCCTTTGGCTTCGCCATCAAGAAGAATGTCTACGGCATCATTCGAGAGCTTCTTGATCCCGATCATCAGGAGACCCAGTTCCCGCTCATGATCCCTGAGAACGAGTTCATGAAGGAGGCGCAGCACATCAAAGGCTTCGAGGATGAGGTTTACTGGGTGACCCACGGAGGACAGTCTCCTCTGGAGGTGAAGCTCGCGCTGCGTCCCACCAGCGAGACGGCAATCTATCCCATGTTCAAGCTCTGGATCAGGTCACATGCCGATCTGCCGCTGCGTATTTACCAGATCGTCAATACCTTCCGCTACGAGACCAAACACACCAGGCCACTCATACGCCTGCGGGAGATCACCTCCTTCAAGGAAGCGCATACCGTTCATGCCACCTGGGAAGAAGCAGCGGAGCAGGTGGAAGTTGCCATCCAAAGGTACTCGGAGTTCTACCGCCGTCTGGCCATACCATTCCTGGTCAGCCGCCGCCCCAGCTGGGACAAGTTTCCCGGTGCGGACTATACCATAGCCATAGATGTGATCATGCCGGACGGCAAGACGCTGCAGGTGGGCACGGCGCATCATCTGGGCTCGACCTTCGCCAAGACCTATGAGATCACCTACGAGGCAGAAGACGGCGAGCAGAAGCTGGTTTCTCAGACCTGCTACGGCATATCGGAAAGATGCATTGCGGCCCTCATCTCGGTACACGGTGACGATAAGGGGCTGAAACTACCATGGTGCGTGGCCCCGACACAGGTCGTGATAGTGCCCATACTATTGGGCGATAAGGAAAAGGTATTAGAGGTCTCCAGGAATATCGAGAGCCTTCTGGCCGCGGCTCATATTCGTGTGAAGCTGGACACGAGCGACGAGCGGCCCGGCGCCAAGTTCTACAAATGGGAGATGTTGGGCGTTCCCATCCGTCTGGAGGTCGGGCCCAGGGATATTGAGAAGGGAGTCGTAACCCTGGTGCGCCGCGATGGCGTAAAGAAGGCCGTGCCTATGGAGGGCCTCAAGGATGCCATCCTCAAAGAGGCAGATGAGCTGCAGACGGCACTCTATGCCCGGGCCAGTCAGTTCAGTGAAGAAAAGGTCAAAGGTGTCGTCAGCATAGAAGAAGCAAGAGCTCAGACCGAGGTTGGCGTGGCACTGGTGCCCTGGTGCGGTGAGGTCGACTGCGGCCACCAGCTCGAAACACAGGTGGAAGCGAACATGCTGGGCGAGCCGCAGTACCAGAGCTTCACAGACGCAGCCTGTGCGGTCTGCGGCAAGTTGACAGGCAAGCGCACCTATATGGCCAGACAATACTGAATTGAGGAAACGGCGCCAGATAGGATCGCCGCTTTTCCTCTTTCTTTTTTATCGACGACTCTTGGCTGAATCGAGTGGGCAATAGAGTCCTACGCAAGTCTTCCGTGCGCTCCACGGCTCTGAGGTTTTTTATTCAGTAGCCCCAACAGTTTAATTATTCATCTACGAATATTAACCGCAGAGACGCAGAGTTCGCAGAGACGTGAAATCTATCTGATTACAAGCACTTGAAACTGAAAGAAACAGCTTATCGCTTCTGAGAAAATAGTCGTCTCCGTTCGTTCGTCCTCCGTGCGCTCTGCGACTCTGTGGTTTTATTCCGTAACCACTAGGATTTAATTATCAAGCTAAGAATATTAACCACAGAGGCACAGAGTTCACAGAGAACGGCATGTAGAGGCGAACTAATAACTGGAAACCATGTAACATGAGGTTAGATACTGGAAATATTAGGAGCCCGGATCACGGCATCCGATCAGGCATCAGATTGGTATAGTCTGCCGCAAAAGTAGGAGCGATTTTCTATGAAGATTCTGGTTGCAGAGTACGCATCCGCCCTAGGCTTGGGCGGCACCTGCGAGCTGGAGGGCCGGGCCATGCTCTCCACACTCGTCGAGAGCTTCGACCGGAGCGGCCATAGTGTCACCTATGCCACTCACGGGCCCAAGATCAAAGCGGGCGACTACATCCTGGTGGAAGACCAGGCGGAGTTTGAGGTGTTGCTACAGACGATCAAGGTAGACGCCTGCCTCTTGATCGCACCGGATGGTCTGCAGCCGCATTTCCTGGAGATCATTGAGGGTCACACTGCAAACCTAGGCAGCAGCCCGGGCGCGGCCCACCTGGCAGCCGACAAGCTCCTCTGCACCCGGGCGCTGGCGCGCGCGAATGTCCCCGTGGCCGAGATCGTGGACAAGCCGGGTCCCGTGGAGAAAGGCTGCCATCGATATGTAGTGAAGCCGCGCACAGGCTGCGGCTCGGAGGGAGTGCGCATCACGTCGTTCGTGAGAGCCGGGCCGGATGAGATCGTGACCCGCTACCATGAGGGCCTACACCTGTCCGCCAGCTTCATCGTGGGCCGGGAGGGCTTTTTGCCTCTGACCATCAACCGCCAGCTCATCAATTTTGAGGGCGATGGCATGAGCTACCAGGGGAGCCAGGTGCCATACAACACGCCCCGCGCCGACGAGATCTGGGAGGCGGCGAATAAGGCGGCTCTGGCCTTAGGTTTGCGCGGGTATGCAGGGATCGACTTCGTGCTGGGGGAGCGACCTCGGGCGGTGGATGTGAACGCCCGCCCAACCACGTCCATCATAGGTATTGCCAGGGTGATGCAGGAGGAGATCGGGGAGCTGATACTGCGAGCGAGGTTTGGGGGGATGCCGGAGCAGGTGCATGTGACGGGGGAGTACACGTTCCAGAAGGGAGAGCTTGGGTGATGCGGACAGATGAACGGAAAGAGGCGATCATGAAAATAGCATCCTCAGGCGTTATTCTACGGAAGAATTAAGAATTTATATTTTTTGCGGAAAAACTTGCGATGCATAGCGTTTTTCTTTCTCAGAGAAGGAGAGGATCATTCAGGTAGTAAGATAATCAGCCTTTCTAGGAAGGACTGCGAGCGATCATACCCAATATGCATCATTCATTTATTTGTATCTTATCCATACTTTCAAATATGTAAAAATGGCTTGTTGATATCTAATTCCAGCGAAACTACTTATTCTTACACGCACTACTATGCGAAGCTATGGCAGGAGTTCTTGAGTGCATGAGGCGGTACAGGAAGCAGATCGTGAAGCAGTCTATCTCTAGGGATCAGATCCCAACCAGGGTCCTCGAGCTGCAGGCCGCCAAGGAGATCCTGGCGGAGATCTTCAGCACCAACATCTCGGACGTGGAGGAGATGATCCAAATGCGCCGCGAGAAGTTGGAGTCCTATCCAGAAGGTCTATGGGCCGACGGATGGGGTCGAGTCTGAGGTTCTGGCGGGAGCCGACAATCTTCATTATCTCCTGCTTTGTCAAACCCGCCATAACCTTTTTGGAATTGGTATATCCTTAAATAAGTAGTCGAAGTTCGATTACATCGGTCGTAGTCAATAAATGACGAAAATGAACTATATAGTAAATTCATTAAAGAAATTATTATCGAATAGTAGATAGTAATTGTGACCATTGGCATGTATATGATAAAGTTAACTTTAACGCTCAGTGCTCTTGGAGCCGTTTCCCCCACCCAATGACTTTAAGGCTTCATCCGTTCTGATAATCGACAATGCAAGATTCGATGCCAAATGGCCATCGGAATAATTCTACTATCTATTAATAATGGCGGCTCTCCCGCGTCCGCAATGGACGACCAACTCGACGAGGCTCGCATCTACCTGGAGGGAACTCCTCCGCTAGGATCAGGAGAATCCCGAACTCTTCTACATCCAGGGACCCTGCTACGTGGATCTCGGCCAGCACGATAAGGGCATGGATCTCTTGCACTACCACTTCCCGCTCGCGCCCGGACACGCGCGCGCCTGCGTGGCCTGGCGTTCGGCCACATGCGGGCAGGAGAGCCGAAAGGACTCCACGCGCCAAACGGGATACTCTCCTGGATTGAGGACGACAAGACACATAATGCGCACCTGGGCAGGGCTCGGGAAGATGGATGCGGAGTTGCTGGCGATCGAGTTATAAATACTAAGAATTCAAATCTAACATCCATGTGTGAGACTCTGAAGCGGCGAATTATAACCGAAGATCTCCCATACGATCTGGAAGAGCCGGTCGATGAGCAAGAGATCACAAGAGGACTCATGAGGCTCTCACAGCGGGCATTGTCCAAATATGTTGATAATGAGCCTGACCTCTATTGATGAAAGGAAAGATCGTCGTAATCCCATTCCCTTTTACAGATCTTAGTTCATATAAGCGGAGGCCCGCACTTGTTCTCCATGAAACCGAATTTGATGTGGTCGCAGCCTATATCTCATCTATTATGCCCACGACGATATCGCCGGAGGATGTCATAATTCTACAAAGCCGACATTCGTTTACTTGTACTGGACTCATCTCCGATTCGGTCATAATGTTGGGTAAACTCGCAACTGTGGAGAAATCCCTTATTATTCGCATTTTGGGCGAAGTGGACGAAGATTTAAAGGCAGAAATTAACCCAAAATTGGCGGCGTGTTATAGACTTTGAGTTTGAGATAACAAATCCACAAAACAATTTTTGGCCAAGATTATCAATTCAAAACCTAACCGAGGAACATCCGCGATATTCGAGCAGCGTCCTCTTTTTCGGGCGACTCACCTTCCGATACATGCACTCCCCCTTCGGCATCCATTCGCTTCATCTTTGCATCTGCGCTACGGAGGCGAGGTGGCCGCAGGAACATCGGAGCCGGCGTTTGACCTCTTATGCAGGCCAGGTCCAACAGCGGGCTTCGGAGCTTATGTGATGGAAGGTACGGTTATATGCCGAAACTCAAAATTTTTGAGGGGCAGCAATCCGAACCCTTTAGTTTAAATCTCTTGAAGACGCAATAGAAAGGCGATATGTTCTGCGAATACATTCATGCTGCGCTGTCCAAGGCAACTTATGAGATCATTGAAGACGAAGAGCCCTTTTATGGAGAGATCCCAGAGCTGCGTGGCGTGTGGGCTATAGGAAAGACTCTGGAAGAGTGTCGTGAAAACTTGAAAGGTGTTATCGAAGGCTGGATAGCCCTGAGGTTGAGACTGGGTCTGGCTATCCCTCCCATTAATGGGCATACAATAGAGACGCCTACAAGAGCTGAGGCAGTTGTATAAGCTCACAAATGTCTCCTGGAACGAGCTGGTCAAGCGGTTAAGAAAGCTTGGCTTTGAAGGTCCATTTCTTAGCAGCGGCCCACATCCTTATTTCCTGAAGAAAGGAGACCTGACCGTTGACTTACCAAACCCGCACAAGCAGGATATCGGCGTTGGCCTTCTCAAGAAGGTCCTGAAGCAGGCTGAGATCAGCCGCGAAGAATGGTTTTCTGTGGAATGAATACGGGCGGGCCCGAATACGCGACTACTTCAAGAAGGCGCAGCGGATCGCTTGCGAGTTGTTTTCGTGGTCCGACAGGCTGGCGCCTGCACTGCAGTTGAATAAAATCTGGTAGCGTTGCTGTCCCTGGCGATGGACTCCAGGAATCCCATGGACCTCAAGAACCCAGGGGCCATCTTCTGCAAAGAGGACAGCCGGAGCCGACCGCCTTTGCACTGTTCGCTTAATCAAAGCCATGTTGAAAGATTTCAGCCTCTATTCCTCCGATCCTAATTGGAAAGTTCGATAAAGTCCTCGACGATTTTGGCAAGCCTGTCAGGATACTGATACATCAGGCCGTGCCCTGCCCCATTGAACTGGACCAACCAGGAGCCGTTGATCTTCTGAGCCAGAATAAACGCATTCTCAGGAGGCGCTATGACATCCTCCGTGCCCGTGACTACAAGAGCGGGCGACTCTATAGAGCCGAGCCGGCCAAAGGATCCGGCCCACGTTGCGATGGCCTGGGTTTGGCGTTCAATATTCTCTGGACGTGTTGTCTCTTTGGGTATCGGGAACCACTTATAGAAGGCCGGTTGTTTGGACAGCCAATCCTTTGGAAATAGCAGGTCGAGTAGCCTCATGCCGCGTTCTTCCGGAGACCCGGAGTTATTAGCAAGATCGCTAAGAACTTTGGAAGAAGGCATGACCGCCTCTTTGCCACCGCAGTCTCCTGCATACAAAATGATCTTATTCACCTTTTCAGGATGGCGGATGGCCAGCTCCTGAGCCACGAACGACCCCATGGACCAGCCCAGTATGTGGGCCCTTTCAATGCCCAGGGCCGCCATGAGGCCGGCAGTGTCGTTGGCAAACTGAGCAATGGAAAAATTCCCCGGTGTTGCTGTGGAATTTCCCATGCCGCGATTGTCGAATACTATTACCCTGTATTTGGAGGATAGATTCTCCAGGAAGTGAGGGTCCCACATATCCATTGTTGAGCCGTAGCCCATGATCAGCACTATCGGTTCTCCCTGGCCCATAATCCTATAAGAGATGTTGATATCTCCCACGGGAACACTCAAGGCTTCCGCTATGCTGTGGTTCTTCTCTCCTCTGTAGTCCATTCCGATGCAACCATTTATCGCCACCGACAGCACGAGCAGCAAAATAAGGCTGGAAATCCGTGATATGCTTTTCATGTAGTAGGCTCCCGTTTGAGATAATTCTCACCCAAACTTCTTAAATTTTTCCTATGACTTACATGTCTGGATGGATTTGGTATGGCTTTAAGGGACCTGCGCGACCCGGGCCTGGCTGGCGGTCAAACCCTAATTTTCTATTTCCATGATATCTGATCAGATCGATGGCATCTATCCGAACTCGATTTCGGAGCTTAGGATTAAGAAGCTACGAAATAATTTCAGGACTCTACAATGGAGTATCCGCTAGATAACCTTTATATTATCTGAACGAATCAAAGAGAGAATGAAATGAAGAAATTGGCCTTAGTTCCGCTATCCGTTCTCGTTTTGATTCTCCTTTTATCCTACGCCAGCTCTTCTGAGGCAAAGGGCGCTATCGCCTGGTTCCCAAAAATAGACACGGCTATCCTTTCGACCTCTCAGAACGTTGATTTTATCCCCAATTTGACGGCCTACCAGCAGACGACCGACTATACCTGTGGACCTGCTGCATTGCTTTCTCTGGCCAAATTCTACGGATTGCCTGATATTAGGGAAGATGCGAAAACGGAGATGCGAATAGCTCAGGAATTAGGGACAAGGGATTTGAATTCATCCCAGCCGGGGACCAAACCGCAAGAGATGGTTGCCTGGCTTGAGAAAAATGGCTTCGATGTAAAACTTGAGTTTGAGGATAAAGGCGATAGCACTGCATTGCAGAGGCTACGCGACAACATTCGTCAAGGCATTCCAACCCTGGTGGAATGGATAGATCTTAGCGGACACTGGGCAATAGCTGTCGGATACGACTATCGCAATGAAAGCGATCCGTGGGATGATGTCTTGATTCTGGCAGATCCGTATGACAGGTATGACGATTACTGCGACGGCTACTCCTTTGTGAATGCCAATCGTTTTTACTGGATGTGGTTTGATGCTCTTTATTTCGACAAAATCACCTGGCGAACCATGATCACGGCTACCCGGAAAGAGCCTCCCGGGCAGAAGTCAAACCATACCGTGGCACAATAACAACAATGTATGCAGGCTCAGTCCTATAGAGCGCCGATGCTTACGGATCAAATCTCCATGAACTCCAGCCCGATATTATGAAAATCGGACCCGTATTACTGCGAAACTTATACCGTAGATTTCCACTACTTCTGCATACCCACCCACCAGTGAAACTTACTTTACAGCCCGATAATTCAATAAAACATTCCCAGGAGGCTCGAACGTCCTCGCATTCAGCAGTTTCAAATGAAGCCGGTCCTTGATGCCGTTGAATATTGACCTGCCGCCGCCCAAGATAACGGGATTCACCATGATGCTGTATTCATCGATCAAGCCACGTTCTGCAAACCAGGATACAATACTGCCGCTGCCCAGTATCGCCATGTTTTTTCCCGGTCGGTTTTTCATCTTCTTTATTTCTTCTTCGATATAGTCTTTCACTAGCCTCGTATTTTGCCATTCGACCCTGTCAATGTCAAGCGTCCTTGAAAAGACGATCTTGTGCAGATTGTTCATTCGTTCAGCGAGAAATGGAGCATTCTTCATCGCACTTGCAGTTGTCCAGTAGCTTGCCATAAGCTCATATGTCACGCGGCCAAACAAGAGCAGGTCCGTGGATTTGATCGAATCAATGGCAAATTCATCTAATTCCGCCTGGTTACCCGGTTGAGAGACAAACCAGTCGATCTCACCGTTCGGCCTGGAAAAATAGCCGTCAAGCGATACATTTTCAAACGCAACTATTTTTCTCATAAATCCTCCATGATATTTCCTGGTGATTAGGAACGATACAGCTCATGAAATCGTTTTTTTGATGTTGATAATGGATGAGCGTTGCCCATCGCATGGCAGAGGAAGCAGATCAAAGCCCACCCAGCCCCCATTTATTCCTGAACTCGAGCTTCTGTTGACTATTCATCCAGTGGCTGCCGTCACAATAGGGCTTGTTCTCCGACTTTCCACAGCGGCATAGAGTTACACGGTTGCGGGATTCATACATGCTGCCGTCACTGGATTCAATTGGAACACCACCACGAACCCAGATAGGGCCTTCACAGCCTTTTTGTTTATCGTGTACCAGTACCAGGGATGGTTCGAATTCTTTCTCAAACGGTTTGCCGGTCTTCTTATCCCACAGCACCAGCCGTCCCGATGGGCAGATCATGGCCTCTTCGATGGCGGATTGCCGGGCTTCTGAATCGTCTGATTTTTGTATGAGACTTCTTATCCCACCAGCCCGGAGACAGAAACGGGAGTGATCACAGAATTCAGGGGCATCGGTCAGTTCCAGTTCAGGGCCTTCAAATACTTCTGCCTTTTCTATGTATGGTTTTCTGCTGGCGGTTTCACTCCCATCGAAAGATATCTTCAGGTGGGTTCCGTCACAGAAGGGCTTATTCTTAGATGCGCCGCAACGGCACAGGTTATAGGTCTCCTGCGATGGGTATTCTTTTTTATCAATTAATTCTCGGGAGTGGCCCGCCTCATCAGTTACTATTATCTGTTCGAAGAGTGGCAATCCGCCGGTAACTCGATAAGGACCGTCTTTAATTATCTTAATTCGCACTTCTTCCTTTTTGGCAGCCATAGTCATTCTATATTATTCCCTGGACTTAAGAGATGCGAGCATGGATGCAGCCTTGGGAGACGTTTCTGAGAGCATGATTATCACAAATCACACAAATTTTTATAACACGTTTGGCATTTTTTAGTATTAGTACATATCTCTTCGGGATTCAGAATGGGGAAAAGAGATCAACCTTTAAATATGTACGAAGCAGCCTATGGAATATCTCCTGAGTTGGTGAAAGCAGTCAGCAGAATGGGGTGAGTGACATGAAACATATAAGGGTTATTCTAGCCATCTTCATAATCGCTATTTTGGCAATCAGTACCGTTGACTCAGCACCTGGAACGCCTGTAAGAACGCTGATCAAAATAGGAGCAATAAACTATGGATCTGCGGCACCCGGAAACAGCGAACCTGTAACCATCATGGTCGATGTTCTCAGTACGGCATATCCGCAGGGAATTTGTGGATTGGACAAATCCAACTTTAAAATAGAAGTGCCAACCCACGGCTTTGGCTATACCGCCATCGCCATTAAAAATGTCCTGGGAATATCGTCTACTGCTGTGGGCTCTCCCATCACTTGCAGTTACGGGGTTCAAATAGCACCAGGGATCTTCCAGGGCAAACAATATAAATGGGCGAACTCACCAGGGGCGTTCAATTTATACTATTTCAAGGGATTAAATCAAATAGCTGTCGCTACATTCAATCTCAAGATGTATGCGAACTGAATCGAATTGAATCGAATTGAATCCTTAACTCCTTTTTTGCATCGTTATTTTACATCGTTAGGCCCAAGTTTCGTCGGATGAGGCTGATGAGAAAACTTCACCCCAGGAAATCCGTTAATATCGACAGGGTCTCCTCCGGATGGCTGATCCAGAAGATATGCCCGGCTCCCTCAATCTCTCGTATTTGAGCTCCCGGGATGACATGGGCAATCCGGATGCTATTTGGAAGCGGAATAAGTACATCCCGTGTCCCGATTAACACCATTGTCGGCGCACGAATGGTATTCAAGCGCTGATCGACATCAAACTTGGTAAAGGCCTCAAGCTGGGCCATGTAGGCCACAATCGTGCAGGGATATGCGAGATTGGCCTGGATCTTCTTCTCCACAGTATCCGGATGAGCATCAATGAACTCCTGCGGATAGCATACGGCTCCTGTCCACAACAGGTAATCATGAGCAGAAAGGTCCGGCCTGGGGTAGAAATACTTCTGGATTTCGGGTGGCGGAAAGGTCCTGGATTTTCCACCGGCGGTTGTTGCTCCGAGCACCAGCTTGTCTACACGCTTCGGGTATTCCATTGCCATCTGCAGGGCAATCATGCCGCCCATGCTCCCTCCGAATACATGGGCACGATCAATTCCGAGAATATCCATCAGGCCGACGGTATCACGGGCCATCTGCTCAATGGCGAACGGCCCTGCAGGCTGATCGCTCCGTCCGGCTCCCCGATTGTCAAACAGAATTACCTCATACCAATCCGCCAATTTTTGAGGTACGATCCATCCCCAATCGAGAGAGTGGCCTCCCAGGCCCATGATCAGGAGCAATGGCTCTCCCTGGCCGTGGATTTCGTAATACATCTCTATATCGCCCACAGGGACTCTGCCTGCAGAATTCGGCTCGCGGATCCCGGCAGGCAAAGCCGCCTTAACCAGAGGAACATCGATCAAATCCATTAAACCACCTGATCACTCAACAGTTAAAAAATTTACGATAATGTGATTGGATCCAATTTGAGCGTAAGTCAAAAATATTTAATGTTTTCAGGAGGCTAAGAAACATTAGGGACTTCCTAAGCCGAAAGCTTCATGGCCATCTTGAACAGATCTTTGCAAACCTGGGATGTGTTTTCTCAAGGAGCTAGAAATTGACTGTATTGAGCATAATCGCGTGCAAGATGCTTGAGGACGAACTCACTCGCGTGCTATCTCTGGACGCGACGTTGCGGCATCTAATCCTCGTGGACAACCTGGACGGGATGGGGCTATCCAGGAAGCTGCGCGCCCAAAATCGTTCTCATCTGCTTGTAGACCGCGACGAAATCCCCGACCGGATAAAAGACCTGCAAAAAGATGATTTTGGCAAATTCATGAAACCTTTGCTAAAAGGATTTCACATCATTCGCGGGCGAGCAATGGAGAATGCAAGCGAACAAGAGCATATTGTGGTTGTAAATGTCCTTCGGATGGCACTGCACTCCGATGGTAAGCTGATTAAGGATGAGGTATACAAAAACGTCCGGGATATGTCCAGGTTCTCCGACGGAATCCTGCTCCTATATGGATTGTGTGGAAATTCGCTCGGAGATATCGGCAATGATTTGAGGGATCTGAGCTGCCCCATATACTTCCTGACCGACAGAGACGGTAAACGAGTGGATGACTGCATAGCTGTGGCATTGGGAGGCAACAAGCGATATGAGAAAACTCTGAGCGAATTTCCCGGTGTTGGATTTTTCTTTACTCCAATGTGGGCCTTCAACTGGAGAGAAATCGAAAAAGAGGCCAATAAATCTTCGAAATCTCAATCTCTGGGAAGCATGCTGAATAGTTTGGGCTACCTGAGGGTGGCAATGCTGGATACAGGACTCCATTATACTGAGGATTTTGGGGTGGAGTCAAAAGTTAGCGAATTCGCAAGTTCATATAACCTGGAAATCGTCTGTCTTCAGGGAAGTACGGAGATCGTAGACAGGTGCTATCAACAGGCCAAAGATGGATTTTTTAATAAGAAACAGTCAGGACTCTGATATGGTAATCGTCCTATGCAATGATGCCGAGATCGAGGTCCCGGATGGAGAGGTATGCGAGATCTGCGGCCAGGAGCTGGAGGAGTTCGACGAGGTCACTGGCACAGGGATTCACGGCTACTATCACTGGACCTGCGTGAATCATGTGGATGCGTGAGCACCTGGGGGGACGGGCTGTGGGGATACGGATAGCAGGATTCATGATAATAAGCTCTCCCGAAGCCCGGGAGCCAATAGTTAATTTAATATCCTCTCAAGCTATCTCCTGCCCCGAGGACTAACATGACCAAACACATCATTTATTTTGCATGCATGCTGGCTATGATGATGGCTGTAACGATTACATCGCTTGCTCAAGATAATAATTCAACTGCGAATTTAACCGCAAACAGCACCGCATTAAATGTAAGCTTAAATACAAGCTTAAATGCAAGCCTGATTATTGCACCGCCAAGCGTTGCATATGGTAATGACAGTAACGCCACCACTGCTTTGAACAATACAACTGCAATAGCTCTGGGCAATGCATCTCCTAAGAAAACCGTCATTGTCGATACAGGGCTAAACCAAACCACCAAGAATCTCAGCACAGTGGATAATGCCACGATCGTTGCGGCACCCATTTCCGAGATGGCCAAAACAGCTCCGGAGGTTGCCGCGGCAGCATCTTCCGTCCAGGTTGCTTATGCGCCGGAAGGTGCGCTGAAGCTGGGCAGCGGTGTAGGTGGGTGGGATCCATTAAGCCCCACGCATAGAGAGGTCAAGACCCAGGAACTCGGCATTCCCATCAAGCCCATGCGAGATACAGAAAGTATGTTCTTCGTCTGCGACATAGTCTGAACGAAGAATTGGCAGATTCGGCCTGCCACTTTTTTCTAATCTTAAAGCCTGAAATAAGGACGCCAACAAGCATATATTCTTTCGGCGTCTTCTTGTTCTTATGAAATGGATCTACGCCACTATCGGTCTTCTATTGACATTGATGGCATTAGCACAATGTCAGCAGACCGCTACTGATGCTGTAAATACGCAGCTGCAGTCAAATCATACCCAGGGGGAGCCTCTTGCAGGCGATCTCTTATACTCGGACGACTTCTCCAGCAGCAAATCGGGCTGGTACACTTCTACAAGCGGGGATTTCATGGCCGTATACAAAAACGGAAGATATCACCTAACGCAAGTGTCACCAAATGTCTGGGGACGCGCTTTTTCGCCCGACCGCCTGAACTTCAGCGACTTCATGCTGGAGATCGAAACCACCAAAGAGGCTGGACCTGATGACAATGCCTTTGGTGTCATGGTCCGCGAGATCAATTCAAGTAATTATTATTCATATCTCCTCTCCAGCGATGGCTATTATCAGATCGCAAAGCTCGAGAACAATTCCTGGGCTTATGTTTCTGATTGGGCTAAATCGAGTGCCATAAAGACCGGCAATGCTACGAACCTGGTAAAGGTCGTCTGCAATGGAGATAAGCTCTCATTCTATGCAAATGGCGTGAAGCTGACAGATTATAATGATAGCAGCTTTGTTTACGGCCACATCGGACTATATACGGGAACTCAATCGGAAGGCAATGTGACCATCGGTTTCGATAATCTCAAAGTTTGGGGGATAAAATAGGACCATAAGGTCGAGACTCCGCCTCGACCTTATATCATTTTGGCTCTTCGCTATGTCGAGTGGGTAAAAGGGCCACTCTATGCGTTTCTCTGTGAAATCTGTAGCTCTGTAGTTAATACTTGTAGCGTGATAATCAAACCCACGTGGTTTACGGAATAAAAACACAGAGTCAAAGAACGCACAGAGGACCACGAAAAATGCTGAATTCCTGTGACCAGCGCACGAACCCATACTGAATAGCGAGGTGCCATCATATTTTTATTCCTGCCTGCGTGAACCGAATTTACTGTATAGTCCAGAAACTCAGGACTGCATAATTCCTATTTCGAACCATATCATTTAAGTAAGACCCGTCATACTTTGTTCCTTAGTCATTCCGGCTAAGGATTAAGGAAATGATGAACTAAATGGTGAAGCTTATGAAGTATATATATTCAACTATTTGCATTGTGGTCATCTTTTCGATGACGTGTTCTGCTTTTGCCCAATCAATGTCGACATCAGGGACAACTTCACAACAAGGATTTGCAGACGGCATTCCAGCCGGCATAGGACAAATGTCTTCAACGAGCGAAGCTCCATTCCAGATAGGTTTTGAAACAACGTCAACATCGTTTAGGGCAGGAGTTAAGACTACCACTAGCGACCAACCGGTTTCTGGCGCCTCAACTGCCGGATACAATGTGACTATATCGAAAGCGCTCCAAGATGGCGATGCTCTTGATGTGGTAGTGGCAAATGATGGAACAGCTCCCGCGAGTCTCATGGATTGGAAACTCACTCTGAATAAAGGAGTAAACACATATATCTTTCCCAATTTTGCCATAAATCCAAACACTATTGTTACTATCCATGCAATTACTAGCGCGAACACGGCCGCAGATCTATTTGGCAGCAATTTTTCGTGGAATGGGACGCGCGATGTTGAGCTTCTTGATCAAACCGGAATGCAGGTGAGCGAATACACTCTACCGACCTTATAGATGTCTCTAAATAGTGCTTACTAATAGAGAGGTAGGCGAGATCTGCGGCCGGGAGCCTGGAGGAGTTCGACGAGGTCACTGCCATGCGGATCCACGGCCGCTATCACCGGACCTGGGTGGATCATGCGGATGCGTGGGCGCCTGGGGCCGGGGGCCCTCGGGCGCGTGGCCGTGGGGATGCGGATGGCAAGATTCATAAACCATAGATGCCTGGATGGTTCTCGATCTGCACTGAAAGCAGGTCGGATGCGGGGATAACCAAGCCAGGCCAACGGTGATAGACTCAAGATCTATTCTCGCAGGAGTTCAAGGGTTCGAATCCCTTTCCCCGCACTCCAAACAATCGATTCATTGCGGTTTTATGGATTATTCTTTGGCTTTAGTTTGCTCTACGTGAATATATTAAAGTATATTTGGTGGGGTAGGCTGACATGAGTAGAGTAGGGGTCGATTGGCATACTAGGCCAGCAATTTTATACAGTAAAGATGTGGTGCTGGACCGGTTTAAGCGGTATCTTATGGGCTTAGGGCTGCGTGACGAGACCATTAAGCTTTATGTTGGATTGGTGGGAGGCTTCCTCGAATATGCCAAAGCAGATGAACCTAGCGTTGAAACGGCTGATGCCTTTAGAGCTTTTCTTATTGATAAAAGGTTATCGCGGGGCCACATCAATAATGTTTGTTTTGCCATCAAAAAATTCTATAAAATGAATAATATCGATTGGGAGTTTATCAAGCTTAAGACTAATGATGGCCTTCCATACTATTTTGATGAAAAGGATGTTTTGGCCATATTCAGCGTATGTGCTAACATCAAGCATTTAGCTATGCTCCATACTTTATTTTATGGATGCTTGAGGAGCAGCGAGCTATGTAGGCTTGATGATAATGATCTTGATCTTAAGACAAGGACACTAAGGCTACGCGAGACTAAAGGCGGCAGAGACGACATCGTGTATATTAGCGAAGAGTGCGCCGATATATTGAGGACCTACCTAAAAATGAAGCCCCAAATCGAAGTTGAGAACCGGATTCCTTTGTTCTATACTGATAGTGGGAATCGCTGGAGCAATGGCGATGTCAATCGGATGTTCACTTACTATAAGGACAAAGCGAACGTTACAAAGCAGGGTGGTCCACATGTCTTTAGCCGACATACAACGGCGACTTTAATGATCGCCAAGGGCTGTGACTGCCGGATTGTGAAGGAAATACTACGCCATAAGGATATTCACACAACGCTTAGGTATGCTCATGTTGCCGATAAAACGAAGCGGTCCTCTTATGAGCAATATTTGGTGCTTTAACACCAAAAAGTATAATTAAGAAAAAGGCTTTATACTATTTGGTGACAGAAATGACAGACAAAGGCGGGAAGGCGTTCATTTCGCTTCGTTTTCAGGACGGCGACTACAAGGAGTCCGGCAACATCATCATTTCATGCAATAAAAATGAATTTAAAAATTTGCTGGAGTCATTCGTTGTTGAAGGGCAGAAGCATATCTTAGTTGACTAATCGGGCCTTTAAGGGGTCCAAAATCGCGGTTCTTTTTTTCCATAGTAATTTATACGTCCATAAGGGAGATCGTTTGATTTAGACCCTCAAACCATACCAAAACAGGCTGTTTTGAGGGGTATTTTGAGTGGATCTAGACCTAATTGGCCACAAGGCAAATAGGTCCCTGAAATCAGTAATTTTCCCACTAAATCACATATATAATTCTATATGTGAAATAGTTGGATTTTTACCGATTTAGTCTTTTCTTCCTGGTCGGGCGTAAAAGCTAGGGTTTTATAGTTTATTGATTAGTAAAAATAATTTTACTGATCACGTTAGTCAGTCTGTCAGTCAGGCGCGGCTAGATAACCGTGTGGCTAGATAACCGCGCCATTATTACCTAGTTGGTGATTCTTGTATGATTCTACGATTCTTAAGAAAACTTTGCAACAGATCGGAATCCAATCGAGCTGCACTGTTATCAATACCAAGACCAGTATCACAAGCTTGGTCCGATGCAGATTACAATTCCTTGGAAATGATCTTTGATGGCGATCGACTAGTTATTACGCCGCAGAGGAATTAATGTCAGACTTTGCGCGCAAAATAATTAGAAAAATACGTAAAATTCTCATTATTGCCTTTTATATGAGAGTGGGAGAATAACTATGATTTTCACTAGAAAGATCCAAAAAAATATTAATGCAAGCATGATTACCATACCAAAACCGATAATGAATGTATGGGCCGATGTTGAACGACTTGACATGCTTTTTGATGAAGCACATGAAACAATTGTAATTACACCAAGGAGATAATATAAATGAATAATAAAAAACATTATATTTCAGATGCCATGAAGCTGAATGGCGGTTTCGAATTGTCTGATCTGGAGAGAGCCCGTCTAGAGCTTTCGGAGACACAGCGAAGACTTGCTAACAAACATTACATCCCGCCTGGAGATAGAGCCGAGAACATTTCACGGCAGGATGCAATAGACCAGCTCCATGAAACTTTAGGCATGACTCAAGAAAAGCCTGCAATGACAAAAGAGCAAGCTATAGCTGAGCTCCAGCAAACCCAAAAGAAATTAGCAACAAAGCATTTTTAAGAGGAAATATTTATGAGAACTGAAGAATTTATAAAATTTTGGAACGAGAAAAGCACATCGTCTGCCGAAAGCAAACTAGCATCACGCTATACGAAAGCTACTGAAGAACTGCAAATGCTACGCGATCAGCTCATCGCCTGCCTGAGACCGCAAAAAACTTCTAAAGGTCTAGTCGCTGCATTTTCACCTGAAGCAGAAAGGATCTTTCCCGCATTTGAAGCAACTGAAGCAGAATTAGCTAACGTAATCAGTGATATCGAAGAATTCTCGGCTTTATGCAATGGTCCTTCGCTAGATTCTCTAATAAAAGAAAAGAATAGGCTCAAAAAATTCTTTGAGAACGCCAATAACGCTATTAGGATAGCTACCTTACGTGTTGTCCGCCGGGGTAAGAAATCCGACACCGAAGCCGAGCTAGATCCTGAAGTTCAAAAGGAACTTGTTAAAAAAGACTGCATCGAAAACGAATTTGGGGCCAAGCTAATTACTGTAGAAAAGAAGATCGAAAAAGCGCGTGCCATTTTGGCAAAACATTAAAAAATTTCAATAAAAACATAATATACTTAGGAGATAAAAATTATGACGGAAAAAAATGCAACACTGGTTATTTTAGTTGAAAGTGAGCTGAAGAGCCTTCTACAAAACGTAGCTAGCTCCAAAAGAATCACATTGTCAGAATACGCCCGGCACGTACTTGAAGTCGGCCTTGACGAAATCCATAAGCGCAATATGAAAGTCCGCGAGCTTGGAAGACAATTCAATGTTCAGTGAATGAATAATAATAATGTACAAGTAGCGTTGGCGCGCTCCTGTACTTGTTTTTAGGGAAGTATATATATGATAAATAATAACAGTAGTATAAATAGTTTACGGTCAAAAAGCATTTTTGAAGAACCCATTTGTGTAGATGGGGTACAAGTTAATAAGCCACGGGTTTATAAAGAAGAAGACTTGTGGGATCTTACTGGTATTTTTGATAAGCCCGATGTCACGCCTACAGGCAAGATAATGGATCTGAGTAATTTCTTTTCAGGCCACGTTTAAAATCAGGATAAAATTAATACTTTTTAAAAGTTGATGGAAATGTATATAACCGAAATAAAAGAATTAGACCCATTATATGATTTTCTTGAGGAAATAATATTTATTAAACGAAATGAAAAACAAAAGAGATATCTGGCCAAATTGATCGCCATCAAAGGTGACGAACTTTGGTTAGAAAGCAAAAAGGGCAAAGTTTGGATGGAATCCCGGAAAACAATAGATTATATTGGCCGTCCTAACCTGAAAAGAAAGTAAAAAGGGACAATTTTTATGACCAAAATTTTAATAATATATGTTTTGTTGATCGTTGTTCCAATTATGATAGATCTGTCATTCGACCAAAAGCTTTATATACAAGTAGTATAATGATTCGTAAAATATTTTTAAAAAGATTTAGTATGATTATAATTTTCTTAAGAGGAAATATATATGATGAAAGAAAAAAATGAAATGTTGGGCGTAATGCTTTGTCCAAGTGACAAGGAAGCCATTAAGAAAATCGCAACCAGAAACAACATGACTATGAGCTTCGTTGCCAGGGTGCTTATCGCGGATAGCCTTAAGCACATAAGCGAACGCAATATTTTTAAAATGGTGGTCGAATGAATAAAAAGGGTGCAAAAGGCGCAAGAAAGTCACCGACTAAAGACGAGCTGCGAGATTATGCTATAAAACATTGCAGCGGCAGATTACCAATCGTTGTTCACGAAGATGAAAATGTTGAAGTCTTCGAGAACGGCAAATGGATAAGTTACTCAAATTAAATAAAAAATAAGACGCATGAACAGCCACCACTGTCATGCCAAAAGGAAGTACACATTTATGATAAATAAAAGTAATAATACAGCTATAAATAGTTTTTGCTCCTATGAGCAATTGGAAAAGTTTTTGAACACGATCTGCGTATTTGACCTGACATTCATGAAAAGGTCAATCACGGGTAGGGTCAAGGAAGTCAACGAAGACTTCTTGCTGTTGGAAATGCGAGACGGTCGGCTATTGTGTGCTCGACTTGATTGCGTTTTGGGCTTCGGCCAAGTCAAGAATCAGCCAGTAAGGGCGGTATAAATGAAGATACCATCTGAGCTTCAGCTATACCAACATTTCGTACTTCGTGGTGGTCCAACCGGCAAAGCACCAGTAAACAAAGCCGGTCAAATATATTCCTGGAATACCCCGTCCACCTGGCTAGTTTCTGGCGAAGCAGTAGAACTGTATGAAGCCAACAAGACATTATTTGCAGGCATTGGTTTTATAGTACACCGAGAATCCTTTTTAGAAAACAACCAAATAATTGGTGGCGACATAGATAACTGCCGTGATCCAATTACCGGCGAAATCTCACCTAATGCCAAAAAGATAATTGACACCCTTAATACTTGTGTTTCGGTTAGCCCGTCAAAAGTTGGCCTACGCTTCTTTTTAATCGGAAAGCTACCAGAAAACGTAGATAATGTATCCTGGTCCGAACCCGATGACTTATCCGACGAAATGAAAGCCAATATCATAAAAGCAAAGCCGGCACTCCAAGAAAAACTAAACAACGGTCAAAATGTCTGGAATGGCGTTGAAATTTATGAGAATGGTCGACACCTAACTCTAACCGAAGACTGGCTACAAGAATACCCTGAAGACTTAGAAATCCGACATCAAGAATTATTAAGTGTCTGTGAAAGCAATATCGTTAAAATAGCATCCAAACCAAAGACAACAAAGTCAACGTCTTCTAAACTACCACACCTTGACGTATTAGACGTAATAGACGTTTCTGACTTCAAATATACTGGTGGCCAATATACTGGTCCTCATCCAGTATTTGGTTCTACTAATGGCCACAATCTACACGTCAATCCTGAAGAAAATATCTGGTATTGCTTCCATGCGGGCAGTGAATGTGGCGGAGATGCTTGGCTATGGCTAGCTGCTGAAGCCAAAATAATAGACTGGTCAGAATGTAAAAAAGGTGCTCTCTATGATGCTGCCAAAATTCAACGTTTGAAAGAATACGCATTGTCTAGAAAGCTATTCTCGTTAGACGTATTGTTTCCAAAGCGTGCTGACGCCTTAAAAACAATTTATGGTATATTGCCTTCTGGTACACGACAATTAGATAGCACTAAGATTTATGAGCCTAAAAATTTAGAAGCCATAGCTTATATAAAGTTAGAAATGCCTTCCGAATTTATAAAAATGAAGTCAATACTAAACGGTAAAATCTCAATGGTAGATTTTAAGCGTGCTGTAAGTGCCAAAGAAAGTGAAATAATAAATAAGAATGCTAATAAAGAAAACTCTTATATATTGTTTGATGAAAATAAAAATGCTAAATTACAAATACTACAATTATCTACAGATATAATAAAAGAATTGAATATTCATGTAGTATCTGGAACACGAAACAAACTAGCAATGTACCGAAAAGAAGAAGGCATATACGAAATTGGTGAAGCAGTTAAAAGAAAAATAGATAAAAACGCAATTGACAAAGTAGTTGATTCTGGAGACACGAACGCCGAATCACTTAGCTTGCAGAACTTTGCCAAAATAGAAAAAATTGTGTCTAGTAGCGCACCAGAAATCGGTGATGCCTTTGAACAATTCCCGTACCTTATTTGTGTGGGAAACGGCATAGTAGACCTAAAAACTGGAAAACTTGAGCCATTCAATCCAAAATATTTAATGGTAGAAAATACTTCTGTTAATTACGTTCCGGATAAGACCTGGCAGGAACAAGCACCTAACTGGGAAAAGGCTCTTAAAGAAACATTCCAAGACGACTTAGAAAAAATAGAATACTTCAAACGGGTCATGGGATACTGTGCTACTGGCGAAACACGATCTGATGCTGTATTTTGTCTATATGGTCTTGGTGGAACTGGCAAATCTACTATGATAGATACTGTAATGAAAGCCTTATCATCGTCCAATAAAGTAAATGGCTATGGGACTATGCTCAAAGCTGACTTACAAAGTTCCAGATCCGGTTCCACTCGTGACGGTATTGCTCGCGCCCGATATAAACGCCTAATTATAGCAAAAGAATTAGACGAAAAGAACGATTTGTCTTGGGGAACAATTAAAGAATTGGCATCTACATCTTCAGCTATAGAAGTAAGGAAACTATATGAAGGCACTGAAAATATCACTCCACGTTTCAAGTTAGTCTTTGATACAAACCATATGCCAAAGTGTGAAACCCCAGACCATTCAATACTTAGACGTCTGAAAATAATACCGTTCCGGCACAAGTTTGAAGTAAAAGATGAAACCATGTCCAAGACGCTAGAAAATGAACTTGAAGGTATTCTTCACTGGATAATCGAAGGAGCCTACAACTATTATCGGGATGGTTTAGGAAACCCTAAATTCTTAGACGAAGAACTTGAAATATATAAAGAAGATATGGATTCAATGTTTATACAATCGTGGTTCAAGCATAGTGGTTATATTATAGATGCTTCTGTTATAAGCCTCCCAAGTGACCATTGGGTAAAATCAATGACATTATATGAAGAATATAAAACATATTGTTCAGAAATTGGTGCATCTGATACCGCAAGTAAAAACAAATTAGCTGACTTCTTAAAAAATAGGGGTGGTCAAAAGAAGCAAACCAAAAGAACCATAATTCTAAACGGCCAGATAATAGAAGAAAGAAGCACGTTCTATTTAAATATATATAGGTGATAAATTTATATATATATTATTTTTAGTACTAGACTAGTACTAGACTTAAACTAGACTTATACTATACTTAATCAATAACTAGCTAGACTACTAGACTATAATAGGAATAATAAAGTACTAAGCAAAAATTTCTACAAAAAAATTTCCTATAGGAAAGTTAGAAAAACTCCAAAAAGTCTAGTACACTTAGTCCGTTAGTGGTTTTTGTCTAGTTTATGTCTAGTTTAGGTCTAGTACTGGACTAGTAACCTTAGTTCGTTAGTGATTTTTAGTACATAAAAGGGATGATCTGAGGACAAGGTCCTTGTTTGTATGTAAAATAGCCGTAGATAACGGAAATTTTCGTTGGCAAAGCAGTCAGAACTTCGACCGTTTTTAGAAACCTTAGATGGTTCAGTCTTGTTAGTATCCAATTTGGGTCAGAAATAAGCCTCAAAAACAATCAAATTTTCTCATACATAAATATATCTGTAGACGGTTCTGTAAAGTCTGTAGTACTTTTTGCTGCACGCAAAATTGGTAAAAAATTAGAAAGATAGTATATATCAAGAAGAATTAAAACGTAGTACTGCAAAACAAGGAAATTTAGTAAGTTGCTTATCAACACGTTAGGCGAACCAAATATCAAGATATCACCAAGTATTATATAGGTAAAATCCAACGTTGACATATGAAACAAATATCAGAACGAATTGATTCAACAAATATAAATACAATTGTAACAATAATAGGTATTATTATAGGTGTACCAAGTTTTATAGCACTGATAAGTGGTAATATGACATTCGAAACAATATTTAATGTATCGTATATATTATTATTGATAATATTATTAACGTTGATGTATTTGAATAATAATATCACTAAGAAATATCGCAATGAAAAGAAAGAAAAAGAAAACTTAATAGTTGATAACAAAAAAGCCATTGCATCAATATATGCTGACATGAATCAAAAAGTAACCAAACTAGAAGCAGATGTTATAAATTTGAAAGATCAAGTCGCAAAATGGAAAGATGTTGCAGCGTCTCATTCGGATGAAGTACTTCAATGGAAATCTGACTGTAAAATGCTTTTTGATTGGAAACAAGAATTGGAATTGAAAAAGCAACATTTGCAGGAAGAACTGCAACACGTTTATGATTTTCCTCCGTCACTAAACCCTAACAGAAATGTACCTTATAGCGTTGACGTAATTTTGCGTCCTTCAGATCCACGTGATGCGCAACTTGTGAATATCGATAGAAGACTAAGAACGATATAAGTTAGACATTATTTGATTATATTTCTGTTCTTTTTTTCCTCCCTTACATAATTCACTACTAGATAACTCATTAAATTGCTTAAAGAAATTCACAGTATGGCCCCATTGAAAGAAACATAAAATACAGAATATATTATGAAAATAGATGAATGATTTAAATGAGATTATGCATGAAATCCAGTGCGTTTAGGCTACCGAATGAGCTTGCAGAACTGAGTTTGCAGGCTTTGTGTGCCGGTCATAAGATCAAACTGAGCAGCTTATTGCCGCCCATCCCAAGCCAGGAAGAGCTGGCCGAAGAATCAGACTTGTGGGAAGTCGCCGACGAGATCGAAACATAGTCCGACCGCCTTTAGAAACTTTAGAAAAGAAGATTTTAAGAACTGAGATGATTTGGAATGATGAATATTTTATAAAATCATATTTAAATTTAACTGTTTTAAACTGTTTTTAACAGTAATCTCTTCGAATACGAAAAAGTTCTATGACATCCCTAACTTTTATTTTATAATATATATTGAATATTATTGGACGATTTATGATACAACTTGAAGAGCCTAACGATATCAGGCAACTTATTCGCGAATGGATTTCAGAAGCTTGTGAGAAGAAGCGGCTGCCTTTCGATCAAGGTGGAACGATTGTACAACTGCTAAATGTATGGCTACGCTCATATGAAATTGAGAAAATGAGTAATTTGGAAGGACGCATTGAAGCATTAGAACAAAATAAGGTGATAAAAAAATGAAGAGTTTGTCTGGTTTAGAGCGAAGAATCACAGTACTTGAAAGACCCACAGCCGACATTGATTTGTTAGAGATCGAGATCAGCAAGCTAACCGATAGCGAACTTGGCTTGGTTGAGGAATACATGAGCCTGCTGAATGCAGGATTTTCACTAGATGAGGTTTCGGATATGATGGACACAGAATCATATTCGCAAGCATTGGGCATCGTTAATAAAATCGATCAAGAATTGGAACGGCTGACAGCGCCTCCTGTGCGACAATCGATAGCAAGCGCTTCGAAGCGAAGGAAGAGAATCTTAGAGGTCGATCATGGAATCGAAGACTGAGCAGGCTGCGAATCTTTATGCTGAGATACAAGATATCCGAAAACGTATGCGTCGCTTTATAGAAACTGGCGATCTCAAACGCATGATCCGGCTTAGGGTTCGGCTGGCCCAACTACAGGCAAATCTGGAAATCCTGAAAGAGAAACAAGCAGCACGATTGGCTGAAGTCAAATCACCAAGGTTCAGGAGGAGCTATTCTTATGAATTCTTCTTGGAACGGTTGCATAAGTTTTTCATTGAGGCTGTTTAATGGGTAGCCAGAATTCGGAGGGATGAATTTGAGGTCGGTACAAGTCCTTGGGTTATTACTTATATTGTTC
This sequence comes from uncultured Methanosarcinales archaeon, assembly GCA_903871465.1. Lineage (GTDB taxonomy): Archaea > Halobacteriota > Methanosarcinia > Methanotrichales > Methanotrichaceae > Methanothrix. The sequence continues at coordinate 26,301 of CAIQHB010000023.1, forward strand.
ATGTCTGTGGCTTCGGCAGCTTATGCTGTTCCGGATAGATCACTTGAATCAGAGCAAAGAATCGCATCAATGGAAATAAATCAAAGTGCTGGTAACATGACCGGCGATGATTACATAATCGCATTGATGTATGCGTATATTAATGATACCGTGAACAAAAATTCGATTAACGATCCGTCTAGACCCAATTTCAGATCCGTGCAGAGTGAAGCTATATCCAAGTTTGGAGATTATAGCGAAGTTTACACCAGCGACAAGCTTGATTTGGAATTAAGGGATCTAATGTCCAACTCAACGACTCGCGAGTGCTACATTGAACAAGGATCAAAATATTGCAAAGGGCGTTATGTAAAGCCGGATCAAGGATACATCGATGGTTTCCTGTTTAATCTATTCAACAAGGGTAAACTTAGCGAATTGATAGATGAGGCACGTAATTCGTCACAAGCACGTCTAAAGGAAGAAGTACACTTGGAGGCTGTACGCCGCGAAAAAGAAGAAAAGCAATTACTTACTCAGCAAGAAAACGCCGCACGCCAGACAGCCTTGGATGCTTACTACAAGAATACCTCTGAAAATTATTCGACCAAAATCGCGGATCTTCTGAATCAGTCTGACCTCAATGAGGCACTGAACTTATCCAACGAGTCAATAGTGGCCCTTGTTTCGCCCTACAGCAATATAATGATGATCACCCAGGGAGACATTTACATGCGCCTGGGCAGGTATCAGGATGCTATCGAGAGCTACAAGAGCGCACAAACCGATTTCAAGTATAGCAATGAAAGCGCTGAATACAAAGAAAGCGTAAACCAGAGTTTCCTGGAGAATAAATGGGATCGCATAGCTGATGTAAAGATCGGAATTGCGAATGACAAGGTACATGCTCAGATAATAGCTCTACGTCACAATCTAAAAGATGCACCTGACGCTAAGCGACTCCTAGCTGGCCACACTGATGGAAAAGAATACACTGTTGCTATGTTGAACTACACGGCAATTGATCCGGAGTACATTGCAATTGTTAATCTGTCAGCATATAACGACATTAAAACAACGGACATGACGTCCTACCAGGAATCCACCATACCCGTGTGCATAGATATATTCGGTGCATTGTTCAAAGATCCAAAGATATCATATGTATTTATTAACCTAAATACATCGTACTACGATAAATTTGGGCATGTCTTGGAACGACCGTATATGAGTGAAGCCCTGGATGCCAAGACCGCGACACAAATAGGCGATTGGGCAGCCTTTAAGCAATATGTGGGCACGGATGTGAGCAAATTCGAACAGGTAATTGATTTAAAAATGATATAGATCGACTGCAAGGGCCACTTGCAAAATAAGTGGCTCTTGCCTATTTTAAACGAGCATATCGCTTTGAAGCCTTCTTGGAGGAGATGGCGACATGCTGCAAACGAATACATGTAGAAGATTATACAACAGCCTTCGGCTTTGATGCGAATGGTTCGAATGTCCACGCGCTAATATCCTTGAATTTGATGCACCAAATACTAGACTTGCCCTTAAATCTTTCATCGTCTTTAGGACTAACACAGTCACTTACATCACATTCGGTGTCTTGTGGAATGATTGCCTCTTTATCCTTTTCCCTGTTGCGAAGTACAATTTTTGTCCCTTTCGTTAAAACCCATGGAATATTCGCAGCTATGAATATATTATTATTAATTTTTTCTGTTCTATTTTTATCTTTTTCAAACCTCATTTTATCTCTTTCAAATCCTCGATCATCGCCGGAAAACAAAATTAGTGTGCCGTCATCATGCTTTTCCCAATCAGCAATGCGAATAATACTACCACTCTTTTCTAATGAACCGGAACTCCCTTGTTCAATTATCGCCATATGTTCTAATTCAATTTGATTGATTTATATGTTTTGGAGCACGTGACCTAAAGATGCCACTACATGCTATGATTAATGATTGCATTATAACGTTAATTTTAATTACCGTTATGCTTATATAGTCATAACACTAATTGATTACTGTTATGATAGCAGTGGGCTATGTCCGGGTAAGCACTGAGAACCAGAATGGCTGTGATAGCTTTGGGCTTGAGACCCAGAAAGATACGATCACGAAGTACTGCGCTGCAAATGCCCTAGAGCTAGTACAAATTTTTGATGACCCTGCGTTGTCTGGCAGTCTGCCCGCGTTGGAGAGACCAGGATTACGTGCTATGCTAGATGCCGTTAAAGAAGGCGATAAGGTTATCGTGACCCGGTTAGACAGGATCGCACGGGATTTGTATCTTAGTTTATGGGTGGAAAAAGAGATACGAAAGGCAGGCGCAGAGCTTATCAGCATAAGCGAGCCTTATCGATGGAACGACCCAACGCAAAAGCTTCTCCTGAATATCATAATGAGCTTTGCGGAGTTTGAGCGGTCCTTGATTACTTCCCGGTTGTCCAGCGGGCGCAAGACTAAGGCCCGTCAGGGTGGCTATGCAGGTGGTAAGGCACCGATCGGTTACAAGGCGGAACGTGGCGACAAAGCCCTTACCTTGGATGAAGAGAAGACCAGCACGGTTCGCAGGGTCTTTGAACTGCGCGATGAAAAGCCCGAAGCTTCACTTAAGACGATTGCTGATATGCTGAACGGCGAGGGCTATACATCAAAGGAAGGAAAACAATTTCATCCTATGCAAGTGAAAAGGATCTTGGATAGAAAGTCCTTTTATGAAGGCATCTATAGGTATTCGGGAGTTGAATCTGAAGGGCAACACCAGAATATTATTTAGCCGAATTCAGATTTCAATTTCATCGTCTCTGCGCTCACGACTTAATCACGTAAATGGCTTGAAACTCAGGCCCGAATAGTCGGCTATCGACTTCATGCAAAATGAATTGCTCAAAGTATTCTACAATTCCTACAAACCCAACTGAATAAGTCCCTCATCTAAAAGCTTATATTGTTCCTTTGCATCCTACTCCGCAGTAGGAAGGGAAGATGGTATCACTCACAGTCTATAATGGCGCTACAAAGATCAGAGGCAACAAGCTCTATCTCTTGCTACAACCGATTCAGAGAAATGTAAATTACTATCCTGGGAATCAATCAAGAGGGATATTTAAATGAAAGCGACAGATAATAAGCTGCTCGATTTGCTCACTTTCCAGAATCAATACGTAATCCCAATTTATCAGCGAAAATATAGTTGGAATGAAGATAATTGCGAAAAATTATGGGATGACATACTTAGTGTGGCAAATCATCCTAACTTCCCAAGTCATTTTATTGGATCAATAATATATATTCGGGGGATTAAAGAAAAACTGGTAGGGGAAGTCGAAGAGCTATTGGTAATAGATGGCCAACAGCGTTTAATCACAGTGTCATTGCTATTAGCAGCTCTTGCCAAAGCCTTTGAGGATTCTGATAAAAAAACCAGTCAACAGATCAGAGAATATTACTTATTCAATATGCTTCAGGAAGGCGATAAACGTTATAGGCTGAAACCAACTGATGGCGATAGAGAAGAATACTTTTCTCTGCTGGATGAAAAGAAGAAGTCATCATCTTCATCAAAATTTACAGAAAATTATTTATTCTTTGAAAAAAAATTTTGTACAATGGAATTAGATTTTTTAAAAAAAATTTACCAAGGAATTAGCAAACTTAAGATCGTCGAAGTAACCCTAAAGCATGGTGAAGATGATCCTCAACTAATCTTCGAGAGCGTTAATTCTACGGGCTTGGGTCTATCTAAAGCAGATTTAATAAGGAACTTCATCCTCATGGACTTGGAACCAGAGAAGCAAAAGGATCTTTATGAAACATGGTCTCAAATGGAGAAGAGTTTTGTCGATTCTGAGCTGCAAGAGAAAACCGATCGCTTTATCAAAGATTACCTAACCATCAAGAATAACGGCATTATCCCTACGATGAGGGAGATATATAACGTGTTCCAGCACCATTACATCGATCGATCAATGAACGAGGATATCAAGGATATAATCGACGATATTTATAAATATTCAAAATACTATATCAAATTGTCTTCATCTGGAGAAACCGATAAATATATAAATAGCATTTTAACCGATATCAGGGCTCTAAGAGTTGATGTCGCTTACCCTTTTCTCATGGAGGTCTATGATGATTGTTGTCAAAAAAGGATTACGAGAGAAGAGTTTATCGAGATATTAAAGTTCATAGAAAGTTACGTCTTCAGAAGGGCAATTTGCGGCGTGCCAACAAATTCGCTTAATAAGACCTTTGCTACACTAAGCAAAGAATTAGTCAAAGATAAGGAACACTATCTTGAAAGCTTCAAGGCGGCAATTATACTAAAGGAATCCCATCGGCGCTTTCCTGATGATGATGAGTTCAAACGAGTAATGATGGTTAAAGATCTCTATCACCTTCGCAGTTGCGAATATTATCTGACCAAGCTTGAGAAACACCATCCTCATAAGGAAGTTAATATCGATGAATGCACTACCGAGCATATCATGCCGCAGACTTTATCAGTTACTTGGAAGAATGAACTGGGTGAAAACTGGGAAGAGATTTATAATAGGTATATTCACACCATTGGCAACCTGACATTAGCGGCTTACAACATTGAATATTCTAATAGTCCATTCATAAGAAAACGTGACCTAGTAGACGAAAACTGTCATAAAGTCGGATTGGGATACAGCCCTCTGCGTCTTAATGAGGGCTTGGCTGATTTGGATCATTGGAATGAGGCCGAAATCCTTAAGCGAGCGCATACGCTTGTAATGCTCGCAACTGTAGTTTGGCCATATCCGCAACTTTCACAAGAGATCCTAGACAAATATCGAGTCGAAAAAAGTGCGGATATCAATAGAAACAACGATCTGGAAGATGCTGTTTCCTTTGGTGAGGACTAGGAATAAGCTTTTAATTTTTTTAATAATGCATTAATATTATTTAAGCAGCAGTTTTTGGATGTGAGGACGCATATTTTGCATTAATAACGCTCTAAACTAAATATATCGTATATAATCAGCCTAAAAGTTTAAATACATGGCCTAACTAATAAATGGACGAGCAAATTGAGGCCAATCATAAAACCAAGCTTAATCGATTGGATTGGAGCAGAATAGACAACGTATATGGAGTTATTATACTCAAGATCTATTCTCGCAGGAGTTCAAGGGTTCGAATCCCTTTCCCCGCACTCCAATATCCTTGGTGATAGTGATTTTCATGATTTTTATCTTGGTTTGGTTCACCCCTTGAGAATAGATGTGCATCTATTTTGGGGTGGGAGACTTGGTAAAGGCAAAGGTTGATTGGCAGTAAAAGGTTAAATTTGCCAATTTTAGAAGCTTTGAGTCATAGTTTATATATTTAATAGTAGGTGTTATGTTGGTGTGTTTAGTGATCATATACTGGTTAATTTCCGGTTTTAATTCGCCTCTTGTTTCTTCTCTTATCGTTGCTCTTGTTGTATTCTGGCTGACATATTGGTACAATAAGCAAAATAAGCGCCGGGAGGCAAGTCTCATTGTGGCAGATGTTCTTGCGGAATGGGTAAATCTCGGTGGGAAGGATTTATCTTCGGAGGATATATTGCCGTTACATAAAGCTTACTGGAAGGCGGCATTATCGCTTGATTCTGATTTGTTAATTGAGTTAAATAAGAGGCTAATGAATAGAGAAACGGCTCCAGATACAAAAGAGATACTTCATTATGCTCGTATAAAGCTAAAAGGGCGTTCTAAGCCGGAAATATTAGCAAAAGACTTTGTTAATTGGGAACCTACTAAAAAAGATTCCGAAAAGAAATGAAGTTTGAAAGTAGCATTTAACGATCAAGGGTTATCATTTCCAAAATCTCCACCATCCCTTTTTCTTAATCTCTTCGCCGGGCTTTAGGGCAAATTGGCTGATGCTTTAGGCGAGATGTACTGCATGATCGCGAAGGAATGAATCAGCAAACAGATTGTCACGATAAGCATGGTTGTTCATCGATTGCCATGGACTTATCTTTTTAAATTATAACGCTATGCCTTCGTCTCTATATATTATGCCGGTTAGTTTTTAACGTATTGATGGTTGCAAATAGTCGATGCCGAAGCCTGGTACAACAAAGGAGTTGCTCTTGAAGCCCTCGGAAGGACCAGCGATGCGGATGCTGCCTTTGCCAAAGCAAAAGAGCTGGGATATACAGGCTGATCCCATCTCCTTTTTGTGAACTACAATATCACAATCTCCTATCATTGGAGTGGTAAATCAATTACGTAAACCTTATTAATAGAACTGCCTAATTAAGTAAATATGGAGGGATTATCACGCAACTTAAGTTTATGCTCGTTTTTTTGACTGTTTTGACAATGTTATGTGTACCAGCACTAGGACAGACGACAGCTAGTGATTGGTATAATAAAGGTGTTGACTCTTATGATAAAGGATTTTACGATTCCGCTGTAAAATACTTTGACAAAGTTATTGAGCTAAGACCCTCTGATAATGACGCATTAACCTACAAAGGCTATGCTCTCGATAAACAAGGCAAATACGATGAGGCCATTCAATCGTTAGATAAGGCTATTAACATTAATCCACAAGATGCGAAAGCATTGTTCTACAAAGGCACGGTACTTATTGCTCAGAGCAAGTACGATGAAGCTATCGAAGCGTTAGATCGTGCTACAACAATTAATCCTCAATATACAAATGCATGGTACGTCAAAGGCCTTGCTCTAAATGAATTGAGCAAATACAATGAGGCTATTGAAGCTTATGATAACGCTATTAAGATCAATCCGCAATTTTCAGATGCCTGGTACAGCAAAGGTAATTCACTCGACGAATTGAGCAAGTACAATGAGTCCATTGAAGCCTATGATAATGCCATTCAAATTAATCCACAGGATGCAAATGCTTGGTTCGGTAAGGGCAATGCTTTCTATGCGTTGAGCAAGTTTGATGATGCGATTAAGGCTTATGATAATGCTATCCAGATTGATCCTAAACTCTCAAGTGCCTGGCACAACAAAGGATTGGCACTCGAAGCTCTAGGACGAAAATCGGAATCTGAAGCAGCCTTCGCCAAAGAAAAAGAGATAGGGCTATAGTGGATACGAATCTAGGACGGTAAAGACAGGTCATGGCGAGATTACTGGCAATATCTCGATCCAGCCAAGCTGGATAAGGCTCCTAATGTGGTTTCTGAACATGGGAATGCGTGCAGGGGATGAGATCCTCGCACGTCTCGGCTACACAAACTATTTTATTAGGTAAACCAATACCTGCATGGAGGGATATCAATTAAAGGAAATTTTGTTTTCGTTTTAATGATGCTTACTGTGCTGTGTATGCCAATATTTGGGCAGACAACAGCCACCAAAACGTGCGAGATCCGTGGTCAAGTCGCAGGAACTATCAATGGCATGAGCAACCTCGTTGATAACTCCTTCACTTGGAATCCGCAGAACTTCGCTGGCTTCTTCTACGATATCAAGAAGGACCTGGGCACAGAGAGCCTCAAGTTCGTTCTTACCGAGGATAACAAGCTCAGTGGTGATGCACCCTACGGAGTTACTTACACAACCACTGCTCAGAATAAGAACTTTGAGCGCGACCTGTGGGGTTCCTATAAGGTAATCGGCTTCCAGGGCGAGAAATACTTCGCGGGATACAATTACGGCGTAGATGAGCAGACTGGGTCGAGAATATTCTACGAGTGGTCAACCGATAAAAATTCGCTCTCCAGCGAGCAACTTGAAAAAATCCTGATAGACAGCAAGGATGAGATGACCGTCACCTCTGGCACACCTCTGAAGTTAGCAGAAGGCTACGAGTTGGTTCTCAAGTTAATCGACACAAACGGAATGTATCTTGAGTTATCAAAGAATGGATACGTCGTTGACTCCAAAGTCATTTCTCCATCCAAGGATGGCGCGACTGAAGCCGACAAGACCTACTACTACAAGAATCCAGCCGTAGGCGAGCAGAAGAAGCTCGTGACCATTGGCGTTCACTTCAAGAATGCCATAAGTATCCAAAATCAGACTGTAGCCACAGTCGACGGCAAGTGGCAGATCTCCGACACACCCCTTGCTATTATGGCGGACACTCAGTATGACAAGATGACCATAAGAACCGTCGATGCCACTGCTGGCGTCATCGCCATGGACAACAAGGACAACGCCATAACCCTTAGCAAGAACAAGGAAACTACCCTCATGCCAGGGATCAATCTCAGGACCGCTGACAACGACACACTCCGATTCTACATCTACTCAGAAAAGAATTGTCAATGCTGAGATATTACCGCGTGTAACCTGTAATCCATTTCCTATTTTTCGATATGCTTTAAACCACAAGATATTATTATAAGGATAATTTCAGGCTCAAACCTCTTGATCTTACGCGCCGAATTGTGGATTTGCTATTGTTTTCACTGACGGCGATTAACCGCGATCGGATGATTTTGAACCCGATTTTACCAAGACTAAGTGAACTGGTAGTTAAGTAGAAGAGATTTATGTCAATTTAGACCAGAGAGAATAATATGTCAGTCTTTGGGCAAGCCAGAGTCGATCCACAGAGCCTTCCGCAGAAGAGCCTATCTCCGATGTGATGGACTGGCCCTGCCAGCAACTCAAAATTGAGCCGAGCGCCGCCCGCAAGATGCACTCAATATATCCAGATCCTCTGCATCAACGATCGATGCCATGTATTACGGGAAGCTGCCAGAAAAAGGCATGGGATGAAGTGGGATATGTCCTGCAACGCAGTATACATAATTGATTACCGCCACTAGAGAGTGTTACTGGGTGCAGTCCAAAGCGTTTTATACGCCGCTTGCAAATATGTATTAATGGACTTGATATTGTTCGTCGTGTTTCTTGCCGCTTCGGTGGCTAGCGGGATTTACTACACAGTCAAGTACATTCGAACCAAGAAAACCGTTTTCCTAATAGCTGGCTTGGCCTTAACGTTCATAGTGATTGCTCTCATTATTCTTTACTTTTTGCCGGAAGCATCTGCATCTCCCATGATGCCTTACGGTCCTGCCTATGTATTCAACCACACGCATTTCCAACCGTCGCCCCCAAGTCCGACGCCTGCGACCAGCCTCCTGACTAACGCTTCTCCGACTCCAATTGTTCCGAACATTGATTACAGGCCCACGGCTAACGTTTCCGCGGTTGCTACACCAACGCCAGCAGCGACTTCTCCAGTGTTGTTCGTCATGTTGCTTGCCGCTTCGGTGGCTAGCGGGATTTACTGCACAGTCAAGTACATTCGAACCAAGAAAACCGTTTTCCTAATAGCTGGCTTGGCCTTAACGTTCATCGTGATTGCGCTCATTTTTCAATGGTAACTCGACTAATGCTTAACCTCGGTTACGACATCGCGAAATTCCGCAGCGACTTGTTTTACGACGACTTCAACAGCAGGCTAGCTGCAACCGGACGCGCGTACGCGCCGCATTACGTGCTTTGGGACTGCACGAGACGCTGCAACCTCCACTGTGTGCACTGCGGCGCAGCGAAAGAAAAATATTCGGCCGAACTCTCAAACGAAGAAGTTAAGCGAGTTATCGACGAGCTCGCCGCCATGCGCGTGCGTTTTTTCGCGGCGACCGGCGGAGAACCGCTGCTTCGAAGCGACTTGTTGGACGTTTTGCGTTACGCGTGCGGAAAGGGTTTGAACACGGGTTTCGCGACAAACGGCTTCTTCATAGATGAGGCGAAAGCCGCGGAAATAAAAGACACTGGAATTTCTTCAATCCAAGTTAGCCTTGACGGACTGCACGACGCACACAACGCGATTCGTGGTAACGCGCAAAGCTTTCAAAACGCGGTGTGTGCCATCCGGCTCTTGCTCGCCGAAGGAATCCCCGTCGTAACGGCAGCGACCACCATCACAAAAATGAATTATGGGCAAATAAGCGGACTCCGCAACTTGATGGCCGGACTCGGCGTGCGCATGTGGAGGATTTGCTTAGTCATGCCAATAGGCCGTGCGCGTTCAAGTGAATTGCATCTCGAACCCGGACAGTTAAAGGGCTTGCTGGAGTTCGTCGAGGAAAACAACAAAAACGGATATCCTGTGAAAATCACGTTAGGCGAGAACATGCCTTTCCTCGCCAATTTCGAAAAACGGATTCGAAGCGAGCCGAACGCTTGCCCAGTAGGCTTCACCGCTTGCTGCCTCGGCGTCGATGGCAACGTACGCGGCTGTCCGGAAATGCCGGACCGGCCCGAAAACCGCGAAGGCAACGTGCTCGAGAAGCCGTTCGCGAAAATTTGGAACGAAGGATTCAAAAAATACCGCGTCCGCGCGGCCATCAACGACAGCGATTGTTCGTGCTGCGCGAGTAAAAAATCTTGCTTCGGCGGGTGCTGGGTCATGCACGAAGCACAAGGCGAACAATGCATTTACCGCTTGCTGGGAGAAAAACCACCGTTAACCAGATGATTCTAAGGGGTTGTCGGAATATAAATTGCACACTTTCTAAGGCGATATTGAATAAGCTAAATCGCTTTCTATAATTATCTTTTTGGCCAAGCCCCTAACTGAAATTTGTTCGTTTTATTTTAATAGCTCTTCTAGAACTACCATCTTGAGAATAGTTCCAATTCGATATCAGTGATCTTGTATCCGATCAACTACCCAGGAACAACGCCTAGAATTTTGACACTTGGATATCGATTTAACTCTTAACCGAAGACGCATGGAGTGTTACTCGTAAGAAAGTGCGGATATCCCTTTCCCCGCACTCCAATATATTTATTGATAACGATTTTGGGCTACTAAGTGCTGGAGTTATTGCTTTTCGTCGAGGAATTAGGAGCAAGGACACTATTAATTTCTTCCCGCTAATTTGAGCAGTATCTATTATCCTCTAAATCAGGAACAACACTTAATAAAATAATCGTGCTTAAATTAAATATCATCCATAAGAATCCAAAAATATTTAAGCAAGAAGCACTTATATCTGTTTGGACATCCGCGATGCAAAAATGCTTCAGGTATGAAGACCGTTTCATGTCAATAGGAACATATCTACATGAAAGGCCAAAATAAAGGGAAACTATGAGCGATATAGAGGATACACTCAATGCTACCAAAGAAATTCTCTATCAACTTAGTTCAATAATTAATAATCCCATGTATAAATATTTAATATTACTAGGTGCAGTTATTTTGTTAGTCGCGTTCTTGCTTATCCTATTAAGATATGATAACAAAAACTTGTCATTGCACTATTTGGTTTAGGGTTGCTCTGTCTTGTGCTCGGTTCGATTGTAATTTTGAATTCGCAGAAACCCAGCAACCTGAGCCTAGAGGATAGTGTAAGAAAAGAAACTGCTGCGGTTGCAGCTGGGACAATAATCACATTGAACGCCTCTGCAAATGATCCCAATAACGATCCTATATATTATAAATTTTATTTAAAAAGCAATTCTACGAAAAATGAATGGGAACAAAAGAGAGAATGGGATCAACAAAACGAATGGGAATGGGAGACGACACAGAACGATATCGGCACCGATTTCGTCATAGTGGAGGCAACAGATCATAAGTTTTTAAATATCATAAAAATTGAAAAGCAGGAAGGACCGATCAACATCGTAGATCCGTCTAATGAACCACCTAAAATAACTGGTTTTTCGCAATACCCAAAGAATAGTTCTCATGCTAATACTGTGGTCACTTTAAATGTGAAGGCTTACGATCCCAACAATGATACGATTCAATATAGATTTAAGGAAATAAACAACCGAGGGGTTGAATCGGTCTTTAGAGGTTGGCAAAATGATAGCCAAGCTGGTTTTCACAAGAATAATAACGAAATTGGCAATTATATTATAGTTGCTGAAATAAAAGATAATAAAAATGAAAATATTGATGATTCGGAGGCAGTACCGTACCATATAACGGATACTCTATAGAACTTTTTTGCAAGACCCAAGCATACCAAGATCTTCTGAATCTTATCCGTGAGGTGTTTAGCTCCATTAGAATTATGGCAATATACGCTTTTAGGCCAGGTTTTTGGAGAATAGCCTGAGAAGAGCCAGGCTTGGCAGAAGCTACATGATTGAATGGGCGCAAAACCATCATGTAGTTTCATTAGGCTCCAGTCTAGAACATATTGTTATTGAAGGCATTAAAAGCCAGATTTTGTAATCTCTTGTCCTTCATGCCTGAAGACCCCAATTTAACTGTCCCATTATCGGATATCGTGTTTCCCTGGTTATTTATTGCAGTAGGGACTAAAATGCTGTTCTGACTTGCATTGACGTTGTTGGTTTGGTTAACGGTTGAATTGGTGTTTAATGGTTTATCTTGAGAGAGCGATTTCGCCTGTAATGTAGTTTGATGATCGCCAAGATTGTCCCTGTAAAACTCATCAAAAGAGGACATGTCCATGTTGACCGATGGGTCGCCCATGAAGTCGTAAGAAGACCCTCCACCGGAGACTGCACAAGACCCCCCACATCCTCCCCTTGCGTGAGGGAAACAGATAATGACGAATGATATTGCCACAAGAAAAAAGATCGTATGCTTAACACTAATCCCCATAATGTCGTCGATTGGAGCCTGGGGTTAAAAGCCCTTCGATAGGTTGATAGGGATTTGGTTGAAGGCATTGACTGGAGAAGGTATTCCACGCCCGCCCCACGGATGTAAAGACATGATCCAGATGAGGCCCGGAGGAGGGCAGGCCGGGGGAGCGTGAACATCTTATGCAGGAATTTGAGTGGAAAAAGTATTTCATGAAGATGATCGTCTACACTAAAATTGATAGATATGAAACCTTCATGCCCGGGTGGGCACCCATGAGGCATGAAAATGGGCTTTGAGTATATATTCAGGATCAACTTTCCTCAATCATGAGACAAGCAATAAAAGGCAAATTTTTTCTGGAGGATTTTGATATCCCCTAATATGAAACTGCCCTAAGCAACTCTTAGAACCCATGAATGTCGCCTTATTAGGCACGTGTATCAAATTTACACTCCTATGTTGCTTTGCCTGCATCGAGGAGATTTATCATGGAGCCAATCTTAAAAAGTTATGCCGGAATGGATGTCCACGAGAAGAAGGTAGACGTATGCATTGTTCACGGACCCTTTGATAAAACTCCGAAATATGAAGTTACGACAATTGGTATGGAAAGTACCGGAATCTATTGGAAACCGATCTTCAATGTAATGGATCTGATTACCAATGACAATCACTTTGATAAAATTAGAGATTCAGGGCTTATCGAGGTTTGGAGCAACACCAAAGCGATAAAGAGGCTCCTCGATGGGATTGACGATTATAAGGATGTCACAATAAGCAGCCCACTATGCACCAATGAGCAATTTCCACCCTTGCCTGCACACGCGCGTGCTCCCGCGCCCGTAAGCGAGCGCCCTTCCGGGCTCCCGGCTCCGACCGCATCCAGGGCTAAAGGCTGCCAGGCCGGGAGGGCGAGCACCTGCTGGCCCACCCAAGGAAAAGTGGAGCTTGCAGTTGCTCCAAATCCAAAAGATGTCGACAGCAAAGAAAATCAATTGGTGATTTTACTATTCGCTATCGGCTTTATGGTATTTATGAGACACGATTTGGGTTTTGTGCTCATGTTCTCAGGATTATCTACTCTAATGGCATTTGGTCTTTTTTATCAACGGACTTATGGCAGGTAAAAGATTTGATGAGCTAACCGAATATAGAGACAAGGGGACGATCAACGGTATTAAGGCCCACCAAATCTGATCTCCAGAGATCCTCAGGCCGAAACTACCTCACTGGTGTCTTCTCCATCGAGAAGTTCATCCAGTTATGTTTCAGAGCAACACTATAAATCTTATAAGGTGGTATATACTATTGGGTGATATTAATGGACGATATAGATCTTAAAATCATTGAAGCTATCAATACTGTTTCCCCAAAGTCTTTTGTAAGTCCCGTCAAAGTTAATGAGGGCTTAAAGCTTGATGCAAATCGGCTTGGAACTCGTCTAATGATCCTTAAGAAATCAGGTTATGTAGACATTATGACCAGCGAATACCCGTCGAGTCTGACCCTTCCCAATGCCATCTCGAAAGTTTACCTCACAGAATTGGGACGCAAAACATTGACGGATAAGAAATAGAACTTGCCTTCAATGATCCATTAGAATGGTTCCGCAGAAAATCAACAATTCCTCTATTAATAAAGTATAGGGCGAATGTAAACTTTTTTCGAGGTGAGGGAATATGTAGCCGTTATATTCTGGAAAAGAATAAAAATTAAATGATAAATTGCCGAGTTTTCCCCTATTCATGAATTAAGGAGAATTCATCCATTGGTAGGTTCCATAGTCCCAGGCAAAGGGATTGCCACTATTAGAGTTGCCGAACAGTTTCTGATTTGCTTTGTTCGCAGCTACATTATCCAGTGCTGCTTGAGGAGCATTGCTGTCGAATGGAACATTGTACCCGGGATAACTTACTAGAGATTTTACTGGATTATTGGTCAAAGGTGGGTAAGTCATTTTCACAGTGCCTGATACATCTATTATCACTGAATTGCTTGTTACCCCACTAACAATAAAGGACAACGTATGCCGTCCAGGTGCATCTGCATAGAATCCAAGCTGACCTGTGGGATAGAAGAAGTAGCTATAGGTGCTGTTCTGACCACTTGAATCGACCAGGATTATGTTGCCGCTGCCCTCGTTGGGAGAGATCGCCAATAGCGACACCATCGTTCCCTGGGGAACTACAGCGTATTGTGACCAGTCTGTTGCTCCCTGTATCCATAGGGCATTGCCTGATGCAGTTGATTGATACGTAGAGTAAGGAACTTGCTGCATCTGGATGCCGAAGTAGACGCTGGCTGGTGTCCTGCCTGTGAGGTTAAATTGCACAGGAGGCAGAACATGTGCGCTTTGGACGGAACCCGTAAGTGCAGTGTAGAATTGAGAGTACTGCGAAGTGCTTTGTCCGGCATTCGCCGCGGTGCTTGAACCGTTCACCGGGGTCGCATATTGTCCTTGAACCCCTGACAAACATGCTAATAGAATGAATGCCAATAGTGTCGATAGTAACCTGTTCATTTTCATGATATGCTAATCGGAAGCCATTGAATAAATAGGTTTTGATATCAAAATATTAAAGTGCTATAAGCTATGCGTATATAAATTTGAATGCGGATTCAAAACTACTTGAATGTAAGTCGTGGCATAATCATAGAATCAGGATCGGCTTCAAGCGGATCAAATCCATATTTCGAGCAGGGGTTTCCAACCCCAGGTCAAAGGAACAAAGTTGAGGGCCTGTCGCGCAGGCGTTCGCGGGTTCGAATCCCATCTCCAGCACTATATTTTTCGCGGCATAACGAATTCTAACTGCGCCGATCACATGCCAGATAGAATTTTAAAGCTTTTAGTCAAGAGGGTTGACCAAAGAAGCTGGAAGAGATTTAACGCCTTTGTAGTCTGATTCTTTTGTGAGCGTGCAAATACACTCTCAATATCCTATTTATTAGATAGCAAGCGGTCTATTGCAATAATATATAATATAATGTTTATTTAATTTTAGATGGAAAACTATTTAGTTCAAATTACGGAATTTTGTATTTGGTGGTATCAAGTGAATAACTATCTTGCATTCTTCATTTTAGCGTTCTATTTCGGTTTAGTCGTTACTGGAACCGCTCAAGAATCCTTGAATACAATCCCACAAGGCCAGGGACTGGAACCGAACTATATGAATTCTTATTACCCCTCATATAATTCCCTTGCATATTGGAACAGTCCGTATGTTCCGGCGAAGTGTGCGGTCCAGGCTGCAAAAGAACGTCTTTATGCTAACAAGTACATGAATCCCAACTCTGTCTGGTGGCAAGTGCAAGAATCAAAGGAACGACTGTGGATGGTCAAGAATGCTTGCCGCACCTGCACTCAGGAGCAAGAATACGGCTTAAGAGGACCCCGGTTTTAGGGAGATCAGGATAATTCAAAATTTATAATACTTTTCTGATTGTTAACGTATGGTTAGACATCAATCTTATGTGCAGATTGCCGCATCAAGTATCTAAACTGAAAGCCACTCCTCGCGGCCGATCTCTCCTTATTTTTCAAGATCTGCGCTAAAAAGCCCAACACTAAATCCTGGCCGTGATGAGGATTGGGAATGGTCACATATATGCGCCCCTTGGCCAGCTCCATAACCCGCAGCCATCTTGTATCATCTTAGTCCTAATCTCGCCGTGGCCGTTAGATTCAAATTAGTCTGCTGTGTTTCCTGCGTCCAATATGCAAAAGGATCCAGACAACTGGCACAGTACCATCAAATTAGTAATGGCCGACATCACCACATTAGAGGTGGATGCAGTCGTCAACGCCGCCAACAACTCTCTTTTGGGTGGCGGAGGTGTGGACGGGGCCATCCATAGCGCTGCTGGACCGGAGCTTCTGGAAGAGTGCCGCGGCCTTTGCGGCTGCCCGACGGGTGAGGCCCGCATCACCAGGGGCTACGGGCTTCCGGCACGCTTCGTCATCCATACCGTGGGGCCGATTTGGAGCGGCGGAGACAATGGCGAGGATGATCTTCTTCGGAATTGTTACAGAAATTGCTTCGCCCTGGCAGAACTGCACGACATAAAGACGATAGCCTTCCCGGCCATCAGCGCAGGTGTTTATGGTTTTCCCATGGAGCGAGCATGTCGCATCGCTCTTCGGGAGATGATGTCCTACCTGGAGAAGAAAAACGTTGATGTGATTGCGGTCTGCTTTAGCAAGAGGGCGCTTTGGTGCTATCAGGTTGCTTTGCAGGATTTCTGAATGCCGGGTTTTCGGACATCTTTTTTCGCATAACTGATAGGCTGGCCGTCAGCTCACGAAGTATATCCCTATCATTACCACCAGAAAAGAGATGCCTTTTTGCACCAGTGCTCTCCGATCAGTCCTTTCGTTCATCTCTTTTGCCAGCTTTGGCGCGAGGACTCCCAGGCCCAGAATGAGGAGCACGGTCAGTATAGGTTGAAGGGCTCCTACGCTTGAGACCAGCGTAACCGATCCGATGGCATAGGCGAACATGGAGAAGATCAGCCCCAGGAATTGGAAGATCTCCTCAGAGATGAGCGCCCCCACGGCAACGCCCCCGCCGGCAAAGAAGTCAGTAACCTCGCTGCGGATAGATTGCTTGCCCAAGAGAGGCAAGACTACCATAAGGCCGCCAAAGGATGACCATATGTATAGATGCCACTCATCCATGGAGACAAGGAGATACTTGAGTGATAGGTAATAGATCGCGGTCAAGATCCAGTATGACATGAAGGGCTTAATCGCCGGCGATAGGGCCACGAGATTCGTCAGGATTTTTGGGCCCCTGCTAATCGAACCGCCACCTATAGCATTTTTTTTGTAAGATAGGAGTAGAGTGCCGACGATTAGCAGCAGCCCGCCGGCGCAGCATTTCAGATCCAGAACCTCTCCGAAGAGGAAGATGGAGCCTATGAAAACAAATACGGGGTACACATACTCCATGGCGCTGACCTTCGATGCTTCTTCAGTCTGCATAGCCTTCATGTAAAAGAAGGCCGGAAATATCTGCAGGCATCCGAATAGCAGCGCTATAAGGGATTCGGGGTACATAAATTTCGGGCCCACTATCAGGAGAACGGGGAGGGTAAAGAGCTGCTGAGCAAGAACCTGGCAGACGATATAGGCCTTGGAATCATTTGTGCATTTGCTGAGGAGAAGCTTATCCAGTACCCCAGCTCCGGAAAAGAAGACCGTGCCCAAGAATGCCAATATTAGCCACTCCAAGTCCAAACCCTCCTGTTTGAGATTCTCTTTCAACTACCGCTAAACTGTTTAGTTTAATCAATTAAGTTATAAATCTGATACTAGTTATACTTATCTGAAGTACTAATTTCTAAAATTGAATGAGTTTATAATTTAGTCGTATATTTATAAATTAAAAATTATTGGCGCCCCCGCTGTATGCTATTCATATTAGGTGGTCATAATTAATTTAAAAAATTTCAATATGTTATTATATTCTATTTTTTGTTTGAAATTATCTGTATATACTATATGCTTTCGATAATTGTCTGTCAATAGTAAATTAATTAATTATATCAGAATTGTTTAAATTTTGAGTTTGCGAATATCTACTATTCATCATATCTTTTTTTATATTTAAATACATTAAACAGCATTTAAAGAAATTAGAGTCTGTTGTTTAAGAAGTAAACGGATATATATATAAAAGTAATGTTGTAGGTTAACAGCTCAATTTTACCGTAAGCTGTTTAAAACTATAGAAAAATATAAATTTTGAATTTGTTTATCTACCTGTACTCTATTCATTAATTGGTAGCCAATCTTACCTATAAAATTTATTCTTTGAGCAACAATCACATTCGCTCCGCTTATTCCTCGAACTTATCTTCTCCCACGAAAAGAAGAATCATATGGACTTCGAACTGCATCCTGCGATCACTCTTGGCAGCAGAGCCTTCCATGTCCTGGTGGCTCCGGTGCAGATGCTGGTCGGGGCGCTTAACGACCACCTCGATTTGCAGAGGTTCCAGATCCTATACGTATGCGGGAACTACTCCCGCATCTTGAGCGATCTAGACCGCAGATTTACAGACATGGAGGTGAGGAGGGCCTTTACGGCCTTCCAGCTGATGACCGTCCTGGAAGATAACCGTCACACGCTAATGATCTTAGAGCATGACCATCTACTTTACGAGGACGCGGAAGAGATGGTGGAGTATGTATCCAGGGCGATGAGAGAAGCGGCGAAGAGCTGCATCGTGCTTCTCTATTCCCCTCTGTCAGACCCATATTTGGAGAAGATGATGAATTATGCCGACCGAGTATTTTGCTTCGCCGAAGGCCCTCGCACTGCGACAAAGCCTTCTGCAAAGAGCAGTCGAAAAGCGCAAACGAGCTCGACTGGCCAGACGACCCTGGAGGTTTTCTGATGGGCAGGAGTTTTGAGAGCGTGCGCATGGGCGTGCGAGAGGTCTCAGCTCGCTGGGCTAGGGCCGGTCGGGCCTTGAAGAAGGAGGACCAGAGCTATGCAGAAGAGCTTGCACGGATGGCCAAAATTCATTCCAGTGAGGCATTCTATGCACTGGACGATCCACTGGAGGCGGCCATATTCTCCGTGCTGATTGAATTCATGAAAGAGAGAGAGGTCCGAGATATGGGCAAAGATGCAAAAGTGTGACTACCTAAAATCGGAATAATTTGAATTCCTCATGGAAGATATGGAAAAGATGGCTAAAAATAAGGGCAACGAAGAGCTGCAGTTCCAGGAGAATCGCGTCCTTGGAAAACAGTTCGCCCGGGCTTTTATACCGGTCTTATTTGAAGTTGGAACAGCTTCATCTGGTCAGTGACGGTAGCCTCTCGAAAGAGCCTCTTATATTCATCTATCGTACCCGCCATCATTCCACATACAAATAAATTTAATAATACAACAATAATGCTCTTGAATGATTTAAAGGTAATGGAACTAAAGCGGGTATCATAATGCAATCTTTGGACCAACAAAAAAGTACACGACCGAAAAATGGATGAGTCTGCAGGTCGCAAGATATTTACAATGCGGAAAACCCTTATTCTTTATGAGAGCAGATATGGATCTACGGAAGAAGCAGCTAAAATTCTAGCTCTAATCCTGGGGCCTGCTAGAGCCTGCCGTGTCGATGAGTTCGAAGAGCGTTACAAGGATATCGACCTGTTGGTTATAGGCACTCCCATTTATTCTGAGCAAATAGACCCCAAGATAGTCCAATTCATAGAAGAGAACTCATCTTGGCTCAAAGATAAGAGCATTGTACTCTTCGGCCTCTCACTAGATCGCCCGAATGGTGATGCAGTTCTTCAGAAGCTTCTCTGTGATCAACAACTCAAGGTCATAAGCTCGAAGGCTTTCGGCGGAAAACTAGACCTGGAGAAACTGAACGACGAAGATTATCGCATTCTATTGGTATTTCAAGACAAAATGGGTCTGCCTATGCAGAACGTTGATAACTTTTCCAGAGAAGAGATAATTGAATTTGCTCTAGAGATTAAGCAAGCCACGGAACGCTCGGCCAAGACAATGCCATCTGTTGAGCTAGGGCCCTGGGCGGAGGATTTCTTGAAGAAGCACAACACCTGCACATTGGCCACCGCATTGGGAAATCGGGTCAGGGCCACGCCTATTGAGTACAACTATCATAGCGGTTTGCTCTATCTGCTCAGCGAAGGTGGAGAGAAATTTGCCAATATCCTCCTGAACAACCGGGTATCTATTGCAGTTTATGATGAATACCGTAGCATGGATAAGCTGGCAGGCATGCAGATCACCGGCCAGGCATTCATCGTGGACCCAGGGGATCAGGAGTATAAAGATTTTCTTCACCTAAAAGGCCACAATCCGGACAAAATCGCAACTATGCCTTTCGTCCTGAACATGATCCGCATCGAGATGGAAAAAGTCGAGATCCTGAATTCAGATTTCAAGAAGATGGGGCAGGAAGTAAAGCAGATACTCCTATTCTAGAGTTTATTTCTTTTTAAATGGATCTTCATCCCAAACGAAGTGCAATTCGTCAGGCCATGCCCCTGAATAAGATCTCGAAAAAGGAGCGCTTATGAATACGAACGATTCGGACAATAATCCTAAAAAGAAATTAACCCCGTTACAGTATCGTGTGACGCAACAATGCGGCACGGAACCGCCCTTTCAGAATGAGTTCTGGAATAATAAAAAACCGGGCATTTATGTGGATGTGGTCTCAGGTGAACCGCTATTCAGCTCCGAGGATAAATTCGATTCTGGAACCGGCTGGCCCAGCTTCATAAAGCCCTTGAATGAGGACAATATTGTAGAAGATGTTGATAACAGCCACAACATGAGACGAGTGGAGGTTCGCAGTAAAGTTGCCAAGTCCCATCTTGGCCATATGTTTGATGACGGGCCGAAGCCGACAGGGATGCGCTACTGCATCAATTCCGCATCTTTGCGGTTTATACCACTGGAAGATCTGAAAAAAGATGGTTATGGCGAATATTTGAGCCTATTTGATAAGGATGAATCTAAAAAAACACCATTTAAAAGCTCCTTGAAAGACGGTTCGAATTACGAGCTGGCCACTTTTGCAGCCGGTTGTTTCTGGGGCGTGGAATCGGTTTTCAAACAGGTCACCGGAGTGATGGAGACAACGGTTGGATATACTGGCGGAACCGTCCCCGATCCCGCCTACCGGCAGGTCTGCACCGGAATTACAGGGCATGCAGAGGCAGTATTGATAAGATATGATCCCAAGATCGTATCTTATGAAGAATTTCTTTCCTTATTCTGGAGGATACATGATCCTACCACACCTAACCGCCAGGGTCCTGATGTCGGCACGCAGTACCGCTCCGCTATATTTTACCACAATGATAGGCAAAAGAGGGCTGCAGAAGAATCAAAAGATAAATTTGACCGAAACGGATCGTATATAAATAAAGCCACAACCCAAATCATTCAGGCATTGCCTTTCTATGAAGCAGAAGAGTACCACCAGGATTATTTTGAGAAACATGGCGGAGGATCCTGCCATGTATTGAGGCCGGAATAGAAAGCGGCTCTCACTTTTTTCAATTTTGGCTCTTCGCCTTTTCGCGGAGGAAGCAATTCACCACATGCCCCTTATCACATCCAATTCAACGCATTATGAACTGATGCCTTAAAGAAAAGCATACATAAAGAGAAATTACGGCTCGATCTTAACGCCGTGATTCACGAAGAACTCCTTCAATGCTTCTTCGATAACCTGGCTTTGTGCACGCATGCTGCTTTTAGCCTGTACGGTATAGACTTTCAGGGTTTTGGCCACCGGTTCCGATAAGGTCAATGTAGTCTTGGGCATAGCTCTTAATTGACTCGTTCTTATGCATATATACTTTCTGGTATATTGATTTTATTGATACCGGAGACCTCTTTTAATTATGGAGATCGAAGCTGTTGGACTTGTGCCCGAGGCCCTATGCTGGATTTTATGGAGATGAACTGTTCTCCTTCAGACTCGTCGAATGTAGGGATTGACTTTGGGATCATGATATTTGCGACGTACCGTCCATTGATAGGCGAAAATCAGAAGGAATAGCCATATCGTGCCGATGATATAGCTGCCTAAAACATCGCTCGCCCAGTGTGCGCCAAGAAACACACGTGACGGTCCGATTAGAAGGATCAGCACACCGCAAATAGCGATAACGATAACACGCCTACGTCCGGCAAAATGTATCCACGCCAGATAGGCAAAGAATCCGAAAAAGACGACAAAAAATAGGACATGCCCGCTTGGATAACTATATTCGTTGATGCTCTGTATAATCCCAGTGCCATTTTGATCTATTGGGAATGGACGTGTTCTATGTATGAGCTCCTTCAGCACAAAAGTCAGCAATACGCTGCTGGTTGTCACAAGCATAAAGATCGCCTCTATCCAATGACGCCTTACTGCTAAGGTCACCATAGCTATGGCGGTCAGAGCTATAGCTATCGCCAGTTCGCCAAGGTCGCTAACCCATTTCATCAGCAGGTCGAAGAGTGGGTTCGCTTGCTCTTTCAACTCCTCATAGGTCTTCAGGTCGAGGGGCAAGACCGGAAACATGGCTGCTGCATAGGAGAGCAATATGGCAAATGCAAGCATTATCACAAATACGAGTGCAATCTTTCTATCCACTGCAGATTCTTATCCAGGCTCGCGCTTATTATTCTTTTGGCAGTAGAGTTCTCTTAACCCTTCCTTCTCGGGATTATTATGCAGCATCCTGAACTTCTCGATTCGATTGTCGAATGAGTTCAAGGTACTCTCCAGGGCCATTTATCTCCATGACCGCATTTTTCAATCAGGAATACGATCTCGTCCAATCGCCCTGGAGCCTCTGGATCTCCAGAGACATTACTGGATTTTGGGCAGATTTCGGATTCTATTTTCGTATTTAGAGAGCTGGGCTCGAAGAGGCTATCTTCCATCTTCGCTACGTTCTTTTTGCCAAGTGACCAGATATCTTCTTTTTCCAGCTTTGGATTGTTCAGGGCGCCCCTAGCTCCCTCCAGATAATCCTCCTCGTAATCTTGCTCTCTTGCAACACCAGTCCAATACGTCGGGTTCTTCCTTGTCTCCGCTGGGTTGGCTGGCAGCCTTGGCGGTCTAATATCTATAGCGGCCCTGGTTTTGCCATCGGCGATAATAGGCCTTATCTGCTTATCGGCATTCCACCAGGGATCCGGTATTAAATACGAATTTTGGTCTTTAACGGCCTTCTCAAAGGCATCGAAGAATTGCATTCCCCATCCGCCATTCGGGTCGCTGAAATTGATCTCCCCCGGCCAGGCAACGTCCGGGAAGAGGACACGCCAGAGCCTGCGATAATGCTTTAAGACTAAATCCTCATCCAGGACGGCACAATCGAGTTCGGTATCACAGGTGAAGGATCTGCGGTTAAGGTTGGCAGAACCACATACAAATAGGCTGCGATCATACAACTGAACCTTCGCATGTGCGTATATGCCGCCTGGGATTCGGGAAGGATGCCAGAGGTTATACACGCCTACGCGCTCGAATTCGCCGAAACCTATGCCCAGGTCGGCTGTTAAATCGTTGAGGGCCAGCTTCCTCGCATGGTGCTCTTCATGTGGATGATCATCGGCATATGGTGGAAGCACTAATATAACGCAAAGCTTTTTTTCCATATCGCTCCTGATCAGGTGGTTAAGCAATCTGGCTAAAGGCCTGCTGAAGAAGTATTGATCGAATATCCAGATCAATTCCTCCGCTGCCGAACATGCATTAGCGATTCCCGCCATGGCTGTAAACTCCCCTCTCATAAAAGGAGGTTTCTTGCGTTCCGAACGCACGGGAATCGTACGCCACATTTGCACCAGAGACGAGCCTCCGGGTTTGAGATCAACCTCCTCCGGCTCATCCAATCTCAATATCTCGCCATCCTTAATGGCAGTTTTCGAGCTGAAGATAACCTGATTATTCTTATTGTGTAAGCTGCCCCAGAATCCAGACTCATACACATTTCCCGCATCTTGCCATCTTTCACAGAACTGCTCTTCCAGGGTCTTTACGATCGGTCCCTGAAGCCCGAGGTGCTGATCGTGCCAGATTTGATGATCTTCTCCATAGACTTCTTTCGGCAGATCAGGCTCCGAGAGCGAAGGCATAGATACGTCTCTTAATGCATCATAAATTGTATCCGGGCTTTTCGGCCAGCGGTGAGTCCTGTCCTTGACATCGATTACCTTTGGGATGTTTTTCCCTGATTGCCAGTCTCCCCCTAAGAATTGAGGCGAATTGGATTCCATAAGAACGAGAAGATCGTCTAACGTGGCATTAGGATCATATACGTAGGAGTGTGTTGCGTCCGGTGCGTCTCTTCTGGTGAAGGCCAGATCTACCCCACCGCAATAAGCTACGTTTACATCACCCACGCGAATTACCATCATCTTTTGGTGGTGAGTGGAAGTTATGGGAGAC
Organism: uncultured Methanosarcinales archaeon; assembly: GCA_903871465.1. GTDB lineage: Archaea > Halobacteriota > Methanosarcinia > Methanotrichales > Methanotrichaceae > Methanothrix. The sequence continues at coordinate 50,789 of CAIQHB010000023.1, forward strand.
GCCACCCTCATATCCAGAGCTACTATGCCACGATCGTTTGCACTGGGATCATTCCGGCTCAGCCTTTTGCATTCCTTGTCGACGACGTCGGCAATGTAGACGTGATCGCTCATATGCGGGCCGTGCCCTGCAATTATGGAAGCCGTCATAGGCATCCACAATAAGATCCTGACACGGATCCCGGCCTGCATTAGTCGCAGGATAAGTCCCAGCGCGGTCTGATCCCGTTTTGCAGAATCGAGCTCATTCCAGGGGCGGTTTTGCATATTCCAGGGATTATCCTCTGACAGGTCTCGCAGGGGATTGAGCCGCCAATCAGCGATATATACGTGCCCTTTCTTGCCATTTTTAGCCTCAGCAATTGCCGCTTCCAGTGATTCCCTCATTGCGGACATGGCCTCATACCCGCCGATCAGAGGGATAACCTGGCAGTTTTCGTCCCAGGGCTTGAAATTACCCATCCTCTTGGCCATGTGAGTATCATCTCCCCATGGACGCCCCTCTCCATCCGGTAAGAAATTCAGGAACCACTTGTTGGGATCAGCAACCATTAATCCACCACAGCCTTTTTTGCTCTTTTTTAGGGTAATATGTTGTTAGAATCTATAAAGATATCTTAACCTGAATATAGGTGTTTGCATTGCAATATGAATGATCTGGCTTTGGGCTTGGCTCTGGATGGGATGGTTAGCCTTGCTATGACCTAGAATCCTTATATAGATCCTATTACATACAAAATAAAATGAAGGCAACATGTTGGTATAAGAACGGAAGCTTGGACTCATTCCGCCAGTTTTGCATTCAAAATCAAGATAAGCCGGTATCTGTTAAGTTGACAAATAGATCAGAGCCGGTCACCGGAGCTTTGTGCAACTATTATCTCAACTCCTCAAAGGCGCAGGGTCTTTTTCTTCTCTTAACTGACAGAGTATTTCATCCTGCATACTACGGTCTCGAGGGTATCGAGAGCATGCATATTGAACGGTATGAAGCGCTGCCGCCCGCGATAGATATTGAGTCTTCTAAGGATATGTCTCCTGCCGTGATCATGGCCTTAAGTGGCTCTGCCATGCGATCTGCAAATTAGAGGGCAGGGATAAAAATGGAAAGAATCAATCTGTTAGAGGACTTAAAGAAGACCTGGCCTGAGAAGTTCGCAACGGAAGAAGAGATTTTCAGCCATATACGTGCAGGAAATAAGATCTTCATTGGCACAGGCTGCGGCGAACCTCAATACCTCGTTCAGGCTCTGGTGAACTTCATCAGCGGCAATCCTAAAGCTTTTTTCGGCATTGAGCTCATACACGTATGGACCCTGGGTACGGCTCCCTACCTGGATGACAAATTCCGTGACAACTTCCGGATCGATTCGTTCTTCATAAGCGAAGGCACGAGAAGCGCGATCAATAGTGGCGCAGCTGACTACACGCCCATATCTCTTTCCGCCGTTCCCAGCCTCTTCCGGAGGGAGATAATACCAATAGACGTGGCATTAATTCAGACATCTCCACCCGATAAACACGGCTACATGAGCCTGGGGATAAGCGTAGATATCGTAAAAGTTGCAACCCAGAAGGCGTCCTTGATCGTGGCCCAGATAAACTCCCATATGCCCCGTACTCAGGGTGATGGATTCATAAATATAAAAGATGTAGATTTCATTATTCATCATGATGAGCCGTTGCTGGAGTATACGGTGGAGGACCCGGGAGACATCATCAAAGCGATAGGCAAGTATGTCGCCCGGATCATCGAGGATGGGTCTACACTGCAAGTTGGATATGGCATCATACCTAATGCTGTGGTTTCATATCTGGATGAGAAAAAGCATCTTGGGGTGCACACCGAGCTCTTAAGTGACGGCATCATAGATTTGATGCAAAAAGGCGTGGTTGATAACACCAAGAAGTCTATCGACACGGGAAAGACGGTAGCCTCTTATTGTATGGGCAAAAGAGAGAGTTATGAGTTCCTGGACGAGAATCCAACCGTCCTATTCAGAACCATTGATTATGTCAACAATCCTTTGATTATTGCCAAGAATAAATTGATGACCGCCATCAACAGCGCCATAGAGATAGATTTGACCGGTCAGGCTACTGCAGAATCACTTGCCGGGACATTTTACTTTGGCATCGGCGGCCAGGCGGATTTCATGAGGGGTGCCGTGCTCGCACCGGGCGGCAAGAGCATCCTGGCCCTTCCCTCAACAGCCGTCAACGACACCATTTCGAGGATAGTGCCATCCCTCCAGCAGGGGACGGGAGTGACTTTTACCAGAGGGGATGTCCACTATGTGGTAACTGAGTATGGAATCGCATATCTTCACGGCAAGAATATCAGGGAACGCGCTATGGATCTTATTGCCATTGCCCATCCCAAATTCAGGCCGTGGCTGATCGAAGAGGCCAGGAAGCTCTCGCTCATCTACAAAGATCAAGCATTCGTACCTGGTGTCAATGGGGTGTACCCGGTGGCTCTTGAGACATTCAGGACAACCAGGAGCGATCTTGATATTCTCCTCAGGCCGGTTAAGATCGGAGATGAGCCCCTGATGAAGGATTTCTTCTATGCTCTTTCCAGCGAAAGCATGTATCGCAGGTTCATGTCAGTTAGAATGGATATGCCCCATGAGAGATTGCAGGAGTTCGGGGTTGTGGACTATGCTAATAGCATGATGATTCTGGCAATTGTTGAGGGTGATGGCAAAGAGACAATCGCCGCAATTGGACAATATGAGATAAATGATAAGGTGCATACCGCCGAAGTTGCGCTGGTTGTAAAGGATATATATCAAAAAATGGGCGTCGGCCATGATGTGCTCATCTACCTCACCCGTCTGGCCAGAAGGCGGGGCTTACTGGGATTCACGGCAGAGGTCTTGATTGAGAATAAGCCGATGCTCGATCTCTTTAAAGACATGGGATTTGATACGGGAGAGAGAAGTGAGGAAGGGGTCTATGAAATGCGCATGACGTTCGGAGATATTGAGGGTTAAGCCTACAGGGCCATGATAAAACCGGCAGGGCTTGCGGTCAATGCTCTCCCGGCTTCAGCTCGCCGGTGCCTGTGAAATTGATCACCGGATTGGAATCGATGGCATCTGGAAATGAGGCGATCATGAACCGTCCACTGTAGACCTCTTTGCCCTTGCGAAACTCTGCAATTATGGGCGCAGTTATCGGAATGGGCCCTAGTTTTGCGCGCTCTTCCATCATGGCACGTAGGTCGGTCTGAGATAGAATCGCTTTGCCGTGCCAGCTCTCAAGTCCTTCATCTGGTTTGTCCCACTCTATCATCCAGTATTTCAGGGCTACTGGAAAATTGTCCCATACCAGGCGACCGTCCCGGCCAATTATCTTTGACTTTGCCATATGGATCTACCTCATTTGCATGATCGAAACGGTGATAGTATTTCTGCGACGGGTTAGGGTCATAAGAACCTCCTCCATAGGGGGAAAGCATGTGACCATTTACAACGCCGTGACCTAAGCGCGGAAACTCACTGTATTCCAATTTAACGGCTCTTCAAGACGAGTTATACACGAACTACATATCCAGCTACCAGGGACTACAAACCGTCCCGCGGCAATCAAGCTGCCTCAAAAAATCCATTCTACCATTTATTCCTCCCGCGACATTCATCTCTGTAAGTATAAGACACTGCCGGGGACGCCTCTTCTGTACTGAAAAAGCAGTGTGAGGACAAAGACAAAATAATAGTAAATCCAAAAAAATTACGTCATATGGCGGCTACAGTATAAGCGAAATTACCGCCAATATGATGAATATTATAACCAGCCACTTGGCAATGTCCATTGACATGCCTGCGACTCCGCGAGCTCCCAAAACTCCTGCTATGATGGCGAGCACAAAGAATCCTATCGCCAAGCTGAGTAAACCTGCCATTTTTTACACGCTCCTAAATACTGAGATTACATACACAATAGGTCGATCCGGCCATCTGCAGAGCTACATTGAAGACGGCGGCACTGATCCTGGCTGAGCCTGGGCAAACACATCCACAACGACCACGTTGCTGGGCTGGTTGTTCACGACAAAGTACAGCGTATGTCTTCCAACCTGCTCGGCATTGAAGTTCATGGTGTTGTAACCCTGGTTGAACTGATAAGTCTTGTACTTTGAACTGGTTGTGTCGGTCTGGATCATCTCATAAAAGCCTGCAGGCCCTCCCGCTGGTGCATTGGCAACTAGCTGTATCCAGGATCCGAGTGGGGTTACCACATACTGGGTCCAGTTTGTCGCACCCTGGATCCAGAGGTCATTGGTCGTGGATGGCACTATGGATGTATACTGGGAGTACGGCAACCCTACACCTGCGCCATAGTACACGCTGGATGGTGTTTTCTCTGTTATATCGAACTTGGTAGGATTGCTTATTATCCCACCCACTACAGGCGTACCGGTGGTAGTATAATACTCTCTGTAGGACGAGAACGTGGTTTCAGATACCGCTTGGTTATAGAAGGCTCCACCCGAGCTGTACCAGGGGAAGTTGGGGACCGGCCGATCGAGCCAATTCAACATCCCACTCAGCCCATCATCGGGATTTGAGCTTCTGGAACCTCCACCGAGGTAGTCTGACTGTGCGCATGCCTGAAACGCAAGGCATAAGAGTGCTGTCATTAACAGCAAAATTTTGCTATATTTCATTTTAACACCTATTATTACGGATTCCTGGATTTCCAATTGAACTGTTGTTACTTCAGTTCCTCTGCCATCCTATTTCCCAATAAATGCTTTCGACTCTTCCGCATCAGTTTTTGCGCGTCCCGTCTTTTTCCTGCATAGGCCTTCATCTCTACATTATCATCTATCATTTTTGAATATCTTCCTTTTCGGGTTGTGATTCACCTATTGGTTTGGGGTTTAGGATTTGCATGCACGGACTTGAACTATTTATTTTAAACTACCTAATATCTATTATCGTAATATTTCTAAATTTAAAAATTGATAGAAGCAGATCTATCCTTCGACCCACTCAAATCCCGGATCTTTGATATTATTAAAATTTTTGATGATCACGGCCGCGTCTTTACGGTTCAGCTTGCTGTCCATCATTTTCTTGCAAAGACATCGCAGCGCCTCCTTTTCCTGTTTCAGAGCAGTGCTATCTCCGGGTTTGGAAACCAATCCTGCACTTTCAAAGAGGTGCTCCTTCTCGTCCATATGTGTAGACTTACCCCATTTGCCGAACATCTCCGCGGCATTATCAAGGAGATTTTGATCAAAGATCTTGGGAAGCTTACAACCCTCGATCTGCTGCATAAATTCTTCTTTCTTCAAAATGATCGCCTCATTTTATTAATTTACACGTATTCGCTTTCTTATTTGCATCTTGGCCGATATCCAAAAGATAGATTTATTTCCTTCAGTTCGGTGGGGCCTCTTCCTCGTTAGAACCAAGAGGAGGGGAATAATAGTCCCCTGTTTGAACCGTATTTGGTAAGTTTCTTTATCAAGCCCCGGATCCCTAGTGCCTTCTCTTCAGAGCTACAAAGGTCACGGCCAGGAGCCCGACCACAGCAAAAGTGGCCTCGAAGCCAGGAGTCGAGGTAGTCGTGGTCGTTGATTGAGACCTGTCTCCCTCAGCATTATCTATAATGTGTTTAGAGACAAGCGGGCAACCCCAGCATTCCAAGCTGTAATACCGCCAGGTGGAATGAGCCTCCCAACAATAGCGATAATACCGCCAGAATAATGAATACTATTATAAGCCATTTGGCTATTTCCATCGATATGCCTGCACCACGTATTCCCAATACTGCAAGTATCAGAGCTACTACAAAGAACACTACTGCCAAATAAAGTAAGTCCGCCATTTTCATACACTCCTATATATTGATGATTGTTTAGTCGCAACCAGGCAGATCGACTCTCTGCCCGGATCTACCTGAATCAGTCATGTATTGTCTAATTCAGTACGTCATTCCTCTTATCTTTTATTTTCAGCATTGGACTTCTCAAGATCGGCCTTTGCGTGTGCCGTCTTATTCTTGACATCAGCCTTCGCTTTGTCAATAGCTTCGTTTATGTCTGCTTTTGCATAAGCTACATTCTTCTCCACATCACTTTTACCAAAATTTGCCTTAACCTTCTCTACATCTGCTTTTGCATCGGCTTTAACATAAGCTCCGGCCTTCTCTGCATCAGCTATTCCTTTCTTTACATCAGCCTTTGCCTTCTCTAAGTTTTCATTTGTCATTTTTTGAATCCTCCTTTTATGTCTTCTAATTCCTAATAGGATGTCATTAAATAAAAAGCTTTTCGTGTCAAAATATCAAAGCCTCATAAGCTATAAGATTATATAATTTAGTATTTAAACAAATCCAAATCGACAGTATCCCAATTATATTCAGAAAATTTAAATCTTAAATTTCATAATATCATATGATATATATGCAATGACCTATCATCGTTTATCGATTATATCGCATTTCGGTCGTGTACGCACTTCATTGAATTGGTATCCTGAATGCCATTAGCTCCTTGATAGTCCAGATATGATCAGTCAGTCCTTCTGCCATCGCAGGTGTTCTTTGCGTCCATCTTTTCCTGCCCAGATCAACTCTTACACGAAG
>CAIQHB010000024.1 GCA_903871465.1 uncultured Methanosarcinales archaeon
AGTTATCTAGCTTAGCGGTAGCTATCGAAGTATGACCAAAAAAAGATGATCATAGATGAAGAAATGGACGCGATGAGCGCGGAAAACGCACTATTCTCGGAAATTCCTCCTCAAATGCAAGTAAATAGGAATTCTCATTAAATAGAATTATGAAAATGTTCTGTGGAATCAGGAAAAATAGAGTTCCTCATCTTATTGGAATCGATTATTCCCGGGCAGGCAGCAGTAGGTCTCACGCGTGGCATGGGCGGCGACCTACCAGGGCCCGCCCGTGAAAACGCCCGTCCAGATGCAAGTCCAGCCACTGGCAGCCCGCATCCCTTGATGATGAGTCCATGGCAAGTTGCCGGAATCTTCGCTCAACAAAAATGTTATCTTCTTTAAACGCTTCTTCGATTCTTATGAAAGGGGTCTACGCAGTCTTCATTATTCTGCTGGTATTGATGCCCTCAGCACATTGTCAGCAGACTTCCAATACCTGGACTATCAGCGGCTTTGATCTCGACAATTCAGCCAAATATAACAAGGCCCTCAATACCGGCCTTGATTTCTACAATCAAGGCAAATACATTGAGGCCATCAACGCCTATGATGAAGCCATTAGTCTAGATCCCAACGGTACCCAGACCTGGCAGGCCTGGAATGGCAAAGGCGATGCGCTCTATGGCCAGGGCAAGTACGATGAAGCTGTTCAGGCATATGATAGAGCCATCCAGTTATCTCCAAATAATGGAATCCCCTGGGCTTACAAAGGCGATGCGCTAAAGGCACTCGGTCGAAATAATGAGTCGGACATGGCCTATGCCAGGGCAAAGGATTTGGGATTTGGCGGAACGACCTGGAGGCCTACTACCATTACATTGAATGGCCGTCCGATTGCTACAACTGGCACCAACATAACCACGAACATAAATGAAGGCCATGTGCTCTATAATCAAAGCAAATACAACGAGGCCATCAACGCCTACGATGCTGCCATTAGGCTCGATCCCAACAGTGCTGACACCTGGCAGGCCTGGAACGGCAAAGGTGATGCCTTAAAGGCACTCGGCCGAACGGAAGAGTCGGATGTTGCCTATACTACTGCAAAGGGCATGCACACTACGATCACCAAGAACACCAGCCCGAGTGCAACGCCCGTCACCCACATTCTTGATCATAGCATGGCAAGCAAACTGGACGAATCCTCCAATAGTCCAATCACGAGAACCTATAATTTCTCCACCGCCAATAGTCGGGCTTACTCCTGGTTGAGCTTGGGAAATATTGGACAGGGTAAGGTCGAATGGTATTGGTATTCTCCAGACGGCAACCTATACAAAAAGGGTTCCGCTGATATCCCACCCAATCCGAACGGTGATTATTGGCCCTCTTACAACATCTGGTATTATATCGATATTGCCGATATACCAGTTGAACCGTACTTCTCTGGAAACTGGCATGTAAATGTTTACCTGGCGGGTCCTACCTATGTAACGCAATTGACGGAGCAATTTACCCTGGAGAATGGTCATGAGGACAAGACAATCAGCACCCAGATTCTTGATCACAGCCTGGCAAGCAGCATTGACGAGTCCACAAGCAGTCCGATCACAAGAACTGACAAATTCTACCTTAGTACTGATAGCAAGGTCTACTCCTGGTTGAGCCTTGCAAATGTTGGACCTTGCACATTCTATTGGTATTGGTATTCTCCAGACGGCAGCTGGTACAAAGCAGGTCCGATTGATATCCCACCCAATCCGAGCGGTGGCTATTGGCCTTCCTACAATATCTGGTGTCCTATCGACATTCGCACTTTGTATGGAGATACGTGGGACCTGGAACTCCCGTCAGACGAATTCTATGTAGATGTTACCCGAAATGATCGTCACATTCTGACGGAGTATTTTACGGTGGATCAATAGGATAGAAGCTGGCTTATTGCAGGCATAAAACCTGCAAGCCTTTTTCATTAATCAGAAGAGACCTTCATCATGCACTCTCGGAGATCGGTGCATTCGTTCTTTCTCTCGCAGAACAACGGATACAGGCTCCAAAGAGACATCTATGGTACGACCATCGATTGATGGTATGGGATGGCCCAGTCTCAATCCAAGGACTATCCAGCCTTCGATGGTGGAGATAAGCTCCTTGCGGCATTCTTCGAAGGTCTTGCCTGTTGCCCACACCCCTTCCAATCCAGGCACAGTCGAGGATCGTCAATTATCTCATACTTGGATCGCTCCAAAGCTGCCTGAATGTATTCTGTAAACATATCAAGATCCTATGCAGTGCGAAAGGATCTAGATTTGTTGCTGACATAACTCTGTTTGACAGCAATGAACGAATCGAAGAAGGCCAACTTCCAAGAGGTAAATTTTTATGGAATAGCACGTTTCTATGAATGTATAAAAATATTTAAAAATTAATAAGAAATAGAAGCCGCCAAGCACTTTACCAATTGCGTTGATGCAGTCCGCCCATTTTCTTCCAGCAAAAATATTGAGAGACTAACCGCCGTAGTCTCTCATCCCGCTATCTTCTCTATCCTTATGGCGCATGCCTTGTACTCCGGCGTCTTGGCCTGAGGATCCAGGGCCGCGTTGGTGAGAAGGTTAGTAAGAACTTCCGGGTGGTGAAAGGACAAAAAGACTACACCGCGCGATGACTTTTCGGTCACTCTTGCTTTTGTCAGAACCTCACCGCGCCGGGACTTGACCAGAACCGTCTCTCCGTCCCCAACCTCCAGCTCTTCCGCATCTGCAGGGTTTATCTCTATGGCCTCCTCTGGAGATATCTTCATGATTCCCTTGGAGCGCCGGGTCATGGAGCCGCAGTTGTAATGCTCTCTCCTCCTCCCGGTGGTGAGAATCAGAGGATAATCCGGATCAGTCTGCTCTGCTGGGAACTTGTGCTCCACGGCATTGAACTTTCCCAGGCCACAGGTGAAACGGTCAACATGCATCGTCTCTGTGCCCGGATTGTCAATAGACGGACAGGGCCACTGCAGCCCACGAGAGCCCAGCCGATCAAAGCTCACACCGCCGAACATCGGTGCCAGAGAGGCAATCTCATCCATGATCTCCGAAGGATGACTGTAGTTCATGGGATAGCCCATCTTCTGGGCAATGAGGCAGATTGCCTGCCAGTTCTCCATGCCACAGATTGGAGGTATCGCTTTATTCACCCTTTGAATGCGCCGCTCGCCATTGGTAAATGTTCCGTCACACTCGGCAAAGCTGGCCGCTGGCAGGATAACATCAGCATACTTGGTGGTCTCCGTCGGGAAAATCTCCTGGACAACGACGAAGTCCATGGCCTTCAGTGCATCACGAACCCTATTGGTATCAGGATCGGTCTGGGCGGGATCCTCTCCCAGGATGTAGAGCCCCTTGATCCCCCCATCCCGCTCTATCATCTGAGTGGAGGCCTTGCCGATATTTGCGGGCAATATAACCCCCCAGGCCTCTTCGAACTTTGACCGGACATTGGCGTCCACTACCTGCTGATAGCCAACATAAGCATTGGGAAGAGCCCCCATATCGCAGGCCCCCTGCACATTGTTCTGCCCCCGGAGAGGCATGACGCCCGTCGAGGGTCGCCCGACATTGCCCGTCAGCATTGCCAGGTCGCCTAAACACATTACATTGTGGGTTCCAGTGGTATGCTCGGTTATCCCCAGGCTGTAGATGATCATCGCCTTATCGGCCCTGGCATAGAGCCTGGCCGCCTCAATGATCTTCTCCACAGGAACGCCCGTAATTTTCGCCGCCCGTTCAGGCGGATACTCCTCCACCAGCGTCTTTAATTTCTCAAAGCCCTCAGTGCGCCCGTAAATGAACTCCTCGTCCTGCATCCCTTCCTTGAGAATGACATTCATCATTCCGTTAAGCAAGGCGATGTTGGTCCCTGGCAAAATGTTGAGCCAGACTGATGCCAGGTCGACCAGCTCGATCTTGCGGGGGTCAGCCACGATGATCTTTGCACCATTGCGAACGGCCTTGATTATCTTCAGACTGACGATCGGATGAGCCTCGGTGGTATTGGAACCGATAACGAACAGGACATTGGCGTCTTCAATCTGATCAAAGGAATTGGTAGCCGCTCCGCTTCCAAAGCAGGCGGCAAGCCCCGTCACCGAAGGAGCATGGCAGACTCTCGCGCAGTTGTCTACATTGTTGGTGCCGAAGACTGCCCGGGCAAGCTTCTGCACCAGATAATTTTCCTCATTGGTACACCGGGACGACGACAGTGCCCCCAGAGAATCAGGACCGTACTTATTTTTGATCTCAGTGAACCTTCTGGCGACAAGGTCGAGTGCTTCCTCCCAGCTGGCCTCCTCAAGCTTGCCGTTCCGTCTTATCAGGGGTGTAGTCAAACGGTCGGGATGATGGACGATCTCGTTCAGGCCAAAACGGCCTTTAATGCATGCCTGCCCCAGATTCACCGGGCCATCTCTATTCGGTGCGGTATAGATGATCCTATTTTCTTTGACGCCCAATGTCAGTCGACAGCCAACTCCACAATATGGACAGATCGTAGCGACTTCCCTGTCTGGAAAACCTCCCCCAAATCCCCTCCGATCGTATAATGCCCCGGTCGGGCAGGCATCAACACAGGCCCCGCAGAACTTGCACCCAACATCCTGGAGCGGCTTGTTGAAGGGGGTAACGACCAGCATCTCGCTTCCCCGCATTGTGAAGGCTATTGCTCTAGACCCCCGCACCTCATCGCACATACGAACGCAGCGCCCGCATATGATACAGAGGTTGTAGTCCCGGTCGAAGAAGGGGGAGTCTTTGTCCACCTGTTTCTCCTTGAAAGTGGTTGGCAGCTCTATTCCCTCCAGCCCTATGTGTTTTGCCACCTCCTGCAGCTCGCACTGACCATTGGCATGGCAGACGAGACACACGTGGCGGCCCAGAGACAGGATCAATTCTAAAATTCCCTGCCTGAACTTCTGAAGCTGGAGCGTGTCTGTCCTCACAACCATCCCATCGGCTGCGGGCGTGTTACAGGCTGTGGGCAGACCGCGCATGCCATCGATTTCAACCACGCAGAGACGGCAGGCCCCATAAAGTGACAGATCAGGATGGTAACAAAGGGTGGGAATATAGATGCCCGCGCTCCGGGCTGCTTCAAGAACAGTAGAGCCCTTTGCCGTCTTCACCAGCTTGCCGTCAATGACCAGGTCAATATTATCCATTGCTTATTCTCCTGATTTTATGTTTCTGTTTCGGGTATCCAGAGTTAAATCCACGATTTGTCTTCTCCGCGAAGGAACTTATCTATGGACGCTGCTGCTTTTCTTCCTGCGCCCATCGCACTGATAACGGTGGCGGCACCGGTAACAATATCCCCGCCTGCCCAGACCTTCGGTTTCTTTGTCTTGCCGGTATCCTCGTCTGCGGTTATTGTGCCGCGCTTGCCAGTTTCCAGCCCAATCGAAGTCTTGGGAATGAGTGGGTTGGGATTGTTGCCCAGAGCGACGATTACGGTATCAACGGGAAGCAGAAACTCGCTGCCCTCTTTTGGGATGGGGCGGCATCGCCCGCTCTTATCCGGTTCGCCGAGCTCCATCTGGATGCACTCCATTGCATTTACCCAGCCATGGCCATTGGCGAGAAATCCGAGGGGATTGGTGAGAAACTTAAAAATGATGCCTTCCTCCTTCGCGTTTTCTATCTCCTCACGACGGGCCGGCATCTCTGCCTCGGACCGCCTGTAGACCACATAGACCTTATCGGCGCCCAGTCGCAGAGAACAGCGTGCTGCGTCCATGGCCACATTGCCACCGCCTACAATTGCCACCTGCTTTCCAATCTCAACTGGGGTATCGTATTCTGGATAGAGATAGCCCTTCATCAGGACAGTTCGGGTAAGGAATTCGTTAGCAGAATAGATGCCGCAGAGGTTCTCACCCGGCAAATCCAAAAACATTGGAAGCCCCGCGCCCGTGCCTATAAAGACTGCATCGTAACCGTTACTCAAGAGTTCGTCCACTGTATCTATCTTGCCCACAACCGAGTCCAGCTTGAGCTCTGCTCCCAGAGATTTGATATAGTCAACTTCAGCTTGAACGATCTCTTTGGGCAGCCTGAACTCAGGGATGCCATACATCAATACGCCACCGGCAACATGCAATGCCTCGAAAATGGTGACAGAATATCCCAGTTTGGCCAGGTCTGCCGCTGCCGTTAATCCCGCCGGCCCGGAGCCAACTACTGCTACTCGTTTGGCACCTGTTTTGGATGATGATGGTGATGTTTTCTGTGAGCTGGCCGATCCCTTGCTTCCCACGTTTCCCTTGTTGGTTCTCTCCCAGTCAGCTACATATCGTTCCAGGCGGCCAATAGCGATTGGTGCCCCCTTTTTCCCAAGAGTGCAGACATTTTCGCATTGGGTTTCCTGAGGGCAAACCCGGCCACAGATTCCGGGGAGGCTGTTCTTCCCTTTTAGTATCCTTGCCGCTTCGGGCATATTGTCCTCTCGAAGTGCCTTTATGAATTCAGGGATATCCACTCCTACTGGGCAGCCTCCCTTGCAGGGATGCCTGGGGCACTGGATACAGCGATTTGCCTCTTTTTGGGCTTCCTCTTTTCCGTATCCCAGGGCGACCTCTTTGAAATTCTTGCCCCGCACGATAGGGTCTTGTCTTGGCATTGGCACACGATTTAGATTCAATTTCGCCATGAATGTGTCTCCTCCATTCACCACTGAGCGCACTTATAGCATTGATAGCGGAGTTCTGGCGACGTCTCACCTGAATAAGTACACCGGCGGGTCATTAACATATCCCAGGCTACTTCTTGAGCATCGAACACGGGTCCGTCGACACAGGCAAATTTGGTGACACCATCTATGATAACCCGGCAGCAGCCGCACATTCCAGTCCCATCAACCATAATTGGGTTCAGGCTGGCTATGGTCTTGACTTTGAATGGTTTCGTTGTGAGCGAAACAAGCCTCATCACACAGGTTGGAGCCATAGTGATAACCAGATCGAATTTCTCCTTTTTAAGTAACTCCCGAAGGGGCTCAAAAACGAAACCATGGTACTCGTTTGAAGTGTCACCTGTGACCACCATTATCTTGTCGCTATACTCTCCCAGGCGGGCCTCTCCAAAAAGCGTCTCTTTTGATGGTGCCCGTATGATTGAGGTAACTATATTTCCGGCCTCCTTTAGGGCGCGAACGATTGGCAAGATGGTAGCGGCTCCATATCCTCCAACAACGCAAGCCACATTGCCAAAGTTCTCAATAGCGACTGGCAGACCCAGCGGCCCGGCTACATTTTCGATGGAATCACCCGCTTTCAGTGCGGCTAGCTTATTGGTTGTCTTTCCCACCTGGTTGAAGACGATCGTAATACTCCCAACATCTCGATCCCAGTCAGCGATGGTAAGTGGGATGCGTTCACCCTTATCATCTACTCGCACAATAACAAATTGCCCCGGCTCTGCTTTCCGGGCAATTGTTGGGGCGTCAATCTTGAAACGGTGAATATTAGGAGCTAGATCCTCTCTAAGCAAAATTCTGTACAATTAATTGTCCCTCCAAGTGTGTACAAATTCTAATTCATACCAAAATGGGGCCCGTTTTTCTGTAGTTTTTGCCAAAATAAATCTGTGCGATTGGACTGATAACTCTAACTTTGAATAAAGTTGGCGGGTACTCCCTGAATGGGTTTTACTCATATCAAACCTCAGATTCAGCCTAGGCATTGTACCATTTCCCTAATGATATAGATACTGGGTATACTGGGCATGTGTTTAGCTGGGCTAGCTTTGCCGTCAGCATTTGGTAACCACAAGGATGATCCGCAAGAGAGATCTTATCCTCAGAGGCACGGTGCAGAAAAGATGTCAACCAAGATAAATTTGAATCGGGTGGAGATGCCCAAGCAATCCCCGGAGTTGAGGAGGCACAACTTCCAGGAAGTTGCCCTGGGATACAGCCCGGAACAGGCGGCAGAAGAGGCGGCAAGATGTCTTCAATGCAAGAAGCCCAAGTGCATTGAAGGCTGTCCGGTGGGCGTGGAGATTCCGATCTTCATTCGTGCCCTGCGGGACGGGGATATGCCTGAGGCGGCCCTGTCCCTTAAGAGAAAGAACAGCCTGCCCGGAGTCTGCGGTCGGGTTTGTCCCCAGGAGGTACAGTGCGAGTGTCGATGCGTTCTGGCCAAGAAGGGGGCGCCCGTGGCCATAGGCCGTCTGGAGCGCTATGTGGCCGACTGGGAGCAGACCACGAAAAAATGCCCTGTATGCGAACTTGTGCCTCCCTCCGGAAAACGTGCCGCGGTCGTCGGCTCGGGCCCCGCCGGCCTCACATGCGCCGCGGATCTGGCCAGAATGGGCCACAAAGTTACCATCTTCGAGGCCCTGCATGATGGCGGCGGCGTCCTGGTCTACGGCATTCCTGAGTTTCGCCTGCCCAAGGGCATTGTGAAGTCGGAGATCGAGTACGTCAAGTCCCTGGGCGTCGATCTGGAGCTTGACTCCGTCGTGGGAAGACTGGTTCAGTTGGAAGGCCTGTTCAAGGAGGGCTACAATGCTGTGTTCCTGGGCATCGGGGCGGGAGCACCCCGTTTTCTCAACATTCCCGGCGAGAACCTGAGCGGTATTTACTCTGCTAACGAATACCTGACGCGAATCAATCTGATGAAGGCCTACAAGTTCCCGGATTACGATACGCCCGTAAAGATCGGGAAACGGGTGGCAGTGGTGGGTGGAGGTAACGTGGCCATGGATGCCGCTCGCTCGGCCATGCGCCTCGGCGCGGAAGAGGTGCACGTGATATACCGCCGCTCCCGGGAAGAGATGCCCGCCCGTCTGGAAGAGGTGGAGAACGCTATGGAGGAGGGTGTGATCTTCGACTTCCTGACCAATCCCACGCGCTTTTTAGGCGACGATCGGGGCATGGTCAAGGGCATGGAGGTAGTGCAGATGGAGTTGGGCGAGCCGGATGCCTCTGGCAGGCGTAGCCCGTGCGTGAAGGCGGGCACCGAGCATATCGTAGATGTGGATACGGTTGTCATCGCTGTAGGAACCGTGCCGAATCCCCTCATCGCCTCTTGCACACCTCAACTCAAGACCACCAAGTGGGGTACATTGGTTGTGGACGAACGAGGCCGCACGACTATGGAGGGCGTCTGGGCGGGAGGAGACATCACCAGCGGCGGAGCCACAGTGATCAGCGCCATGGGTGCGGGAAAGGTCGCGGCTGCGGATATGGACGGGTGGCTGAGGAAGGATGGGAAGTGGTGCTGAAGAAGAGTTACCACCGATTTAATTATTTTTTAGGTATAGTTTTACGTCGTATTAATAATAAAAAAATCAACTCCACTTGTGTCTGAGGTCGTCTGATACTTTTCATCAAGTACCCATCAAGTTCGTGAAAATCGCCAAGCAGTTCGATTTTCGGTATTCTGAATGTCATTCCAGGCCCAATCTATCCGGTTCCATCAAGTATCCATCAAGTACTCATCAAGCAATCGTGTCACCCCTGGCGGCCAGTCCAGAACCGAAATGTTGCGCATCAACTTCGGGGCCGTATCTGGGTCGTAGGGCAGCACTACCTCGGCATTTTATACTGCCCTAATTCGGTCCGCCTTTTCCATCTGTTGATCGCACTCTTGGCCGAATGCTGGATGAATGACAGGGATACCAAAATCTTTTTATCGGATAAGGGCAACACATTGTATGTTAACAGCTCACGGGCGGCGGGGATTCTGTCCCCATGCAAATAGCGGATAACCGCTATGCCGCCTGGATTAATTACTTTTTATCCCGTTCAATTTTGCTTATGATCATCTCCAGGTCAATGAACCGATCTGATAGCCGGATCATCTCCCTATTAATGCCCTGACTTTTGAAGTATGCCACTTCCACAATTAACCCTTGCCTCTGAACGTCGTCTATCACTTGGTGAAAATCAAAGTCCCCCGACACGATAATAGCTACATCATAGGCGTTTGCTGTTGCCAGGGATAGAACATCCGACGCCAAAGCGATGTCTACACCCTTCTCGATGAACGTTTCACTGGTGGTAACGTGTTTGCAGCCTTCGCATGTGAACTCAGAGGTCCTTTTTCTTCTTGGAATGATCCTGGTTTTGAGTCCCTGATGCTCTAGCATGTGATAGAAGCCCCATTTTTTGTTTACGCTCGCTGCTATTGCTTCATCATTATTTGGGTTGGGATGAATTGATCCATAATAGTATGCCCTCTTTAGCTTCCGACCTTCTGATAGCACTTTCACCAATTTGATGCAATCAACTTGTTTACCCAATCCACTAGCTCCACCATCAAGATTTGAGCCGTCAATAAATATCATCAATCGGTCTTCTGGCATACTATCTCCATAGATTGACTCAGTTATAAAAAAGAGTGGGTTAAGAATCCGTAGGCACTTTGGCCCGCTTGATGGTTACTTCCAGCATTCCCCCGCATCGGCTTTGCATGCAAAGTCCGTTCTGCAAATAAGGCCTGATGCCTGCAAATGAAGTCCCCTTCAAAAGGGACTTTGGGTGCGAAGCCACTGGAAGAGGTTGCTTTAAATATGGTAGCTCAACTATTTGTCTACTATCTGGGGTGCAGTCCACTTCACCCGGTGCTTGAACGGGCGCTTTCATTCCGAAAAATCGAACAAAGGTTGCTTACCATGGCTCTCAAGAAATCCGAACTCTACTCCTCTCTGTGGCAGTCCTGCGATGAACTGCGTGGCGGCATGGACGCCAGCCAGTACAAGGACTATGTTCTCGTATTGCTGTTTATCAAATACGTCAGCGACAAGTATGCAGGCGTGCCCTATGCGCCGATCACCATCCCGGAGGGCGCGAGCTTCAAGGACATGGTTGCACTCAAGGGCAAATCGGACATTGGCGACCAGATCAATAAGAAGATCATCGCCCCGCTGGCCAATGACAACAAGCTTTCCGACTTCCCTGATTTCAATGACGTCGCCAAGCTTGGAAGCGGCCATGAGATGGTAGAGCGGCTAACCAATCTGATCGCCATCTTCGAGAATCCCGCGCTGGACTTCTCGAAAAACCGTGCCGACAACGACGACATCCTCGGCGATGCCTATGAATACCTCATGCGCCACTTCGCCACCGAGAGCGGCAAGAGCAAGGGGCAGTTTTACACACCAGCCGAGGTCAGTCGTGTGATTGCGCAGATCCTTGGCATCCATGAAGCCCGTACTCGTGCGGACACCACCGTTTATGATCCCACCTGCGGCTCTGGGTCGCTGCTGCTAAAAGTCGCAGACGAAGCGCGGACGCCTGTCACCCTCTATGGGCAGGAAAAGGACGCAGCCACCAGCGCTCTCGCTAAAATGAACATGATCCTGCACAACAACCCAGGCGCGAGCATCGTGCAGGGAAACACCCTGGCCGACCCCAAATTCAAGGACGGCGAGGCCCTGAAGACCTTCGATTACGTCGTCGCCAATCCGCCTTTTTCCGATAAGCGCTGGAGCACGGGCCTCGATCCTCTAAACGATCCCTTTGAGCGCTTCCAGTCTTTCGGAGTGCCGCCTGCCAAGCAGGGGGACTATGCCTATCTGCTGCAAATTGTCCGCTCGCTCAAGAGCACAGGCAAGGGCGAGTGCATTCTGCCACATGGCGTTCTCTTCCGGGGCAATGCGGAGGGTGAGATTCGGCGCAACCTCGTGCGCAAGGGCTATATCGAGGGCATCATCGGCATGCCCGCCAACATCTTCTACGGCACCGGCATTCCCGCCTGCATCGTTGTCATCGACAAGCAGGACGCCCACGCCCGCAAGGGCATCTTCATGATCGATGCCAGCCAGGGCTTCAAGAAGGAAGGCCCCAAGAACCGCCTGCGAGCGCAGGACATCCACAAGATCGTGGACACCTTCACGAAAAGGCTCGATATCCCCGGTTACTCTCGCATGGTTTCTATGGAGGAGATCGAGAAAAATGAGTTCAACCTCAACCTGCCGCGCTATATCGAGGGCCAGCAGGCGGAAGACATTCAGGACATCGAAGGCCATCTGCGTGGCGGGATTCCTGTGCGGGATGTGGAGGCGCTTCATGCTTATTGGGCCGTCTGCCCGAAGCTGAAAACTGCCCTCTTCCAGGAAACCCGACCCGGCTATTTTGCTCTGACCGTGGACAGGGAGGCCATCAAACCCGCCATCTTCGGCCATCCTGAGTTCATCGCCTTCACAACTGGTATGAATGCCCATTTCAGCGAGTGGAGAGGACGCAGCGCTGCCACGCTCAAAGCCCTCCAGCCAGGCTTTCTCCCCAAAGAAGTGATCCTTGCACGGTCCAATGATCTGCTCACACACTACGCCGATATGCCGCTCATCGACAAATACGATGTTTATCAGCACCTGATGGACTACTGGGAGAAGAGCATGCAGGACGACTGCTACCTGGTCGCCGCCGACGGCTGGAAGGCCGAGACTTATCGAGTCATCGAGAAGGACAAGAAGGGCAGGGAAAAGGACAGGGGCTGGAGCTGCGACCTCGTGCCCAAGGCCCTTATCGTCGCCCGTTACTTTGCCCAGGATCAAGCCGCTATAGATCTGCTCGCAGCTGAGCTGGATAGCGTCACCGCCCGCATGGCCGAACTGGAAGAGGAACACGGCGGCGAAGACGGCGCTTTCTCCGAACTCGACAAGGTAAACAAGGGCAACGTCAACGCCCGGCTGAAGGAGATCAAGGGCGACAGGGAGGCAAGGGACGAAGCTGCCGTGCTCAATGAATGGCTGAAGCTCGCCAGGGATGAAGACGACCTCAAGATGAGGCTCAAGGATGCCGAGGCCAAACTGGACGCAAGAGCTTATTCACATTATCCCAAGCTCAGCGAGGACGAGATCAAGGTGCTGGTAGTGGACGACAAATGGCTGGCAACGCTTTCAACTGACATACAGACGGAACTCGATCGGGTGTCTCAGGCGCTTACTGGTCGAATCGAGCAGCTTGCCGAGCGCTACGCTATGCCATTGCCAAAACTCACAGATGATGTTGAAATCCTGAGCATGAAGGTAGATGAGCACCTGAAGAAGATGAGGTTTGCGTGGAAGTGAAGCCGATGTACAATATGGTAGCTAAACAGTGGAAAGAAATCACTGTAGAAGACCTAAAGGCTCCTTCAAATAATGCACTTGCAACTGGGCCTTTCGGCTCAAGCATTGGCTCTCGTTTTTTCCAAGATCATGGCTTTCCCGTTATTCGTGGAAGCAACCTGAGCAATGATGCTCTAATACGATTCAATGACCACGGACTAGTGTTTATTTCCGAAGAAAAGGCCGCCGAGTTTAAACGATCAATCGTTCGCAAAGGCGATCTCATATTCACTTGTTGGGGAACTATCAATCAAGTAGGTCTGATCGATGATACAGCCAAACACCTGGAGTATGTCATTTCAAACAAGCAGATGAAATTTACCCCTAACCCAAATAAAGCAGATAGCTTATTCCTATATTACCTGTTTTCAAGCTCTGAAGTCCAAAATAAGCTCAGGAATCAGAGCATAGGTAGCTCTGTGCCAGGATTCAATCTTGGTCAACTCCGAGCAATGTGTTTGAAAGTTCCCCCTCTTCCCGAACAGCGCGCCATCGCTTCCACCCTCCGCGATGTAGATGTCCTCCTAGTTGCCCTCGATCATCTCATCGCCAAGAAGCGCGACATCAAGCAGGCTGCCATGCAGGAACTGCTCACCGGAAAGAGAAGGCTGCCGGGCTTTGCATGTAGTAAGGGATACAAGCAGACCGAAGTAGGATTGATTCCTGAAAATTGGGAAATTAGATCTGCTAGCTCCATCTTGAATAAAGGGAGGTTAGGAGGAAATTACCCTAATCAAGATAAAGAGACGAACTATCCGCTAATAAAAATGGGGAACATCGGTCGAGGCAATATCGACAATGAGAAAATCGAGTATATTATAGATGGTGTCGTGCCAAATGAGATGGATAGGCTTAGATATGGAGATCTTTTATTCAATACAAGGAATACTCTTGATTTAGTAGGAAAAGTCGCAGTTTGGAGGGATGAATTGCCTCTTGCCTATTACAACTCGAATCTTATGCGTCTTGAATTCAAACCGGATGAGATAGCTTCGACATTTTTTGCTAATTATGCATTTAATTCTACTGGCTGCATATCTCGTCTAAGAGAGATTGCCACTGGCACTACGAGCGTGGCGGCAATCTATACACGAGATCTATTGAAGATTCCATTTCCTCTTCCCCCTCTTCCCGAACAGCATGCTATTGCTACTGTTCTCTCCGACATGGATTCCGAGATTGCCGCCCTGGAAGCCCGCCGTGAAAAAACCCGCGCCCTCAAGCAAGGCATGATGCAGGAGTTGCTCACCGGGAGGATTCGATTAGTATGAACACCTTACCCTCTAATGATAACGTGCTGATTGCCGACATCTGCGAACTGATCGAGAGAGCACGCCAGCGAACGGCGACGGCGGTGAATGCTGAGCTAACGCGACTGTATTGGCAGATAGGGCGGCGGATTCAGTTTGAGGTGATCAAGGGCGAGCGTGCTGCTTATGGGCAACAGATTTTTTCGGTGCTGTCGGTAAATCTAACCAGTGAATATGGTAAGGGATGGAGCGAGCGACAACTGCGGCATTGTCTGCGCATTGCAGAGGTATTTCCTGACGAGAAGATTTTGCACACGCTGTGTGCAGAATTGAGCTGGTCTCATTTGCGCCAGATCGCCGCACTGGATGATGCGATCAAGCGCGATTTTTACATCGAACTTTGCCGCCTTGAACATTGGAGTGTGCGCCAGTTGCAGGAGCGGATGAATTCGATGCTGTACGAACGCAGCGCTATATCCAAAAAACCGGAAGAGACCATCCGGCAAGAGCTGGTACAGTTGCGACAGGAACAACAATTGTCGCCAAGCTTGCTGCTGAAAGACCCATACATCCTGGACTTTCTTGGTTTGAATGATCGTTATCTGGAAAGGGACTTGGAGGATGCCATACTGCGGGAGATTGAGCAGTTTTTGCTGGAGTTAGGAGCTGGTTTTACCTTTGTGGCGCGACAGAAGCGAATTCAAATTGATGACGATGATTTTTATATCGACCTGCTGTTCTATAACCGCAAGCTGAAACGTTTGGTGGCCATTGATCTGAAACTAGGCAGATTCAAACACGAATACAAGAGCCAGATGGAACTATATTTGCGCTGGCTGGCAAAGCACGAGCAGGAATCGGATGAGGCGTCACCGCTCGGCATCATTCTGTGCGCGGGCAAAAAGCAGGAACAAATTGAGCTGCTGGAACTCGATAAGAGTGGCATTCATGTGGCAGAGTATTTGACGGTGCTGCCATCACGCGAAGTCTTACAAATCAAGCTGCATCGATCCATCGAGATTGCCCGGCAACGTCTGTTGCAGGACAAGGAGAAGGCATGAAAGAGCACCAGCACGTAGCCGAGGCAGAGATTCCCCCAAGAAACTACCCGAGAAACTGCCCAAGAAACGCAACTACTCAGGGGAACATCAACACAGTCACAGGTGAAGTCACAGGTGAAGTCACAGATGAAGTTACAGGTGAAGTCACCCGGTTGCTGCTGGCCTGCCGGGAGGCGATTAGCTGGCTTTGGAAATACCGTCTCACCGCCAAAGGCCGAGCTATTCAGACATCTTTGCAGAGAGGGAAATCAAAATGAGCACCATTGACAAACCCGAGCGCGCAACACAAAACCGCGTCATTGACCTCTTCTGCCATGAGCTGGGCTATCGTTATCTCGGCGACTGGTCAGTTCGTGATGGTAACAGCAACATCGAGGAAGGGCTGCTGACAAGCTACCTCGCCCGAAACGGCTATTCTCGTGAGCAGATCAGTTCGGCACTCTACAAGCTGCGCACCGAGGCGGACAAACACAGCCGCAATCTCTACGGCAACAACCAGGCCGTTTACAGTCTAATGCGCTACGGCGTCCCTGTAAAGATCGAGGCGGGAAAAGACACGGAAACAGTCCACCTCATCAACTGGAAGGAGCCGGAGAAGAACGACTTCGCCATAGCTGAAGAAGTAACCCTAAGAGGCAACCAGGAGCGGCGGCCCGATGTCGTGCTCTACGTCAACGGTATTGCCGTCGGCGTGCTGGAGCTGAAACGAAGCTCCGTCACCATCGGCGACGGCATCCGCCAGAATCTTTCCAATCAGCAGCCCGAATTCAACGAGTGGTTCTTCAGCACTGTCCAGTTCGTATTTGCAGGCAACAACACAAAAGGGCTGAAATATGGCACCATAGGCACAGAGGAGAAGTATTTCCTCAGGTGGAAGGAGGACGAGGAGGACGATCTCCGCTACAAGCTGGACAAATATCTCTTGAAGATGTGTCGCAAGGACCGATTGGTCGAACTGATGCACGACTTCGTTCTCTTCGACGGCGGCAGGAAGAAGCTACCGCGAGTGCACCAGTATTTTGGCATAAAGGCGGCGCAAGATCATGTGGGCAAGCGCAAGAGCGGCATCATCTGGCACACTCAGGGCAGCGGCAAGAGCATCATAATGGTGCTGCTCGCCAAGTGGATACTGGAGAACAATCCGAACGCCCGTGTGGCTATCATTACAGATCGTGACGAGCTGGACAAGCAGATAAAAGGCGTCTTCACTGAGGCCGGTGAGGACATTTATCGCACCAGCAGCGGCCGCAACCTGATGGCTCAGCTTGGTCAGGCCAAGCCGCGCCTGCTCTGCTCGCTGGTGCACAAGTTCGGCCGCAAGAATGTGGAAGATTTCGAGGCTTTCATCAGAGAACTGAAGGCCCAGCCGAGCCGGACAGTGGGCGAGGTCTTCGTCTTCGTGGACGAGTGCCACCGCACTCAAAGCGGCAAGCTGCATCGAACGATGAAGGCCATGATGCCGGACGCTGTTTTTATTGGCTTCACAGGCACGCCGCTCTTGAAGAAGGACAAGAAGACCACCCTGGAGGTCTTCGGCGGCTACATCCACACCTACAAATTCGACGAGGCGGTGGAAGACGGAGTAGTACTTGACCTGGTCTATGAGGCAAGAGACATCGACCAGCATATCAGCTCCCAAGAAAAGATTGATGCCTGGTTCGATGCCAAGACAAAAGGGTTAAACGCCTGGCAAAAGGAGGAACTGAAGGCGCAATGGGGCACTATGAAGCAGGTGCTCAGTTCACGCTCGCGGATGGATCGGATCGTGAATGACATAATCTTTGATTTCGGCATTAAACCTCGCCTGTCTAGCGAGCGCGGCAATGCCCTTCTCGTGACTTCCAGCATTCATGATGCATGCAAGTATTTTACCCTGTTTCAGAAGACGCCCTTCAAGGGTAAGTGTGCACTGGTCACCTCCTACAATCCGCAGGCCCAGGACTTAACCAAGGAAGAAACCGGCGCCAACACCGAGACCGACAAACAGTTTATCTACAACACTTACACCGAGCTGCTCAAAGAAGTAAAAGCGGAATCGGGTATGACCAAGTCCGAGACTTATGAGGAAAAAGCCAAGACGCTGTTCATCAAAGAGCCGGCGAACATGAAGCTGCTCATCGTGGTGGACAAGCTGCTCCTTGGTTTTGATGCTCCGCCTTGCACATACCTTTACATCGATAAGTCCATGCAGGATCACGGCCTCTTCCAGGCCATTTGCCGCACCAACCGCCTGGACGGCGAGGACAAGGACTTTGGCTATATCGTCGATTATAAAGACCTGTTCAGAAAATTGGAGAACGCCATTGCTGTATACACCTCAGAGCTCGATAACAGCGCTGGTGGCGGAGATCCGCAGGTGCTGCTAAAGGACAGATTGAAGATGGGCCGGGAACGGCTTGACAATGCGCTGGAAGCGCTTGCCTTGCTCTGCGAGCCTGTGGAGCCGCCTAAAGGCGATCTGGAGCATATCCACTATTTCTGCGGTAACACCGAGAATCCGGCAGATTTGCAGGAGCGGGAAATGCTACGAGCCGCTCTCTACAAAGCGGCCGTCTCGTTGGTGCGCTCTTATGCCAACATCTCCGACGAACTGGAAGCTGCAGGATACAGCAGCTCCGATATCAATCGCATCAAGAAAGAGATGGGGCACTACCTGAAGATCCGCGATATCGTACGCATGGCCAGCGGGGAAATCCTGGACCTCAAGCCCTACGAGGCTGATATGCGACACCTCATAGACACCTATATCGATGCCGACGATCCGAGGAAGATCTCTCCCTTCGACAACGTGGGGCTGTTGGATTTGATCGTAAAGACGGGTATCGCCGACGCCATAGCCTCGAAGCTTAGCGCTCTGAACGGCAATAAGGGCGCTATCGCCGAGACCATCGAGAACAACGTTCGCAGCAAGATCATCAAGGAGCACCTGAGCGACCCGGCTTTCTATGAAAAGATGTCTGCGCTGTTGGACGAGATCATCGCTGCACGTAGGGCGAAAGCTATCGAGTACGAGGAATACCTGATAAGCATCGCAGAACTCGCAAATAAGGTGGAGGCCGGACATGCAGAAGATACGCCGGAACCACTCAAGCATAGCCCGGCCCTGCGTGCCATCTACCACAACCTCAAGCAATCCGATGTGCCCGGTGAAGGTGATTTTATGTTGGCCCAGGCGCAGCAGATCGACGAGACCATCAAACGAGTGCGCCCGGACGGCTGGAGGGGGATTTATGCGCGTGAGAACATCATCAAAGCAGCGCTGTTGCCGCTGTTGGAGAATAGCGTATCCGAGGTGGAACGCATCTTCCTTATCATCAAAGCCCAGAAGGAATACTGATGTCCACAGAGATCGAGCTTGGTGACCTCAAGGTAGATGTAGTGTTCAAGGACATAAAGAATGTCCATTTGAGCGTTCACCCCCCGAACGGAAGGGTGCGGATTGCGGCGCCGACGCGTATGAGCACGGAAACCGTCAGAGTTTTTGCTATTTCCAAGCTTAGCTGGATCAGACGGCAACAAGAGAAGATCCAGGCTCAAGAGCGCGAAACGCCGCGTGAGTATCTGGACCGGGAAAGCCACTACATTTGGGGTAAGCGCTACCTGCTCGATGTAGTTGAGGAAAACACCCGGCCGGAAGTGGTACTGTTGCACGGAAAGATGATTCTACGGGTGCGCCCTGGAACCGATGAGAACAGAAGACAGGTTGTCGTGGAAGAATGGTATCGTGCTCAGCTCAAGCAGGCAGTGACGCTATTGCTCCCCAAATGGGAACCACTAATAGGCGTGAAGGTGGAACGGTTATTCGTGCAACGGATGAAAACCAAATGGGGAAGTTGCACTCCCAAGTCCGGAAATATCCGGCTTAATACCGATCTTGCCAAGAAACCACGCGAGTGCCTCGAATACGTCCTTGTTCACGAGATGGTGCACATTTTGGAACCTACACACAATGCTCGTTTCGTCTCGCTGATGGATAGCTTCGTTCCCAGGTGGCAATTCTACAGGGAAGCGCTAAATCGTCTGCCTGTTCGGCATGAGCATTGGGATTACTGAGGTAGTTTAGCCATCTACCGTAGAGGGCAGCTAGCTTGTGTTTGCAGGCTCTTGTTGCCGATGGTCATATTTTTCAAAATCTTTTGCGGCTGGTGGTTTGCAAAGTCCGGCATCATCACATCGTCCTAAGTAAGATACATCGGCGCTGAACGTTCTGAAAAAAGACGGTAAAGTGAAGCTAAAATCTAAAATAATAAACATCAGGCCCCCGATTATCGAGGCCTGACCTCTTCTTCAGAATTTATGCATCCAGTACTTTCAGGGCTTCCGCGCGGCGGGCCTGCATCACATAGGGGATGCCGGATACCTTGGCAGACTCTTCTGTGAGTGCCATGAGGTCGTCGCGGGACATGGTTGCCAATTTGAAGTTCCGGCTTCCAGCCATCAGCTGCTGCAATCCGGTCTTGAACTTCTGGCCGTAGGTGTACAGAGCAATGGCGCCGTAGGGGATGTTCTTGAAGTCGTTGCCGAACTTGGCCTTCAGCTCCTCGTAGGCGACGAAGATCTCCTCGGGCTTGCTGCCGAACTTGCTGACGCCCTTGGGCAGGTCTCCCTTGGCAATCCAGTCCTGGATATTCTTGCCGACCATGCCGGGGATCATGAGCGGGCGGCCCATGCAGACGGCTCTAAAGTAGGGTGTGCCCATAGCCAGAGCCTTGTAGACGCCGTCCTCTGTGGAGAAGCCGCCGGCCATTGCCAGGTCTGGAACGCGCATGCCTTTTGCCTTCAGGCGGTTGGCGAACTCGATAGCCAGCGACTGCAGGTAGAATGTGGGTATGCCCCACTCATTCATCATATTCCAGGGGCTCATGCCTGTGCCGCCCGGTGCGCCGTCGATGGTGAGCAGGTCCAGCTTTGCCTCGGAACCGTAGCGCAGTGCCATGGCCAGCTCAACCATGGAATAAGCTCCTGTCTTGAGGGTAATGCGCTTGAATCCCAGGCCTCTGAGCCTATCGATCTCGGCCATGAAGCCGTCGTAGGTGACGAAGCCCAGACGGGAGTGGCGCTCGAACTCCTTGATGGCGCCGGCCTTGAAGGCTGCCTGAATCTCGGGCAGAGTCGGATCTGGGGAGACTATGTAGCCGCGCTTCTTGAGCTCAAGAGCCCGGTCCAGTGTCTTCACCTTGATCTCGCCGCCGATGCATTTTGCACCCTGGCCCCATTTGAGCTCGATGGTATCCAGGTTATGCTTGGATGAAACATACTCAGCCACGCCGAGGCGGGTATCTTCTACGTTCATCTGCACCAGGATCTCGCCGAAACCGTTGTAGAACTTCTTGTAGGTCTCGATTCTGCGATCCATCTCTGGAGACTTGGTGACCTTTCCCTTGCCGTCCCTCTCCAGTCCCGGGTCTATTCCGCAGACGTTCTCTCCGCAGACAAGAGTTATGCCGGTGATAGCGGCGCCTATGGCGAAGTGTTCCCAGTTCTTTCTGGCGATCTCAGTCGAGCCAAGAGCTCCGGTAAAGATGGGAACCTGCATCTTGACCTTCTTGTCCCAGCCGTACTCGGTCATTGTGTCAACATTCGGGAATAGAGCCGTGTCCGGTCCTGGCTCAACGCCTGCGGGCAGGCCTTCTGCACCTATGGCGTAACCCTGAATGCTGAGATGAGAATAGTCAATAGGATAATCCTTGTCCGCTCCTGCGGTGATCTCGCCGAAGGGCCCCGGATAGAGCACTTCACGGCCCCGGAAAGAAGCCAGCCATGTTTCGCATCCTCCCCGGCATCCGTCTAGGCAGTCAGAACATATTCCCGACATGGGGACAACGCTCCGCGAGCGGTTGAACGTTCCAGTGGCAGCACTGGCATTTGGCCTTCTCAGATTCATTGATCTCAACCCTTTTATATTATAAATCTCAAAATCGCGTTAAACCCGTCTGCTGGATGCATAACTATCGACAATTTAAGCAGGGCTTTTTCTGATTCCGCCCCGAATCGATACGCATGCATTTAGCCTCTCTCTCCGGCAGACAGTCTGCGACCTTTGGGCACCAACTGCCTTCCTATTTCCTCTATAAATATGTTTTCACAAAAGTGCATAAATTATATGAATCGACCTGGAGGAAGGGTCTTTCCGGGGGTAAATATCCTCGGATTTCTTACGTATATCTCTTTTCATAATTCTGCATAATTATTATGAACTCTCAGACTGGAAAAGCTTTTCCGGTAATGGGGGAACGGGCAAGCAGAAAGGTTAGATAGAGGCGAGAGGAAAGGCTGAGGTAAGAAGATGATAGCAATAGTTAACTACGGCATGGGCAACCTGTTCAGCATTTACAATGCCCTGGATCGGATCGGCGGCGATCCCAGAATCGTTCCAGACCCGGAGGGTTTGGCAGGAGCAGACGGCATTGTGGTTCCGGGCGTAGGGGCCTTTGGAAGCTGCATGGATCAGCTCAGTCGATTTGAAGGTTCGCTCTTAAGAGCCTTTCAGGAAGGTGTGCCGATGCTGGGCATTTGCGTTGGCATGCAGGTGCTCTTCGAGGAGAGTGAAGAGAGCCCCGGCGCCAAGGGCCTTGGCTGGATAAAGGGAAACGTTGTGCGCCTCCCGGATGGTGTGATGATTCCTCAAATGGGCTGGAACAGCCTTTCCATCAAACGTCCCGTGGAGATGTTGGAAGGCATCTCGAACGGTGACATGTTCTATTTTGTGCACTCCTATTATGGCCGGCCTGTAGATCGCTCGGTTATTGTCGCCACCACAGATCATGGAGTGGAGGTAACGGCCGCGATTGCCAAAGACAACCTTTTTGCTACCCAGTTCCACCCGGAAAAGTCGGGCGCCAAGGGCTTGAAGATATTGGAGAACTTTGTGAGGTGCCTGCATTGTTAGCGAGAAGGATTATTCCCTGTTTGGACTGTGATCTGGGAGTGCCGGGCGGTCGGGTAGTTAAGGGAATCGAGTTCAAACAGATCAGATATGCCGGGATTCCCTGGGAGCTGGCCGGCAGATACTATGAGGATGGCGCAGACGAGATTGTCTTCCTGGACATCACTGCATCCCATGAGCGAAGGGAGACGATGACGAGCGTTATCAAGAAGACCTCGGAATCTGTCTTTGTGCCTCTAGCTGTGGGCGGCGGCATAAAGAGCGTAGATGAGGCAAGAGAGGTCTTCAATGCCGGGGCCGACAAGATCACCTTGAACACATCCGCTTTGAAGCGCCCAGAGCTGATAAGTGAGATATCGGATCGATATGGAAACCAGGCCGTGGTTCTGGCCATTGATGCCAAGAGGCGTTATGGTCAGGAGGCAGGGAGGGAGATCGTAGAGACCCCGGAAGGCCCTTGCTGGTTTGAGTGCTCCTTTTACGGAGGCCGGGAGTTTACCGGGATTGACGCCATTGCCTGGGCAAAGGATGCCGTATCCAGGGGGGCTGGGGAGATCCTCCTCACCAGCATGGACAGAGACGGGACCTATGATGGTTTCGATATACCTCTCACGGATGCTGTGGCAAAAAGGGTTCGAATACCTGTGATCGCCTCGGGCGGATGCGCCAGTCCAGATCATATGCTTGAGGTCTTCCAGAAGACCGAGGCCTCTGCAGCACTGGCGGCGAGCATCTTCCACTTCGGTGAATGGAACATCCGGGACGTTAAGACGTATCTGAAGGAACGGGGAGTGAATGTCCGGGTTTGAAGGCTTGGAGTGAATTATCGAAGATGGGATCTATAGAGCTGACCCGGGCTCCCTGCAATCAGCCGCTGGAAGTCATGGCTGTCAATGGTGACTATGGTTGGGATAAGAAATTTGAATCGATGGGGATAAGAAAAGGAAAACACATACGAATAATAGCCTGCCAGCCCTTCGGCGGACCTGTGGTGGTTGAGATAAACGGCTCCAAGATCTCTCTTGGCAGGGGAATCGCGTCAAAAATCGAGGTAGAAGTGCTCGCATCCTCCTCTGGCGAGAGTTAGACCCGATTCTTCCACAATTCCAATTCCTGGAGCGTTCAGGTTGATATGAGCTGCTTGAGCCTTTGGATGCTCTCCATGGCCTGGGCCGACTCGTGAAGCTTCTCCTCCTCGAAATGCTTTATGATTTCATCAATGCTCGCTCGCAGCGAGTAGACCTTCATCGGTCTCCCTTTGCCTTCACGCTTGATCTCTTTCTCCTCAATCCAGTTGTTGTCGCGAAGGGTGCGCATGGCAATGCTCACTTCCGGCTGCCGTAGGTCAGAGCCCATCTCTATCTCGCGGGATGAGGCTTCCTCCACATTAGCCAGGAAAGTTATCAGCGTTGCGACGTTGCGCGGAACTCCCAGGGACCGAAGCGTTTCGACAAATTCCATATCCTTGTCGTCCAGGATCTTTACGGTTGACTCCCTCATAATCGTCACCATATTTTTCTTGTCACAAATACTTAATGATATAAATAATTTGTTTTGAACGCAATGTCTTTTAATTTTACTAATTTAGACTAATACTTTAGATAATAAGTCGAAAAGCAATTATCATTTACAATTCGGTGGTTTCAGAATCTAATGAAAAGTACATTAGGAATTTATAATTGTAAGGATTTCAGATGGCCCAATAATGTAGTCGAAGAAATCCTGTCATTTTTGGTCATCTAGCCGAGGAAAGTTCAAAATAGGGTTAAATAATTAATTTAAAGAGTATAATTTAGTATCTTTGTATAAATTTTTTTATAAATAAATTATTTGGTATGCGGATTGATCCCAATCTAGATATATTTCCCTGAACAAATGGCTCCTCATGATACCCATCGAGATTTGCGAGAAGGATCTCTATGAGCTCACAAAAACGGAGGTGTGTAATCTCCCCGGTGCCCTTTTTACGGGATGCAGCCCTCTTCTCAAGCCTTTTATGAAGAAGCTGGAAGAGCTTCTCCCCCCGGAGAACAGGGGACGCGGGGACAGCTACATCCTTCGTGCGCTCCATTCTCATATCGACGAGGTGCATGCTGACGAAGGCCGAATCCTGGTGAAGAGCGGCGACGCCATGGTAGAGATTCGTCGCGAAGAGCTGGGCGAGTTGATGGGTGCGAAATATCCTACCACATGCCATTATCGCCTTAACCTGCCTGGTCTTCTGTTCCTGCAGAGCGGACCGGCGCTGCATACGGCCAGCGCTATACTCCTGCGCCGGGAGCATAAGCTCTGCATCCCTGACGGGCGCAGGACTATGCGCTATGTCTTTCATATGGGCGTGGTCTCCCTGGATGCCGATAAAGAAAAGATAATCGTTAGCTTTGATCCGGACAGGCTGCCCAAGAAAGGGGACGGCACTTCTGTGCTGGAATAGGAACAAAACGTCTTGCCGGAAATTCAGATTCCTCAAGGCTCAGGATTTTGGAGTTTCTGTATCCGTTGGTCTAAAACCATGGCTTTGGAGAACCAGGCCCCAGAGCCACAGAACTAAAACAGAAGTTTCTCTCTACAACTTTAGACCACCAGATGCCGCAGGTCCCAAAGTAATTTCGGATTCAGCTTGAAGAGCACGCGCAGCATGCTGGGCAGATCCATCTTGGAGATATCCTCCTTCGCGAGGGAGCCGAAGAGCAGGTTGAGATCTTTATCGGTCAGCTTTACGAAGAACTCTTTGAACTCCAGGCTGCGGGCTAGATGACGGCCTATGCTCTCTCGCCAGCGGTCTTCGTACTCTTTCAGTCCCGCCCGGCTGACTTTGCCAGAGGTTATGGCTTTCACTGCCACCTCTCCCGCGATGATTCCTGCCTCCATGGCGTTCAAGATGCCTCCACCGGTAAGTGGATCGGTCTGGCGGGCCGCATCTCCTACCAGCATCACGCCATCCGCAGTAGCTGATTCGATGATGCCCGCGCAGGGATCTCCCCCCACCACCATCTCCACAACTTTGCCGTTCGGGAAGTGAGATTTCATGAATTCATGCAGCAGACGCGTGGCTTCCCCTGGACGGGACCGGGAGCCCTGGATTCCCAGGCCCACATTGGCCAGCTTCTCTCCTTTGGGGAAAGACCAGGCATAACCCGACGGGGCGATTGAATTTCCCAGGTAGAACTCGGTGTATTCGTCATCGATGCATGGGTCGTATACCAGAAACTGGGCGCAGGACTCGATGTCCTTCAGCTTCAGGGTGGTATCGATGCCCGCCCAGCGTCCCACTTTAGATTCCACTCCGTCTGCGCCGATGATAATTGGAGCCTCAATTCGCAGAGGCTCTCCTATGCGCATGGCAGTGATGCCGCAGGGCACGCCCTCCTTCTTGAGAAGCCCAAGAGCTCGGGTTTTGACCATGACCTTGGCGCCGGCGCGGGCTGCCAGCATAGCCAGGCCGCGGTCGAAGACCTTCCTTTCCAGGACATAGCCCACCTCGCTGCCGCTCTTGTCCTCGGACATAACTATACTTCTTCCGTCGGGAG
This sequence comes from uncultured Methanosarcinales archaeon, assembly GCA_903871465.1. Taxonomy (GTDB): domain Archaea; phylum Halobacteriota; class Methanosarcinia; order Methanotrichales; family Methanotrichaceae; genus Methanothrix. The sequence continues at coordinate 25,810 of CAIQHB010000024.1, forward strand.
AATAGATCCTGGCACCCTTTACCTCAGAGGCGATCCATTCCGGCTCAGGTTTCACCATCTGGCATAGGGCCCTCTTTCCGACGCCCTCAGCGCAGCGCACGGGATCGCCGATCTCCTGGCGTTTCTCCAGCAAGACGACATCCAGGCCCGCCTCTGCAGCTGTCTTGGCGGCCATCGATCCACCCGGCCCGGCCCCTACTATTATCACGTCGCACTTCATGCCTTGACCTCCAGGGCTCCCACGGGGCAGATCTTGGTGCAGATGCCGCACTCTTTACAGTCTGCAGAGACCTCTAACCAGGTCTCCACCAGCTCCAGGGCACATGTCGGGCAGACACCTACGCAGGCACCGCAGTAGCAGCATTTGTATCTATTAACGGTAAGCAAGAGATCACATCCAGATAAATAATCATAAATGATAATTGAGTCTAATATTTAATTCTAATAATCAATATTCGATTTCAAAATCCTCGAATCCTTTGCACTCCAGCTCGGAGAACTCCATTCCCAGAATGATGGCTCCCGCCGGACCTGATTTCATGGCCTTGAGCAATTCGCCGACCTGTTTCCTCTCTCCCTCCAGTACAGCCTCCACTCCCCCGCTGGGAATGTTTCTCACCCAGCCGTTGACCCCCAGAGCTTTGGCCCGATCGATGGTAAAGGCCCGGTAGCAGACCCCCTGCACCCTGCCAGAGACGCGAACATGCACAGAGATCATTTTAGGCTCCCGTAACCAGATCTTCCAGGGCTTTTCTCTGATCTTTGGCCTTGATGATTCCCGACGCGAGCAACACTCCAATTGAGCCCAGCTCCAGGGCACTTCTCAGATCTTCGCCATGGGTTATACCCGCACCGCAGAGCACGCCCACATGGGGGGCAATGCATTTTACTGCATCAACCGAATCGCGAATTACGCTGGGGTTAGCTTTTGAAACGGGAATACCGCTGCCTATCAGCTCCGGTGGCTCCACTGCCACATAATCCGGCTCCAATGCGGCTGAGGCACGAGTTACTGCCACGTTGTTGGTGCAGACGATAGTCTCGAGGCCGGCGTTACGGCATGCGGAGATGGCCGCGTCGACTTCGGCGAGCTTTAGCCTCCGCTCGGAGTGATTGATGAGAGACCCGGCAGCTCCGGCAGCCTTCAGGGAAGCGGCGGTCACGTGGCCGGTAAATCCGCCGTATCCGACGCCATCTACATGCTGAGCATAGACCGGTATCTTCACCGTCTCGGATATGGCATGGATGTCTGCCACCTGGGGTACAACTACCATCTGCACAGCATAATCCCTGGAAATATCTTCGCAGATCTCCGCCAGGCGCAGAGCCTCTTGGCCTGTCGATTCACGATAGCACTTGAAGTTGAGCACAATTAAGGTCATAATCTCCCTCGCAAGACTGTGTAACTTCAGTGAACATATATATTTTGGCTGCATTCCGCTTGCAGTTCATTGTAATATTTTTCATAGACCGCGGTGCAGATGCATTCTCCGCATGAGATCATTCTCATGGTTCCCTGGAAGATAAAGGCAATCAATGGCAGCATTCCCTTCTCCTCTTCATGTATCATATGATAGAGCAAGCCTTCTGATTGGGAATAGTCCAACAAAACTCCTTCCAAATCGGCATGACTTAAGAGGAAGCCCTCTAGAATGGGCTTGCTTTTCTGGCAGATGGCGCAGTCCTTCTTGCCGATAAATAGTAGAATAGCCTTCTCTTTGTCCTGAATGGATTCTGCCAGACTTTGAGCCGGTCCATAGGTGTCCTTCAAAAAGGAATCCACAACACCGTCCATCTCATTCAGCGGAACACTGTACTTTTCAGACAGCTCCCGGGCGAGTCGCTCCTGCTTTCTGGCCATGAATCCCTGTACCTTGTGATTGAGATCCATGGATAGTGCTCTTTCATTCGTTCCTTGAATTGACAATGATGCTTGATTTAAATATGGCGATTTCTTCATGACTGATTTTCAAAATATGTTTTTTAATCAAAGGTCGTGAATTACCTTCACTCTAAGCTTGGAGAAGTCATCTTTGATCTCCACCAAAAAGCCCATGCCTGCAAAGATCTCCTCCAGCTCGATGCGCACGAATTTTTTGGGTGCCTCTGATCCAAAGATGAGGGTAAACTCGTTCTTGCTGGTCTTGCTCATTGTGAAGAGGTTGCATATCTCCAATCGTCTAAGGATGCTCTCCGCATTGAATAGCTTGTGTTTGAATTCTTCGGCATGGGCCCGGCAGACCTCCTTATGAAAATTCCAGAACTTCTCTTTATCAGGGTGAGTCTCAATGAAGCCCAGAAAGAGTATCCAGTGATCTATGTCCAGGATCACATGCTCACCTGCAGAGAGCATTTCCGCATGAGTGTAGACCTTCTTATCCTCGGCGAACTCAAAGAGCATCTTATGCTTGCCAAAGAACTTCAAAGATTCCCGCATAAGTTCGCTCTGGGACATGCCCGAGTCCTCTTTCATCTTCTTGAACAGGCCTGCCGTCTCTTCGTCGAGAGCTATGGTAATCCTTTCCGGCGACTTCATTTTATCCTCTGCATTTCTCTATCCTGATAATATCAATCTTATGCTATATTACCTTTTTCTGGCATAATCTTTTTATATCGACGCCGGAACATGCATTCCTCTTTCTCTTGTGAAAGATGACGGTATTGCTCGTGCAGAACCGTATTCCCTCAAGCAGGATTGAATTGGATACAGATCATATCGTTAGGTAGACCGATATTTTTATATTCAAAAGAGAAGTGACCATTGGTCATGGATTCATGGATGAAGGACAAGAGCAAGTATACTGAAAAGGACAGAGAGAAACTGGAAAAAGGGTCTGGTTGTGTCAAGGTCTGGACACTGACCTGCAACTGGGTCTACAGGCTCTTATCCTGGTAATTCAGACCCGGGAAAACCTTAACCTTTATATCATCACGACCGTTCCGATCTATTCTATCATAGCAAATAGCATTGCAGCTCTCTTCTTCAATTGATCCAGAACCCGGTTTCTATCCGGCCCTTTTGCCAGGATAGACAGGATAGGATCGTCCCGGGCGATTCGCGATCCAGGCCCGGGAACATCGGATGTCCAGGGCCCGAGAAGATCGGCCTTGATTTCTATATCATTGGCGGCATAGATTATCGCTCTCCCGGCAAAGCAGCCGGCGGCGCCCCTCGTGGGCGGCAGTTTCCCCTGGAAGGACTGCAGATGAGCCTGAAAGACATTCATACCTGTAGCCATCTCCACGGTATCCAGGCTGCCCTGAAAGCGACAATTGACCTCGACCACGACCGGCCCCGATTCCGTGATCAGGAAATCGACTCCATTGCTGCCCACGAGACCGAGCCTCGCGATTATCTCTTCCGCCATCCCGGCAACATTGCATTGGGGTGGATCGAGGGGCGTGATATTCCCACTGTACCTGAATCCCTTTGCTCCTGCCCAGGAAGCACCGATGAGCTGCTCGTTTACGGCCAGGGCGCGCGCCTCATGCCCGTTGCCGATGACCGAGACGCTTGCTGCTCGGCCTGAGATTATCTCCTGGGCGATCAGCCCCCCCTCCCATAGCAGGTCAGACGGGTCATCCACTCTTCTGCAGCCAACGCCTCCCGCGCCCTTACGTGGTTTGACAAGGATCGGAAAACCAAGATCCTCGGCAGAAGCATACGTTTTTATGAAAGGAAATTCCGACTTTTCCAGCCAGGAAGCCAGCCAGAGCTTATCAGAGACCTGGGATGTCTTTTCCGGCGGATTGTTGAGCACGGGAACTCCCTTTACGTGAGCCTCTTCCAGCCCGGGCCCGAGGACGATCGCCTCCGGTTGGTACTTTTCCACAAACAGAGAAATGGACTCTTCCGGTCCTTCGCGAGGAAGCAGGGCCGTCTCTTCTGCGCATCTTTCCATGTCCAGATCGCAATAGCCATCAACTGCGAAGACCTCATGGCCAGCCCGTCTGGCGGAGCATGCTATATGCCGGATGTTGACGCCGATTACAAGTATTCTCATTTTGTATCTATTCTTCTTTATTATTGCAATACTCCGGGTACAAGACCTGCTTTCCTCGGGGATTGGGCACTATCTTGAGTCCTCCTTCAAACTCACGACAAAGCTCTCGACCCTGGAAGAGCCTGTCCAGAAAGACCGCAAGTGCTGCCACTTCGGAATGAGGCTGATTGCCGACGGCCACATTCCAGTCCGCCAGATCATACATCTCTGCCGGGACCTTCTCCGCACCCACGACCACCAGGATATTCTCGCAATTCTGAATCTCAGAGATCACATCGGGCAGATTCGAGCCGTACATGGTGAGGTGAACCACCTTCCCTCCCGATTCTTTCCAGCGCACCGTCTCGCCCTTCCAGGATACATCGGAAGTGAGACTAAAGTTGCCGCCCCAACGATTCGCCACATCATTCAGGCTCTCTTCTACATGAGGATCGCGACCGGAGAGAAGCATCTCTTCGGCTCCGAAAGCCCGGGCTACCAGGCCCACATGAGTGGTGATCCTCTTGTCACGCTCCGGCCTGTGCCCCAGACGCAAAATCACTACTCGCACGAGCCCCAAGAATATGCCATCCCTTATTTAGAGCCTTCCAAAAGATCGAATAGTTCTGCCTTCGCCGGATTTTGGGAAACCCTTGAAACGAATTAATGTTCCTCCTTCTTCCCTAAGCTATAAATTCCAAAGGAGCTTTTCCGGAAGGGATGATTCTGTGTGAGAAATGTCAGGGCTTGGGCTACCTCGTGGTAGGAGATATGCCCTGTCCCAACTGCGGCGGCAGCGGAAAGACCGAGTCCATCTCCTTGGGCGAGGCTTCGGATAAGGATATGAAGGCTCTGATCGAGAGCGGCTCTGCAAAATGCAGCGTCTGCCAGGGATCGGGCAAAATGCCGGTTAAAGAAAGCTGCCAGGCCTGCGTGGGCCTCGGGCGAGAGTATCTGTGCCTGGTCTGCAAAACAAAGCTGAATGACAAGAGGGAGCTGTGCGAACGCTGCTCCAAGAAGCCGCTCGTCCACGTTCTGGATCCGGCTTGCGACGTAAGAGATATCGTTGTGGGCGAGATCTATCAGGGGAAGGTCTCCGGGCTTGCCAACTTCGGAGCTTTTGTGGATCTCACGGAGAGTGTGAGAGGCCTTGCCCATAACAAATACTTGAAGACACGGCCGGAGTCGGGCGACACGATATTCGTAACCGTGCGAAATATTCTTCCCAATGGCAATATTGAGCTTGAGCCTGCCGAGTTGAAGGAGTACAACATAGTCGAGGTGGAGAAGGACCTCCCCCTCTCCAAGGCAGCAGATCTGCAAAGCCAGGTGGGCAAGACGATCATGATCAAGGGAGAGGTCATCCAGGTCAAACAGACCGGCGGGCCGACCATCTTTACTGTCGCTGATGACAGTGGTCTTGTCTTTTGCGCTGCCTTCGAGCGTGCCGGAGTGCGCGCGTACGCGGACATCGATAGCGAGATGATGGTGAGGGTCCTGGGAGAAGTCACGCTGCGCAACAATCAAGTTCAGATCGAGATAAAGTCCATGAAGCGTCTCTGGGGGGGCGATGCATCAACGGTCAAAGACCTGATCGAGCAGGCTATAGACCGTCGCGCCGAGCCCTTCGAGACCGAGTTCCTGGTCAAGAGCGATATCATGATCCGGCTGCGGCCGGCCATGAAGGCGGTGGCCAAGGAGATTCGCCGTGCTGTCTTCAAGTCCCGTCCCATTGTGGTTCGCCATCACGCCGATGCAGATGGGATAACGGCAGCCGTGGCCATTGAGATGGCCATACTACCACTAATAGCAGAGGTGAGCGGCCCTGATGCCGAGTATCACAACTACCGTCGCGCCCCCAGCAAAGCGCCCTTTTATGAGTTAGAGGACGTGACCAAGGATTTGACCTACGCTCTGGAGGACCAGACCAGGCACGGCCAGAAGATGCCTCTCATCGTCTTGATGGACAACGGCTCCACGGAAGAGGATGTTCCGGCCATGCGGCAGGCCCAGGTCTACGGTCTGGAAATGCTGGTCGTCGATCACCACCATCCTCACAAGATTGTTGACCAGTACCTCATTGCCCATGTCAATCCCGCCCACGCCGGAGGAGACTTCGGGCTGACCACGGGAATGCTGGCAACAGAGATCGCCCGCATGATCTATCCGGAGGTCGAGAACAAGATCCGTCATTTTCCTGCCGTGTCTGCTGTGGGCGACCGCAGTGAAGCTCCGGAGGCGGAAAGCTACATCAAACTGGTGGAGGACAAATACCGCAGAGAGGATCTCAAGAAGGTCGCCCTCGCTCTGGACTATGAGGCATTCTGGCAACGCTTCAACGATGGGCGGGGCCTGATAAACGATATCCTCTGTCTGGGCAGGCTGGATCGCCATCAAAAGATCGTCGAGCTTCTCTGCGAACAGGCCAATGCCGCCATAGATGAGCAGCTGCGGGCCAGTATGGGCAACGTGAAGAGCACAACGCTTCCTAACGGCATAGTTATGAATGTTCTGGATGTGGAGAACTTCGCCCATAAGTTCACCTTCCCTCCACCCGGTAAAACCTCAGGAGAGGTGCACGATCGGCTCTGCCAGAAATATGTCGGAAAGCCTGTGGTCACCATAGGCTACGGCCCGGACTTTGCCGTGCTGCGCAGCCGCGCCGTGAAGATGAATATCCCCCTGATGGTCAAGGAGCTGATGGAGGAGATTCCCAATGGCGGCGTCTCCGGCGGAGGCCATTTGGTCGTCGGGTCGATCAAGTTCGTGGGCGGAATGCGAAAAGATGTGCTGGCGAAGCTTGCGGAAAAGATCGCAGCTTGCGGGGTGGATGCGGTTCCTGCTGCCAAAAGCAGTTGAGACGACGGTACTGTTCGCCGCCGTCTTCTCTTTTAGGGCAAGGAATTTGCGTCGGTTCTCGGGAAGACTTTCTTGAAAATGGTGAACCTCTTTTTGGGCTCTGAATGCCTAATGACTACTTATTGAGCAGCCAGAACTGTGCTTACTCTCTGGAAAAAAAGCTTGTCTGGGTGGGGACATTCTACATTAAGTTTAAATAGTTAAATGTGCACTATAATAAGTTACAAACTATTTGGAGGTGGAACTTCTATGGCCATAAAATTCAAACTGATTGGCTTGCTGCTGGCAGCAATGGCATTGACCACAACAGTTCTCGCTGTAGTTGTAGTCAAGAGATAAGCCGCCCTAAATCGACAGAACTGGCATGCGTTCTGGGAAGAGATGTGGATCCATTAGTCCGGAGTCAAAATTGCTTTGATCACGACCTTGCTGAAAATGACAACGGCCAGGCTTTCGAGCCTTGGGCCTAACTATTCCCAAGAAATGGCCCCCAGCTAGTCATTCTTGGGAAAAAAACATAACTATAATGGCATCTTTTTTCTGTGATCAATAGCCGTGGGTCTTATTTTGCAGGATATGACCATTTTAGACAGATGCTATTGCTATTAACTGGTGCAAAATTCATCCAAGCGATCAAGGGAATCAGATCCGTGAAAGCCATGCAGAGATTCTAATATGATCCTAATCTCTGGAGAAACATTATTATATCTTCAAGACAGTTGTCTGGCCGGAAAAAATGAGGGATGTAGTGAGATCCGCCGAGAAGGATACGACCGATCGCCACCGATTGGAGGAGACGCCGGAGGGGCAAGAGAATTATCTGAAGACCGTATTCAATTCCGTCCAGATAGGATTACTAATTATCGATCCCGAGACCCATTTGATCTTTGACGTTAACCCAAAAGTTGCTGAACTGATTGGGTTAGAACGGAGCAAGATAATTGGTTCCGTCTGTAACCTGTTTATCTGTCCGGCCGAGGCAGGAAAGTGCCCTATTACCGATCTCGGACAGAATATCGATAATTCCGAACGTATTCTTCTGAAGGCCGATGGAAGCCGCTTACCCATCCTGAAAACCGTGATTCACATCACAATAGAGGGCCACGACTATCTTCTTGAGAGTTTCTTAGATATCAATGATCGCAAAATCATAGAGGGCGAACTGCAGGAGTCGGAAGCCAAGTTCAAAGATCTGGCCGAACGGGCACTGGTCGGTATATACCTTATCCAGGACGGTATTTTCAAGTACGTCAACCCCAAGTTCGCAGAAATCCACGGCTACAGCGTGGATGAGATGCTTGGTGTGATGGGGCCAAAGGATGTCATATACTCGGATGATTGTCCGGTAGCAGATGAAAACATAAGGAAGCGTCTCTGCGGGGAGTCTCAATCCATCCGTTATGAAACCAGGATTGTGACCAAGAATGGAGATATAAGATCTGTGGAACTTTACGGGTCCAGGACCCTATTTCAGAGTAGACCCGGCGTTGTCGGGACTGCGTTGGACACCACAGAACGCAAACTTGTTGAGGAAGAGCTGACTAGTGAGAAAGAAAGGCTGGAGTCGGTCACCCAAAGCATTGGGGCAGGGATGGCAGTAATATCCAGGGATTACAGGACGGTCTGGGCCAACAAGGTTCTTACGGATATCTTCGGCGAGTGTGTGGGAAAGGTCTGCTATGCTCACTATAACCAGCAAGAAGAGATATGCTCTGGATGTGGGGCCAGAGAGATCTTCGAGGGTGGAAGAGAGAAGATGGTTCATGAGCAGATGGGAAGCGACTCTGCAGGTAACACCATCTGGTCTCAGATCATTGCTACCCCCATCAGGGACAGAGGAGGGAATATCACTTCCGCTCTGGAACTGGTCGTGCCCATCACAGAACGCAAGCAGGCAGAAGAGGCGATCGGCGAGAGTCATAATCGTCTAACTGATATTCTGGATGGCCTTGATTCTTTGGTTTATGTTGCGGATTTCAATTCTTACGAGCTATTGTTCCTCAATAAATATGGTCGTAAGATATGGGGTGAAGTGCAGGGGCGAAAATGTTGGCAGGTCTTTCAAAAAGGCCAAAAAGGCCCATGTTCATTTTGCACGAATGATAAACTAGTGTCTGATGCCGGAATCTCGACCGGAGTATGCCAGTGGGAGTTTCAAAATACGGTTAACGGTAGATGGTATGAGTGCCGGGATCAAGCGATCCCATGGACCGGCAAGAAGCTGGTTCGTATGGAAATCGCCACAGACATCACCGCGCGCAAGCGGGCTGAAGAAGATTTGTTGGAAGCAAAGCTTGCCGCGGACGAGAGCCAGGCCCAGTATGAACAGGTCGTATCGATGATATCCGATATCGTCTGGCGATATGATGTCGATCTCCAGGGACAGTTTGTCGCCTCCTACATCTCACCGGTTGCGGACAGGATGCTGGGATTACCCGATGGAACCATCGGGAATAGCTTTGACAAATTTTTCTCTTATGTTCATCCCGATGACTTGCCAGCTGTGCAGAAGGTGCTCTACGAAGCGATAAGCGTGCTTGCGAAAAAATACGCCACGGATTTTCGACTGCGAACGGCCGATGGCACGACGATTTGGGTCCGAGCCAGGGGTTCGGTCTATTCCCAGCCAGACGGCAAAATCACCGCCTTTGGAACCACAAGCGATATCACCGAAAGCAAGCGGGCAGAAGAGGCGCTAAGGCTAGGCGAAGAGAAATACCGCACTCTCTACAATAATATGCAGGAGGCTGTGGCCTTACATGAGCTTGTTTGTGATGAAATTGGACAGGCAGTTGAATACCGAATCGTAGACGTGAATCCCATGTTTGAGTCTATCATCGACACAACGAGAGATACGATCATCAATAAGATATCGACTGAGGCTTATGGCACATCTCTTCCTCCCTACCTGTCTGAATACTCTGCAGTTGTTCATAGTGGCATTCCCATCCATTTTGAAACATTTTTTCCGCCTTTGAACAAGTATTTTGAGATTTCAGCATCTCCTTGGGGCCAGAATGGATTTGCCACCATCTTCAGCGATATCACCGAGCGCAAGCGGGCAGAGGAAGCCTTGCGGGAAGCAAACCTTGCTATTGAGGCAAGCCGGGCTCAGTATGAGCAGGTCGTCTCAAGGATATCCGATATCGTCTGGAGCTATAATGTCAATGCCAAAGGCGAGCTCATTGGCTCCTACATTTCTCCGGTTGCGGACAGGATGCTGGGATTACCGTTTGGAACCATCAGGAACAACTTCGACAAATATCTATCTTATGTTCATCCCGATGATTTGCCGGCTGTGCAGGATTCGCTTTCCAATTTGATAAAAACTCTTGGCATAGACTTAACAAATGAATGTCGTATGCTCAAGGCCGATGGCACGACGATTTGGGTCCGTGCCAAGAGTTCAGCATCCTCCCTGCCGGACGGCGGAATCACCGCCGTTGGAATCTCAAGCGATATCACCGAGAGCAAGAATGCAGAGTTAGAGCTGCAGGAGTCGAAGCAGCGATTGTCCAATATCATTGATTTCCTGCCTGACGCCACATTCGCTATAGATAAAGCTGGAACGGTAATCGCCTGGAACAGGGCTATCGAAGAGATGACTGGTATTGGCAGGAACGATATGATCGGGCAGAGCGACTATGCCTATGCAGTTCCCTTCTACGGCCTTCGAAAGCCGATGTTGATGAATCTCCTCGACAAAAATGAAGATGAGATCGCCTCCAATTATCAGTATGTGCAAAAGGGAGGAAACGCTCTCTATGCCGAAACATTTACATCCACATTGCGCCAGGGCAAAGGCGCGCATGTTTGGATAACGGCAGGGCCGATCTTTGATGCTCTAGGAAACAGAATAGGTGCCATAGAGTCCATTCGTGATATAACCGAGCGTAAATATGAACAAGACGAACTCAAGAACAACCTGAGATTCTTAGAAACTCTGATCGAAACAATCCCCAGCCCCATCTTCTTCACTGATAGACAGGGCCGATACCTGGGCTGCAACGATGCATTCGCCCGTCAGATTCTTGGTGTGTCTAAAGAGAACATAATCGGCAAATCGGTCTTCGAATTGCCGGAATCGATACCTTCTGACCTGGCAGATCTGTATTACGAGCAGGACCAGAAGTTATTCCGAAAGCCAGGTGCACAGGCGTACGAAATGCAGGTGCAGAGCTTCACAGGTGATACGCGGGATTTTCTATTCACCAAAGCGACCTTCAAAAATCACATGGGAGATGTGGCGGGTATCGTCGGTGTGATGCTGGATGTAACAACGCGTAAGCAGGCCGAATTGAGTCTTGAGAGTTCCATAATACGCCAAAAGCGATTGAACGGGCTTATGCAGGATCTGCTAGCCTCAGCCAAATTGGAGCAGAAACTCAAAAAGATCACTGACGGAGTGGTGGAAGTCTTCGGGGCTGACTTCTGCCGCATTTGGATCACCAGACCCGGAGACCTTTGCGAGGATGGCTGTAAACATGCATTGGTGACTGAAGGACCGCACGTCTGTCGTTATCGGGATAGGTGTCTCCATCTCCTTGCAAGTTCGGGACGGTACACGCACATAGACGGTGAAGGCCACAGGCGTGTGCCTTTTGGCTGCTACAAGATCGGACTGGTGGCGTCAGGAGTGGAAAACAAGTTTCTTACCAACGATGTGCAGAACGATCCGAGAGTTCACGATCACGAATGGGCAAAGGAGGCGGGGCTCGAATCGTTTGCTGGTTACCAGCTGCGTCCTCCAGATGGAGATGCCGTTGGTGTCCTGGCGCTTTTCAGTAAACAAAAAATCTCAAGCGAGGATGATGCCCAGCTTGAGGCCCTGAGCAATATGACCGCCCTAATCATCCAGGCGGACCGAATAGATGAGGAGCTGCGGGCATCGAATCGCATCATCGAAGGGATCATCAATGCGATACCTGTTATGGTGTTCTGGAAGAATAAGGATCTCGTTTACATTGGCTGTAATGAGATATTCGCCCGTGATGCTGGCTATGCCGATCCGAAGGACGTAGTCGGCAAAGATGATTACCAGATGGTGTGGCGTGACCAGGCGGAATTATATCGCGCCGATGATCTCCAGGTCATCGAGAGCGGCCGATCCAAGTTGTTTATCGAGGAACCCCAGACGACACCCGATGGAAAGGTCATCGTTCTTCTTACGAGCAAGATACCTCTGAAGAGTTCAAAGGGAGAGGTCGTCGGAGTGCTCGGGATATATATGGATATCACCGAGCGCAGCAAGATGGAAACGGCGCTGCGAGACTCCAAAGAATATCTGGATAAGATAATCAATTCTATTGGCGATCCTATATTTGTCGTCGACAGGCAGCACCGTCATACTCTGGTAAACGACGCTATGTGTGAACTGTCAAATCGCACTCGGGAAGATTTCATTGGCAAGACCCCCTACGATTTCTTCCCCAAGGAGCAGGTTGACGTCTTCGTGCAAAAGGATGAAGTCGTCTTTGAGACTGGAAAAGAGAGCGCAAATGAGGAAACAATTACGGATGCAAGAGGAGCCATTCGCACCGTAATAACCAAGAAGACCCTGTACACGGATGCTTCAGGGAACAAATCAATAGTTGGAATCATCATGGACATAACCGACCGCAAGAAGGCAGAGGAAAAGCTGAAGTCTGCTCACGATCAGCTGCTTGCGATCATAGATTTCCTGCCGGATGCAACTTTTGTTATCGATAAGGATGGCGTCGTAATAGCCTGGAACCGGGCCATTGAGGTTATGACTGGGATTCAGGCCAAGGAAATTATGGGAAAAGGAGACTATGAGTATGCAATCCCCTTCTACGGCGAAAGGAGGCCTGTTTTAATCGATCTACTGCTCCGACAGGTGAAGGAAATCGAGGATAAATATGTCCGTATCGAGAGGAAAGATGAGGCTCTGGAAGGCGAGGCGTATATGCCAAACATGAACGCTGGATCCGTCTACCTCTATGGAAAAGCTGCAGCACTATACGATTCGACAGGAAATCTTTACGGCGCAATCGAGTCGATTCGCGATGTCACTGAGCGTAGGAATGCAGAACAGGTGAGGGAACGCCTGGTCAAGGAACTGGAATCCAAGAACGCTGAGATGGAGAGGTTTACCTACACCGTCTCCCATGACCTGAGATCGCCTCTAATAACCGTGAGTGGTCTTGTGGGATTCCTTAAGTCCGACCTGGATAAAGGCAACATCACGCGCACTACCACATTTCTCGAGAGGATCACCAACGCCATAGCCAAGATGGATAACCTGCTCAAAGACACACTGGAGTTATCCCGCATAGGCAGGGTGGCTAATCCTCCCGAAAAAGTCGCCTTTGATGATATCGTCCAGGATGCCCTGAGCCAGGTCCAGGAGCGTATAACGAAGAGCGGCACGAAGATTACTGTTGCAGAAGCCATGCCTGATGTGTTTGTGGACAAAATGAGGATCGCCGAAGTCATGGTGAACTTAATAGAGAACGGCATTAAGTACATGGGAGACCAGGCTCATCCTGAGATAGAGATCGGCCACCGAATAAAGGATGGCCAGTACACATTCTTCGTCAAGGACAATGGAATGGGCATTGATCCCAGCCAGTTTGATAAGGTCTTCGAACTTTTCTATAAGGTCAACGCTAAGAGCGAAGGAACCGGTGCAGGACTTGCTATAGTCAAAAGGATTATAGAAGTTCAAGGCGGTCGAATATGGGTAGAATCGGAGAACGGAATGGGCAGCACATTTTGCTTTAATTTGCCCCAACAACCTTCGAAAGGAGTTTAAATGGACAGACCTTTAGTGATACTGCTAGTGGAAGATAACGAGGATCACGCCATGCTGGTCACCCTGGCCCTAGAGGAAGTGAACATGGGTTATGGTCTCCATTGGGTCAAGAACGGAGAGGAGGCTATGGACTATCTATATCAAAAAGATATGTTTGCCAAAACTGAAGATAACCCCAGGCCGGACTTGATATTGCTGGATTTGAGGCTCCCATTGATGGACGGCCACGAAGTTTTGAAGGCTGTAAAGGAGTCCTGCGATCTCAAAACAATTCCCGTGGTGATATTGACCTCTTCAGAAAACCAGGGCGATATTTCGAGAGCATATTCCAATTATGCCAACAGCTATCTGGTAAAACCCATGAGTTCTGATTTATTAGTGAAGATGGTAGAGTCCCTGGGAGATTACTGGCTCAAATGGAACCGACATCCGGTATAATAAGGCAAATTAAAAAGTGGATAATTCTTGGCAAGAAGGGCATAGGTCGCAGGAGGAGAGCAAATGGATAATATCAACAAAGTGGAAGAACAAAAAATGGAATCTGGTGTGTTGAAGACGACCAACATTCTGGTGGTCGAGGATAATGATGATCATTTTCTTATAGTTCAGTTGATCTTTGAGCAAGACGGACCGAGCTGGAAGATACACCGGGCCGCCTCCATCGGAGAGGCACATAGATGGATAGATGATCACCGTGGCCAGGACTTCTTGATCATCTCCGATTACCGCCTTCCAGATGGAGTTGGCCTGGACCTGATCAAGGGAGCAGAACAGCCGGAGGATCTGACTTATCCTTTCATTATCATGACCGGAGTTGGGTCGGAGAAGCTGGCAGTTTTGGCTATGCAATCTGGGGCCATGGACTACGTAGTGAAAGGGGATGACCTCTACCGGCTACCTCAGGTGGCCGTGTCGGTCCTGAATAGGTGGGCGAGAATTACCGAGCGTCGGCGATCAGAGACGGACCTGATCGAGTATGTCAACAACCTGGAGAAGTCCAGTTCCAGCCTGGATGAGTTCATCGATAGGATCGCTCAGTACCTGGATACCACCTTGACCTCGGATCACGAGTTCAATCGTCAGCACATAGTGGACTTCAAGAACAAAGTCGCCAATAGCAAGCGTGAGGGGCCCGGTACTCAGAGCCAGGGAATGAGCAGCAATGCCCTGGACCTGCTCTCCAAGGAGGGGCTCGACGGAGCTATGATGGTGGTCAATCTGGAGCTCCAGAAGAATCCGCTGAGTTGGGAAGCGCTGGGTGCTAAAGCGGATATTCTGTACCTTCTGGAGAAGTATCCGCAAGCGATGAATGCCTGCATCCAGGCCCTGGAAATAAACCCCCTGAATGCTCTGGCCTGGAACACCAAAGGCAACGTGCTCTACAAACTCAAAAGATATGACGAGGCCATAGATTGCTATGACAGAGCCATTGAGATATCTCCCTTCTTCCCGAAGTCATGGTACAACAAGAAGCTTGCTCTGGAGGTACAGCTCAAGAAGTCTATGAAAAGTATGTCTCTACGGCAGCCTCCTGCAGATAAGAACAACAGCAAGGGATCAGGCGATGGCAAAGGGTCCGGAGACGGCAAAGGGTCTGGAGACGGCAAAGGATCAGGTGATGGCAAAGGGGGCGATGGAACCCTCAGAGTGGGAATAGGACGCATAAGATAGGTCGCTCAAAACAATATTCCGAGGCTTTACATCCGTTCCGGTGCTCTGAGGCGGCCTCTGGCAACTTTTGCCAGAGCCTGGCTTTTTTCCATCCTTGTCTGCTGCAATTTATTCTCGTCGATCCGATGATATGCATCGACCTGAAATTCGATCAATCGGTTCCGATCATCACATTGGTGGCTTTTATTACTGCATAAACCTCTTTTCCCTCTTTCAGATCCAGAGATTCTGCTGAGGTCTTGGTGATTACAGAGACTATCGAGTCGCCCCCGGGAAGCAATATTGTCACTTCAGTGTCGATCGGACCCTTAACAATGCTGTGTATCGTTCCTCTCAGGATATTACGTGCGCTGATCTTCATATTTATGGCCTCTCAATTTGTGCTGGAATGTTCAATTTAGAGATGTGTGCGCTTGCTACAGTATTAGCCTTTGCGCTTTGGATTCAGGGGGTGCAGGGTTAGGCGTATTCATGAATTCCATGGAGGCCGAATTAAATGCGGACGAAGAATATAAATATCGAGACGCAGTATGTGATTTCAGAAATTCAGGATCAGTCAGCAATTGCGCTCGAAGCTCAAAAATATGATCAAATCCGGTGACCAATTCATTGCAGGCCGCTCAGGCGGCGTGGTTGGGGCAATTGTTCCCTGGCACGGGGCATTTGCAGGCGTAGCACCTGCCCATATCTTCTATGCAGCAGGTACTCGTGACCTGCGCCTAGGGAATCTTGCCTGCAAGGTGGCTTACATTCCGAATGACGCAGATCTGGCCTTTTTTCCCATATTGGGCGCCTGCCAGCCCACGGAACTTGGCAAGCCTCATCTTGGCGATGTCGAGCTGAAAAATGCCAGGCACAGCATGCGCTGCAGAATCTCCGACACATCCTGGTCCATTGCCTATGTTGTCCTGCCGCCCGGCAACCTTCCGGGTCCCGGAGATAGCGGCTCCCCTCTGGTGCAGGACGGAAAAGTGGTTGGCTTGCTGCTATCTCTCAATATGCACACCTGGAAGGGAATTGCCATATCTGCGGAGATGATCAAACGGGAGATGCAGGCTTAATTCCTGTCCTGTCTTTCCTTATCCTATAATTTTATTAACGATTACGACCACTATTATTTACTATGTCTCTAAAAGAAGATATTCTCAAGGTCATGGGTGGCGAGCATGTGGCGGCGATTGCCACTGTACAGGAAGGCAAGCCTGCCGTGAGATTCATGGCCCTGGTGGGTCTGGGCGATCTGAGTCTGGTTGGAGCTACCATGAAAGGCACTCGCAAAGTCGAGCAAATTAAAAGGAATCCTGAAGTTGCCCTTTCCATCTGGTCCGGCAAGAACTATGCAGATCCCTATGTGACGATCTTGGGTAAGGCCCGGGTTCATGACGACCTGGAGACGAAAAAGAAATTCTGGGACCCGAAGCTCGAACAGTATTTCAAGACGCCGGAGAACCCGGATTATGTGGTTATTACGATCGCTCCGCGGAGTATCGAGTACTATCACGACATGACCATGGATGTCTGGCAAGGCTAACATCCGGATCCTTTTTTTTGAGATAATGACATCCTTCTTATTGAATCAAAATACTATCCATCGATGTATTGACTGTCTTGTCAAAGTATTTATGTCAAGGGAGCAATTCATCTCTGATGAGCCCTCGTAGCGATTTGTTCCCCGAATCCTGGATCGATGAAATTGAGCTCATGTACAGGGGAGCCGATCCTGCGCATGACTTCAGTCACATTCGGAGGGTCTTCAAGAATGCGCAAATCATCGGCCAAAGGGAAGGCGCGGATATGCAGGTGCTCCTTTGGGCGGCCCTGCTTCATGATGCGGGTTCAACAACAAAGCTCTCCCTGGGTTCAGAGGAATCGGAGTCCAAGCGCCGGAAAACGGCAGAGGATCTCCTGAAGAAGGTCGGGCTCCCTGAAGAGATTAGAACGGAGGTACTATATGCCGTTGAAGTGCATCGCTTTTCTAAGGGCATCATACCCGTCACTCTGGAGGCCAAAGTCCTGCAGGATGCCGACCGGCTGGATGCCATTGGCGCAATCGGGATCGCCAGAGTCTTCATGACAGGAGGAAGTCTCTGCCGGGCGCTTTACAACCCTCACGATCCATTCTGCAAAACCCGGGAGCCGGATGACAAAAAATGGAATCTGGATCATTTCTACCGAAAACTCCTCAAGCTCGAATCGGGCATGCACACAAAGACCGCCAGGGAACTCGCCGGCAGAAGGTCTGCTGTGCTGAGAAGATATTTAGTGGACCTGGAAGAAGAGATTCGAGATGATCCTGTAGAAAATATCAATTTAAAATAATTATTTAATTAATGATTCCTGATAATAAGAATTACAAAGTTCTCACATGGCGCCCAAAATTAATTTTTTCTAAAAGATAAGTGAGCTTATTGCTATTGATTATTATTTGGAAGAACACATCTCGTCTTGGCAGATATCTTTTTATATCTAAAATATACTAGCACAAACACATGCAAGAGTAGTCTCAGGGTGAATATAAAATTATCAAACAATACCTGGGTCATGTTAGATAACTGGATCTGTAAAAGGAGGGAATAATGAAATTCGGTAAAACGCTAATCGGAGCTTTATTGGTAGGGATACTTGTACTAGCTCCATCTGCCTATGGCATCTCGATTTGTGTCTATGGCGATACGGGTGGATTTAAGGAAAATATCCATGCAGGAGACCGGGACTCAGTTTATGGCAGTGCAATGATTGGGCCCGGGAGTTTTTCCAATTCCATCAGCGGCAGCGGCAACTTGTTGGAGAGTCACTGGGTATCCAACTCCGCAGGAGCTTCCGCCAGCGTAGGTGTGGATATTCGGAAAGCCAAATCGTATAATTACGGCTATACTCTCACGCCGGGCATTGGGTCTTTCTGGAAGGCATCTAAATACCCGGTTGTCTCGGCTGGCGAGACTCTGGATGTATTAAATGCGAATTATATCAATGCGTATGCCAATTCTTTCAACGCAAATGGGGAATATGCCGGTGTGAGCACAGTTCTAGTCGATCCTGGAAATAAGGCAAGCTTGACGGGATACTCCAACTCTGCCACAGCATCCGCGCAAATGGTCTCAGCATCTCAGAATGCAGAGAGCGCATCGGCGCCGAACGGACAAATCCAGACCGGTGCCAGTTCCCAACTGAGCCAATTGAGGATCCATCCGCTGGAGCTGAGAATGGAAACGGCTGATGCGAGCACTTCCATTAAGAAAGGATCTATCAGTGGATACTCTGATAAGGCTGGTGCCTCGAGTGATTTGCTGGAGGCATCGCAGCATATAGACAGTGCGTCCGGCAAACAGATAAGTTCTCAATCGCAATCCCTGTTTGGCTCCGCGACTCTCTTTAAAGGTCTGAAGATGTCCAGCGCTGGTGCGAGCACGATGACCTCTGGCACTCTCACCGGATACGATGGGAACAGCAAGGTATCTATGGATCTTGTGGAGGCCCAGCAATCAGGTCATATTAAAGGAGCATTCACGAGCAAGGCCGTTACTGGCAAAGCCTCCAAAACCAGGAGCTCAAATTACGGCAATGAGTATGACTTGAACATTCAGGCTAAGAAGGATGCATCCGGCTCATCTGCCTCCGGAAATCTGGGGTACTATGTCGATATCAATAATCCAATTGCCAACAGGATTCAGGGGGCAGTGGATGCCTCGGAGTCTGGCGACGCCGTTAACGTCGCGCCCGGCACCTATTATGAGAATGTGCAAATAGACAAGTCGCTGGCGGTTAAAGGAGCAGGGGCGAGTGAGACCATTGTTGATGGCCGGCAATCCGGTTCGGTGTTCACAGTCGGCAAAAATAATCCGGATATAACTGTGACGCTGTCGGACATGGCCATTCAAGGCGGCACCGGAACGAGCACCGATCTTGGTGGGATTGGATCTTATTCCTTAGTCGGCGGAGGAATCTGGAACGCCGGCCGTCTGACGGTTGACCCCAGCACCATATCCGGAAATACTGCCCAATTTGGGGGCGGCATCGCCAACTTTGGCACATTGACCATTACTGACAGCACAATAACCGGGAACAGTGCATCCAGTGGCGGCGGCATTTACAACTACAACGGCACGGTGAATCTGGAGAGCGGCTCTATTGACCAAAACATAGCTGACCTCAATGGCGGCGGCATCTACAGCATCCTGGGAACATTGACCGGCGATATGGGCATAGTGCATGACAATACACCAGATCAAATAAATATCAGCGTTGACTGGCTGCCCAACGTGTAAACAGATAAAAAAGTGAACGAGAATACACCAAATCAAATAGCGCATAACGTGGACTGGTTTCCGGATGTATAAAATGGGGAGAATTCATCCTCCCCATTTTACTATTTTCGGTTCCTCGCGGTTTCGAGTGGGTAGTAGAATAATCGAGTTCTCTGTGAGTCCTCCGTTCGCTCTGTGTCTATGTGGTGGTAGTATCGTCAGCCACATGGTTATAACCCAGCAGCTAACGACGTTTCCACCACAGAGAAACAGAGTTCACAGAGTACGCGCAGAGCGACTAAATTACAAACTGGAAAACCATAGTAACCTCTGGCAGCTTCTCACAGATGTTCCACCATCTCCGTTATCCTGAAAGACCCATCCAGAATCTGCATCTTCAGCTCTTCTGCTAACTGTACTGCTCTGGTTCGATCAGATTGGCGGAGTTGAATCGGGATCTTTCTGCCTGCAAGGTTGATAGAGCCCAGATTGCCCCGGAATGCCCCGCCGGTGCATTGCGAGACGCATAGACCGCAGTTGAAGCACTTCCCTCTATCTCGCTTAACCTGATCCATCTCAATACTTATCGCCCTCATGGGACATACTGGCTCCACGGTGCATTTCCTGCAACCGGCACATTTGCCGGGATCGAACTCTATCTCCAGATTCGTTGAGCCCCAGACATCCTCGTAGGTCGTCTTGCCGATTTTCCGGCGGATATTTACATCCATGATGGTAAGAGCAATGTCTCGATCCTGCAACAATATGTTCTCCAGGATGGATTCATTCAGCACCGGAATTGGCACCGCCCAGGCGCCTATGCATTCCGGGCCTGCAGACGTAACGAAGCCGCCCATGTACTCGGGACTCATCTGGTGCATATCGGCGAGTCCCAGAAGGTTCGGCCTGGATGCCATGCTGCGAGTGCCTGTGCCTATCACAAACCCTTTGGCCCCGTTCAGGAGAATGCGTGTTCCTATGCCGATCGTCTCCAGCAATGGATCGTTCTTGATGGGATTGAGCTGACCGCATCCGGAAACGGTAGCGCAGATTAAATTGGGAGGAAATTCGAGAACGCTGAAGATCGTTTGCAGAGGAGCGTTCCTGGGGTTGACAAAGGCTACATAGTTCTTGAAGGCGTTGCGAGTAGAGAGGATTTGAGCGTAGGGAATATCATCCAGGCATAGGGCCTTTGTGAGAGTTTCGCCTTCACTGGTTTCAACTTCAACCTGAGCTTCCTTGCCTTCGACCAGCTCTCTGAACAGATGTCCTCCACCGTAATCGGATTGGTTTTTGCTATGTGCCGTGCCATAGATCATCAGATCGACGATGCCTAACCGCTCATTTGGACACGGCCCGATGCAGCCTGGAACTCCATTGATCCAGACCTTTTCGGCGCGTACAAATGTGCCGGCTTCGGCCATGGGGAACGACAGCACCGCATAGGTGCCGCTCATTATGGCCCGAGTTGCTGTGGTGACGACATCCACGTCTTTCAGGGCCAGATCTTTGCCGTCCTTGACGATATCACAGACCTCCTGGGCAGTCATCACAACTGCATCCCGGCTCTTGATTCGTCCGTTAATTCCCTCTATTGTACGAGTCATGATTGACAGAAGTACCTGGGCGGCATGAAATTTAAGGTTCGTGCAACCCCCAAGAGTTGCGATTTATCTTGGGAGGGGGAGGGAAGCCCTCCCGCAGGATATGACAAGTCCCACTCTCCTATCCCGCCAATATATTCTGGTTATGATAATTTAAAGCCTTATTTTTCATGTTATTGTCATATTGAGATCATCTGAACAGATCGCGGTATACCAATGATTATAATTGAGTTACGGATTTCATAACCGCAAGCCTAAAATCTAGGAAGCCGGGCTTGCTATTATGGCCATGAATGCGGAACGTTTCATCGAGGACGCCATCGCAGAAATCAAGCGCGATGTTAAGGGTCGCGCCATTATTGGTTTATCGGGAGGCGTGGACAGCTCGGTATTGGCAATGCTTGCCCACCGCGCAATAGGTGACCGGCTGGTCCCGGTTTATGTTGACTCGGGGCTCATGAGGCAGTTCGAGTCGGACCGAATTGAGCACCTCTTCAAGGATATCGGTCTCGTGCGCGTGAACGCCCACAACCGGTTTCTCGATGCCCTGAGAGGGGTCACAGACCCGGAAGAGAAGAGGATGATAGTAGGCGAGACCTTCATTCGCGTCTTTGAGGAGGAGGCCCGCAAGATCGGCGGCGACTGCCTCATGCAGGGCACTATCTACCCGGATAGAATCGAGTCGGATGGAGGCATAAAGTCCCATCACAACGTGGGCGGCCTTCCCAGGTTCATGGAGTTCAAGACCATAGTTGAACCTCTTCGCGATCTGTACAAGGATGAGGTGCGCGTAGTTGCCAGGGCTCTGGGCCTTCCTCCGGAGATCAGCGAGAGAATGCCATACCCCGGTCCAGGGCTGTCCGTCAGGATCGTGGGCGAGGTCACGAGCGAAAAGCTCGATGTAGTGCGCAAAGCCAATGCCATCGTAGAAGAAGAGGTCGTGCAGTTTGCTCCCTGGCAGGCTTTTGCTGCCATTCTCGGAAAGGCCACGGGTGTAAAGGGCGACAACCGGGTCTATGGCTATGTAATCGCTGTCCGTTCCGTCTCCTCCAGGGATGCCATGACCGCAGATGTGATGGAGCTTCCCTGGGAGGTGCTGAGACGCATATCCAGCCGCATAACCGGCGAGATTCCCAACGTTTCAAGAGTGGTCTACGACCTGACTCCCAAACCTCCGGGCACAATCGAGTTCGAGTGAGCGAAATCAAGTGGCTGAAGGAATGAATGAGAATCCAACTCGGGCCTAAAGCAGACTCATGAGGGGATAGTTCTTTTGCTTGTCGTACTCCAGCCGGGCGCGAGCGACATCGCCCTCATAATTTATCTCAACCTCGGCGGTTATCATGCGCCCTTCCAGCTCGCTGTATCCAAAGACATTCTCCATAAGCATTTTCCGGTCTATGCTGACGCGAACCTTTCTCACGTGGGGCTGTAGAGAGATGCTCTCCTGCATAGCCTCTTCCAGGCTGGATGCCGTCTTTGGGCTTACGGGCGCGCCAACGAATTGATGATAGAGCGCTCCCAGTTTTATGCCTGCCTCGAATGCGGCTATTTCCTTTTTTGTAGGCGTGTTATCACCACCGGACTTGCCAGATAAAGGATGATCATCATGATCACCAGAAGGGCGGCATAAAGAATATCGTTCTGGCGGAAGATGAACCATCCTGCAGCAAGGAAGATGAATCCAAACAGAGCCATGGCTCTGATGTCTCTGATCTTGGGGTAGGAGATGCTGCTCACCATAAGCCCTGCCAGAAGCAGCATGAGCACAATCGTCAGGGTCGGCCTGCCCAGGAGAACGCTGGCGGAGAGAAATATGCCTGCTGCTGGAATGGGAAGCCCTTCAAAGAAATTATCGCCTTTGCCTGTGACATTAAATCTGGCGAGGCGCAGCGTCCCGCAGATAAGATAGAAAATTCCTGCCGGCCAGACCAGAGGCCCGAGATGGAAGGCCATGATCGCAAGGTAAGCCGGTGCTGTGCCAAAGGATATCAGATCTGCCAGAGAATCCAGGTTGGCGCCGATTGGACTTGAGCCCGTCTTCCTGGCCACAAAGCCATCCAGGCCGTCTGCAGCTGCCGCTAATAGTATGAATACTACCGCGAAATTCGTGGAATTCCCGCCCCAAGCGCCGCCGGCTGCGAGAAGTGCCAGAAATCCAAGAATGACATTCAAAAGAGTGAATAGGTCAGGCAGGCGCATGACCCGGAAGACATTCATGTGCCCACCACGACTGGAGACTTCACGGCAACCACCGTCTCTCCGGCCCGGACCTTGTCGCCCAGTCCTACCTGCAATTTGTAACCCTCGGGAATGCTTGCCTCCACCCGCGAGCCGAAGCGAATCATGCCGATCCTCTCTCCCCGGAGCACATGATCACCAGGACGAACATAACATACGATCTCCCTAACAATTGTCCCTGTAATCTGGCGTAGCTCCAGATCTCCGTCATCGGTCTCCATCTTTATCCGGTTCTGCTGGTTATGGCAAGCCCTATTCAGGAAAGCCGGCATGTGGCTTCCTTTCCTGTATTCGATACTGCGTACCGTCCCATCCAGGGGTGCCCGGTTTACATGCACATCGTATGCTCCCATGAAGATCGTGATTTTTTCCGGTGTGGCCTGGAGGATTCTTCCGTCCGCGGGTGAGACCATACCATCTCCATGCGGCAAACGATCGGGGTCTCTGTGAAAGAAGATCATGAAGATGAATCCGACCAGCGCTACGGCCGACATGTACCAGCTTCCTGCTATGGCCAGAGCTGCCGTCAGAAAGATGGGCACCGATATCCAGGCAGTGGAATTTTTGGCCAGCTTCAAACTGCATCTCCTCTGGGAGTTCTTATATCTGCTGCGAGCTCGTCTATGATTGACAAAAGCTCCGGAAGGAGCAGGAATACTAAGTAAGATATGGCCAAAAGGGCCACAGTCGACCCCGCCTTGGCGATGATATTATGAGCGATTTCGAAGCTTTCGCTCCCAAACCAGCTCCCTCCATAGGCCATAAGTACAAATCCATTTCTCACGATGTTCAAGAGGTAAATGGAAACCGTGGATGCCGCCAGTGCAACCAGCCTGCGACCAATTGGCGCCTGAACCGAGAGAATTAGCCCGGCAAAGAGCGCTATGCTCTCAATGGCTGTGCAGGCCAGGATGATCTGCACCGATCGACCGTTTAAAGTCATCATGTCCGAGCTCTGCATTATCGCCGGAACAGAAATAAGCTGAAGTGCTTGTACTGTTATGAACGTGGTTAATCTAATCAATCCTAATTGAAGCGGCTCGATCTCTGCAAAAGGAAAATAGACCATTCCACAGACAGCCGCCGCGTAGCTCGCCCAGAGCCGGGCTTTTGATGAGAAGCCCTTATTCATCACGATCCAGGCCATGTAAAGGCTCATGAGACCTGCTGCCAGGAAGAGGACGGCATTGAAGTAATCCTCTGTGGCCAGATAATGACCGGGCTGAAACAGCCAGAACAGGCCAAAAATAGCCCATCCGGGAACGGCAATAGAACTCTTTCGGGCAAGGGCTGAGGCTAGGAGAAGAAGCAAGCCAATCCAGAGCAGATAGGAAATCAGCCATTCCAGCATCATCCCTCCTAGAAGTACCACAGGTTTATTTAGCATTATCTACTTACGTCAGTTCATTGTCTATTGTGATCTTGAGAAGGACAGGGAAAATGCCCTCCGATAGGTAAGGTTGATCATGGATCGAAAGATTTTCATTCTTATTTCAGTAGCCTGCACAATTTTGGCAGCCTCCGCCGTCGCGCAGATCGCAGGGGGTGCGCCATCTGAAGTCAGCCCGAAGATAGATCCCGCATTGGCGGACCGGCTCACTGGCCGTGAGGACCAAAAGATACCCGTAATTGTGATGCTCAATGGCGCGACCAGCCCCAATCTTGATGATTTTGCTGTCAAGTACAGGTACAGCCTAATTCATGGTCTCGCTGGAGAGGCAAGTTCCAAAGCCATTGAAACGGCTGCAAAGAGCGATTTAGTGAAGGGCATCTATTTTGACGCTTCCACAAAAGTATCAGCTCCCGGCAATGTATCAGCTTCCGGCACTAATTCTTCGCAGGGGCAGTATATATCTCCGTCCCAAATTATTAACGCAGATAAGCTCTGGGCGAAAGGGATCGATGGCCGGGGGATCACTGTGGCAGTAATCGATTCTGGGATCGATAAAAATCATCCGGATCTGATCGGCAAGGTTGTAGCCGAAAAGAACTTCTTGACTGATGAGGTTACGGCCGACGATCTTCTGGGCCATGGTACAATGGTTGCAGGAATCATTGCGGGCTCAGGCAACGCCTCAAACGGAAAATATAAGGGAATTGCGCCAGGGGCAAGCCTTCTCAATGTCAAGGTCATAAATAGCAAGGGCGACGGCAAAGTATCAGATATAATCGCAGGGATCGAGTGGGCAATCTATAATGGTGCCAATGTCTTGAGCCTCAGCCTTGGCGGCATAAATCTGGGCGAGACCAATCCGCCCATAACCACGGCTGCGGACAATGCTGCAAATGCCGGAGTCGTGGTCTGCGTGGCGGCAGGCAACCGCAACAGCAGCGAAACCGCGGGTCAGGTCTCGGGAACCTCCAGCAGCCAGGTAGGCCAGAGCAAGACTCCTGTAGACTTATCCCAGACTGGCAGCGACAACAAGGATGTGTATTATCTCCTTATTCCAATCGTTCAGGCCCTGCCACCCGGTTTGATCGACTCCCCTGGTGATGGTGTAAAGGTCATCACCGTGGGAGCTACGGATTCGAACGGCCACATGGCCAGCTTTTCCGGTTCAGGGCCCACCAGGGACGATCGGATTAAGCCCGACGTTGTCGCACCAGGTGTTGACGTGATCTCTATTGTGCCCGTCGGAGTGAAAAGGCCGAAATCTGTAGATATGTATTATTCCCAAGAGTCGGGCACCAGCCTATCCGCGCCAGTGGCGGCAGGCCTGTCCGCACTGCTCTTGCAGGCAAACGGCAATCTCACGCCGGCTGGCATCAAGGCGGCCATGACCCGCGGTGCTCTCAAGCTCAACAACTCCTTGGGTGAGCCCTATGAAGAGTACTACCAGGGCGCGGGCCTTCTGGATGCCCTCCGGTCATACCAGCTTCTAGATAACGACATCGTTGGTGTTATTCCCGATCAATGGAGTGCGGGACGCTGGGCTTACCTGCCTTCGGGCAAAGGAGTTTATGTGGGCCTGGATACGGGAGCCGATAGACCTCAAAAGAAGCTCTATTCGCTGGCCCCTGGCGATCAGGACTGGAATACGCGTTTTGTGTTCTTTAGCAACCAGGCGATAGACGATCTGAAGGTCTCGGCCGCGGGCGCGATCTCTGACTGGATCAGCGTGCAAGGTCTTCCCAAGCATATTGCGGCTAATGATCAAGAGGTTTTTGCTGCATCCATGAGCGTGCCGAAGGGAGTCTCGCCCGGAGTTTACAGCGGGTCTATCGATGTCACCGGGTCCGGCAAAGAGATTTTGAGCATACCCGTCACTGTGGCCGTGGCAGAGCCTATCAACATTTCGAAAGGATTTGGCAGCAGGGGCGGCATTTTGAACCAAGGCCAATGGGGTTATTATTACCTGGACGTGCCTACGGGCACAAGCGGCATCAAAGCTAACCTCAGCTGGAGTGTGAAATCCCGCCAGAATTCCAGCCCGGATCTCTTCTTGCTCTCGCCTACCAGCGAGTACTATGTAGGGGGGACGGAGGACCTGGCAAAAAGGATCCGCATTGAAAGCCCGCCTTCCGGTCGATGGCTTCTGGCTGTCCATGGCGTGAATGCATCAGAGCCTGTTAACTTCACTTTGTATACAGAGCGCGACCTGATTGAGACCGTGCCCAGAAGGTGGAACATAGATTCCGCATCTCCTGGAATGTCTGCCAGAACACAGTTTGTGGTGGCGAACAGAGGCAGGGCTCTGGAGAATTTGAGCTATGCAGAGGTTATTGAGAACACCACTCTCCTAGAGTTTGGGGGTCGTGTGGGATACAAAGAAACATGGAATAAGACCGTAAATGTCACCGAAGGGACGAAGAAGATCTCAGCAGAGTTGAGCCGTGTGGGTGGCAGCAATGAATCCGAAGTCGCTCTTGTCTTCGAGGACCCTGATGGCGTTGGCAAGGAAGAGAACGCGGATGTAGGTTCGGGCAATTTAGGCCCTATCGAAATCAACAATCCAGAGCTTGGCAACTGGACGCTAAAGGTCTACGGATACAATGTTCCCGAGACTGGAGAGTCCTTCAAAGTCAGTCTCAAGGAATATGCAGAGGCGCAGTGGTCCTGGATCACGACCAAAGGCCCGGCGCGAATAGAGAGCGACTCCAACGGGACAGTGGACGCCAATATCACCATACCAAAAAATCTATCGCTGCACAGTCTGGACGGTTACATAAAGATCTCATCAGACAACTATACCTTCGAGATTCCTGTAAGCGTGTCATTGATCGGCCCGAAGCTGCAAGGTTTGACCTCGGAGAAGGTCGTGGACAGCGATAAGGACGGCAAATTTGACCTCCTCTCTTTGGGCTTCGGTTTGAACATCACAGCTCCCGGAGAGTACAGGCTAAGTGGAATGCTGGTTGACTGTCGCGGCGGCTGGATTGGAACAATTGATCGCAGCTTTGCGCTGAACGAAAGCGGAAGCATAATGGTCAATGCCAGCGGCACCGATATTTGGAGATATGGCAAGTGCGGGCCGATGCGAATTCAAAATCTCATACTCTACGATAAGAGTGGAAGCTACATCGATCGATTCGACAAAGAGATCATGATAAACCGGGAGCCAAAAGAGTTCCAGCCGCCTGCCGCCTATCTCACCGGCGAGTATGTCAACCAGACCAGCCAGGATTTCATCGCTATCGGAGTCAATGTATCTGTGATCAAACCGGGCAGCTACACGCTTAGCGGCACCATCGCGGACGATGCGGGCGAGGTGCTGGGGACCCAGACTGTGACGAGCAATCTCGTTCCCTGCAATACCACCATTGCACTGCAGTTCGATCCCACCCAGTTCATTATGCTGGATGAGGTCTCTTCCGTGCATCTCATCAACCTGGTGTTGAGCAAGGATAGCTTAGAACTGGAGCGAAACGATGACGCCTGGACCTCCGGAGATATGGACCCGCGGGCATTCAATGCCGGAACGGAAGCGAAAAGCAGCTCTTCCGGACATCCCGCGGTCAAGTTGGGCGGAGCCGGAGGGTTGAAGCTGGAGAACGGCACGGCGGTCATTTCCTGAAAGCCGCCTCTTTTTGATCATAACCAGTGGCTAACGACTATCCACCACAAAGACACAGAGCGCACGGCGTACGCACAGAGAATTCGATAATAGTAGGTCGCCAGCAATAGCAAAAAGCGTATTTTTTGCGGTCATGTGCGCGCGCGTCCGCACTCGCGGGGGTCGCCCCCGTTCCTGAGCCCACAGGCGTGGGCCCTTGCCCGCGAGTGCTTCCGCATAACCGTCCATGTCCATGGCTGAAAAGTCGTGGCCCCATCGAAACGACGGTCCTCACCGCAGCCATTATTATTGAGCGATGGAGGAAATATCAAACTATGCAGTTGGATGCCAAGATTCGTGCGATTGCGGAGGATTTGGGTGCAGATTTCTTCGGTGTGGCCGATCTTGCGCCTGCACATGATTTCATCTCATGGCAGGGAGGAGAGAGTTTAGCCCAATACCCAAAGGCGATTTCCATTGGAATAGCCCTACTCAATCCTATTGTAGACCAGCTTCCTGGAAGGAGCGAAAAGGCCGTGGCGATGGAATATAGGCACCACGCTTACGACATGGTAAACGATCTCCTGGACACCATCGCCCTGCGCCTCAGCAGTTCGCTGCAGCGCCAGGGTTACCGGGCATTCCCAATTCCAGCTTCCAAGCGCGCTGTGGTCGATATGCGAGTTGCCGCCATATTCTCTCATAAGCTGGCGGCGCATATGGCTGGCCTGGGCTGGATCGGCAAAAGCTGCCTGCTCATCACTCCGGAAGCGGGACCGCGCGTGCGCTGGGCCACGGTGCTGACCGACGCGCCATTGCCTGCAACGGGCTCTGCAATGGCGGAGCGCTGCGGAGAATGCCAAAAGTGCGTGGAAATTTGCCCGCAGGCCGCCTTCACCGGACGGCCCTTCCGGGAAGATGAGCCGCGGGAGGCAAGATATGATGCCCGAAAGTGCGAGCTGTACCTGAAGGATCTGGAAGAGAAAACTGGATATGGAGTGTGCGGGATGTGCCTTTTTGTGTGCCCGCATGGAAGGAGATAAGAAACCGGGGCTCTTCCCAATTTCCAGTGGCCAACCTCTGGTTACTATGGTTTTCCAGTGTTTTTATTGGTCTCACCGTGCGTACTCTGTTTGCTCTGTGAGCTCCGTGATTAAACGTCGTGAGCATGCGGGCTCTCAACGGTTACGAACTCCCACCACAGAGGCACAGAGCGCATGGAGGACGAACGAACGGAGACGACTGTTGCTCAGAGGCAGATATGCTATTATTTTCAAGTGCTCATAAAAAGGAAAATTGGCACGTCTCTGCGAACTCTGCGTCTCTGCGGTTAATAATCGTAGCTGAAAAATCGAATAATGATGGTTTCTAACCAAGCCTGCCCGGCATTTGGGGCGTCTGAGTTCTCCCGCGCGTAACACCCGCGCGCGGTATCCCAGAGGAAGAGACAGTGGGAGAAACGCAAACCGCTTGAAGAATAGAAAGCCATTAAAGCCTGGAGTTGGAAATTGATAGCTGCAAAGGATCTCAAATGTCGCTCTTTCATATAACCAGGCATTCGGACATACCGCTGATGGGATGTCTGTACTTTGGTGTAGTCGACAGGGGCAGCAACCTTCTGCAGATCAGGCCGAGCTGTGGCTGCAACCTGAACTGCCCCTTCTGCTCCGTGGATGCCGGCCCGCACTCAAAATCCCGCGTCACTGACTACCAGGTGGAGCTGGAATATCTCATGGAAGCGGTCGAGGAGATCGCTCCCTTCAAGGGGCCGGGAGTGGAGTGCCACATCGACTCGCCAGGCGAGCCCACGCTCTATCCCGATATCGTAGAGCTGGTGAAACGGCTGAAGCAGATAAAAGAGGTAAGCGTCGTCAGCATGCAGAGCAACGGCACTCTGCTCGATCCGGATTTGATAAAGTCGCTGGAAGAGGCGGGGCTGGACCGCATCAACCTCTCCATTCATGCACTGGAGCCCGCGAAGGCTGCGTATCTGGCCGGTGTGTCGTGGTTTGATATTGAAAAAGTTAAAGATGTTGCCAGGAATGTCGCCGGGAGCAAGATCGACCTCATGATTGCGCCCGTGTACATGCCCGGCATCAACGATGACGAGATGCCGGGGCTGATAGAGTTTGCCTTAAATGTGGGTGCGGGAAAGAAGTGGCCGCCACTGGGCATCCAGAAGTTTGAGCACTACCGGCTGGGCAGATCTCCGGGAAAGATAAAGGCCGAGAACTGGTGGCATTTCTACAATCGCAGCATTAAGAGTTGGGAGGAGCAATTTTCCGTATCGTTGCTGCTCAAGGCCCAGGATTTCGGGATTGAGAAGCGTCCCAC
Organism: uncultured Methanosarcinales archaeon; assembly: GCA_903871465.1. Classification (GTDB taxonomy): domain Archaea; phylum Halobacteriota; class Methanosarcinia; order Methanotrichales; family Methanotrichaceae; genus Methanothrix. The sequence goes on from CAIQHB010000024.1 coordinate 56,515, forward strand.
CATCCCGACGGTCTTTGAGAAGAAGGAGAAGGCCTGGGTGGAGATCAGGGCGCCGGGCTGGGTGCAGGGTGAACAGTTGGGCGTGGCCAGAAACCGTGTTGTCTCGGTAATGGACTGCCCCATAAAGCAGGGCAGCGTGCGAGTGAGGATCGTCTCCAACAAGCACAACATCTACGTTGGGGTGCCTTGCTAGAATCCTTTCAAATATCTCTTGACATTCGCGAGAGCCAGCTAATCAGCCATTTGGTCAGAAAGCCCGCCAGGAAGCAGACGAACATGATGCTGAAGGCTCTCGTTTCGGAGCTGCCATCCTGCGCGATCAGACCGGAGCTTAATATCAGATAGGTCATGTAGCCGAATACCATGGCCAGCAGCGGTATGGTCATATACCAGAGCCTCTTGTATCGCGAAGCCAGTCCATAGCGGCGCAGGTCATCGGCGACGCCCGTCAGAATTTGAGCCGAGGCGCCAAGGCCCGCGAAGAAGGATGACCATAATGGAACTCCGAGAATGATCACATCAGAATATTTGTAGATCAGGAGGCTGAAGAACAGGATGGCAAGCATGGCAAAGATAACTGCATAAAGGCCATAGAGCTTGAAGAAATAGGAGATGGTTCTCAAGCTGTGAAATCGGGAGCCTTTGATCTTGATCTTGGCATCATTAATGGCGCCTGTAAGCTCGTACTTCGCCCTGTCGCAGTAGAGATATGAGTCGGATAGATTCTCTTTGTTGAACTCTTTTAAAGCCAGGACGTAGAAGTCATAGCTGTCTTTTATGTCAATGGAACTCCGGTGGGCTGCTTGGAGCATGCGGTCCAATCTTTTGAGGTCCACTTCCACCTCAGAGCATGATTCCGGGATAGTGCAAGCTTTAGAGTTCACAATATAATTACTTACTAAATTAATATATATAGTTTTCGTGCCAGACAAGGTCTATACATAATTAAAATAATTTTAATAACTTTGAATTCTTGATTCTGAACTAAAATGAGGTTATATTTCGATTGATCTAACGGATGCCAAATAGATCGGGAAAAATATTGAGTTCTCCTATCCTTGCTTCAACCCGTCATAGCCATCTTCCTCGCCTGTCTTATCTGCCGGAGGAGCTTTTCCTTTAAAGAGCCTTTATGCCCACCACTGGCGGATATGCCAGCCTTCTCCTGTATTGCTATGTGATGGATCTCGTCTATCATGCTCTCGGCGATGCTACAGCATTCATCTATTCCATGGTTCAAGGCGTGATTATCTTTAACCATTTTTTTCATATGTACTAATTGCACATCTTAATTAAAAAATTTTCCCATCGTTGAAAATAACTGATCTCCTAACATCATAACATTTTTGGCCTTGCTGAAATCTTAAAAATTTTGAATAATCTGAAAAATCGCCTCAAAGCGGTCTCTCTTCTGCCACCGCTTGCGGTTCATTCCGGAGGTCATACTTTAATACCTCGTGGAATAATTATATGCTATGTTTGAAGATCAGATCTTCTGCCCCACCTGTGGCGCGAATACGGAACATGCTTTGATAAAATCCGGGCAGGAGAACCTAGTGCGATGCGTTGATTGCGAGACCGTTCATTCCGTCATGAAAGAACGCGAGCGGCTCGTCAATTTGAAGGTAATAGTCAGCAAAGATGAGCAATCCATGCCCTATTTCATCAATATCCCTGCCAAGGAAGTGTTGAGGGTAGGAGATGAGCTCCTAGTGGATGACGCCTCTGCCGATGTGGTGATGACTCAGATCGCATCTATCGAGACGGATCGGAGGGTAAACATGGCTCCTGCCGAGGCCATAAAGACCGTCTGGGCCAGGGCGACGGACGAGGTACCTCTAAAAATTTCCGTATTCCGAAATGGCTTGAGCCACTCGCTCAAAATCACAGTTCAGGGAGATGAAACCCTGGAGATGGGCGAGGTGAGAACGGTTGAAGGATTCAAATTCCGCATAGTCAAGATCAAGCTTCGCGATGAGGGCTTTGTCGATAGAGCTGAAGCTAAAGACATAGTCCGGGTTTGGGGTCGGGAGATTTGAACAAGGAATACCTTCTCGATGATCTGCGCGAACTCGTGAGCGAACCGGTTATCATAGCCATGTCCCGGGTTCCTAGAGAGCTTTTCGTGCCCGGGCATCTTGAAGGGAGGGCATACGATGACACTCCCCTTCCCATCGGACTCAACCAGACTATCTCCGCGCCGCACATGGTGGCCATAATGTGCGAGCTTCTGGACCTCTCGTCCGGAATGAAGGTTCTGGAAGTGGGTGGAGGGAGCGGCTATCATGCCGCGGTAATGGCGGTTCTCGTGGGCCCAACGGGACACGTCTATTCTGTAGAGCGTAAGCCGGAGCTTGTAGTCCTGGCCAGAGAAAATCTGGAAAAGGCCAAAATCGCCAATGTCACTATGGTGGAGGCCAACGGTAGCCTGGGCCTGCCCGAGCATGCTCCCTACGACCGCATAAGCGTGGCGGCAACCGCGCCGCAAATTCCAGAGTCGCTCAAGCAGCAGCTCGACCTGGGCGGCAAGATGGTCCTGCCTGTGGGCTGCGACCGCCAGGAGCTTCTCCTGGTAACGAAAAAGGATCATGGCTTCGAAGTGGAGGAGAAGATGGGGGTGATCTTTGTTCCACTCATAGGAGTTGAGGGGTTCAAAGAACAGCAGATCTAATATATCCGCGCGAATCATGACTTTTGTGAGATGAAGCCAATAGCAATCATCATCATGGACGGCTTCGGCATAAGCCCGATCGAGAAGGGCAATGCCGTTGCCCGGGCCTGCAAGCCTAACCTGGAGCGATTCTGGAAGAATTATCCTACCACAACACTAGGCGCTTCCGGCCTGGCCGTAGGCCTGCCGCGTGGCCAGATGGGCAACTCCGAGGTGGGGCATCTAAACCTTGGTGGCGGCAGAATCGTCTATCAGGACTATACCAGGATCAGCCTGGCTGTGGAGAACGGCAGCTTTGGCCGAAATCCTGTCCTGCTGGAGGCCATGGCGAAGGCAAAGGGCGGTAAGATGCATCTCATCGGTCTTCTCTCGGACGGAGGCGTGCACAGCCACAACACTCACCTTTATGCCCTCCTGGAGATGGCCCGAAAACAGGATATTAAGAACGTTTTTGTCCATGCTATTCTCGATGGCAGGGATGTCCCTCCCCAGAGTGCCCTGACCTATTTCCGGGAGCTGGAGGCGAAGTTCGAGCAGATAGGCACGGGCAAGGTGGCGACGGTAAGCGGCCGCTACTACACCATGGACCGGGACCGGCGCTGGGATAGGGTCGAGAAAGCCTACCGGTGCCTGACTGATGGTGTGGGCTACAGGGCAGAGACGGCAAAGATCGCAGTGGAAAACGGCTACGAGCGAGGCGAGAATGATGAGTTTCTCCAGCCGACTGTGGTCGATGGCGACGGACTGGTGCAGGATGGGGACAGCATCATCTTCTTTAATTTCCGGCCCGACAGAGCACGCGAGATAACAAGAGCCTTTGTTGATCCAGGGTTCACTGATTTTCCCACAAAACCGATGCAGATTCATTACACCTGCATGACACAATACGATGCCGGCCTTAATGTACCCATTGCTTTTCCGGCGCAAAACCTGGGCGACACCCTTGCACAGGTCATAAGCCGCGCCGGGATGCGGCAGCTACGTATCGCCGAGACGGAAAAATATGCCCATGTCACCTACTTCTTCAATGGCGGCAAGGAACTGCCCAATCCTGGAGAGGATCGCGCTCTCATACCTTCGCCGAAAGTTGCTACCTATGACCTGCAGCCAGAGATGAGCGCCCGCCTGGTTAGGGATGAGTTGATGGGTCGCATCGATTCCGGCAAGTACGACTTCATCGTTCTCAATTTTGCCAATCCCGATATGGTGGGCCATACCGGCATATTCGACGCGGCTGTGCAGGCGGTCGAGGTAGTGGACGGCTACGTGGGTGAGATCGTGGACGAGATCCTCAAGAAGGGGGGCTCAGTTCTGCTCACTGCAGATCACGGCAACGCAGAAAAGATGATCGATCTGACTACCGGCCAGCCGCATACCGCTCATACTACAAATCCTGTGCCCTTCTCGCTGATAATAGATGACGGCATAAATTACCGCCTGCGCGAGGACGGCATTCTGGCGGATGTCGCGCCGACCGTATTGCAGCTTATGCATATACCGCAACCTCTGGCGATGACGGGAAAGAGCCTCATCATATAGGAAAAATTCTTGAGGGATTCGTGAAACTGTCACAGAAATACTGCGGAAAAAGGAGCAAGCTCAATTTCCCTGTGGAGAACGACGAATGCATTTACTGGAAGGATCAAGAGGACGGCCTTCTTGGGTATTGCCTGCATCCCGAAGCCCGACCCGGTGAGCCATGCATTCTGGATGTTGTTGACTATTGTCGTCTCAGGGATCCACCAATGGTCATGGAGCCGCATTCAGTCCATAAATGCGTGATCTGTGGTAATACTATGAGTTCTGATGAATATGAGGCCGATGGCTGCATTTTATGTGGTTCCAATGCCGAGCCTTTGGTCTGCTCGGAGTCTTATGATGTGCGCGACCGGGAGTGAAGAACCCTGGCCTCTGGAGATACGAAGCTTGAAGAAGACCATGTTCCTACCATGTTCCTGTCGAAGAACGAGCTTTTGGAAAGCATTTAATACGCTGCGGGACTTATTAGACACGTTTTAGGACGGGATAAATGATGCCAGAAGAAATCCTCCAGCCGGATACGAAATACCTCATGGATTTGCTAAAAAAAATCATAAGTTTTAAGACCGTCGCTCCTCCCGGGAACTGCTATCAAGAGATTGTGGATTGGCTTGAGCCTATTTTCAAAGATATGGGCTTCAAAACCGAGAAGCTGATCATGCCGGAAGAAGTCTTCGCAGCCAAATGCAGCGACCCGAGGCTGGTGGGCGATCGCTTCAATCTACGGGCAGATCTGTTTGTAGGTGCCGAAAAGACGCTGGTGATCTATGCCCATCTGGATGTAGTTCCGGCAGAGGGAAATTGGGATACGGACCCCTTCCAGGTGGTGCAGAAGAACGGAAGAGTCTATGGAAGGGGCGTTTCTGACTGCAAGGGATCTATCGCTGCCTTAATTGCCGCTTTGAAGGTGCTCCTGGAGAACGGCAAGCCGAAGTACAATCTCTCTGTTCTCTTGACCACGGATGAAGAAGTGGGCGGCTACTCCGGCCTCTGCTATATCACTGACAGGGGCCTGGTTAAGGGAGATCTGATGCTCTGCATGGACGGCTTTTCCGATGATGTGGTCATAGGCAGCAACGGCATCATAACCTGGGATGTGGTAGTGCATGGCCGGTCGTCTCACAGCGGTTCCAGTTTCCTAGGCGTAAATGCTGTGGAAAGGTCGATACCTGTCATGGAGACGCTCATGGACCTCAAGAAGGTAATACAGGCGAGAAGGTCTAATCTCCCGGCGAGCTCCGCCTTTGAAGCCGTGGGCCTTAAAAACCTCATGCCGATGCTCAATATAACCATGATCAATGGGGGCATCAAAGAGAATATCGTGCCGGACAGGTGCGTTTTGCGGGGGGACCGGCGGGTGATACCCGAGGAGAGCATGGAAGAGGCCATGTCTGAGATCGAGAGGACCTTGAAACCACTGGATATCGAGTTTGATCTGAAGTTTTATCCAGGCTATCCACCCATGAGCGTGAATCCTGACCATGTCTGGGTAACTGAAGTTCGGGAGGCTGTGAAAAAAGGCATGGGAAACATGCCGCGCCTATCAGGTGCGCAAGGAAGCCTGGACCAGGCCTATGCCACGGAGAAGACCCGCATTCCCACCTGCGTCTACGGCGTGGGCCGGCAGCTGGAGAGCAATGCCCATGGTCTGAACGAGAATGTGCGCATTGCTGATCTGGAGGGATTCGCTCGATTCCTCATCGAACTCATCCGGGCGGAATGATCTGACAATCCCAACAGACCTAACGATTTCCAGGCAATTAGGGCGGTTTCCGAAGTCCTAACATACTCGAGAAAAGATCCCCAATGAAGGTCATATCTATAGTCGGAACTAAGAAGACCGGAAAGACCACTCTGGTCACTTCCCTGGTCAGCTCGCTTGCCAGGCACGGAAAAGTGGGGACGATCAAGAATATGGTCACCCATCCAGTGGACAGCGGCGACACCAAGCGCCACTTCGATGCCGGAGCTGATGTGGTCATAGGTCTCGGAGAGGCAAGGCTCAAAGTGACGCGAGAGCGGGGCGACCTGGATTCCGCTTTAGCCGATCTGCTGGCTGAGGGGGTGGACTATGCGATTGTGGAAGGCTTCAAGCACAGCCGTCTTCCCAAGATCGCGATGTCCGACATCGATGTGCCCAATATAGTGCGGAGGGTGAGGCTCAAGGACCTGGATGAGGGGCTGGTGGAGGAGCTGACAGAGATGATTCTGGGAATGGAGGACTACGACCAACAGTTGAGTCCCAAAATTATTTAGCCTTTCAGAACCGTAAAGGTGCAGCCACAGAGATTGCGCGTGGTCAGCTTTTTCATTTATTCGAAAATCTTATAGGCTGGTCCAACGATACAGGGATATTCTTAAGACGGAAAGAAGCTTGAGAGAATTAGCCAAAGGCGCAGCGAGGTGATTTTATGCCAACGAGTAAAAAACAGCTGGAAAAACTGAACAAAGTGAAGAAGGCCAAGGCAGAAGTGCTCACGAAGCAGGCCGCTTTGGGTGACCAATCCGCTAAGAAGAGGCTCAAGAAGCTCGAGAAGAAGATCAAGTGAGCCACTTGGCTCTTTCATATATTTTTATTTTATTTTTAAAT
>CAIQHB010000025.1 GCA_903871465.1 uncultured Methanosarcinales archaeon
GAATTTGCTGGAATTCGAATGACGCTAAACGATGCAAACATGCCTCGCTTTTGGATCAGGTAACCTGATTCCGTTTTCATGCGGCGGCGCCTTGGATGCCCCGTCTGCTTGCAGCGGGGTGCGCCGCCGCCGTTTCACTGTGTTTAAGTGTAGGATCGCCGCCGTCCTTAATCTCAACACCCGCAAGAGTGTTGCCAAAGATATCATTGTCTTCAATTGCACTCTTCCCATTTTTGTAAACTATTATTCCAGCACTTTTGCCATCGTGGATTTTATTGTGTTTAAGTGTAGGATCGCCGCCGTCCTTAATCTCAACACCCGGACGAGCGTTGCCATAGATATCATTGTCTTCAATTACGCCTTGACCATTTTCATAAACTAATATTCCTGCATTTTTGCTGTCGTGAATCAGGTTCGCAAAAAGTTTAGGATAAGCATTTCCGTGTACTGCAACACAAGCCAAACTCTCACTGGTTATATCGCAGCCAACTAGTTCAAGGCATCCTTGACTGATGTCGACACCAAACCAATTCCCGCCTCCAGTTTGCCTAATCAAGAGGTTTGATATTTTACCCCTTACTGCCTTGAATAGAATGGCGTCTTTTCCTGAAGCTCTGATCACGACGTCGCCTATCTCTCCATCTCCAACGATCTCAAGAGGCTTATCGATTACTAGCCCCTCATCATAGACACCCGGCCTTATTAAAATTCGCGATCCAGGAGCTGCCGCAGCGATCGCGGTCTTTATCGTGGTATAGTCTCCGCGATGCATCTGATCGACTATTATATTTTTTAAACTTCCATTAGGTGCCGTTTTTGAATTAGCCCCCGCAGGATCTTTTGGCTTAAGGCTTACTATCGCGTCTCTCAAACCTCTTGCTACATCGACAAAAGCCTCGTCAGTGCTTCCCCATTTTTTGCTAATAACAGGCTCTGCATCAGTGGGGCGCGCCTGTAACTTCCCAAATGGCGCGCCTGCCCAGTCCACTGGCCGAAGGATAATTGGGATCACACGGGCTTCTCCAGACTCATGCCTCTCCATGGCATGCATCATTTCGATGTCATAGCAATAATCTGAAGCCAGGAAATCAGCACTGATAAGCAATAAAATAATTTTGGCGGAATCGAGATGTTCATCGATTTGTCCTTTCCATTCCTCTCCGGCACCGATTTTTCGATCAAACCACGTGGAAATCAGCTTTTGGCGTTTCAGAATGCTCAAATGCTTTTCAAGTTCATCCCTAAGTAGCTCGTCCTTATGCGAATATGAGATGAATACTTCGATTCCCTCTGAATAGATCTGCCCGTTGGTCATTGCAGCACCATTTCGTGACGTTTGCCGGTTCTTTCTTAGGCAGCGATTCTCGTTGACAATACTTAAAAGGTTTCCTTCATTGGTTTGAAAAAATGGATGATCTTCAAGTTCGCTGCAGTTCACTGCTTTCACGTCTTCCCTGCGCTCGGCTTTGCCTTCCCCGCCTGCTCCATCTCCGAGGTCCACTTTGCGTGCTCGGTAGATACCAGCTCCTCGATCCTCTCCGCCAGCAATGCCGCAGGATTCTCTGCATTCAGGTAAGGTCCGGCCACGGCATACCAGAGATATTTCTCGTGCTTCAGAGCTTCTGCAGTAGATCGATAAGAGATCCAGTTGCTCTGGAACTGGTAGATGCTCTGCAACGATTCGAGCACGACTACTATTACGCCCAGTAACCCCGTTACAGCCGGATAGCTTCCCCAGCCTGCAAAGAACGGAACCAATGCAGCTGCAATAACTTCAGCCACTTTCAGCCACTTGAATCGATCCTGATTCCATTTGCTGCTTCTGCTGTACCATTTGATCTGGTCATCCAGCCGGTCCAACGTTATATTTGCGACCAATTTCAAATCCCCCAGAAATGAATCAGTTTCCCATAATGACGGTCGTGCCAATGGCAAACCTATCTAAGCTCTTCTGGCTCCAAGATTTTAAATCTTTGGAAGAATTTGTCTGATGCTGGATTCGATATTATGTGCGTGCTTGACCTGTTCCGGAACTGTCCCAAAATAAGGCTCTCTTCTCGCATTTGCCGCCCGGAGCAGCTCTTTGATCTCTTCAGTGTTGCAGGTACCGATCTCTATCAGATTGTCGCTGCGGAGCAAGCAGGGCTTGATCTTCCCGTCCGAGGTTACACGCAGGCGCGTGCAGTTGGCGCAAAATTCGGTGTTGTCCATGGGCCGGACGACCTCCACCTCGGCTCCCTTCAGGAAATATTTCTTTCGCCGGTGCATCTCCCGCGTGCGGATGCTGTCCGCCTGCGCGGCCAGGCTGCGCTCGATGCCTTCGATGTCTCCTGAGATGCCCAGATTCTGCAGATCGAGTAGCTCGATGAGCTGCAGTATTACGCCCTTGCGGCGGCAAAAATCAATCAACTCCGGAATCTCAGCCTCATTCTTCTTCAAGACCACCACATTCAGCTTGATGGGCACGAGGCCTGCTTCTTTGGCGGCGTCGATTCCTGCCAGAACCCTCTCCAGGTCCCGAGCCTTTCCGCCTGTGATGGCACAATAATTTTTTGAGTCCAGTGAATCCAGGCTGATGTTTACTCTGTCCAAGCCTGCCTCGGAGAGGGCTTCGGCCTGCTCTGCAAGAAAGACGCCATTGGTGGTCAAGGAGATATCTAGATCCTGAGGCATTTGGGATATTAGATCTGCCAGATCTTTCCGGAGCAGCGGCTCTCCGCCTGTGAACTTCAGAGAGCGGACTCCCAATTCGGCAGCCGCCCGGGCAACATTCACTACCATCTCGTCCGGGATCTCTCCGGTCGGCCCGACCTCGCCCTCATGGTGGCAATAAATGCACTTCAGGTTGCAGCGAGGAGTCAGAGCGATCCGCAGGCCCGTGACTTTTCGGCCGAAGGAGTCCACCATCTGGCAAGGCATTGAAAAGCAGCTTGTATGCTGCTAGTATTAGAACTCTGTTCCATCTGGGCTCTATTCGATCTAGTACTCTATCTCACCCAGACTGCGCTTAAGATAGTTGAGCAGTATCATGGCAACAATTATGCAGATGGCGAGGCCCGAGAGCAGCTCCTCCCAGGATTGGGCCGGCGACTTCAGATATATTATGCCGCCGGAGAGCAGTGTCAGTATAAGTGTTGCGATAAGCGACACCAGCATGGACCACATGATTGACCCTACTTCGTATCTCTCGAAGAAGGACGCAGAAAGGACGAAAGCGATCGCCGCCAGGACCAGGATTATGGACAGACGCAAGGCAGGCCCCTCCCGGAAGAGCTGGATCAGCCCCAAGGCAAGGACCATCATCACTATCGACAGGAGCCCTGAAGCCAGAAAAGCCTTCAGAATGTAGTTCTCAAAACGAAACTCCATCCCAAACCTCCAGAGCTTTGTAGAAACTGTATTGAATATAAAGATTGTGTATAGTTACTATACATATAGTTACTACCAGCTGCCCATCGTCAAAATTTTCAAAGTCTCAGGAACTAAATTTTTAGGAGAGGAAAAATAGGATATCCGACAGACGCCCAAAGCTCGTTCCCTTCGTAAGCAATTCCTCTGCAGGAATAGCACTACGTCTCACTTGCTGGATTCAATTGCCAGCTTGATCTCCGCATCCAAAGCTGTCCTGACTCGCATATATTCTGCTTTCAGCCTTTCAGCCTTCTCTTTTGCCCCATCCATGACGTTGGCCCGGCCCATCATCTCGAGCTCCTTGCTCATGTCCGAAAGGCGCATTGCTCCCACATAGGCGCTGCTGGACTTCAAACTGTGTGCCGCCATCTGCAGCCCCTTTGCATCCTTATCCACCACAGCCTGCAAAATAGCTTTTATCCTTTCAGGCGAATGCTCGACAAAAAGGCCGCCTACCTCAGCAATTATGTCGGGATCCCCAACATCCTGCAGCTCCCGGAGGCTGGCCAGCACCGTTCGGTCAATAGCCTCGCAGAAACCTTCCTCTCCGTCCGTCATCTCCAACACGTCCATGCCAACACAAATCCCAGTGATCTAACTAGTTTCGTACTATTTATTCTTACCTTTCGTTCGGTTTTCTCGCTCAATTTTTGGGACGGATTTCAATCAAATCGATCAATTATATCTCAATAAATTCAGTCGATTCATATATCGTTTATTTGAAAGCCTAAAACTTCTTCCGAATAGCGCTAGCAAGCTCTTCCATACTCACCGGCACGCTGATAATAGTCATCCGTCCACGCCTAGATGCATCTTTTGCGGTCTCCTTCCAGAACGTGTGCATTGACTGCAATGATGTGCAGCATTCCGTTCTTCCATCGCTCGCGAATGGCCTTTGCCGCTCCACTGGCATTTGCTGATGGTCTGGGGAATCTAGGATCTCGGAAATCCTCTCCAGAAAGGGGGCCCTATTTTTCGATGCTTTTATGCAGTTTAGACTCGATTGAGATATCCTTATCCAGGCGGTAATCGATATGAATAGTGGTTATTATTCGCTGCACGCCCATCTCTGCCAGCTTCTTGTTCGCCTTTTCTATCACGTTGAAGAGCTGCTCAAAGCTGTTCGTCTCAATAGCTGTAGACATGGGGCCGGGAACGAACGTAACCCCAGATTCTCTCAAGATTTCATAAATCGCCAGCACATACTTTGAGGCGCTGGTTCCCGTGCCCATAGGGATGGCGGAGAATTCTGCCACAATCATAACGGCCTCTTCTCGTGAATCTCGCTGATCACCCTCTTTGCACAGGCCGCCGGATCCTCTGCATCATAGATCGATCTGCCCACAATCAGATAATCTGCACCTGCCTGCAGGGCCGATAAGGCCGAGCCACCCTGGGCCCCTACGCCAGGAGAGATGATGATCCTGTTCCCGATGACGGATCGGATGAGCCTTATTCTCGCCGGGCGAGTGGCCGGGGCTACCACACCGCTGGCTCCGGCTTCTATTGCCATCCGGGCGAGGCTCTCAGCCAGGGGCGCCATGAATTGCTCCGCACCAGGGTGGCTCATCTCAATGACGGCATATAGATCCGCTCCATAATTTGCAGCACAGTCGGCACAGGCGATTAGGGAGTCTTTGCCAGGAAAGGCTTGAGCGATAATGCCGCTTGCGCCTGCCCCGAGCACGGCCTCGCATATGAGCCGGTTCGTGTTAGGAATGTCGGCCACTTTCAGGTCAGCGATAACAGGCGCAAGAGCGCTGACTTCCTTGACGATCTTCAAGCCGGCATGGAGGATGAGGGGGTAGCCGATCTTGATGGCATCAAAGTAGTCCTTCAACTGGTCCGCCAGAATAAGGGCTCTTTCCCGGGAGACAACATCCAGCGCCAGAATTAGCTGAGTCTTTCGATTCATAACTGCCTGAACCGTCATATAACCTCATATTTATTCCTTTCAGGTGCCATAAAGGCTAGAATAGACAGTGTTTTAATCTCGGTCGTACCGCGAGGAACAAAAAAAGAAAATCTAAAAAGAAAAATCCACCGGATCGGTTCCGCATTAAAAAGCAAATATCACATAAACCCGTCAATCAGCTCCACTGCCTCGCGCAGGTCGCCCACAACCTCGCGGCCGCAGCGCTCGCCTTTGCGGTCCAGGAAGAGCGCATCCAGGCCGGCATCGAGAGCGGACTCGTAGTCGTAGCTGTAATGGTCGCCGATATGCAGGACCTCGATGGGTTTCGCTTTCATATGGGCACATACGGCACCGTAGACCAAAGGTGATTTCTTCACCTCTCGAAAGTCGGTGGTGGCGGAGAAGGTCTCGCGGAAGTAGTCCTGCAGGCCGTCCAGCTCTATATCGATGAACTCGCGGGCAGCGTTGGATGTCACCACCAGCTCGTAGTTCTCCGCGAGGAGGTCCAGCGCCTCTCGCACCTCTGGATAGACCTCGATCTCGTCCTCGTAGAGCTCCAGCAGCTCACCTTTGCTGATTGAAAGGCCGAATTTGTCGATCCAGTATTTGAGGTCGTACCATTCCAGGTGGTCGCTGCCGATCTTAGTGTACTCGCCGATCACGTATTCTTTTGCAGCTGGATAGTCCAGGCCCGCCTTCTCGGCGTAGAGACTGGGTATGCCTTCCATCCAGACCTTGTCCACGAACCTGGATTTGACCAGGGTACCATCCATGTCCAGGGATATGACGCGAATCATCTTAAACTCCAGTTGAAGTGGAACGAGCCGCCTTTTGGGTTATTATGCTTTACGGAACAAATGAAGCTCGTGTAGAAAAAACTATACCCTCAGGCGGTAAATGGTTTTCGATGGATAATCGGTTGGTCTACAGCCCGGTGGGTATGCTTCTCATGCTATTCCTGGCATTCTTGCTCTTCATGGTGGTGGGCTTTCTCTTCCTGGATCTGGCCAGGACTGCCTTCACCAAGATCGGTTTCACCTGGGGTCAGGCGCTCTTCGTGCTGACTGCGTCACTCCTGGGCAGCAGCATCAACATACCGATAACAGATATGCAGTGCAGCGTTCCCATGGTACGGGATCGAAATATTCGGGCCTTCGGAGTGCCTTACCGGATTCCTGTAGTGGAGAGCGTGAGCTGCGACACGCTGTTGGCCATTAATGTGGGTGGGGCCGTGATTCCATCTCTGATCTCCATCGTGCTCGTCTTAAGGTTCCCTGAATCATTGTCATACGCCCTGGCAGGGATCGCCTTCGTCGCCATCCTGACCAACCGGGTGGCGAAACCCGTGCAGGGTTTGGGGATCGTCACGCCCGCCCTTTTTCCTCCACTGATTGCGGCTCTGGCGGCAATATTGATGGTCTATGTGTGGGGGGCACCGCATGATCTTATCTTCCTCATCGCCTACGTGGGTGGAACTCTGGGAACGCTTCTGGGAGCCGATATCCTGAACCTGGGCAAGATACGAAATCTGGGGGCGCCCGTGGCCAGCATCGGTGGAGCCGGGACCTTCGACGGAGTCTTCTTGAGCGGCCTGATCGCCGTGCTCCTCGTATGAATGAAAAGAAATAAAAAAGGAATAGAAAGGAAATAGAAAAGACCATTAAGCGCGACATGCAATGGCTCGACAATAGGCTGCAAATTGATACCGTAAAAATGGCTTTCAGGATTTGGGTAGGGGCAGAGGCAGAAATATGAGCTTCAGGGATTTTTTTGGAGAACTGGAAGAGAATGGATTGATGAAGCATGTGCATGAACCCGTTTCACCCATTCTCGAGGTTACGGACCAGGCCTGGGGAGCGGGCCCTATATCGTTTGACAATGTTTCGGGCCACAGATGCTGCCTGAATATCCTGAGCACGCGAGATCTGCTGGCCAGGGCTCTCGGCATTTCCGGCCGGGATATGGTCCGCCGTTTGTCATCAATTGGCTACCAGGGTCCTGTCCGGGAGGTGGACTCATCGCCCTTCATGGAGTGTATCTCTGAGCCAGATCTCTTCCGTCTGCCCATTCTGACACACTTCCAGGGAGACGGCGGACCCTATATCACTTCGGCTGTGGTAGTAACTCAGTTTGATGGTCGGATCAACGCCTGCGTTCACCGGCTTATGGCCCTTGACAAAGACCATCTGGCGGCAAGGCTCGTTCCCGGCAGGCATACTCACCAGTTCTGCCAGGCAGCCTGGGCCCGCGGTGAGGATGTGCCAGTGGCCATCGCCATTGGCGTGGACCCGCTGGTGCTCATGGCCGCATCGACTCGCGTTCCCCCTGAGATGGAGTTCCAGTATGCTGCCGCCTTGCGAGGTGCGCCGGTTGAGCTGGTGCGCCTGGAGAACGGCATCTATGTTCCTCATGCAGAGATCGTGCTGGAGGGTTTCATTACGGGCGAGAGAGCGGCAGAGGGGCCATTCGTGGATATCACCGGCACCCAGGATCTCGTCCGCCAGGAGCCGGTCATCCGGCTCACCAGGATGATGACTCGCGAAGAATTCATCTATCACGGGCTGCTGCCTGGGGGCGGCGAGCATAAGATGCTCATGGGGGTGCCTTATGAGCCGCTCATTTACAGGGCGGTCTCTAAAGTGGCAAAGGTGAGGGACGTCCTGCTCACGGATGGCGGGTGCAATTACTTCCATGCCGTGGTGCAGATCGAGAAAGAGACGGAGGTTGATGCTCGGAGGGCAATCGACGCCGCAATGCAGGCGCACGGCTCACTGAAGCATGTGCTGGTTGTGGACACAGACATTGATATTCACGATCCGCAGGACCTGGAGTATGCCATCGCCACGCGCATGCGCGGGGACGAGGACATCGTGCTTTATCCCAATGTACGGGGCAGCACGCTTGATCCGCGGAGCAAAGACGGCATCACCACCAAAGTGGGAGTGGACGCGACTATGAAGCTGGATAGACTCTGGAAGTTCCATAGGGTTACGCCCAGAGGACAGGGCTGAAAATAGACTGAGGCGAGCGCAGAAGGATGACCCGTGCCCTGATCTCTGCCCTTCCGATCGCTCACACGAACCTCCAGTCGGTACTATTATCCCAACATTGCCCGATCTCTGAATCGGAAATATCAAAATTCCGTTCAGATCTCCAGATAAAGCCGAATGCCGTAGATGGTGATAACTCCCAGGATAACGGATACCACCAGGGCCAGGATCTCGAATAATATATCAATCATTTGATCACATCTATCCTGGCGCGCTTCCGATCTATGTGCTTTTCTCTTTCCTGTATTCTTTCCTGTACTATTCCCCTCCGAAATTCTGCAGGGCCGAGAACCTGCGCCGATTTCACCCCCGTGATTATAGCCATCAGCCTCACCTTTCCTGCAAATTCGGGATTGATCCTTGCCCCCCAGATCACATTCGCTCTCGGGTCCAGGTCCAGGGTAAGAGCCCCGGCGATGGCTGCGGCTTCCTTCAGAGTCATGTCCGGCCCGCCGGTCATGTGCAGGAGGCAGGCTTTTGCGCCCCGGAAGTCCACATCCAGCAGCGGGTTCTTAAGAGCCGAGCGCACAATCTTCTCAGGGCTGTTCTTCATGTTGCCTTCACCTACGAACATGAAGGAGGGTCCACCTGTGCTCATGATGGTGTGCACATCTGCGTAGTCAAGGTTGATGAGCGAGGGAGAGGTCAGGGTCTCGCAGATTCCCTGGATGATCTCGGCTACGATCTGATCGACCACGGAAAAAGCCTGTTTGAGCGGCAGGTGGGGAGCGCATTCCAGGAGCCGGTTGTTGTCCAAAACTATGGTTGTATCGGCATAGGTTCGCAGGTTCTCCAGCCCCTCCTCGGCCACAAAGAGTCGCGCCCTTTCCACATGAAAGGGAGTTGTCACCATGGCTACCACGAGTGCACCCAGTTCTTTGGCCAGCTGGGCCACCACGGGTGCCGATCCGGTGCCTGTGCCTCCGCCCATACCGGCAAGGACAAATACCAGGTCTGCACCTCGGATGAGCTCCTCTAGCTCCTGCTTTGCGCTCTGGGCCGCCTTTCTGCCCACCTCTGGGTCGCCGCCCGCACCCATGCCCCTTGTGAGCTTTCGTCCTATCAGGATCTTCTTTTCCGCCTGGACAGTCTTGAGATGCTGGCTGTCCGTGTTTATGGCCACTGTCTTTGCCCCTGTAATGCCCATCTTGACGAGAAGGCTCACGGTGTTGTTCCCCGCGCCTCCGCAGCCCAGAACCAGGATCCTGGGCCTGCCAAAATCGTCAGAGCATTCCGAAAATTCCAAAGATTCCGCTAAATTGCATTCCATCTAATTCCCCTTCATTTGCTCATAACCAAATTGTAGTATATGTTAATAATAATTGCGGACAGGTGATTTTGGGGAGAGATCTCCGTCTGATATAAGAATGATCAAAGAAGAACGATCAAAGCGCGATAGAGGTCTGGATGTTGTCATTACGGGGCGCGGAAGATCTGGCAGAGTTTGTCGGCCAAAACTACTCGGGCCGCATAGTGGAGGTGGGGGCGGGCCGTGTTCTGGATGTGGCCCGGCTTTTGCTGGCCCGGGGCCTGAAGGTGTTGCTTACGGACAGAGAGGAACGGCTGCTGGGCAGCCTCCGCATTGAGAAGGACGACATATTCGCGCCCCGAATGGAGCTATACCGGGGAGCAAGCCTGCTCTACTCCATCCGCCCTCCCCTGGAGCTGCAGATAGCCATGGGCGAAGTGGCCGTGCGGGTGGGAGCGGATATCCTGATCCGGCCCCTGCAGGATGAGGTGGCTGAGCTGCCCGGATTTTCCAGGCGGTTGGTTAATGCAGGCGAGGCCAGGTTTTACCTGTTCAAGGGAAAGGGTGGAGAGGGCAGCATGTAGAAAGAAAGCAGGCTGCATCCAGGCCCAATTCCCTGAAAGCGGGAGATCGGCAGCAGTCATATGCTTGCTCGCCACCCCCCTCACGTGCGCTCCCGTGAACGCACGCGTGCGAGCTCCGCGGGCCGGGCCCTCGGGCAGTATATCTTACCGGATATATATTAGCTAATTTTATATGCGCTATGGGGTCGGACGTCCTCATCCGGCTCTTTCATGGATGAGATGGCGGATCTGCCCCGATTTTCCAGGCTGCTTGTCAATTCAGGCGAAGCCAGGTTTTTGCCTTTTCAGGGCAAAGGCGAGGGACCGCAGGGATTAGAATTTAAATATAGCAATTCCGGCTGACAAATAAAAAGATAATTCGATTGATCAATAAAATCTCACCTGAATTCCTCCTCTATCTGCCTCCACTTCTTGACGCCTATCAATTCATTGAATTCAGACCAGTTGACGCCCATCTCACCTACCTTTGCGAGATCCCCGTTTTTAAGCGCCACCAGGGCATTCAGCATCGCTTTTGCGGCAGGATAGACGCAGACCATGGGAATGGAAAGATACTTCACGCCCAGGTTTTCCAGATCGGTTAGGGCAAACAATGGGGTTTTACCTCCCGGAATCAGGTTAAAAGCTAATGGTATTTGAATCTCCTTCACCAGTCTTTCTACTTCCTGCAAGGATTGCGGGCATTCGACATAAACGTAATCCGCACCTGCATTCGCGTAGGCAATGCCGCGTTCGATGGTCTTCTCAAAGCCTTCCAGCGATCTGGCATCTGTTCTGGCGCCAATGACGAGGTCTGAGCCCTCCTCCTCTCTTCCCCTCACCACGGCTCGAATCTTCTGGACCATCTCTTCCCTGGAGATGATCGATTTGCCGCTCATGTGACCGCAGCGCTTGGGCCAGGTCTGGTCCTCGATCCTTATGCCGGCTGCATCAATCCAGATGTAATTTTTAACCGTCCAGTAGGCATTGAGGGCATTTCCATAGCCGGTATCGGCATCTATATCGACAGGTATCGAGACGCTATTTATTATGTTTCTTGCTCTCTCCAGCAGCTCTCCAAAGCTTATCAGCCCGAGGTCAGGTTGCCCGATCGCCGATGCGGAGATGGCATATCCGGATGTTCCCATCAGCTTGAAATCTGCCTTTTCAATCAAGAGGGCAGAGAGGGCATCATAGCCACACGGTCTCAGAGTCATACCCGGCTGCTCAAGCAGCTGCCTGAAAGATCTTGATTTGTTCATGAGAATCGCCTCTTAGCTCTTGGCTTATTTCTTAAGGTAATTGAACGATAAATGGTAGTAACCTACAGTAGTTACCCGACAATAATATGGGGCTATGCAATGCCTGGATTATGAGCTTTTCATTGAGCGAAAAAAATAGTTGCGGAAGACTAAAACCCCGCATCGCTGAGTTATCACTTCGCTTTGGGGTCCGTCTCCCAGATGCCAAAGGCATTGTTCTCAGTATCCATACAGATCACGAAATACCCCATAGCCGGGACGGCCATCTTTGGAACAATGATCTTGCCGCCCAGCTTCTCGACCTTCGCGGAGTATTCGTCAACCGATGGCACTCCAATATAGGCTGTGATCTGCTGGTCGGGGTGCATTCTCTTCATCATGCCTCCTCCGGGTGCGCCATAGGTGTCGATCATCATGTAATCCATGCCCGGAAATCCTTCGATCTTCCAACCAAAAAGGTTGGAGTAGAATGTTTTTGCCCGCTGGACATCATCAGCAGGTACTTCAAAGTGAACTATGCTTGGCATCTTTCCTACCTCATAGCACATAAAGCTCTTGATTTTGCTACATTTATCTGCTTATTTACTTAAATAGTTTCTCCGCCCATTGCCTTTTCCGTGGGAGGCGAGCCTTCAGCGGCCTCAGAGCCTGGCTTACAGCAATAGTTCATACTTGACTTCAGTAACAGTCCTGCCCCACAATTCATGCGTCAGCTCCTCTGTCTTCCTGAACCCCACGGATTGGTAGAGCCTTGCAGCTATGGGGAGCGTATTCACCGTCCAGAGAAAGACGGATGAGTATCCCGCATCTCGACAGAAATCCAGAGCCTCTTCTACGAGCCTCCGCCCGATTCCCTGGCCCCTCACCTCTGGCACCAGAAGCAGCCAGCGGAGCTGAGCCTCAATCTCCGAGAACTTCACTATGGCCAGGGACCCCACGATCCTCTCGCCATCTTCGACGATCCATATGCTTTGCCCTGGCAAGCGCGATCTGGCAAACTCGGCCAGAGGAATGGCGACATAGGCGTCAAAGGTGTGGTCCCAGCCCTGCTCCGGAGCATACAGGATGCCGTGCAGGTATGTGATGTAGCCTACATCACCTGGCCGGAGGTCGTGCCTTATGGAAATGGGGTGGTTGGAGATGGGCATCCTCATGATGGCCATAGCCTATGTTGAGGATGAATAATTAATTTACCGAAGATTTCAGCTCAGATCACTGGGATTTCGCCTGGGGCCTAGCTGGTCGCAAGCATCAAAATATTGATTTACATAGAATATTTACAAATCGCAATCTTGCAGATAATTAGAATGAGTTTTATTCTTATTTTCTGCTAGTATCGAATCGCTTCCCGTAATATTATCTTTGTAACCACATTAATCTTAATTGCAGAGCTGCTATTATTGCTCCCGCTATTACAGCCAATGCCACGACCTTATCTAACAGGCTTCTATGTTCTAATTTCTGTAATATGGTCTCCGGAATCATAATTTCTTTAGCTTTATACACAACCCTAAATGCTTTTTTTTCATCTTCATTTTGCTTTAATTTGCCATCTATAAAGTCATTAATTTGCTGGAATTTACCCAGAACCCATGCTTGATTCAATCCAGAAACAGATAAGCTCGACCAATTTTTGCCAGTAACATTTAAGTATATCGATCTTTCCATTTTCTTATTTGAATCATATCCTATAAGTAACATATCATATTTATTTAATGGTTCTGGAACCTCTTTATGAGCTAAGAATGCTTCGATTAAAGGTTCTTTAATACAAAGTGTATCCAATTCAGTGGAGATGGTAAAACTGTCATTGGGGGTACTATTTTCCAGTATTAATTCTGTAAGATCCGCTAAATCTCTTTTCCTAATCGGAAGATACTTGATTTCACCCGATTTTTTATATTCCTTCAGAACTACCCCACCCTTCCATCAAGTAGCTCCAAATTGATTGGGCATTATAAATAGCCTTGCCTTAAATAGTTCAAGGGGGCGCAGACATCCGCTTTTCCTTCGATGTGGACTCATCAAGGACGCACGCATTGCGTCAATCCGCAATCTGTAGAAAATATAGCATATCTGGTTTCGGCTCATACTCAAGCGTAAGATTCTTGATGTTAAAATATCCTATCAAAAAGGTGGAGGGATAAAAAATATGTCACAAGATATATCCGATGCATGCCTGTCAAAGGTAAAAGAGATTTTAACATCTGATGAATCGGTTCTCTTTTCTGTTGCCCAGATGTCTATTGCAGGCCTCAAGCCAGACAGTGTTGTATTGACCAATAAGCGCTTCATCCTCTATCATCCTGGTTTATTAGGCTGCAGATTCGATGATTTCCTTTGGCGTGATCTGATTAGCGTAAAGTTGAATGAAGGTCTTATGGGAGCCAAGCTGGTCTTTGAGACAACGGGTCAGAATTTCTCCGTAGATAAACTTCCAAAATCTGAAGCACGCAAGGCTTACTCAATGGCACAAGAAAAAGAGCAAGAAGCAACGGAAACCAGACGACAGCGTCAGATGCAAGAAGACTCCGCCAAAGCGGGACATATAGTAATCGGAAGCAGCAGTGCAGGAACAACTGCGACAGCAGACGATCCGATGGCGAAGCTGACCAAGTTAAAGAATATGTTTGATGCAGGACTTATCACTCAAGAGGAATACGATAAGAAGAAGGCTGAAGTACTTGCATCCATGTGAAGCAAATATTGCATAATCCACTGTGGTTGAAGTCCTCTGTCATGTATTCAGAGGTTGAACTGCAAAGTCACATGGCCGGAGGTCGTACCTTATGGAAATGGGGCGGTTGGAGATGGGCTTTCTCATGATTGCTCTCGCCTTTCTCACAGGTGAATAATTAATTTGTCGAATCGGTTCGTTATGATAATCGACTCACTCAATCCCCTTCTCATAAGAGCATGGGGTGAGAAAGAGCCTATCGATGCTGTAAGGTTTCGACGGGCTCATAATATACCGGAATAACAGGTATCTACAAGCAGATATATCGAAGAGGAGTTCTTCATTCAGATGCTGCTGCAAATCCCAACAATCCTGAATTAGAGCCAGGAATGATTTCGAGCCGTCGATGAACGATACCTTTTCGGCAATCCGATTTATATATTTTTTAATCTTCGTGATTATTTTCAGGCTGGCTTCAAGGCTTATTTTGCCGCTCAATAGCTGATCCAGGAGGATGCATTGAAATTCTTTGCAGACATTCGGGTGAGGGCTATCATAAACCGAGCAAACATTTCCGTGGATCAAGGAGCAGGGCAGATGGAATTTATTGATACCATCACGGGTCACGAAAGGCTTTAGATTGAGCTCTTTTGCCAGCTCTACCTCGTCCGGTTCCAGGACGGCGGCTTTTTCCAGTATGCTCTGACAGCATAGACCGCAGCTTGTACATAATTCCGAGCATTCTCCAAGCCGCTCATCAGTCACGATATCCGACATAGTTCCATTATCCTCCCACATCCTCCCTGATCCATCCAACCGCTCAGATCATCACGAATCGATTTGGAGCCAAGCTCGTTGCCAGCATCACTATATCGATCTTGCGTCTCCAGGTTTCGTCACGGGTTCTCCTGAACCAATGCCTCGATCTCGTTTCGGTCCATTCTCGCTCCCTGACATGTGTTGTAACCTGAAATTGAAATAGTTTGCTTTTGCGAGGAGGAGGTTTAGGCCAAGGGCCGAGCATCTTGGTTTATCGCCACTTTTTTGAGAGCTGGATTCAGATCGGAAAATTCTCTTGCGGCGCAGTTTACTATTTCGTAGCTGGAGCAGATATTATGCATAAGGCAATGCACCCGATACTGTTGCCTTAGTTGCGCTTGATCCTCATGCACTTTAGGCTTCTGCCCTGGTTACACTCCCAGTAGAAATGCTGCTGGCCACAGCACTTCCTCACGCCCCTTCGGCCGGATCTCAGTCTTTTCGATCCAGCTCCTCTCCTCCAACCTCCTCAGAATCATCTCTTCCACATCACCAGGCCTAGCATGGAAGACCTCGGCCAATATCTCCTTGGCCGTCTCCAGCTCCAATGAACTTGTACTGGCAGCACGCCTGGTCTCAATGCGCTTGGGCTTATGTATCGCAGGCCATCTTATCATGAGAAGACCTCCAGAGAAGTCTTGTCTCCATTTATCTCTGGCTCCAAGACGAGGGCCAGAACACTTAGCCGCCCAGAAAGCATGAAGAATGCCGGATAGAGTCCAAATTCCATATCTAAAGAAGGTGATCTGCCGCGATTAAAGCACGAGCCATGCGCGGGGCGAATGTAAGCCAAAAGCAAAACGGAAAGATACTGAGGGTGATAAAATCGGCAAAGCATCTTCATTTCATCTATGCCCTGATCAATCTTTTTTCGCCCAGATAATTTTTTGTTTTGGAGCAAAAGAGGAGGCTGTCATTTTCAATCGATTTCCTTGAATAACATGGCATTTTACCTGTACTTTGCCAGCATCTCTTCTAGATCTGCCATCTTTACCGGCTTGCTAAGATAATCATCCATGCCAGCATCAAGACATTTTTCTCGATCGCTTTCGAGTGCGTGGGCAGTAATAGCTATTATCTTCGGTTGATCATTGGAAGCCCAACGCTTCCGGATAGCTCTGGTGGTTTCAAATCCATCCATTTCCGGCATCTGAACATCCATGAGAATTAGGTCATAGGGCTTGAGTTCAAGAGAATGCAAAACCTCTTCTCCGTTAGCTGCAACATCAACGTGATAGCCTAGCTTCTTCAGCATTTTTTTCATTACCATCTGGTTGACAGCATTATCTTCAGCTAACAGGATCCGAAGAAATTGGTTTTGATCCTTTCCAATTTCGTTGTCTTTCTGTATCTCCGATATTATTATACGGGCGGGCATAATAAATGTTGCATCGGCCAATATTGTGAAGCAAAAGGTTGAACCCTTATGCAATTCGGTCTCCGCCCAAATCTGTCCGCCCATCATTTCCACAAGCCTCTTGCTTATGGCCAGACCAAGTCCGGTTCCACCGTACCTGCGCGTAGTTGATGAGTCCACCTGGGTGAATGACTGAAATAGACGATCCATCTTATTGTCGGGTATCCCAATTCCTGTATCTTTCACCTGAAAGTACATCCTATAACAGAAGCCATCGAGTTTCTGGCTGGAGATTGAGACGGATATCGTACCTCTATCCGTGAATTTTATGGCGTTACTGAGCAGATTGGTCAGGATTTGTTGAAGCCTGCCTGGATCTCCCATGATTGCGTCCGGAGTTTTTTCATCAATGGTATAGGTCAAGTCCAAACATTTCTTAGATGCAATTGGACGCATGAGATTCAGGGAGGCCTCAACAAACTCCTTTAGATCAAACGGGCAGAGTTCCAATTCCATCTTCCCGCTATCGACCTTAGAAAAGTCCAGTATATCATTTATTACGGAAAGGAGCGAGTCCCCACTGCTTCTTATTGTCTCTATATAATTGCATTGTTCTTGAGTCAGATTAGTCCCCTGGAGAAGATCAGATAATCCTATGACCGCATTCAAAGGTGTACGTATCTCATGGCTCATGTTGGCTAGGAAATCAGATTTGGCTTTTGTAGCGGATTCTGCGTCCTCCTTCGCTTTTCTGAGTTCGTCCTCCGTATGTCTCCTGGCGATAGCTCCGCCTATGGAGGCTGCAGCCGCCTGAAGAATAGCTCCTTCTATGCCCATCCAGAGACGTTCAGAATGGCAATCATCGAATCGGATGAAACCCCAGAACCGGCCGTCTACCGTGATTGGAATAGCTATGAGCGATTTTGTGTTCTGAGGCTCCAATATTGCCCTCTCAGACTCGGGGAACTCCTGAATCAAACCCTTGATGGAATGCCCAATAGAGAGCACATCATACCAACGAGATAATGCAGGATGATATGTTAGATCCTGCAAATCGGGATTACCTTTCTCTGATATTGCGAAATTGCGCTCCCATTTGTGAGATATGCTTGCGAGATACGATCCTGTTTCTAATTCATGATTCTCGAAAATATAGGCTCGATCTACATCGATGGGCCTTCCAAGAAGCTCCAAAGTCTGATTTATTGCATAGTTCAGATCTGTCTCAGTGAGAAGGATATTTGTGGCAACTGCAACTCCGCCGAGCAGGATGTCCTTTCTATTCAGTTCTTCTTCTGTCTGTTTTCGCTCAGTGATATCAGCAAGAAAATTCAAAGTGGCAGGCCTTTCGTCCCATACAATCAGGACTGAAGAAATTTCCAACCATTTGATAGCTCCGTCTTTATCGATGATTCTGAAAGCATATAATTGAGGTACATTCTCGCCACGTACCCTTCTCAGATGGTTGTTGACTACCATCTCCCTGTCACCTGGATGAACGAATTCCGCAAACTGCCTTGACTTTAGATCCGTTTCCGAATAGCCCATAACTTTAATGAATTTTGGGTTGACGAACTTAATTCTGCCATCTTGAGCGACCAGAATTGATTCGGTGGCGTTCTCAAACAGCAGACGATATTTCTCCTCCGATGCCCTTAGAGCATCCTCTGCATCTTTTCGCTTAGTTATGTCTTCAACGGTCCCATCATAGTGCGTGCCGAACTCATCCTGCACTATTATGGTGTTCATGGAAACCCAAAACCTGGTGCCATCTCTTCGTTGCACTTCAAGTTCGAATCCCTCAAGGAAGCCGTTCTCGATAAGCGTCTTTATAGCTCGGTCTCGATCGAGGGAATTAACATATAACTGATGACCTATGTCTGTAACGCAAGCAATAAGCTCTTTGGGAGTATCGTATCCGAAGAGTCGCGCAAAAGCCGGGTTAACACTTATGTACCTGCCATTCGGGAGGCTCTGGTATATGCCCATTATGGAATTTTCAAAGATATTGTGGTATTTCTCTCTGCTTCTTTTGAGATCTTCTTCAATCTCCTTGCGTTCTGTTATATCGTGTATCGATTCTATTGCCCCGATAATCTGGCCTGAAGTGTCGTAAAGCGGGGAAGCTTTGCTCCAGGTATAGGAGCCACCCTGCCTGGAAGAGGAGATCTGGGCTTCGCCACTTATGCTTGTGCCATCTCGTTGCAGATTCCTATATTCTGCTTCGATTTTTGCATCCTGTTTCAATACCAGGTCTACTAGAATGGGTCGCCTGCAATTGTAGAGCGGCAAAGCATACTCATAATTGCCTTTTCCCAGAAGGTCAATGGCCTTTATGCCTGTCAGATTCTCCATCGCCCTATTCCATGCGATCACTCTGCCTTTGAGATCAATGGCCAGGGTGGCATCTGGAACAAAATCTATGATTCTAGCCAGTTGTATGAAGTCCATTTTGACGGTTGCGGCAGAGCAACTGGAGATAATCTCCCTTTCCCGATTATCCTTTCCATCTCCTGACATGAACCACCCGAAACAATAGCTGAAACCCTAAGTCGCATTGCTTGCACCTCCATGTACTTAACTCGATTGGATCTCTGGAGTTCACCTTATTTTCAAGATTTCCAATCTCCTTCACCAATATCTGGCGATTGTCGGGCTAAGAACGCTATAGATAAATATTCTTATTATTAAATCTATATTGAAAACAGTTGATGCATTTATGGCATGTGTTAGATCGATACTCTTAAATATAACCAGCTAAAATTATTATAGTAGATGGGAGTGGTTCTTGGATGGGTACGGCATACAACTGGGCAGGGGATGCAATTGTCAGGGATACGATTATGTTGGATAAGAGAATCGTCATTGGCAACTCTGGCGTTTTCATCCCCACAGATATCCGGGATTGGCTATCATGCACCGAGAGCGAGGTTATAACAAACGCTTTGCTGGAGATAGGCCTCCCCTCAGAGCGGGAGGCCGGCACCTTTGATATTAGAGCCTGGAGAATCTGGGATTATGTCGCAAAATCTGTGCAATATATAACGGATAAAACATGCTTTGGCCTGGAGGACTTCTGGCTTTTTCCCGAGGAGACGCTTGTGCTTCATAAAGGAGATTGCGAGGACACCGCCTTCTTGCTCGGCGCTCTTCTCCTGGCCAGCGGAGTGTCCGATCAATGCGTGCGGGTAGTGCTGGGCCGGGTTGTCTCTTCAGAAGGAACCTACGGCCATGCCTGGGTCGTCTACCAGAGCGAGTCCGGTCAATGGTGTCTTCTGGAATCCACTCTGGACAGTGTACCCACGCGCCTTACGCCTGCCGATCCGTTTACAATGCCCGGCAATCAATATCAGTACCAGCCTCAGTTCTGCCTGAATGCCACTCACCTCTGGTCGATGGCACCGATCAAGACCGTGATGGCTGATTACGTGAAAATGAGAAGCCGGCCGACGAGGACAAAGACCGCTTCGGTGAAGTTGGCCGTTTGAATCGTAACCTGAAGGTCGTGATCATACGACGCAAAGTTTTTTGGCCCTCTTCACGACCATTTAGGAATATTGCGTGGCATCTCGCTCTTTGCAGGAGCGAATGCTCTCCAGCATCCTTTCCATTTTTTCCCAGTGTCCTCCCTGCCAATAGAGCTTTTTGCAGGCGGGACACTGCCACATTCTCGACGAATTTGATGCGACTTCCAGCAAAAGCGAGTTGCAGAGCGTGCACCTCTTTGGATCTAGCTGCAGGACAACCCCCATCGTGGACATCTCCATAAGCTGATCGGAAATTTTAGAGGACCGGATGAGCACGCATTTTATGCCCGCACCCAGGCAGGCCCAGAAAAGTCTCTTATCCCTGGTGATAATGGTCCTGCTCTCATCTCTTGCCTGGCGCATCAGCTCGCAGTCGCTGCTTTCCTTCGGATTGGCAACATCTAGGCCCAGGAGCCGCAGCCACCTTCCCAGGCGCATGAGCATCAGATCCACCAGAAAGCAATTTCGTTCCACCCTACAACATTAGCATCCGCAACTATTTATCGATTGATCTCGACCCTACAACTATGAAGAAGGCGATGAGCAATGTGGACGTCGCTGCCATTGTGGAGGAGCTTCGGGACAGGATCCTGGGCGGCTTCATGGGCAAGGCTTACCAGCAATCCTCAGACAAAATCTGGCTGTCGGTTCAGTCTCCGGCTGAAGGGCGGCTTGATCTGCTTCTAGAAGCAGGAAAAAGGGTTCATATCACACGGGGCGTTCGCCCCGCTTCCAAGACCCCACCCCAGTTTCCTACCATGCTCCGCAGCCACCTTTCCGGCGGCAGGATTGTCGACATCCAGCAGTATAACTTTGACCGCGTGCTTGAGATCGCAGTAGAACGTAGTGGCGTGCGTAACTATCTCATCGTCGAGCTCTTTCCCAAGGGCAGCATGGTGCTGCTCGATGAATCAAGGCTCATCCTCAGCATGCTCCGGAAGATGCTCTACCGGGGAAGCCGGATGGCTGCGGGGGAACTGTACCTCTACCATCCCGGCCAGCTTGATCCGAGAACCATATCCAGAGAGGACCTGGCCCTCTGGCTGGCCTCAACCGGCCAGGATCTGGTGAGATCTCTGGTGCGGGGTTTGAACATGGGCGGAACCTATGGCGAGGAGGTCTGTCTGGTCGCCGGAGTGGATAAGAATAAGCAAGCGATCGATCTGGATGCCGAAGAGATCGATCGGGTTCATAAGGCTCTAACGGAGGTCTTCTTGGACAAGACCCTCGACCCGCTCATTGTTCTCAAGGATGGAGAACTCTTTGATGTCCTTTCCCGGCCGCTGATGCTCTATGCAGATCTGGAGCAGAATCGTTTTGCCACCTTCAGCGAAGCCCTGGATGTTTTTTTTGTGAAGGCGGAGGAGGTGGCGCCCCGCCAGAACCCTCTGGATCGCAGGATAGAGCTGCAGCGTAAAGCCATTGAGGAGTTCAAGTCCCAGGAAAAGGCATTTGTCCAGAAAGGAGAGCTGATCTACCAGATTTACGGCAGCGTCGAGCAGATTCTTGTATTGATGGCCGAAGCTCGTGCCAGGGGATATTCTTATAACCAGATATGGGAGAGGATCAACGGCTCGGGCCTTCCACAGGCCAAAACCATTCTCGCTTTGGACGGCAAGGGAGAGATGAGGGTTTTGCTGGAGGAAGCCGAGCTGGAGCTGAACGCCAGCTTAACAGTTCCTCAGAACGCGCAAAGGTATTATGAAAAGGCCAAAGAGATGGCCCGCAAAGCCAGTGGTGCCACAATTGCTCTGGCCATCACCGAGGAGCTGCGCACCAGCAAAGCCGGGCCCAAGAAGACGAGGGCGGCACAGTTTCACCGCCGCAGGAAGCCCAAGTGGTATGAGAGGTTCCGCTGGTTTTACTCCTCGGATGGATTCTTGGTGTTGGGCGGAAGGGATGCGGATACCAATGAGGAGATCTACACCAAATACTTGGAGCGGCGCGACCTGGCCATGCACACGGATGCGCCCGGCGCTCCTCTGACAGTGATAAAAACGGAAGGGGAAGAGGTTCCAGAGAGCACCCTCCGGGAGGCGGCAGAGTTTGCAGTGAGCTACTCCTCCGTCTGGAAAGGAGGATTAGTGGCTGCCGATTGCTATCTGATCAAGGGCGATCAGGTCAGCAAGACCCCGGAGTCCGGCGAGTTCTTGAAGAAAGGTGGCTTTGTCATTCGAGGGGAACGCAGGTACTTCCGGGATGTCCCACTGGGCATAGCCGTGGGCATAGCGGAAGGGGTTTTGATCGGCGGGCCGGTCTCGGCCGTAAAGCCCAATGCTGACCCGTCGGTGGAGATTGAGCCCGGCGAATTCAATGCCGATGATCTGGCGAAGCGTATCTACAGGCAGTTTTCAGAGAAGGTGGAGGACAGGGCTTTCTTGAAGGCTGCGGCTTCTGTGGACCTGATCGTGCCGTTCCTGCCGCCGGGCGGATCGCGGATGAAAGAGTGATTGAGATTGAGGTCTGAGGGAGCTATTGCTGGGGCCGGGCGAGAGGATGAATGGATAGAAATATTATTAAGCAATAGCTTCAAAACGCTGCAAATGAAGTCAGACCCAGCTCAGCCTGACCCGGATAAACCGGACCGCAATAAGAAGCAAATATGTCATTTTGAAGACATTAAGTGCATGGAAGATTTAACCCGGGTTTCGAATGAAGTTATTTGGCAGAATTTTGAAAGATTAACCGCTTTTGTCTTTGAAAAGAACGATTTCCTGGCCGTGACAAATACAGTCAAGACACTGAAGAAGAGGCGAAGACAGTATGACGTCATTGCCAAGACAAATAACAAGACATTTCTGGTAGAATGTAAAAAATGGGCAGGTAACCGTTCCAGATTATCCGCATTAAAAAGAGCTATTGAAAGGCATATAGAACGAACTGAATTTTACCGATATTTGACACGAGAAAATGCAATTCCAATTGTAGTAACATTGGTTGAGGAAGAGATAAGATCCTATGAAGGCGTCCCCATTGTTCCCATTCTAAGACTCAACTCATTCATAAATGAACTTGACAAAGAGGCACTTGATGGGGAATGGCAATCCTGCAACAGCCCCCTGTAACCAATCTGTAAGTCTTCAAGGCAAACTGATATCACAATAATCATGACTCAAATGAGAGAGGGTAAGAACAATACCCATCAGTACAGATATTGATGGGTCGATTCGAACATACTCCGTTAATGCAGGTCTTGTCGGGTGGGCAGGTTTTCGCACAGGTGCCGCAGTTAAATTCATCGATGCTAACATCAACACAGGTTCCATTACAGAAAGCGAGATCTGCCGGGCATAAGCATTTTCCATTGAGGCATGTCTTCCCAAGGGGACAGATATTTCCACATGAGCCACAATTGCGTGAATCGAAGCTGGTGTCAGTACATGTCCCGTTACATAGCTCAAGACCTACAAGACAAGAACATTTCCCGTTGACGCAAGCAGTCCCATCATGGCAGGCATTTCCGCATGAGCCGCAGTTCAGCGGATCAACGCTGGTATCGGTGCAGGTTCCATTACAGAGAATTGTACCCACGGGACAGGTCGGATTGCTGGGAGCGACAGCTGAGGCGCCACTTATTCCAGTGGCCAGGAGCACAAGAATGTATGTCATTTTACAGATAATAAAAGTCAAATTCATTTCATACCTCATCTCATATGGATATCCCTATTTCGGGACAGCGCCAATCCGATTTCAACTGGTGTTATTGGCTATGTATATTTTCAAAATACTTATGCCACAACTGGATTATAAAGATAGGTTCACTCATGATCGCCGACGCGATTCCTCTGCTCATCGAGGAGAGAGGAATGATTAGGAGCGAAAAATGCACACTGCACCCCGCTCAAGAGGATGCAGTGTTTGGGTTCAGCATCTAAGCGCTCTCAAACATTGACGCCATAGGCTTCTGTGAATGCTGCCTGGGCATAGGCCTTAGAAGCATACGCGAATCCTTTGTCGCCCCATGAAGTACCCCAGCTGTTCCGCACAATGAACCGATCATCCTTAAAACCGTATCCTACAATGGCTACACAGTGTCCTCCGTGTGCTGTTTTTGGCTGATAGGTATCGAGGTTCCCGCCAGTCTTTGCAGCATCTTCCCAGGTGGAATCTACATCCAACCTCGTCACGATTGGGCCTTTAGTTGCCAACCAGCTCTTCCAATTATCCATATTTGTGCCCAGGTTATAGTAGCCTGCAATCTTCAGATTTGAGGCCTTTGAATAGAAATCTTGCAGAGGCCCCCCTGCATACAGTCTTTCATTTGCCATTCTTCCCTTCGAATCCGGGAGCCTGAATGGCAAGAGATCGTCGGTGACCAATCCGAACTTTCGAGCAATATCCAATGCCGCCGTAATCCAGGTACCCTCAAGCTCCAGAAAAGTTGTGGGATAATCGGTAAAGACATCGACCTCTTTTGCTGCCATCCAGGGATATCGAACCGATAGCCTTTGATCTTTTCGCAGAAGGCCTTTCTTCACAAAATGCCATCGACATACGGCATCTGCGGTCCCCCAACCTACACAGGATCCTGAATCCATCTGGTCCCCAATTTCCCACCAAGGTTCCCTCAGATCTACTATGGCTTTCGCTGGGGCTTGCGCTGGAATCAGCCCGGCTTTGGCTGCGATTTCGTACATCCAATTTTTTTCAGGGCTTTTCGAAGGTAGACAGTTCAGAATTCTGTTAACAATTTCTTCTTCTATTCCCATGACATGCCTCCTTAGATATTTTAGTCATCATGTTCGGTAGATTTAAAGTTTTGGCCAGATCGCATTTCAGGAATTGAAAGAAAATTTTAAGATAATTTATTCGCATCATGCCAATTTCAAGTCATATAGAACAAAATATGAGCTAAAAATTTAAAAAGTCTATCTCTCACGATTAACAAATCAAAGGACTCTTAATAATAATTTATAAATAGATTTGATGAAGTTTTCCGAAAATAGATGCAAATATTTTCAGAATATACTGACACTCATTCGCGAATCATAATTATAAAAGTTCTTTCATCTTGCACTTCATTCTCCCATGGCCGCTTATACACGAACGCAACTTCCACCTTGCCCAATAAGATGGGCATGAATGCGAAGATCTGCATCCCGCCGCTGCCTATGGTTTCTGTGTGAGAACTCTGAAACTGTTCATTTTCAAGCTTCAAGAAGCGGGAATCGTAATTCGCCGTCCATGTATATCCTGCCGTAGGAAGCGCACTAAGAGAGATCGTGAAAGGTTTGCGAAGACTGGCCTCGATTATGTTTTCATCCGCCTTCTTTCCCCTGGCGGCATCGCTCTCTAATGGTTCCATCTATAGTAATATCGAATTGATCATATCTATAACTTTCGATTTTATCACAGACGAATTGAAACCAAAAACCGAATCCATTGGATTCATTTTGGCAGCAAACATCCGCGGCATCACGTGGGAGGGCGTTTCAGTAGCTCGCATACACGCCCCCGAATGACTGCCAGTGACCATCGCTTCTGTGCAGTTAAGCTTTTCATCTATCCGGTCACGATAGCATTAGAGCGATCCACTTGGCAACGTTTTATAAAAAAACCGATAATGAGTCCGGTAACGAGTCAGATGATGCGGTCGAAGCGGACAGGCAAGACGAAATTTTGCATGCAAAAAACAACATACGCCACTCTGGCGGCTATGATGGTACACCCCATGAAGATTACGATCTGATAATCATCGGAGCGGGCCCATCCGGGCTCTTTTGTGCCATAAATTCCATCCAGAAGGATATAATTCAAAAAGGTAGGAAGATCTTAGTTATTGAGAAGAAGGACGCTCCCGGGCATAAGCTTCTCATCTCCGGATCCGGCCGCTGCAATATAACTCATGACGGAGATATCCAGGCCTTCCTCGATCATTTTGGAGATCACGGCAGATTCTTGCGACCGGCTCTATTGGGCTTCACTAACCATAACCTTGTCACCTATTTTAGAGAAAAAGGCCTGGCCATGATCCGGGAGAAGGGAGGCAAGATATTTCCAGAGACACTGCAAGCCAGAGATGTATTGAATATTCTACTCGAAGAATGCATGGATAAGGAAGTTAGCATCGACTGCGGCCAGGAGGTCAGATCGATAGCAAAGACAGAGAACGGATTCAGGGTCACATGCGTTGGGCGTGATTACCATTCGCGTTTGCTAGTCATTGCCACAGGAGGATGTTCCTATCCCGGCACGGGCTCGACCGGAGATGGCTACAGGTTCGCCCGCGATCTTGGCCACAGCATCGTCGAGATTGGGCCGGCCCTGACACCCCTTATAATCAAAGATTACCCCTTCTCTGAGCTGGCCGGCATCTCCTTTTCCGATATGGGGATCTCGCGGCACCGTCAAGGCAAGATCGGGAAGATGCATGGCGATATTCTGTTTACGCATCAGGGGCTATCGGGTCCTGCAGTACTCGACCTATCCAGGCGCATCCGGCCGGGAGACATTTTGAAGCTCTCCTTTGTGCCCCTAGAAGAACGCGGGGCTCTGGATGAATGGCTCCTGGGCAGAGCTCGATCGAATGGCGCGCTCACCCTGAAGACGGCGCTGGCGGAGCTACCCCACTCGGTTCCGCTTCCTCCCAGGTTGATAAAAAGAATTCTAGAGTTCTCCGGAATCGACGCAGATTCAACCATGGCTCATCTGACACGAGAGAAGCGAACTCAGTTGACCGATAATCTGACAGGCCTGCCTCTTATTGTGTCAGAACTAGTGGGTTTCAATATGGCCATGGTTACCAGAGGTGGAGTGGATCTGTTAGAGGTCAATCCGAAGACGATGGAGTCCAGGCGGGTTTCAGGGCTATATCTAGTGGGCGAGGTGCTGGATATCGACGGGGATACGGGCGGCTATAACCTGCAGGCCGCATTCTCCACTGGAATGCTGGCTGCCAGGAGCATAAAGAGTAGGTTAGGATGAATCCATTATATTATGGATTTTTTGGAGGAGTATATCGTCCAAAAATTGACATCGGACAATATGCTTGATTTATAATTTTTAGGAGAGTATGTTCTCAGCTCAGCGAAGCTATAAATAACTTCCAGATAGCTTACCACTTACAAAGAATGAATCGTTCAGGACGTTCATCCCGGAAAAATAACGAAAATTGAATTGCATGATAGGAATCCGAAAAATATATATGGAATCTAATCTGAAAATATACATGAATGAGCCAAAATATCCTCTAAAAAGGTAAATGCATATGCTCTCTGAGATCCTGATCATTTTAATCCTTTTCCTAGCCAATGGCGCCTTTTCCATGGCAGAGATGGCTGTTGTTTCATCAAGAAAGGCCAGACTCCGTCAGATTGCAGAAGAAGGCAATGCAGGCGCAAAAGTAGCTCTGGAGCTGGCCAATAACCCCAACCAGCTCCTTTCCGCAGTTCAGACTGGAATGACTCTGATGGCAACTTTAGCCGGTGCCTTCGGCGGTGCAACAATAGCCAACGAGCTTGCCATTTATCTGAGGGATGTTCCTGCCCTTGTCCCTTACAGCGGGGGCATTGCCCTGGCAGCCGTGGTCCTTTTGATAACCTTCTTCAACCTGGTTATCGGAGAGCTGGTTCCTAAGAGAATTGCCCTGAACAATCCTGAGCGCATTGCCGCTCTCGCGGCTTCCCCGCTGCATACTTTTTCTAGAGTTGCATATCCTGTGATTGTGTTGCTCAGCGCCTCCACGGAACTGGTGCTGCGAGTACTGGGTGTGAGATCTTATGTTGAACCTGGTGTTACAGAGGAAGAGATCAGAATTCTGATTGACCAGGGAACCACCGCGGGCATAATCGAGGAGGAGGAGCAGGATATTATGGAGCGGGTCTTCTCTCTGGGTGACAGAAAGGTCAACTCCATCATGACTCCCAGAGGAGAGGTTGTATGGCTGGACATGGACGACTCTCCGGCCGAGGTTCAGAAAAAAATATCCAGCGGGCCGTACTCAATGTTCCCGGTCTGCAACAAGAAGCTCGATAACGTTTTAGGTGTGGTGCAGTCCAAAGATCTCTTGAGCTGCAATCTGGCAGACCATAAGGTGGACCTGAAGTTAGCTCTCTTGCCGCCTCTCTTTGTCCCGGAGAGCATGAGAGCCTTGAAGGTTTTGGAGAAGTTTAAACAGACTGGAATTCATCTCGCCATCGTTCTGGATGAATACGGCTCTGTGCAGGGAATTGTGGCCCTGGTAGACCTTTTAGAAGGGCTGGTGGGAGACATACCTCACATCGAGGATCTGGGAGAGCCGCAAATATTGCAGAGGAGTGACGGATCCTGGCTGGTAGACGGGACGATGCCTGTAGATGACTTTGAAGAGTCTCTGCAACTGGAAAGCCTGCCCGAAGAAGAGAATGGTTTTTATCAGACCATGGGTGGGTTCGTAATGACTCACTTGGAGAAAGTTCCCTCCACAGGAGATCATTTTGAATGGGGAGGATACCTCTTCGAAGTTGTGGACATGGATGAGCACCGGGTGGACAAGATTCTCGTCACGGCTCTGAAAAATGAAGAAGGAAAAAGCAAGAAATGAAAAGCCAGAACCGAAAAAACAGATTCATTTAACCCCAAAACCCCGGAAGAGATTGATCGTTATGAGAAAGCTCAATGAGAAAGATATCGAAATACTAAAGAAGCTGGCTCCGGAGATTGAGAATAAATCACGGATCGAATATCGCTCCATCCTCCCGCCGGTCTCCATGCATATCGCAGAGGATGCCGAGGACTTCGAGTTGAGACTGGAGCGGCTGGATGCCCGGGATCTTGGCTATCTTGCAGGTCGCATCCTGGACGGTTCGGAGTGCCTGCTGTGCATATCGCCGGAATTCGCCGGGATATTCCTGAATGTGCTGGAGGAGAAGCTGCCCGGGGAGAATGCCGGGAAGATTCGAGCGCGTTATAAGTCCTCCACAGGATACGAGCCGGAATGAATCGGGAGTTGGAGATGAAGGCTGTTTTGATCCTATCCGGTGGAGTAGATTCGACGACATTGCTCTACAAGATGCTGGATAATGGCTATGAGGTAGATGCCCTCACATTCAACTATGCGCAGAGGCACAAGAAGGAGATCGACTGTGCAAGAGAGGTGGCAGCAAGGCTGCATGTAACCCATGTCATCATCGATCTATGTTGTCTCGGCTTACTCTTAGGCGACAGCGCCCTTCTCGGGGGAAAGGATGTGCCAAGTTGCCACTACACGGAAGAGGCCGCCAGAAAGACCATTGTGCCCAATCGCAACATGATCATGCTCGCCGTTGCGGCCGGTTACGCCGAAGCGCACGAGATTCCAGAGATATTTTACGCTGCCCATAAGAATGATGCGACGATCTATCCCGACTGCAGAGCGGAGTTCGTGGAAGCGCTCAGGCCTGCCATCAGGCTGGCTACGGCCTGGCACCCGGTAGAGCTGCAGGCGCCTTTCGTGGACCTGACCAAGGCCGAGATCGTGAAGATGGGTCTGGAATTGAAGGTTCCATATGAGCTCACCTGGTCTTGCTACAAAGGAGAGGAGAAGCCCTGCCGATCCTGTCCCACCTGCATCGAGCGGGAAGAGGCATTTCTGATCAATGGAAGCCGGGATCCTCTTATCGAACCGTAATATGGGCCTCTATCCTTTTTGTCTGCAAAATCCGCGAATTTTCAGAACGGACAATGGTAGTGGTATCAATCCAAAGGATCACCCTCATTCTAAAACACATATAATCAAAATTTAATGGATACATGCATCTTTATGTTATTCTTCAAGTAATATTTGAATAGGATCAAACAAATTATTAAATTTATTTAAGCTTAGGAAAAATAATTTAAAGGAAACGAACCCTATAATGTTTAGCATAATATCGGAAGGCAAAAAATGAGAAAATGGATCCTATTACTCGTGGCGCTGGCGCTCCTATTGCCGCTTGCGCCAGCTCTTCCTGATGAAGGCCGTGGAATTGTCACTCACGTAATGGATGGAGATACCATAAACGTGCAGGGTTATGGAAGCATCCGCCTGGCGGATGTCAACAGTCCTGAGCTGACGGCACCAGGAGGGCCGGAGGCAAAGGAGTACACCAGAAACCAGCTACTCAATAAATCGGTTCATCTGGATCTCGATAACAAAACTGGACAGGATCGATACGGTCGCAATGTCTCAGTTGTTTTTCTGTCTAAAACCGACGGCTCCGTGGGTGAGAACTTCAACCGCATGCTGGTGGACTCCGGACATGCTATTGTGGAGGATGCCAAGGATAACGAATTTGACCCGATGCAGTGGTGGAAACCCCCGGTTCCGCTTCCGGGCGACGGAAAGAATGACGGCAAGAAGTTCGTAGGATCCGCAAAGTCAAATAAGTACCATTACCCGGACTGCCAGTGGGCCAAGAAGATCAAATCTGAAAACGAGGTCTGGTTTTCCGGATCTGAAGACGCCAGGGGCAAGGGCTATGTGCCCTGCGGTGTCTGCCACCCGCCCTGATCGTTTGGAAGGATCATACCATCTCCAGGCCCCGTTCGAAATCCGCCAGAACATCCTCCGCGTCCTCTATGCCCACGGACACTCTAACCAGGCCGTCGCTGATTCCCAGGCGTTCTCGCGTCTCCCTGGGCATGACGGCATGAGTCATGGACGAAGGATGCTCGACCAGAGTATCCACCGATCCCAGGCTGACCGCCAGGCTGCAAAGCCTCAAATTGTTCATGAGACGGCGGCCGGCCTCCACTCCGCCCTTAATTTCAAAGGAGAGCATGCCACCCCATCCGCTCATCTGCCTCCCGGCCAGCAGGTGCTGCGGATGACAGGCCAGGCCCGGATAGTTGACCTTTTGCACCTTAGGATGCGATTCCAGGAAAAGGGCAAGCTGCATCGCGTTTTCTGCATGCCTCGCCATGCGCAGGTGCAGCGTCTTCAGGCCCCTCAGACAGAGCCAGGCTTCATGCGTCCCCATCGTGCCGCCCGCTAAAAGCGCGGGACGCTTCATGCTCTGGATAAGCTCGTTCGACCCTACTGCCACGCCACCCAGGAGGTCGCCATGTCCGCCGATATATTTGGTGCAGCTTTCGACGACGACGTCGGCTCCAAGCCGCAAAGGCTGCTGGAAATAGGGAGTCGCGAAAGTGTTGTCCACGGCCGTGATCGCTCCCGCCTCTCTCGCGATTCTGCCGATCTCGCCAATATCGCTCACTGCCATGGTGGGATTGGCGGGCGTCTCCAGAAAGACCATCCTGGTGTTCTCCCGCATATTTGCCTTGACCTGGCCCTGGTCGGTGGTGTCCACGAAGCTGACTTCAATTCCAAATTTGGTCAGAAGCGAGGAGATGAGCCCGTAGGTTCCGCCGTAGATGATATTCGTGGACAGCAGATGATCTCCGCTCTCAAGCAGAGAGAGAAAAAGCGCGGTCTCCGCGGCCATGCCGGATGAGAAAGCGAGACCCGCCTTTCCGCCTTCCAGGGAGCAGATCTTTTCCACAAATGCTGCATGCGTGGGCGTGTTAGGAGGCGAGCGTATGTACCTGTATCCAGGCTGGCCGGAAAATATTGCAGCCGCCTGTTCGGCGCTCTCGAACACGAATGTGGATGTCTGGTAGATGGGTGTGGCATGGGCCCCGAAGGGATTGTGCCCCTCTCCCGCATGAACGCATCGGGTGCCGAAACTTTTTTCTCTCTCCAAAATTGTTCACCGGACGGGAATATCATCCTGTATGGAAATATAATTTCCCTTCCCGAAAAGAGATTACCAGGAACGACTGGAATATTTCTCCATCAGATAGCCAAATCCAAAAGTAATCGTTGGGATCATGAGATATGTCACGGGAACATCCATCGCATAATCCCGGAGAGACATTTTTATGGGACCCTCGACATAGATCAGAAGATCCAGGAAGATGCTCATAAAGAACCATGCCATGCCGATAACGATGCCTTCCTTTTGGAAACCGCTCTTAAGTCCCAGTAGATAAAACACGGCAAAGAATACAGTCCAGATCGCGATGACAACAGGCATGATTGATTCAAAGAGCGTCCGCTGCATTGCTCGGAGCGGGAATATTAAAATCGATACTATGAACGGGATCAACCAAATGAAAAAGCCAAAAAGCCCAACCTTCAGATACATATTCATCTTTCTTTCACCAGTCCAGCAAATCTGCCCCAGGATTTCCCCTGGATCCACTATTGCGCGATAAAGATATTTCCCACATGATCTCATAAATCTTTTGGAAGAGAAACAAAACGGAATGATACGACACGACGAGTAGATCCAAGAGCCTAAGAATGGATATTGGCAATATCGGCAAATATCGGTCTCAGATGCGCTATATTTTAGTATTTGATCTTATTCAATTTTAGTTAAATTGGCAAAACGAGGCTGACGGCCCGAGCCAGGGTGACGAAACCTTTTTCAGCCTTCAAATAGCCATGATTTCCGCGGGAGGCGTTAGACTTTATACTCAATTTCATCCGGCCAGACTCGACAATTATGCATTGGAGCGATGAAGAGATTGTGCCCTCTCTGACAGGTGTTTTTTTCCCTTGCACCCCAATAGGCCTCGATCCCCTAATTCATCGCGAAAGAGGGTTTAAGAATGCCGATCCAGAAAGCTCCCAGACGTGCGTCTCTTTAGCCAAATCCCTTGCCCGGGAGGGTCAGGAGCGATGATCAAGGCTCTGGCAGTGGATATCGACGGCACCTTGACGGACCATAATCGGGTGCTCTGTCCAGTGGCCTTAAAGACCATGCGAAAGCTGAATGTGCCCGTGGTGTTGAGCACAGGCAACACCCACTGCTTCACCAGGACGGTCTCCATCCTCCTGGGCACACCTCGCATATTCATTGCTGAGAATGGAGGCGTGCTCTCCTACGCTGAAGATGATATGGAGATTCTGGCAGACCTGCAGATCTGCCTGGATGCCTATCAGAAGCTGGCGAATGAGTTTCCTCTGCACAAGTTCGAGACCGCAGGACACAGATACCTATACAGATTTACGGACGTTACCTTGCAGCGCGACTTTGATGTACCTGCTGTCGCCGACCGGGCTCATGAGCTCGGCCTGCCTGTGGATATCATAGACACCATCTTTGCCGTGCATATCAAAGATAAGCGATTCGACAAAGGGACCGGCCTTAGGCGCATTGCCGAGCGCATGAAGATCGACCTTTCTGAGTTTGCAGCCATCGGTGATAGCTTGAGCGACAGCCCCATGTTCGAGCTGGCAGGCTTTCGTGCCTCAGTCGGGAATGCCGGCCCGGAATTGAAAGGAATGTCCGACTACGTGGCCAGAGCCAGGTACGGAAACGGATTTGCGGAGATAATCGACTTCATGATCGAGCAGAAAATGCTCTAGCGCTGCTGCATTTCTCCGAGCAATCTCGCCCAGTTGTTCTCGCAGATGATCCACCACCCCAGGGTCTCCTTGGCAAAAAGACGCGCCGCCGGACAGAAGGCATCGACTGCCAGGTTGTACGGCATCTCGTTTAGCGGAGGATGAAGCGGATATTTGGTGCAGGTGAGGGGCCTGATTTCGTAGATCTTGCAGCCTCGTTTCCTTCGGTCATAGAATGGACAGGGCTGTTTGAGCACCCAGACGTCATGGGTCTTGTCATATCTGCATAGCGCTTTGAGCTTCTTTTTTCCGACCTGAGCCGCAATTCTCTCAAAATCCTCTTCCTCCAGAAGCAGGCCCGCTCCAGGGGTGTAGCAGCACAGACCGCACTGCTGACAGCGGAATCGTTCCCAGAAGAGATTCACACCCTGATCGGAGTCCTCGCGCTCATCGCGAGCAGGCAGGGGCAGGGAGATGTCGAAAGGGATCTTCTCCCCCTGATCTATGCGACGAAATTGCTCCTCCTTCTTCAAGACGGACCAGTGGGGACGATTGGAGAGCAGAAGCACATAGCATCCCTGGCGCTTCTCTTCCACGCATGAGGTTGAACAGAGTTGATGGCAAAGCCTGCGCGCCTGGGCTACTTGGTCACGGCGATCGTTCATATCTGGATGCCAGAGATGTCGGTCCTCGTAATTAATGCTATACTCTCCCGCTACGCCCTTGAGTTCAAAGCCCATCACTTTCACGCCGCACGGCTCGTCTTTATCTTTTCCAGAGGCTTTTGCAATTCTATCCTATAATGATAATTCGACTTTGGTGATACATATGTCCAAGAACCCAGAATTTGCGAAGTATGCAACCGATCTTGCCCGCCATCAGGATGCCATTCGCTCTGCCAACGAGGATCTGATCAAGCTCACCCAGAGGTTCGGGCGCATGATGCCCAAGCTCCAGAAGCTGGATTCCTCGGCGATTCTTATCTGGTTTGGCCTTTATAACAAGATCAAGGACGCTGCGAAAAAAGCGGACGATGAACTCTCGACCCTCGCGAGCAATGATCCAGCAAGCTCGAACCCGGTCCTGCAGATGCAGATCAATTCTTACTATGCACAAAGGCAGCGGCTCTACTCCAAGATGGAGGTCATGGACGACATTCTGAACGGCATGATGGAGGACCTCCTGGAGAACGGAAACTTCGAGGAGACGCAAAAGCAGGAGATGCGAGTCGCCCTGGATGGGACTATGGAGAAGAGCCGTCTGCGCACGGAAGCGGCACCGGTCATGGCCTGAAAAATCCGGGCTGGACTATTATTTATTGAAGGCTCCGTATTGACATGTTGAGTGCAGCTTTCAGATTCTATTGCAGTGCATGAATACGCACAAATATTAGAATCATTCCGGCTGATGTTCCATCAAAAAAAGGTTTTAAAGTCTGATTCCAGCTATGTGCAGGGCAGCCAGTCTACGCTGATGGCACCGCACGTGGAGTTTCCCCAGAGCTGAATGAACTTCTCGATGGAGAAGACACCAGTAAGGTCTTCGACGCTGCGACCATACTCAGCATGGCGGCCTTTCAACTGCGGATCGGCCACGGGGTCGCGCGAGATCCAGCCAATATGAGCAACGCCGATGACATTGCTGTTCAGGTTGGCTTCAAGTACTCCCGTACAGCACGGGGTGGGAGGATACTGGACGCCGAAACTTCTTTCGATTTCGTTGTCCCGTATCGTAAAGTTGATAAACTGTTTTTCGTCGTCATAATCTCTGGTCTTGACCTCGGTCGTCTTCTGCAGGTGCTCAGCGTGAGTATACATCTCGGTCATAACTGCGCCAATCTTGTAGTTCTGAACGCAGAGCTTATCGATCCATTTCTGATCATATGTGCCTGTCTGATAGCTAACTGGCATGTACTCAAACTCAGCTTGCTTGGTGAAGTTGATGTAATCCATTGGGCCAAAGCCTGTTGGCCATTGGCGATACCTGAATTTTATGTGTAATGGCAGAAAATCATCCCAATAAACAGGAGAGCCCCACGGACCGAAATCTCCAGTTCCCGAGTTAAATTCCTCTGGCCAAGCGGGTTCTGCTTCGTTCATCCAGACGGTATACTCAAATGGAAACGGGCCACCACATCCGCTGCCAATCTGCCTCTCGGCCTCCAGCTCAGTCCTATCCGTGATTATGTTGCCGCTTCCAGATTCCTTTTCAACGAGCTTAGATCCATTGAAGCCGATCTGGGTTGAGATGATCTTCTCATTGTTCTTGTATCCAGTGCCCGTCACAGATGACTTTTCATACATGTAATTGGCCGCGCCAGTTACACTCGCAAAAGCCATAACCAAAATTACGAGAGCCAATAGTTTTCGATTCAATACTGTCCCACCAAAGACTCAGTAGAGATTCTTTACGGTATAAATCTATTGCGGGAGAAATAAACCTTGAACCATTCGACGGTATCTGAAACTCAAAACAAAAATAGTCCATCAGGTCGATAGATACTTATTCCATATTTGAATTAAAATTCAGATCAAATCTGCATGGTATGTGATAAGAATGAACATAATCGTCTATATTATTCCGGAGGGACATTATTCGCTATGGAAGGCAGAGGCAAATGAGGACAAGAAGGAGAACTAACGACTTAATTGCATCGCAGATTCTAAAAGTATGCGTGAATGGTGCGAGCAAGACAAAGATTGTGTATCAAGCCAATCTGAATTCCGTAAGTGCAAAACCATATCTGGATAAGCTAATAAATAATGGATTCATGGAAGTTGTTCCCGAGGGCTCCAGAGTTGTTTATAAAACCACTCGGAAGGGACTGGAACTGAAGGAGAAATTTAGGGAGTTTCATAGTGAGATAGATAAGCTGTATACATGAG
This sequence comes from uncultured Methanosarcinales archaeon, assembly GCA_903871465.1. GTDB lineage: Archaea > Halobacteriota > Methanosarcinia > Methanotrichales > Methanotrichaceae > Methanothrix. The sequence continues at coordinate 36,007 of CAIQHB010000025.1, forward strand.
TGTGCAGCCGTGGTATTGATGGCCCTACATCTTTTGCCAAACCTATTCTCATACACCCAAAATTTTAGCCCATTTAGATCAAAATGAATCTCGATTTGAGGTTACCACACCATGCAGTAGATACGGATAGTAGCCTTCTAGAGAGGATTTAAATAGCTCAACCAGAACATATAAGATGTTCAAGGAAGGCTTTTGGGATACCAGCACAAATTCCTTAGATCTGCTACATGAGGCTGGTGGATGATTAACTTGGATGTGTATCAAAAAAGAAATTACGAACATGATCGAAGTTGTACTGATAAATCCTCCCTCACTCTGTGTTGATGACGATAGACTGGAACCATCTCTGGGATTGCTCTATATAGCATCCATGGTGAGGCAAAGCAATTTCCAGGTTCTTATTTACGAGATGACGGGATGCAAAAATGAGACGGAGATCTCCAGGAAAATCAAAGAGATACCGAACGGAGATGTCTACGGTCTGTCTGTCCTTTGTACTAACTATTCCTATGCCAAACAATGCATTGAGCAGATCAGATCAAGGAACAGAAAATCAATGATAATATTGGGTGGACCAAATCCAACCGCACTTCCTGAATTTACACTTAATAACAGCAAATGCGATTGTGTCATTACAGGTGAAGGAGAGGATGCGTTTATTTTGGCTTTGAATGCCATTCAAAAGGGAGAACCAGTTCCTGCTATAATAAGAGGGGCTGGCAGAATTGATATAGATAGCTATCCCATGCCTGCATGGGACTTGGTAGACCTGGGAAGCTTCAATCGGGTATTTGATGGTGAGAGAACCGTATCACTGATAAGTTCTCGTGGATGCAAATACCATTGCGCTCACTGCAATAGCACGGTCATGGGAGCGGGAAGCACACAGGTCCGATATCGAAGAGCTGAGAATGTTGTGGAGGAGATGAAATATCTCCAGAAAACGGGAATCAACAAGTTCCGATTCAATGATGACAACTTCACTGGAAACCCCGACCTCCCTGCACTCCTTATCAAAATTAAGGAATTAAATGTCAGATATAGATCATTCGGACGAATTGAGGACCTGACCGAACGGAATTGCCGGCTGCTTGCAGAGAGTGGATGCAGACACATCTCTGTGGGTCTGGAATCCTTGAATCCTGACAACCTCAAGGCATTGGGAAAAGAGAACCAATCTGGTCTTGAGGCGAATCATCTAAAGAACGCGAAAGAGAATGGAATTATCATAAGGGCCTTTTTTATTGTGGGCTTGCCTTATGATAACGATAAAACCATTAAAAAATACTTCGAAATCTGCAAAGATCTTCCCTTCGACGAATATTCAGTCTATCCACTAATACCATATCCAGGCACCTCCATTGCTGAAACGCCACAGTATTTCGGATACGAGATAGTCGATCGTGATTTCACCCATTACGTGCAGATTGGCCAGAACAGATCTACATCTTTTGCACTTAAGCACGAAAACTTCTCAGAAAATGATGTAAGACGCTGGCATAATTATGTCGATTCTCTCCTTAGCTCCTATAGAAAAGTCCGCCAGAATCAGAGTGAGATTGCCGTATAAGGGCCGTATAAAAAAGGCAGTTTGAAGAAGTATGATGACTATGGGCCAATATGAATTCGAAGAATTGGGCTTCGCCTCACATGATGCACTCGAATTTCCCGCCTTTGTTAACCTGTGCGTAATTCGTGGAAGCTGTCCCTGCAGCTGCATTCACTGTCCGGTGGGATCTCTGTCGGATAAAGGTCGGGAGAAGACTTTTGGAAAAACAACAATATCCATGAAATTATTCCAAAAAATAGTCGACGAAATGGCATCATTCCCATTATCTACTTTGAGGATTCATGGTGTAGGGGAACCTATTCTATGGAGATCCTTGCCCGAGGCGCTTCAATACGCCAGAAATAACAATGTACTTACATGGCTATTCACCTGCTTAGTCACAGGGGATTCGTCTCTGTTGATGAATTTGGCCCGGAACTGCAACATCATTGAGATCTCAATTAACAGCTGCGACCCAGAGGACTACAAGAAGACGAAAGGTATCGACGCTTTCCACGGAGTCGTGGATAATATCAAAGTGCTGAGGAGAACTATAGAACGAGAAGACCTGCCCACGCGGATGGTAGTTAGCCGCGTGCAAAGCGAAGACGACGAGTATGACTCTTCTTTTTTGAATTACTGGAAGAGCACAGGTCTTGTGAATGATGCCTTTATCAGAACCTACCACGATTATAACCACCTCATTCCCAGCCGGGTTGCAGCCAAGAAGAAGGCGGATCAATGCCTTGTTCATTGGGCCAGGTTTAACATCGATTGCAGTGGAAAAGCGATCGTCTGCTTCAATGAACTATTCAAGAGTGAGCTGAATCCTGATTTAATATTGGGAGATGTCAGATGCCAGAGGATCAGGGATATTTGGCGATGTAATAAGCTCAATGCCTTAAGAAGAGCGCAGATCCGGGCGGATTATTCTCAATTAGATTTTGCTGATCAACTTCCATGCTTAAATTGCACCTCATGTCAGCCATTAGGAGGCGAAAAGCCAACCAGTGAGACTCAAGTAAGGTTCTTTGCCGGAGAGGACACCCGTGGCGAAACATGAGCGATTCTACATCAATGTATTTAATGGGTGCAATCTGAATTGCCGCCATTGCTTCAACAATGAAGGCGCAACAAAGGGACCTCTCCTCACAACTCCGGAGATCCTGCGTCTTTCAGATGAAGCCATGGATTGCCTAGGAATAACTGAGATGCAGTTAACTGGTGGAGAACCCTTGCAGAGGCCGGATATCTTCCCGTTAATTAGTGCTTTACAGGAAAAAGGATTGAAGGTGATCCTTCAGACAAACGGTTTCTTCGACAGGGATACGGTTCGAAAAATCCAGGATCTTTCTCGCAATAATCTGAGCTTAATTATTTCCATGGACGGCTTCGAGACGAATGACTATTTCCGGGGCAGAGGAGTTACTGCCAGGACGGTTGCAAACATTGAAATGCTGTCCGAGTCGGTAGACATCCGGATCAATACCCTTCTCAGTTCCAGGATAGAGTGGGAGGAGGTGGAAAATTTGGCAAAATTAGCTGAGCGCCATTCAATTCAACTGGCCTTCAATCCCATTTGCCCATCAGGTCGAGCGGACTCAACTCTGCTGCTTCCTGCGCAGAAATATTTCCAGTGGATGTACCGGCTGGAGGAGCTATCAGCAATGGGAATATCAATCAGAAAGTGCTTCAACGTGGTTGAGGGCCATTTAGTGGAAAACGAGGATTGCCCAGTCCGAAAAGGGGCTACCGTCCACATCGCTGCCGATGGCGCGGTCTATCCCTGCGGTTTTCTGGTCAATAAGCAGGCTTGTTTTCTAGGATCGGTGAGAGAAAGCTCAATTCTCGATCTGATGAAAAGGATTCCGGACGATTGCCGATCCCTGCATCCTGATTGTCAGAAATGTGAATATCACATTAGGCGAGAATGCAAGGGGGGCTGCCCTGCCAGGATCCTGAACCTGAAGGGAAGATTCGGAGAGAAAGATATCTACTGCATGGCCGAACACCTGCCCAATCTATGGAACAGATGAGATGACTGCTCGGGAAATGCCCAGGTATAGGGCCAGAAAAGAGTGGAATGGCCTGGATCTTTTTGATAGAGATGAGGGAAGGTTGACATACATCAGCCTGGGTAGCACGCTGGCAGAGACTCTATTGAAATGGGGGATGAAGGATGCAGGAGGCTTGCGATATTCAGCAGCGCAGGGGGTTGCAAACGGAATAGGCGATATAGGCGACCCAGTCGATCTGGTTAAGTTGGGAAGATGGAATGTCGAGTCTTTGATCGATACACCCTATCCCAAGGTGCCGGAATATGCTTCCGCACCTCGCAGGATTTACTGGGAGCTAACCCGGAGATGCAACCTGAATTGTAGATCCTGCTTCAATCGCCAGGGGGGCATTTCTGATGAGATGGCTCAAAGCACAATTCTGAAGCTTGCAAAGCAGCTATACTCTGCCGGCGTTTATGAGATCAGGTGCACCGGAGGCGAGCCCACGCAAAGGGATGACCTGTTCGAGATCATGGAAGGGCTTTATCAAATGGGCTTTTACATCTCTCTGGCGAGCAATGGTATCTACTCAGAAGAAACGCTGCAGAAATTGATGAAGTCGCCTGTGGACTGGATCATCCTTTCTATTGATGGGGGTTGTGAAGATGCCAACGCCGAGATCCGCGGCCCGGGCAACTTTGCGCGGGTCGTTAGCACCCTTAAGGTGCTAAGAGAAAAAGGTTGCCGAATAAGGATCAATACTCTGATCAGGAGAGGGCATTTCCGTTACCATCATCTGAAGGGCCTGGCAGAGATATGCGAAGAACACGGCGTAGAATCTTTGAACTGCATTCCATTGCGGCCAATGACCAACGATCCAACCACGAGGGATCTCCAGCTAACTCCAGCGGAGTTTAAGGAATTCATCATGGGCTTGAAGCAACTTAAGCAGGAATACAACATTAAGTTCGTCACCACACTGGATCTGGAGCTTACATCCGAGCAAGATAGGATTTACCTGAAGGACCGCTCCTGTGCCGCGGGCAGGGAAGGGGCGGTGATCTCCCCTCAGGGAGATATCTATGGATGCTCCTACTCTCCTGCATCCGATCCTGATGCGGTTGTTGAGATTAGGCAGAGGTATGTAGCCGGGAACCTGCTCGAGGAGGATTTTCTGACCGTATGGAATGACAGCTCCAGATGGGCTATCTACCGGGACCTAGAAATATATAAGAATGCGAAATGCAAGACATGTGATTATTACTTGCGGAGAAGATGTATAGGCAACTGCCCGATAATGAAGGAGGATCCGGGTGCGTTTGATCCCTACTGCTACTTGCATCTAATTTAAAATTCTGGATAGAGAACTCAAGCAGAACAGAATCAAATTCAATGAGGAGATTTATGGATATCAAATCGGTCTTGGTGGATAAATGGGATAGAATAATGGTTTCATATACGATAATCTTAGCATTTCTTTTTGTCATATTAAAATTTTACTCATTAGAAATTGACTATATGATGCCATTAGCTCTTCTGGTCTTAACACCAATACCTTGGGCGATTGGTAAAGTCCAACACCAAACAGAGAAGCTTGAGTCCTCGACAATTGAATTAAGAAAACTAATCAACCAGCCTGATATAAATAAGGTTCTAAAACCTTTTAATGACTATAGAAAGGAAATTAAAGAGAAAATAAGTGGCTCAGACAGAATTTGCCTTTTATCCAGGACCGGTCAGAAGTGGTGGGAAGAATACTTAATAGGCAATATTGAGAATAAAGAGGTTCGTTTGCTCGTTCTGGATCCAAGGGATGGAAAAGATTCCGCGTTTAAAATGCATTTCACTTCAGATCAACAAATAAATATGAATATTTCGGAAAAGGAAAAAGATATGAGCATTTCGGAAGAAGACAAGAAAGTTTCACTCTATCATAAAATTATAGATACGGAACGCGGAAGATCGATTCAATTCCTGAATGAAATGGTGGAAATAGAGAAGATACAGAAGAACGTTCATCCAAAAGTCTTAAACTATCTCCCCGCGTGGAGCATCTTAATTCTTGAGAACTCAAAAAAGAAGAATGCGGGAAATGATGGATCTATTATCTATTGTGAATTAGCTCCCTACAAACTTACTCCATACAACCGTCCCATGCTGAAGGTAACTGAAGATCATAATAAATGTTTCAAATTTTTTCGAAATGAGTTTGAGAGTCTCTGGAAAAGGGCAGAAGACTACCCTTAGGTGCCACTAGTGATCAATTAATGTTTCTTGATTCACAAAGGACGGATTTGCGAAATATATGCAAAGCCAGGGAAGTTATTGGGCGAGTGGGCATCGTCGACGCTGAGTTAATCCGTTTCCTGGCTGGCGTTCGTGAGTCTGACAAAAGGCTTCTGATCTGGGTGATTGCAAGCATTTATCCCAGCATCCTCCCCATTTCCCACATTGAGGAGTTTATATCATCAACTTCGATAGCGTATGTTATAGAAAACGGAAATTTGGCCGAAAAAAAAGCTTCTGCTTTGGGTAATGCTGCAGGGCGTGAACCTGCATTCGTCAAGACCGAGAATCATTATGCAGTTGCCCTTCCGGAGGAGAATCTGAGGCGATACTCGGAAGATCGGATAAAGAGAGGTTATTTGCAGATTCACAACGGGCAGGTTCCTCTTATCGTTAATCCTTCCAAGCTTATATCCTTAATGAAACTGGCGATTCTCTATCCTCATGGTCGTAACCACCCTCGAATAGGGCTTGTTTCAGGCAGCTTTGACTTAATTCATCTGGGCCATGTGAGACATATCAACAATGCCCGAAGGCTCTGTGATGTTTTGGTAGTAGCCACCATGAGCACATCGTCTCTGAGGGCGCAAGAAAAGAATGCAAAAGGAGACCGTCCGATCTACAGCCAAGCCGACAGGATTACAGTGCTCTCTGCCTTGCGATCGGTGGATCATGTAGTAGTATTTGATGAGCCGGACTGCAAGGAGGCAATAAGGGCGCTGCGTCCTCAAATATTTTTCAAAAACGTAAAGGATATGAACAGAAAAGTTGTGAAAGAAGAATGCGATCTTGTCAGGTCTTTTGGAGGTGAGGTTAGTGTCTCTTATGATAGTGCAGGATATTCCTCAACGGATCTGATTAACCATGTACGAAATTGCGCAAAAATTAACTCCACTAGCATTACCAAAGATTAATCCATAAAATAGAAAATTGTAATTTCTCAACCAGTCAATTGTGAAAGGTATGAAGATCAGAGGACAGAAGATTGGATGAGTGCATGGATGGGTGATGCCAGCTTATGACTTCAAGCATATTTGATATTGAATTCAGTCCGCATAAGTATCTAGTGCACTGGGACCGGCTGAATGCTCTGGTCAGAGGCGAGTTTGTCTTCCCGGTTACTATGGAGCTTGATGTCTCCAGCGCCTGTAACCATAGATGCCTCTGGTGCGTCGATCCACCCGGATCTCATGAAGGAGTCTTCATGCCGGTGTCCACTGCCAGGAAAATCATGGAAGAGGCAAAGGCTCTGGGAGTCCTCAGCATAGTCTTTAAGGGTGGGGGAGAGAGCACGCTGCATCCCCGCTTCGACGAAATCCTCAAGATCGCCGACTCACTAGGCTTTGAGGTTGGCCTGATCACTCACGGCGGCAACCTGGGTCCTGAACTGATCGACGCAGCTACAAAATGCTGCGATTATGTGAGGGTCTCCGTGGACGGGCCGACGCCGCAGTCCAGGAAGGACATTCATGGTGCGGACGACTTCTCCTCGATGATTGAAGGAGTGAAAAGAATGCTGGTCAGCAGAGGCACAAAGAGGCATCCTGTGATAGGCCTGACCTTCTGCCTGGATTATCAAAGGCGCAATCTGATAGGCAATTGTCTGGAATTGGGAGAAGCTCTCAAGCCCGATTATGTGCTTATCAGGCCACCATTTTGTGAAGAGGTCGGCTTTCCATCCCCACATACTCCCGGGGAAGCTGCCGCGCTGAGGAAGGAAATGAGGGAGATATGCGGGGGATATTCGGGAAGCTTGGCAGTTATGGTTGGCAATTGGGTCGGTGACAAAGAACTTGAGAAAGATTTCATGAAGACTGAGCAAATTCTCGCGCGAAGAGATCTGAGAATCGGTGAGCATAAGTACAACGGCATAGAGCACCGCACGCATCGTTGCCCTGCCTCTTCTCTTCTCTGTGTAGTTACGGCTACTGGAGAGGTCTACGGATGCTGCTGCCTGAGAGGCATCAAAGAGTTCACCTTCGGACGCATTGATTACGATATTAATAAAGATTTTAAATCTGTAATAAGCGGGTCGCAGCGTAACGCTGCGATTGAGATGATGAATCGGGCGGAATGTCTGAAGTACTGTACCCACCCGCTCAGCAAACCAAATGAGATCATGGAATACCTTTCCAAGCCAGAGAAATACCATTCATCGTTTATTTGAAGCTTCTGAAATGCGAGGCTTTCCGGCGAGCCCCGCAACTCTTCTTTCCCTAGCAAACCTTTATCTCCTATCAGCCGATTTTCCCTCTAGCACCGGAATGTGACCTATTTTAGGTCGAACCGGTATGGGTGAAAAGGAATGAAGTCTTTTTACAAGTATATCAGTGACGCCTGGTCCTCTCCCAGAGAAGGATACGTGGGCGCACTGCGGCAAGAGAGGCTTAAGGCCTGGCGCCAGGATATGACCGTGCAGAAGATCGATAGGCCTACCCGCCTGGACAGGGCGCGGGCTTTGGGCTACAAGGCCAAGCAAGGCATCATCGTGGCGCGCGTTAAAGTGAGGCGTGGCGGTCTGCGCAAGTCCCGTTACGAGAGGAACAGAAAGACCAGCAAGATGGGCGTGAACACCATCTCCATGGCCAAGTCCATTCAGCGCATCGCTGAGGAGCGGGCCGGCAGAAGGTTCCGCAATATGGAAGTTCTTAACTCTTACTGGGTGGCCGAAGACGGCAAGCAAAAGTGGTACGAGGTCATCTTGGTTGACCCCTGCGCACCATCCATCATGAATGATAAGAACCTCAAGTGGGTCTGCAACGATGTCCACAGAGGCAGAGCCGTGCGGGGCAAGACCAGCGCCGGTCGCAAGGGCCGAGGCCAGAGACATAAGGGCTTTGGCACTGAGAAGACAAGACCCGGCATCAGGGCCCACGACGGCAAAGGAAAGTAAGTGATTGGCAAGTGATTGATAAGGTCTCTTTCCGGGCCTTTGTGGCAGCGACGGAGGACGAAGGCCGTGTGCGCGAAGCGCTTAGCATCTTTGTCCCTCTGGATCGGATATCCTCTTTAACCGCAGAAGGCCATTTCGGAAATGAGATCAAAATCCTGGAGGCCTGCCTCAGAAAGAAAGAGGGGCAGGCCTTCTTTCAAATTCTTAGCGAGCAACTATCCCCCGAAGATCAACTCAGGCTGCGCCGCGAGATGCCGGATCGGCTGGAAGGGGATAGCCACTTCCACCTGCGACTGGACAAGCAAGCTGCTTACAAAGGCCTCCTCCGCCTTACGGACTCGAAGGACGCCATAGATGTTTGTGCTCTGGTCAAGACCTACCCTGCCCGGCGGGAGTCGGCCTTAAAGATTTTGAGTGAACTCATATGAGCTTTTTCGAGTGCCTGAAGGCCTATCCTGAGGGCTCGGCATCCGCCAGCCGTCTCGCTCTGACCGCAAAGCGGCTGGGCTACCCGGGTATTATTATCTGCAACCAGGAGCCGAACAAGCTCTTTCGACCAGGTGCGGTGGAATTCATAAAGGGAATCGAGGTTGCATTCGGTGCTGAGGTGGCCGCACAGAGCGCGAAGGCACTCAAGAGCCGTATCTCTGCACTGCGGGCAAGATACCCTTTTCTCGTTGTTCGCGGAACTACGGAGGAGATCATCAGGGTTGCCTGCGAAGATCCCAACGTGGACCTTCTGCTACACCCCTGCGATGGTCATCGCCCTCTGGGCATTGCCACAGCCAGAGCCGCCAAGCTAAACCAGGTGTCCATCGGCTTTGATCTGTGGCCACTGCTTCATCTGTGCGGCAGCCCGCGAGCTCGCTGGCTTGAGGCATTCAGACGCAACCTGCTATTCGCCAGAAAGTTCGAACTCTGCCCCGTTATAACAGCAGGAGCAAGATCTCATCTGGATTTGCGTTCTCCTCGGGAGCTCATAGCCCTGGCGGAAGTGGCGGGCTTTGAGCATGATGAGGCCAAGGACGCCCTGCGCCGGCCGGGAAAACTGCTTGAGCTGAATCGCAGAAAGTGGCTGAGTCCGGGAGTGGAACTGCTTTGAGGAGCAGATTTCCGGTTCTCAGAAGCCGAAGAAGGTACATGATATTTGAGCTGGAAGCAGAGGACGAAATCCTGGCCAAGGATCTGATGCCTGAGATTCACTCCGAACAACTCTTTCTCTTTGGCGATATCGGCGCATCGGAAAATAGGCTAAAGCTGATTGCCTTCAACGGTCGCTACGGACTCATACGGTTTCATCACACCCATTCCGTCGAGACCCGGGCGACTCTGGCCTCCGTTTATTCGATCCATGGAACCCGAGTAGTGCTGCATACAAAAGGAGTAACTGGTACAATCAAATCAGCCACAGAAAAGTATTTACCGCGACTAAGTAAAATAAGTGCTGAAAGCGACGGAAGAAGAATCGAGCTGGAAGAAGTTTCCGGGTGCATAATTCGCACCCATGGCCTGGAAGTCGATCTCTGTCCGGACGACCGCAATTGGACAAAAGGGTCTGACACCCGATACCTGGGGCTGACCTCTTTTGATTTAAGTGGAGGACACGACGATGCAGATGGCACCGCAGATGGGTTATGATAGGGCGATTACCGTATTCAGCCCTGATGGCAGACTATTTCAAGTTGAATATGCCCGAGAGGCTGTTCGGAGAGGAACGACAGCGGTAGGTATTAAAGTAAAAGACGGCGTGGCCGTGCTGGTAGACAAAAGGATTACCAGCAGGCTCATGGAGCCCAAGTCCATCGAGAAGATCTTTCAGATAGATAATCACATAGGAGCAGCCACGTCGGGGCTCGTCGCAGATGCCAGAGTCCTGATCGATAGAGCGAGGGTAGAGAGCCAGATCAATCGGCTGGTTTATGACGAACCCATCGGAGTCGAGGCCCTGGCCAAGAAGATCTGCGACTTCAAGCAGCAATACACTCAATATGGCGGAGTGCGGCCTTTTGGAACGGCGCTGCTCATCATTGGCGCAGAAGAGGATAAAGCTCGCCTCTTTGAGACCGATCCGTCCGGAGCTCTGCTGGAATATAAGGCCACAGGCATTGGGGCCGGAAGAGCAGCGGTGATGGAGGTCTTCGAAGAGAAGTACAGAGAAGACCTGACCATGGACGAGGCAGTGCTCCTGGGTCTGGAGGCGCTCTACAAAGCGGCTGAGGGCAAGGTAGAAGCAGCCACAACGGAGATCGGTATCATTAAGCTCTCCGACAAGAAGTTCTACAAGCTGACGGAAAAGGAAGTAACCGATTATGTTGAACGCATGAAGGCAACGGTTACTGCCAGCAAAGATGAGAAGGGAGAGGCGTAGGAATGGTCAGATTGGATGACGCGGTTCCTGCCAGACTCAAGACCCACGGAACTACCTTTGAGGTTTTAGTGGATCCCGATGGTGCTCTGGCCCTAAAGCGAGGAGATAGCGTCAACCTCGAAGAAATCCTGGCTGTTGAGGATATCTTCGAAAATGCCTCTCGAGGTGATCGGAGCCCGGAAGAAGATCTACAAAAGGCCTTCGGGACAACAGATGTCCTTCCCATTGCCCAAATAATAATCAAGAAGGGCGAGATCAGCCTCACGGCTGAACAGCGCAAACAGTTCATAGAGAATAAGCGGCGACAGGTCATTGAAGTCATAGCCAGGAATGCCATAAACCCTCAGACCAAAACTCCCCACCCTCCAGGCCGAATCGAGCAGGCCATGACCGAGGCTCGCGTCAACATCGATCCTACGAAATCTACGGATGAGCTGGTCAAGATCACCATGAAAGCCATCCGGCCTCTTATACCGATAAGATTCGAAGAGGTAGAGGTAGCCGTCAAACTTCCGGCAGCGTATGCTCCAAAGGCTTACGGTGAGGTTGCAGCTTTCGGAAAGCTCACCCGCGAAGCATGGCAGAATGACGGCTCATGGGTTGGTGTGGTGCAGATACCTGCAGGCATGCAGACGGAGTTCTATGACCTTGTCAACCGGCTGACCAAAGGCGAAGCTGAGACGAAGCTTCTTAAGCATTGAAGAATGGAGTAAGTAGCGCATGGATCGCAAGGTGGTAGTACCAGGTGATCTTCTCTCTGAGGATGCCAAGAGGTCGGGCGAGGGGACGTACATAAAAGATGGAAGCGTCTACTCCTTGTTGTATGGTCTTGCGAACTACAGGGATAAGATAAATGTCATACCCCTGGCTGGTAAGTATGTGCCCGCACCAGGGGACAATGTCATAGGCGTGGTGAAGGATATAACATTCTCTAATTGGATCGTGGATATGAATTCGCCTTACGACGGGCTGTTGCACATCTCGGAGTTTCCAGAAAGGATCGAATCGGATGAGATGTCCAAACATTTGCGCATCGGCAGTTCTATCATGACCCAGGTGAAAGATGTAGATCCCACTATGAAGGTGGAGCTTACTTTGAATGACCGAAAGCTAGGCCTGATCAAGGCCGGTCGGGTCATCGAGATCAGCCACACTAGGGTTCCCAGGCTTATCGGCAAGGGCGGCTCCATGATCAGCATGCTGAAGAAAGAGGTAAACTGCAACATCTTCGTTGGACAGAATGGCAGAATCTGGATCAGCGGTGGTGCAGATGATACGGATCTGGCACTCAAGACCATTGCTCTGATCGAGAAGGAAGCCCATACCAATGGCTTGACGGATAAGATAGTGGACTTCTTGAAAACAGAGAAAGAGGCCAGAAGTTGATCACTATGGATAAAACAGATATATCATTTTTCAAAGACGGACTCCGCTTGGATGGCCGAAGAGCAGATGAGCTCCGACCTGTGAAGATCGAGGTGGGAATCCTGACGAGAGCGGACGGCTCATGCTACATAGAAATGGGCGGAAATAAGGTCATAGCTGCAGTATACGGACCAAGGGAAGTGCATCCGAGACACTTGCAGGATGTAACAAGAGCCATTGTGCGCTACAGATACAATATGGCGTCCTTCTCCGTTGAGGAGAGAAAGCGGCCCGGGCCCGACCGCAGATCTTACGAGCTTTCCAAGGTGAGCCGCGAGGCGCTGGAACCTGTGATTCTCACATCATTCTTCCCCCGATCTGTAATAGACGTCTTCGTGGAGGTACTGCAGGCAGATGCCGGAACCAGAACCGCCGGCATAAACGCAGCGGCGGTTGCATTAGCTGATGCGGGAATACCTATGAAGAGCATGATCTCATCCTGCGCCGCAGGCAAAGTGGCCGACACTATAGTTCTGGACCCGATGAAGGAAGAAGACAACTTTGGACAGGCTGACCTGCCCATTGCCATGACTCCTAACGGCGATATCACCCTTATGCAGATGGATGGCGGATTGAGCCCGGAAGAGTTTCACGAAGCCGTGGAGATGGCCATGAAGGGGGCAAGAGAAATCTATGAGCTGCAGAGGAAGGCTCTGGTGGAAAAATATAGCCAGCTAGCGGGAGAGCCTGGGAAAGAAGAGGTGCATGCCTGTGACTAACGTCATCTCCGAGATCAAAAAGGACTTTATCTACAACCTGCTCATTAAAGGGGAGCGGGTTGACGGCCGGACTTTTGATCAATACAGGGAGATCTCCATCGAGAGGAATGTAATCCAAAAGGCGGAAGGCAGCGCTCTCGTGAAGCTCGGTTCCAGCCAGGTGCTTGTGGGTGTGAAGATGCAGCCCGGCGAGCCCTTCCAGGATTCGCCCAATCGTGGTGTCATTATTACCAATGCCGAACTGGTGCCACTGGCCTCGCCCAACTTTGAGCCCGGGCCACCTAATGAGGTAGGAATCGAACTCGCGCGGGTCGTGGATCGCGGTGTGCGCGAATCAAAGGCATTGGACCTGGAAGCGCTCTGCATAGTGCCCGGCAAGCAAGTTTGGATCGTATTCATCGATGTGCATATCCTGGATGACTGCGGAAACATCCTTGACGCTGCGTCCCTGGGCGCCATAGCCGCGCTTCTTTGCACTAAGGTGCCTGCATCCAAGTTTGGCCTTGGCGAGGATTATATCTTGCCCCTAAGGGACATCCCCATAGCCACAACTGCGATTGAGTTCAGCGACGTCTTGATGTTTGATCCAGGCGTTGATGAAGAGGCAATAGCCAATACCAAGCTCACAGTTATCACTACAGCAAGCGGGAACATCTGTGGCATGCAAAAGAGCGGCACAGGAATGTTGAAGCCCGAGCAGGCCTACCGCATCATTGATATAGCATGTGAGAAAGCGAGAGAAATCCGGGAAAAGTTTCTGGAAGCATAAACGGAAGTAAGGATTATGGTTAAGCACACTGCAAAAGGACGGACGAGCAGATCAGCAGCCCGTTTTGGTCCAAGGTACGGTCGCAAGTCACGAAAGCTCGTGGCCGATTCGGAAGAGAAGAGCAAGGCTTCGTATGACTGCCCGCAGTGCGGAAGGAACAGAGTAAAAAGGACAAGCACAGCCATCTGGAGTTGCAGCAAGTGCGGCTATACCTTTGCCGGAGGTTCGTTCTTGCCTGAGACATCTCTAGGCCGTTCTTTGTTGAGGTCTCTCAAAAAGACCCTTGAGGTAGTGTAGAAGATGGCTTATAAGTGCACCAGGTGCAAAAAAACCGTTGAGGTTGATTACGAGTACAGCGGCATACGCTGTCCTTACTGTGGGCACAGGATCCTGATGAAGGAGAGGCCCACTACAGTCAAGAAGATGAAAGCCGTCTAAATGCTCGTCACCACCTCGCGAGATCCTTCTATGAAGGCAAGAAGGTTTGGAAAGGCTCTGGCTTCATTCCTCACTTTGCCCTACTTGAATCGCGGGAAGCAAGCAAAAGTGGAGGATGAAACCTGGCTCGTGGTGGTGGAGGACCATGGCAACCCAAGCGGCCTGGTCAAGCGCTCTCCTGGAAAAGAGGAAAATTTGACCTTTCGTCTATCAGGAGAGCCAGAGGTAGGACGGCTAAAGAAGTGTGTGCCCGTGGTGATGGGAGCGGATGCTCTTCCAATTGCTCAATTCTTCGAGTTGGAGTGGGTGGAATCGTCCGCACCGCACCAGACACGTATTCTGTCGGTGACATCCGGCAGGATCGATTTCATTGAGGTGGGTGAGGCCAAGTTCAGGCTGAAGATATGAAGGGCTGTGCGGAGATCGTCTTTGAAACAGCGCGTCATAGCGAGATCTATCAGGCGCTCGCTCCGGAACTGAATGACGAGCTTCATAGATCCAATGTTGAACTGGACCAGGGAGATGGTTTCATTCGATTGAAGATCCGGGGTGAGGATGTGGTCTCTCTCCGGGCAGCCTTAAATACCTGGATAAGGTTGGTCAAGATCGCGTTTGAGATGGTGAGTTTATGAGTGGCGAATTGCCTCCGCAGATACAAAATCAATTGGCTCAGCTCCAGCAGCTTCAGCAGCAGGCTCAGGCGGTTATGGCTCAGAAAGGCCAGATCGAAGGTCTGATCAGGGAGACTGAGGCAGCGTTGAAGGAACTGGAGAAGAGTGCAGACGATGCTGTTATATACAAGAGCGTCGGCGAACTTCTCTTCAGAGCTGATAAAGGGAAGCTGATAGAAGAGCTGAATGAGAAAAAGGATATGAACGAAATCCGCAAAAAGAACATGGCCAATCAGGAAGAACGTATTCAGGGCCGGTTCACTCAGCTCCAGGAACAGCTCAAGCAAACACTAGGTCAGATGCCGCCCAAGGGCGGCTAAATCAGATTTAGCGGACCCGTGGCTTAGCCAGGATATAGCACCGGGCTTCTAACCCGGGGGTCGCGGGTTCGAATCCCGCCGGGTCCGCCTTAATATTCTCGAGGAACTATGTGCGAACTTACAGTCTATACCTTGAAAGGCAACTCCCGTGATATGGCGATGGAAGGGGTTGTCAGGCTTATTGCCCATAACGGTAAAGTGCTCATGGAAGGCATTTTTGGCGATTCCATGGAAGTAGAGGGAAAGCTTGCCGAAGTGGACATCATGGCCCAGTCAGCAAATATCATCGCGAATTAGGTGGAAACATGGTACCGGGTTGTACTCTTGATCGCTTCAGGAGATGTAAAAATGTCCCGGAAGCGATTGAATGTGGATTGGGGGCAAGTAGAGTGTGTTTTGGACCTTAATCCCTACTTGAAACGTTATGAAACCCATTTAATAGATATTGGACTTAGAAACTCAACCGTAGAATCCTATGTATGGTTGGTTAGGTCTTATCTCAAATATGCTGAGACCAACAGACCAACAACAACTGATTTTGAGGAATTTAGAGGGATATTGCACGAGAAAAATCTCTCAAGAAGCACGATCAATAATTATTCTTTTGCGATCAAGAAATATCACGAAATGTGGGGCGAATCGATAGATTACCCATTTCTAAAAAGAAACGATGATATTCCTTACTATTTCGATGAAGAAGATGTTCTGAAGATATTTTCTGTGGTTCATAACATAAAGCATCTTGCTATGCTTCAGACTATCTTCTATGGCTGCCTTAGGGCCTCAGAGCTTTGCAATCTTGATGATAGTGATGTCGATATGAAAGCTTTGACTCTGAGGGTTCGCGAAGGAAAAGGGGGAAGAGACGGGATCGTTTTCATAAAAAACGAATGTGCATCCATAATAAAGCGATACCTTTTGGTTCGCCCCATGTTGGAGATCGATGGCAGAATGCCCTTGTTCTATACCGATTATGGAATGCGATGGACTAAACGCGGACTTCATACGATATTTACAGCGTGCAAGAAAAAGGCAGGGATAGAGAAAAAAGGCGGTGTTCATGTCTTTAGTAGGCACACACCTGCCACCCTAATGATCGCCAATGGCTGTGACATAAGAATTGTTAAGGAAATACTGAGGCATCGAGATATCAGAACAACACTGCGATACGCACATGTAGCGGATAAAACGCTTCGGGAAAGGTATAATCAATGCTTGACTTTGGGATGAAAATCAGGACGACAGGATCTGGGTCCAATTACGAAGATGTTAATGAGGTTCTAATCCCTTAGGCTTTTTCTGCATTCTGGGTGAGAGAAGCAAAATCCTATATCCAATAAGATCCTCTCTACTTTTGTCGTTTCGGTTCACCAAACTAAACGACTGGAATGAGCGGCGAAATCCGCTCGTTCTTCATAATTATAATTGCTCCTTTTTTTGTATATCCATCAATGCAAGCTATTTCCAGGTATAAGTTCGAGATTTTGGTTCCTGGAATAGACATGCTTGCGACAATACGTTTATAAATGAATACGTAGTTATAGCTTATTGGTGAACCGAAATGAGTGAAAGAACGCTTTTAGATAGCGTGAGCCCTACAACACAGAGCATCGACGCAGTGAAATCGTTTTTGGCCTATGTTGGTCATGCAAACGACTCGGACGGTGGCTTGATGGATGGCAAAGTAGCCATTTCGCTTCTTTTTCAGGATGGCGACTACAAGGAATCTGGTGATATTATCTTTTCATGTGATAACGCCGGATTTAAGGGCCTGCTGGAATCCTTGGTTGTCGAAAGCAGTAAGCATGTCGCGAAAGATGCTGAGATTGAAAAGGAACCTGAGTTCGTTTGTCTGGAGTGCGGTCACAAGTTCTATTCTGTGCATGCAGCAGAGAAGGCAGCTTTTGGAGATGGTTGCCCGAGTTGCAGCGGTTCAGATATCGAGGTGGCGTAATGCCGCCAAAGTTTGCATTGGGCCATTTGGTTGCAACGCCGGGTGCCCTGGAAGCCCTAACATACGCCGCAGTGGGTTTCCTGCCTTACGTTAGTAGGCATCAAAGGGGTGATTGGGGAGACGTTTGCGCTGAAGACAAGGCCGAAAACGAGCTATCGCTGAAACATGGCTTCAGGCTGTTGTCTGCTTACACGCTTCCGGGTGGCTGCAAAATCTGGATCATAACGGAAGCTGACAGAAGCGCTACAACGATCCTGCTTCCTGAGGAGTATTGATCTCCCGCCCATTTTTCAGAGGCAGAAGCCATGTCCGAAGACCTACCTGATTCTGTAGTGATGCTGCAAGCTGGCGCTATTTTGTATCTTGTTAGTGAGCTTGAACGTCTCAAAGTGCAGATAGAATCGCAGGATCGCAGAATCACGGAAATTGCAGCCCAGCAGGACGAAGATTGCGATAGGCTTGCCCATGATATCGCGCTGGATCGGCAGCGTATTTCTCACTTAGAGGATCCTGCAAGTAGAGATCCTACACCTACTGAACAAGCTCATTTGCAAAAGATCGAGAAGCATCTGAGAGAGTCGCCAAGGCATGTAGCAAGTTTCGCAGAGATCCGAGGATTACTTGGCGTGTCACCTGGCCGAGTAAGTCAGCTCGTAAAGAAGCTAGACCCACAGAGATTCGAGGTCCATCGAAGTGCCAGAGATCACAAAGCTAGGATACTAATTCTTAAAAAGAGGCCCACGCTTTAATTAAACTAAAGTAAGAATCAAAGGCGGCTAGCAGATAGTGTTTTAATCTTAACACAATATGCTGGTTATTGTCTAGGAAATATACATGATTAGTTTTAGATAGAGATAGAATTTAATAATAGATTTATAAATACATATATCCACGTGTTACAATTTCGTTGGAATATCTTCACTTTAACTTTAATTAAAGTAAGGATGCTATTGAGGATATCTCCTATGCATCCGGCTGAAATCCTACTAAATCTCGCATCAAATATTTCCTGTAATAAAACTTACGTTGATACTAAGATAGTGGCTTATTCGCGTTCTAGTACAATCGTAGGGGTATATAGCAGGTATTTTATCGCTGTGGCAGTGGTCGGCTTCGAAGTCTACGGCGCGCCTGCGACTTCTTCGCCCTTCCCCTTTGCTGCTTTTGCGAAAGAAAATAGTGAATAGGTGCAATCCTAGTCTGCTTTCTCCTATTAGCAAATAGCGGTTTATAATGGCTATTATAGCTAAAAATCCAAAATCTAGTTGTTTTGGTTGGATAAAGGCCGATAATAATGATTTTGTGAAGTTGGCTGAAAATTGGTCCGACTCACCAATTTGGACGAAGATCTCCAATATCTTGGCCATTCAAAGGCATCAATATATGGAGTATTTTGATTGAGCAAATGATTAAATGAGATTGCATCTAAGTAAGCCTTTCGTGAATAATATGGATTCCCAATAAAATTAAAGGCGATGCATTTGCCACACCTTGCTAATATATTAAACCTATATTTTTCAATGGCTTCATCGTACGCCCTCAAAGCATTAACAAAGCTTTCCTGGTTCCAGAGAGCTAGCTGACTAATTATATCACCACTCAAAGTTAAAACCCATGAAATTTCTACATTTATGATAAATTCATTATCATATGCATTGTCCGCATCTATATAATTCTTATCATTAATTAATGAGTTATACATATTATGCCAATATAAAGATTTAATGTGATATAATTCTAATGCCTTATTTACAGAATATAATGCTTTTTCAAATCTACCCAATCCAAGTAAGCAAATGCCCAGATTTAGCCAAGCATAATAATTTTTAGGATTAATCTCAAGTGCTTTCTCCATTGATTTAATGGCTTCTTCATTATCGCCCCTTCTCGATAGAGCAATACCCCTATTTATCCAGGTATCTTGATCTAGAGGATCAATTTCTATAACTCTATTAAAACATCGAATAGCATTAACATTTGCCTCATCACTTGAAGGAGCTATCTCTAAATAAATTAGTCCTTTTGTAAACCAACTTTGCTTATGCATAGGATCTAGCCTAATTGCTTCATCAAAAGTTTGTATTGCATCAAATAATTGGACACTTGACTGGAGGGCAACACCTTTATTAAACCAAATATTTGCGCAGTCGGCTTTTATCTCAATAGCCCTATTAATTGCTTCAATTGATTCATCGCATTTATCAAGCCAGCAAAGAGCAATCCCTAAATTGGACCAAGCAGTAGCAAGCCAATCTTTGAGGACGTTAGACGGTTTGTTCTCCATTTCTTCAGATCTTATTTTAATAGCC
This sequence comes from uncultured Methanosarcinales archaeon, assembly GCA_903871465.1. Taxonomy (GTDB): domain Archaea; phylum Halobacteriota; class Methanosarcinia; order Methanotrichales; family Methanotrichaceae; genus Methanothrix. The sequence continues at coordinate 55,705 of CAIQHB010000025.1, forward strand.
TTTTTTATAGCGACAATCGATTGAGCAAGGTAAATAACTCTCCGATTATGCCAAGTCCCATGTGAATCGCTATCCAGATCTACATAATTTTCAATGAACATGCTGTCTATAATAAATGGGATTTTATATTTATCCATACAACGGTTAAATAGTTTTGTATCCAATTTTTCTTGTTTATGGGTTGCTATTCCTGATAGAATAACACCTTTTATATTCCAAGCATCTGCATTATTTGAATCAATATCAATAGCCTTGTTTACGGCATTCAGTGCATCATCTAGTCTTTTTTGGGCTTCTAAGGAACTAGCTTTGTTTATCCAAATTCTAATATCATTTGAATTTATATTTATAGCCCTTTCAAATGACACATCTGCCTCAAAATATTTCTTTTCTTGTACGTGTTTAGCTCCCACTTAAGTCTCTGAAAAATTCCCTCAGAATTCATTTGGACCAGAAAAATTAAGTAATATAATGTCAATATTCTTTAATTGGGATTATGGACGAAGGAGAGATAATTAAGCAGCTTCGAGAACA
>CAIQHB010000026.1 GCA_903871465.1 uncultured Methanosarcinales archaeon
AGCACTTCTCACCCAAGGGCCTTTGTAAACCAGATCTGTCTCATCTACTTGTACCATCTGTCCCACCAGAGCTTGAATTTGCACGCGAAGATACTTTAATGTAGGGGACATTTGGACGGATAGTAAATCGTCGAGTGTTTGTCGCCCAGATCCCCTTTATCCGCACGATTAGAACTTTGGTTTCGGTTTCCTCTGAGATTCCCTAATAGATCGGTTTAGAATAGCAGAAAAACGTGCGAGGGTTCACTTCATCCCCAACCTGATGGTTGGGGTATTCGTGATCCTCCGCGCTCCCTATGTAATATTTCAAAAAAAAAAATGCGCGGCCCCGGTCTAGCTGACGGCCAGAGTCTTGATTATTTGAGTTGTGTTATCCCTATCAAGTAGCGATACCAACACGGCATAAGTGGATCTGTCCAGGTCCCAGACGGCCATATCATAGCTGCCTCCAATCATCTTTATCCGTTCATCCTTGGTGCTCATTGTGTGAATGGTCACATTCTTTCCTTGGGCACTCACAGCGGTCCAGTTTCCGGTCTCCTTATCGCCTCTGGCTTCAACCGCAGACATGCCCCCGACCAGGAAAAGCTCGGAAAGACTGCTGGGACTCATCTTGCCTAGGACTTTATCATAGACGCTCATAATGGAGATGAAGGCGGACCCGGCAGAGGCTGTGTTGTTGATGAGGATGTCCTGGGAGGCTATTCCATTGTCACTGATGTTCAATGCGCTTCTGTTAATCTCGAAGCTCGGTCCGAGGTCCGCGGATATGGTTCTCTCCGAGATGGTGAGGACCTTCGATTCCAGTGCTGCGGCAGGCAAGGCCAGGCAGGCCAGGAGAAGGATAGCTGGCAGAAAGATCGCAAGAGGCTTCATTTTCGTAACTCCGTCCGACAGCTTTGACGAATAAGATATAAAGATTTTATGATTTTCGGCCTATACCCGGACTATAAAGAGTTTGATTCCAGGCCCTCAGATGGCCTGGATCTCCTCTTTGGTCGCGATCTTGACGTTCTTTTCGCCCAGCACCTTCCGGGCCTTGGCGATGTCGTCCACGCGCAGGATGAGCATGGCGCGCTGCGCTTTCGCTGTCACGAAGGCATAGGCATAGTCCACATTGACGCTGTTCTGTCCCAGGGCATCGACTATATCGTAGAGGCCGCCAGGTGTATCCTTCATCTCCACTGCCAGAACATCGGTCATGGAGACGGTGAAGGCGTTCTCCTTCAAGACCTTGTAGCCCTTCTCCGGGTCATCCAGGACCATGCGAATGACTCCGAAGTCGCCAGCTTCCGCAATGGTGAGGGCGCGGATGTTCACACCTGCATCAGAAAGCGTTTTTGCAACTTTAGCCGTCCTTCCCGGCCGGTTCTCAACAAAGAGCGAAATTTGTTTGATCTCTGCCATATTGAAAGCCTCCTACACCTTTCTGTTATCTGTTACTCTCTTGGCTTTTCCCATGGACCGGGGGATGGTTCCAGGCTCGACCAGATCCACTTCCGCAGCTATGTTCAGCACGCCTTTTAGATCCTTTGCGACTTTCTTCTTCAGCTTCATCAGGTCGCCGATCTTGTCGGAGAAGCCGGTCTCGGTCAGCTCCACGCGCACGGTCATCATATCCAGCGGCCCTTTGCGGTCCACCACGATCTCCCAGTGGTCGCCGACCTCGGGAATGTTCATCAGGACCGACTCCACCTGGCTCGGGAAGACGTTGATGCCGCGAATGATGAGCATATCATCCGTGCGGCCCAGAATCCTCATGATGCGCGGGTGAGTGCGACCGCACTCGCAGGGCTCATTGGTCATGATGGATAGGTCGCCTATCCTGTAGCGGATGAGGGGCAGGGCGAATTTATGCAGGGTGGTGAAGACCAGCTCTCCGCGCTCGCCATCCGGCACATGCTCTCCGGTCTTGGGGTCTATGACCTCGGTCAGGAACATGTCTCCCCAGACGTGTATGCCGTTTTTCACATAGCATTCCGTGAACAGGGGTCCGGAAATCTCGCTCGTGCCGTAGATATCGTAGGCGTTGATGCCGGTGCTGTCCTCTATTCTCTTTCGGGTCTCCAAAGACCAGGGCTCGGCTCCGAAGATGCCGACTTTGAGCTCGGTATCATTCCGGATGGAGATGCCCATCTTCTCGGCCACCTCCATCATGTGCAGGAAGTAAGAGGGTGTGCAGGCGATGGCGGTCGTGCCCAGGTCCTGCATCAGCTCGATCTGGCGTTCGGTATTGCCCACCCCGACTGGCAGGACCCCGGCGCCGATGCGCTCTGCGCCGTAGTGCAGCCCGAGGCCACCCGTGAAGAGGCCGTAGCCGTAGCCCACCTGGACCACATCGCCGCTGCCTAGATCAATGGAGGTCAGAGCTCTGGCCAGGGACTCGGACCAGGTTTCGATGTCGCCTTTGGTGTAGCCTACCACAGTCGGCTTTCCAGTAGTGCCGCTGGAGACATGGTAGCGCACGACCTGGCTCTTGGGAGCGCTGAACATGCCCGTGGGGTAGTTGTCTCGCAAGTCTACCTTCTTCGTAAAAGGCAATTTTGTGATATCGGCCAGGCATTGGATGTCGCCCGGCTCCACGCCTGCCTCATTGAACTTCCTCCTGTAGAAGGCAGAGTGATCGTAGACGTAGCGCACTATGGACTTGAGCCGATCCTCTTGAAGGGCATGCAAATCCTCGATGGGCATGCGCTCAATATGTGGATCCCAGTAACCGGACATTGATGATCAACCTCTTGCAATGAATACCAGGATGGATAAAAAGCAATCGATCTATGTCAACCATTATTCTATGAATTTTTGAGAAACGGGATTTACTGATCCACCCATCCAGCACGTGCCTGCCCTCACAGCGACATCATTGTCAACCTCCAGCTGTTCAAAGCGACAATTCGCCTCAGCCATGAAGCTGCCACCGAGCTAGTACAACGTCGTTATACCTGCAGCATTGCTCTCTTTAATAAATGAACAACCTTAATATGGCTTGATGATCATTCAATGTACATAAGAGTGATACGTCATGAACATTAGTCTCGGTGCCCCGTATGAGGCGGCAATAAAAGGAATCATCGAGAAAGGCTATGCTGGAACTCAGACGGAGGCCATACGGCAGGCAATCTTGGCATATGAGAGAATGATCGAGGAGGAAGAGCTAACGCTCGTACACAGAGCAGTGGAGATAGAGATGTCAGAACTGGATTCCGGCAAAGTCAAAACACACTCGCTCCAGGATATCAAGAAAATCATTGAGTCTGGACGTTAGATATTCATGGAGCTTGTTTTCTCAGATTCTGCCAGAAAGGAATTGGAGAGCCTGCCAGAGGAGATGGTAGCCCATTTCCTAAAGCACCTGGAGAAGATGCAAGAGAATCCACCTCGCAAGCACATGAAGTACGGCATCCCTTGCCATGTCGAAAAGGTAACTAAACAGGCGAGGATAGTTTTCAATATTGAAGAAGGACACATTTACATCCTTCATTGCTTTGGAAGTCATAAGGAGTACGAACGCTGGTATGGATCATACAGGTGATCCCATGCTCAGGCTATAAAAGGCCCGCACGCCTAAAAAAAAGGACGATCCTTCTGCCAGAGCATACGGCTGTTGCCCGGCCCAAACGGAGCCATCAAGCAGCTCATGAATATTCGAGCCGCGCACGAATCCACTCGGCCGAGCTTATGCCTGCATCCACCCGTGGTAAATGATCGACCGCGGATCTAGCACTTCTCCACCTCAGACTTGACCAGATCATGCACCTCGCCGGGACTTGCCTTTCCGCGGGTCTTCTTCATAACCAGCCCGACTATGAAGTTCAAAGCACGCTCGCTACCTGCTTTGTAGTCCGCCACCGCAGCCGGGCTCTCAGCCACGGCCTCTCGCACGGCTTTCTGCACAGCATCGTCCCCGGCCTTGCCCAGGCCCATGGACTTAACAATCTCCTCAGGCGACCCGCCTTTCTTGTCCAGGATAGAGCGGATGATCTCCACTGCACCATCCTCGGTGATCTTCTTCTGCTCCAGCATCTGCACAATATCGACCATGTGCTCCGGACGGAATTCGTCGATGCCGAGATTGCGGTAATTCAGCTCGCCCTTCAGAACATCGGCGATCCAGACCGCTGCTAGCTTGGGCGCAGCCTTCGCAACCACGGCCTCGTAGAAGTTGGCGAGCTTGATATCGGATGTCAAAGATTTGGCATGATCGTCCGCCAGAGCGTACTGCTTGACAAACCTCTCCCTCTTGGTGTCCGGGAGTTCGGGCAGCGTGGCCCTGATGCCCGGCACCCAGGAGGCGATATGCAGTGTCACCAGATCGCTCTCGGGGTAGTAGCGGTAGTCATGGGCTCCTACCTTGCTTCTGATGGAGACGGTTATGCTCCTTAGCTCATCGAAGTGACGGGTCTCCTGTACCACTTTGATGTTGCGGCGCTGCAGATTCTTCTGGCGGGTGATCTCATAGGAGAGGGCCTTCTCCACGCCTTTGAAGCCGGAGATGTTCTTGACCTCAGCCCGGTCTCCTCCCTTTAGCGATATGTTGGCGTCCACGCGCATGGACCCTTCCAGCGAACCGTCGAAGACATCCAGATATTCAAGAATGCTCTTCAGCTTGTCCAGGAAGGTGCGCGCCTCTTTCGGTGAACACAGATCCGGCTCGGTCACCACTTCCAGAAGCGGCATGCCGCAGCGGTTGTAGTCCACCATGGTGTACTTCGCCTTGTCGATGGTGCCGGCATGAACCAGCCGCCCGGGGTCCTCCTCCATGTGCGCGCGGTTGATGCGAATGTCTCTCTCGGCTCCATCATCTCCCAGGATCATGATGTGGCCCTTGGTAGCCAGAGGAAAATCGTACTGGCTGATCTGGAAGCCCTTGGGCAGGTCCGGATAATAGTAGTTCTTGCGGTAGAAGAGCGTCTCCTCCTCAATAGTACAGTTGAGGGCCAGACCCACTTTTATGCCGCACTCTACAGCTTTTCGGTTCAGCACGGGCAGGGAGCCCGGCAGCCCCAAGCAAACTGGGCAGGTATGAGTGTTGGGCTCGGAGTTCTGATACGCGGTAGAGCAGCCGCAGAACATCTTGGACTGCAAACGGTTGAGCTGGACGTGAATCTCGAGACCAATGATAACGTTATCCATTTCAGACCACCTCCGGCGTTCTTTCATGGAACGGCGTCGCCGCCTCGAAGGCATGCGCCGCCCGGAGCACCGTGGCCTCGCCGAAGTGCGGCCCCATGAGCTGCAGGCCTATGGGCAGCCGCCCGGCAAATCCGCAGGGCACTGAGACCGCAGGGACGCCCGCCAGATTGATGGGCACAGTGAATACGTCAGCCATATAGAGTGACAGTGGATCGTTGATGCGCTCACCGATCTTGAAGGCCGGAATGGGCATGGTCGGGCTGGCCAGGAGATCTACATCCTTGAAGGCACGCTGGAAGTCCTCTTTGATCAGCGTTCTCACCTTCAGGGCCTTGAGATAGTAGCGGCCGTAGTAGCCGGCTGAGAGGGCATAGGTTCCCAGAAGTATGCGCTTCTTCACCTCCGGCCCAAAACCCTTGGCGCGAATCTCGGAGAAGGTGGTATGCCAGTCCTCGTCTTCGCCCAATTGGCGCAGCCCATAACGCAAGCCGTCAAAACGGGCCAGATTGGAGGAGGCCTCGCTCATGGCAATGACATAGTAGGCGGCTAGAGCATAACGCGTATGGGGCAGGCTGACCTCCTGCCACTTCGCGCCCAAGTTCTCGAGCACGGAGACTGCATCCCAGACCGCTTTCTCCACTTCCGTGTTCACTCCCTCGCCAAAATACTCCTTTGGTATACCGATCTTCAGGCCGCGAACATCGCCTTTGAGGCCTGCCAGATAGCTTCCCTTCTCTGCCGAGGTCGTATCCCGCCAATCATGGCCGGCTATTATCTCCATGAGGAGAGCCGTGTCCTCCACAGTATGAGTCAGCGGCCCAATCTGCTCCAGAGAGTTGGCATAGGCAACGAGGCCGAAGCGCGAGACCAGCCCGTAGGTGGGCTTCAATCCCACAATACCACAAAAGGATGCTGGACAGCGCACTGAGCCGCCGGTATCTGATCCCAGGGCGCAGGGAGCTTCGCCTCCGGCCACACAAGCCGCGCTCCCGCCGCTGGAACCGCCCGGAACGCATGTTTGGTCCCACGGATTTTTAGTCGGCCCGAAAGCGCTCGTCTCAGTGGAAGAGCCCATGGCAAACTCGTCCATATTGGTCTTGCCCATGATGATGGCCCCCTCCGCCTTGAGCCGTTCCACGACATGAGCGTCATAGGGCGGTACATATCCCCGCAATATCCTGGAGCTGCAGTTGGTCTCAATCCCAATGGTCGATATGCATGCTTTGATGGCGATGGGCACACCCGCCATTAAGCCCTGGCCGGGATTTTTATCAAACTGTCTGGCCTGTTCTATTGCCTTCTCCCGGGCAAGAGTGGTGAAGGCATTGAGCGAGCTCTTTTCGATCTTCTCAAAGAGCCGGCAAAGATACTCCTCGGCCGATGCACTCCGTAGACTGGCCTTCAATTCAAGGAGCATAGTCACACTATCCTGGGGCTCTTGAAGTAGCCGTTTTCGCGTCGCGGTGCGTTCTTAAGCGCTTCCTCCTGGGAGAGGGACTTACGGGCCACGTCCTCTCTAAAAATATTGGCCAGGTCCACGACGCGGTATGTGGGTTCTACTCCATCCGTATCCACTTCGTCCAGCTGATGGAAGTACTCCAAAATGGAGTTGAACTGCTCCACGAACTCATCCTTCTCCTCATCCTCAATCTTGATGCTGGCAAGCCAGCTGATGTGCTCCACATCTTCCTTGGTGATCATGTCATCCCACGCTATAATACCGCAGCCGTTTCAATTGTTCCAGGATATGATATCGAATAGAGCAACCGCTTGGGCGATCTCTTTCTTGATTATTCCTGGGCCAGACAGCACCTTATTGGATATAAAGTCTCTTTTCGACTTCTTATTACCGGCTAAATTGAATGAAGTCTCCAAGCCAAAAGCCTTAAACATTTTGATGGAATGATAGCCAAGCAATATATTGGAAATCGGATAACGATATATGAAAAAGAATGATGTTATTGTGATTGGCTCAGGAATCAGCGGCTTATTGACGGCATTAGCCCTCTCCAGAGAAGGCAAACACGTATTGATCTTGGAAAAAGAGGACCATATCGGCGGAGTTTGCAGATCTTATGAGGTAGACGGCTATCGCGTAGATACAGGACCTCATGCCATAACAAGGCTGGAGAACGGTCCCCTAAAGGAGCTAATGGACAAATATTTTACGGTAGTCCCTCAATTCGTTCCTTTCGGAAAGTACTATGTGAGAATCGGCAGCGAGATTAAGACATTTCCCTGGAGCATCAATGCCTGGCTGACTTTTAGCCTTCTCCCTATGACGGATAGGCTGCTCCTGATGAGGGCGCTTTTCAATACCCTGTATCTGCTGAACGCAGGCAAGGATTTTTCCAATATTCCTCTATCCGAAATACTTCCCGACAAAGTCTCAATTACGACCAGGCGATTCCTGGATTGGCTATGTTACTTTATGGTAGGTACGTCCATAGATAATGCCCCGATCTCTCGATTTATAGATAATAAAATCCATCATCCGCATGTGGTCCCCTATGTTGGAAAGCTATATGATCTGTTTATAACAGAGGGCGCCAAAGATCAGGGATACCCCAAAGGGGGTCTCCAATCTATAGTTAATTCCATTTTGGCATCGTTTCCAAAAGGTGAAGTGGAAATCAGGACGAATGAGAAGGTTACAAAGATCGAATGCGGCGAGCGTGTGGAAAGGGTGGTTACGGATGAGGATAGTTACGAAGGCGAAATGGTTGTCTACTCAGGCTTTTCGTCTAACTTACCTCATCTGGTTGACTGTGACTGCCTGCCTCTGGCTTACAGCCAGAATTTGCTATCGATCAAGAAAGTTAGATCATTGACTATATGGCTTGGTCTGACCAAAAAAATCTTCACAAAATATGGTTCAGAGATGTGGATTGACTCAGACCCGTATGCATGGGTAATTCCTACCACAAACTACGATCCCACATTAGCGCCCAGAGGGAATCAACTTGTCGGTTTCGCGTTTACCCTGCCTGGCGAGTACAATGCATCGACAATAAAGAAAAAAGCATTCGGGTCAATAGTCAATAATATCCCCGATATAGAGAAGCACATCGATATGATACATTATCAGGAGCTCATACCGGAAAAGGCCTCCTGGGGGCTAAACTCCGGCTTCGGAGATGTGAGAACTCCAATTAAAAATTTATACTGCGTGGGGACTGATACGGAGAAGAGAAGCGCAGGGGTTAATCGATCGGCATATTCCGTTTTGAAGTGTTTGGATATTATGAAATCCGATGGAAATTTGTGAAAGGGGAGATGAAAAAAGAAAAGGAATCGCTTTTATGCGGACTGCCTCATCCCTGTGAATTTATGTTCAAATCCAATCATTGCTCTTGCTGCTCTTTGTAAGTCACCATTTCTCAATATATTTCCTTGTCAATAGGCCTTGGCTATGAGAACATCGCCTTCTCTCGATCGGACAGGAGAAATGCAAAATCGAACTATATAGACCATTATTTGTCCAAACGGAACAATTTCAGGCAATTTATTGATAGGCCCCACTCTAGACGACCTGACGTTCGTTCGGCTCAGTTTTTATATATCGTTCCATGCACGGAGGGATCTGTCAGGTTTCAACAAAGGATATGATGAGAAACGGGAGTTGGATTATGAAAGCGATCCGAGAATACCTAGAGCATAAGCCCTGTTTGCGGGGTCGGATCCTTGATCGTGGAGAACTGAAACGTGTGGCCCAAGCATGTGGATTGAGCCCAGAGGATGCCAGATCGGAACTGAGAAAGCTTGGATTCATCTTGACCAGGAACAATCACGGGTTATCGATCTGGACGCGGCTGGAAGACGATCTGATTGGAGCAACATCGGAATCTAGAGGTTGAATCAGATGTCAATTACAGAAATTGATGCAAATGGAAGAATACGGCTTCCCATGAGGATTAGAGATAAGCTGGATCTGAATGACGGGGATAAGTTGGCTATAGATCAGCTTGGTGACGGAACTATCATCCTGAAGAAGCTTGCCAAAAGAATGGGCTTGACGATCGCGGAGTGATTGGTTGATTAAAACCATAAAAATGTCAACAGTAGTGATATCCACAGTCGCTTTTGTCAAAATTGACGGGAACATGAAACCTCTTTGGGCCGCCCAATCGGGAATTCTTGATCCTGCCAACGCTCCTCAGGCGAACTGGTCCTGCTGGATCCGACAATAGGCTGCAGTCGGACCAATTTTGTAGAATCAGATTACATTGGCCCCGAACCATACCGGAAAGCGAGACGAACTACGGATCTGCATTGCGACTCGGCTTCAGATATAATAGGGCCAGATGAAGGTGAATATTATTTCAAGTTTGATTGATCTGGATGCCATCCAGAAGACTTATCGCATCGGAGACAGCGAATATCCCGTTCTGAAGGGTATAGACCTGAAAATAGAGTCAGGCGAGTTCATAGCCCTCATGGGCCCTTCCGGCAGTGGCAAGTCCACGCTCCTGAACATCGTGGGGTGCCTGGACCGGCCCACAAGCGGCCGCTTCACTTTACTGGGTCAGGATATCAGCCAGACCTCCGATGATGAATTG
>CAIQHB010000027.1 GCA_903871465.1 uncultured Methanosarcinales archaeon
AGAAAGATCTTGGGCACGCTACGCAATGAGAAAGGAACCTCGATTCATGAGCGCATCATGACGACACTGGCAACATGGGGGCAGAATGGACTAAACTGTCTCCAAATGCTAACGGCGAAGCTAGCCAGCTAAACACGTACGGATTTTGATATTTTTGATATATTTCATTTTAACACCTACGATTACTTGAATTGGATTCTTAGATTTTCTAAGCTTATCAAAAGCTTCGAGGATAGTAGTGGTCTGAATCTGATAGCTAATTTTGAGAGTGCCTATTTCAGAGCATCATCCATCTTTTTTCCTATGTCGGCTTTCGCCTCTTCAGTATCAGCTTTTGCATGTGCTAACTTATTCTCGACATCGGCCTTCGCCTTCTTGGCACCAGCCCTTATGTCAGACTTTGCATAAGCTGCCTTCTTGACGAGCATGTCATCATGCCCAAACCTTGCCTTCACCTTCTCCAGATCTGCAGTTATATCGGCTTCTGCATGTGCCACCTTGTTCCCTAGGTCAGCCATCCCTTTTTTTGCATCAGCCTTCGCCTTCTCTATCTTTTCATTTGTCATTTTTAGATCCTCCTTTTTCGAATCTTACTCTCGATACGATGTCTTCAAATAATAAGCTTTTGGTATCAAAATATCAAAGCTTTACAAGCTACGTGCATATAAAATTCAATATTAATGCCCATCCGAAGAGACGAAGAAGGCCAGAAAGAAGCGGACAAGAAGCCACTCTTCTTATCTAGATGATCAAATTATAATATTTGCTCTCTGAATAAAATCCTACGTGGTTTATTTATAATCGAGTATGTACTCATCTATTGTACTCATCTGTTAAAGAGGTGATCTCATGGTTGATTTTGAAAACATGTTGCAGAAGATCAAAGATTTGGGCGGAGAGTATAAAGAGGAAATTGGCGCTGGAAAAGAAGAGAAATCTGCAATGAAAAAAGAGAATGAAGCTGCTGCAGACATTGTTATGGCAAAGATAAAGAAATTGGAGGCTGCGCTAACCCAGGATATGCCATTCAAAGTCGAAAGCCCAATAGGAGAAATCAATGAAGGCGGATCATTGCCATCAGGCGGTCGAGTCTTTTTAGTCAAGACTCCTAAAAACAAGATAAACGTGCGTATGCATGATATGAGGACGCGCGACGCACGGGAGACCTCCTATATGGATGCGGATCCAGATCTCTTAATTATGATAACAGATCTGAAGCTCGACGAGTTTTTAAAAAATATCCAGGAGGAACTAAAAAAGAGGCTTTCAAAATGATTTGACCAAGATATCATATTCTGACTATACCGGATTGACGCCTTTATGTCTCCTGCGGCAATAGCTCTCATAAGCCACCCGCGAGAGCTCGTCGGCCTCTTCATTCTCCTCCCGGGGCACCCAGGAGAAGCTTACATCCATGCCCACTAGCAGCCTCTTGATCTCAGGCACGTACTTCTTGGAGGTGGCGGAGTTAACTCTGTACTCGCCCTTCATCTGCTTGATCACCAGCTGGGAATCGCCCTTGATCAGGATCTTCTCTTTGATGCCCTCATCGACCAGCCATTGCGCCGCTGCCCTCAGCCCTTCGTACTCGGCCACGTTGTTGGTCATGCCCCGGCCCTCGCCCACAGCGCCGAAACCGCGCCAGATCGGCACGCCGTCGCGATAGACGATGTAGCCGTAAGCCGCCACACCCCCTGGATTCTTGGGATAACATAGGCCGTCGAAGTAGATGGTGATCATGTCATTAAGGCATTATGAATGTGCCATTATAAAAACTGCGGCCAGAATAGAAGGGGCTCGGAAGAGTCCTGCCAACAGGTCGAAAGACAGTCCATTAAATCATTATAGAATAGCTTTAAAGCTCCTCAGCGGCACATACTTCGTTTGATCCGATAAAGATTCGTTCAAATCAATCCATTTCAAGCCCATCCGAAAGCAGGACGGGCTTAATGCCAAAAAAGAGGTTCCATAGATCATGAAGGTAGCTGTCATTGGAGGAGGCATCGCTGGAGCAGAGCTGATAAGAGATGCCTCGCCGGGCCCCCTGGAGTTCACACTAATTGAGCCCAAGAAACAGATAGAGATGCAGGCCCTGTATCCGGAATACCTGGGCGGTGTGGCCAGGCTGCAGGATTTGGCGGCGCCATTAAAACCTTTTTGCGAGCGCGTGGGAGCCAAACATGTCCAGGAGAAGGCCATTGCACTGGAGGGGAAGACCGTTATCTGTGAGCAGTCCCGCGTAGATTTTGACTATGTCGTGATTGCCACGGGCGCCGCCCAGAACTACTTCGGCATAAAGGGAGTGGAAAACACCTTCTCCATAAACACTCTGGAGGAGACCAAGAAGGCGCGAAGGTTCGTGGAAGACAACTATCCGGAAAGGATCATGATTATGGGCTCGGGCCTGACTGGCGTCGAGGCAGCCTCCATCCTGGCCGAGAGCCTGGACGCAAGCATCTACATCATCGAGGCGCGCGAGCGTGTCCTGCCCCTTTTCTCGCCTCAAACCTCTGCCATGGTGGAGAAGGCTCTCTCCAAGAAGGGCGTGAACATCCTCACTTCCACCCAGGTCGCCGAGGTTAAGAAAGACTGCATAATGTTCACCGACGACAGCTGTCTGGACTGCGACATGGCCATCTGGACCGCTGGAGTGAAACCGTCTCCGTTCATTCAGGATCTTGATCTGCCCAAGAAGAACGGCTGGATTCTGGTTGACCCGAATCTGCAGGCCAAAGAGAATGTTTTTGCTATCGGCGACTGCGCCTGGATTGAGGTTGATGGAAAACTGGCTACCAGGACCGGCCTGGAGGCGGAGCGGCAGGCCAAGCATCTCGCCCGCAACCTGACCCATCTGGCAGAGGGAAAACCAATGGAGAAGTATTCCGTTCGCGCCAGCACCGACAGCCAGGTGGCACTAATTTCCTTGGGCGCTGACTGTGCCGTGGGTGTGGTGGGAAAAACCTGCATTGGGGTTCCAACCAGGCTGATCTACTCTCTGAAGAGCTGGATAGACAAGTCGTTTATCAAGCGGTTCAAGTGAGATAACCTGTGATCCATCAAACTAAATAAATAGTTAATAAACTATTTTTGTTATTATATTCTTACTATAATAAATACTATAGGAAGACCCGGAACTAAATCTTAAATCTGAATATCAAAAATAGATTTATATAGGCGCATTCTCTCGCGCCTATATCGCTAGCTAGCAGCGGTTTATCTCGCTGCCTTTGCCACGCGCTCCACACTATCCCTGTGGTTGATGGCGTAGCTCTTGACATCATGGTTCGCTGCCGCGATGATCTCATCCGCGAGAGCTGCATCTGCCTTTTTGGCCTTCTTAAAGGAGGCAGCATGAGCGCCCTTGCTTATGAACATGAGCGCGGTATCTACCCTTCTCTGCGGTGATGTATCCACGGCCTTAGGTACGGTAATTCCGCCGTACTTGAGACGGACAACTTCTTCGCGAGGTCCGGCATTGGCTATGGCCTTGGCCAGGACAGAGAGCGGATTCTCCTTGGTCTTCTTGGCGATTATGTCGAAGGCGTTCTCTACTATGCCATAAGCCTTGAGCTTCTTGCCTGTATTCTTCTCTTTGCGCATCATCTTATTTACCAGGCGCTCGACGATGTGCTGCTCAGACTTCTTGAACTGCTGCTTGGCATGTCTGCCGCCGGAGTGCATAACCGCTTTGGCTGCCAGGTTCATGTAACCCTTGACGCTCGGGTCTGTAACCTCTACTTCAGCCGGGTCCCATTTGCCGAATACCTTCATTTTAACTCACCTAACCGGCTTCTCTTTTCTGCCCCGCACCAGCTCTTGCAGGGAGACATTATTGACGGCGATAACCTTGAACCTGACTCCTGGGATATCTCCCATGGACCGGCCCTGACGCCCACCGATGCGGTCAACCAGGACCTCATCGTGCTCATCTATGAATCCGATGGCTCCATCGCCAGGGGTAAAAGCCGTAACCTGACGGCCATTCTTGATGAGCTGTATGCGCACTGCCTTTCTTATGGCCGAGTTGGGCTGCTTAGCCTCTATTCCGACCTTCTCCAGGACAATACCTCTACCCATGGGCGCTCCACCCAGGGGATCAGCCTTCATCTTGCTCCCCGACATCCTTCTAATATACTTAGGATGGCTCCACCTCATCTCCTTCCTATCACTCTCCAGTTTCCTGGCTGCGTAGATTCCATTTCCCATTCATTTCACCTTGAGTAAATCGCGATCCGTCTCATTGAATTATGATATCGTCAACGCCATGATGCCTCTGCGCAAGCATCTTGGCTTTTAATATGTTGCGGCCATCTCTGCCGATGGCAATGCCTTTGTCCTTATTGGCTACCTCTACATAAGCCAATCGCTTACTATTCTTGTCTACAACCATGACGTTCTTTATGGCTGCCGGCTGGAAGAGGTTCTCCAAGAACTCTTTTACGTCGTCGCTGTACTCGACGATCTCGATCTGCTTGCCTACCGACTTTTTTACCCGGTTGATGTTCGAGCCCTTCCGTCCTATGGCTGCGCCCATGTCTCCTTTTTTTATGACAAAAATGATGCGTTCGTTCTCAGCATCTACGACGCAGTCCCTTGCCATGCCGCCCGTCAGGCTCTCGAACAAAGCAATATATCTGATTCCTTCGGTGGTGAGCTTAAACTCACTCATGCCTCAACACCCCGGATCTCACGCTGCAGTGCCATTATCTCCGAGTCACCTGGCTCGATGACGGCCAAGGCGGCCACGGAGAAGGGTTTCCCACAGGCGGATCCGAGGTCCTTGCCCTTACCCTGGTAACCATAGACTGGAAGGTCCAGGGTCTCCAGCTTCATCCTTACGTCCACAGGACAATCGAGAGCAAATACTATGAGCTTTGCCTGCCCGTCCAGTCCTGCTTCAACGGTCCTATTCGATCCTAGCAGCACGTTTCCCGTTCTGATGGAACTTCTAAGAGCTCTATCTACATTTATCATTGTAATACCTCATCTCTTGCTTGCCACCAGAGTCACATCTCCGGTGCCGAGCTGTATAGGCTGGCCCACGATGACGTTTTCCGTTACGCCTTTGAGATCGTCTACATCCCCGCGTATAGCCGCATCAAGTATGTGGTTGACGGTTACTTCGAATGCAGCTCTTGCCAGCACGCTGGCTTTCTCGCCCGAGACTCCATGCCGTCCGATCTGCTTTAGCTCCCCGTCTACGGTCATGATGTCCGCGACCAGCATGATATGCCGAACATCCACGGAAAGGCCCTGTTCGCGCAGGGTATCGGTAGCTTCGTTTATGATGGCATTTCGCGCAGCTTCTATGCCCAGCACCTCTCCGATCTCATTTATATTGTTGGTCTTGATTCGATCTGGGTCCACTCCATCAAACTGCATAACTCTCTTGAGGGACGACCCTTCCGTATAGAGAATATACTCGTCCCCCTCTTTGCGAATCACGACACGCTTGATGCCCTCTACGCCTTTGAGCGATAGCCTCTTGATCTTCTCAACCAGTTGCAGCAGCTCGCGGTAAGAGGGCTCTTCGGGAGCCATTACCAGCAGGTTCTCCTTCTGATCCACGGGAAGACCCGTCTCTTCCTTCAAACGAGTTGCGACCTCTTCGGCAGTGATTTTGCGCTGCTCGAGAGCACTCGGGTTCAGCTCAATGATCACATTCATCTCCGCCAGGTCGGTGGCTATTGACCCCAGGTGGAGAATGGAAGAGGACTCGATGGCCCAGGCCACCTCTCTTGCCAGGTCCCGGTCGTGGGCATAATCCTGATTGAGCTTTATGGTCATGGTGGGTGTTGAGGGAATCTTTCTCGCATCCACAATCTCGATGAGCCGCGGAAGGCCCAGGGTAACGTTGATCTCGGCGACGCCCGCGTAGTGGAAGGTACGCATGGTCATCTGCGTGCCCGGCTCGCCAATGGATTGCGCAGCGACCACTCCCACTGCTTCGCAGGGCTCCACTCGGGAATGCTGATAATCAGAAGATACCTGGGATACAATCTCATCCAGTTGCTTAGAGCTTACCTCCACCCCTTTCAATCCCATCTGCATTGCTTCCTTGATGCTCGGGGGGAGGTCAATTCCTTCCAGCTTCTCCAGGATATCCTTTTCTGATAGGCTCATGCCGACTCCTTCTTCTTCAGCACGCTCTTGATGATGCGTTTGACGTTATCCGTGCTGGCGTAGTCTCGTCTGGAAGCATCGACCCCATCTTCGCCGTACTGGAACTGGACAATCATGCCCCTCGTCTCCTTGACTGTGCCGTCGTATTTAACCTCCAAATCCTGCAGGGCGTTAACCAGCCGACGCTGCAGATAACCGCTCTGCGATGTCCTAATCGCCGTATCCACCAGACCTTCGCGACCACCGATGGCATGGAAGAAGAACTCCGTGGGGTTCAGTCCATCTTTATAGCTCGACTCTACGAAGCCATGCGCCTCTGCGCCCAAATCTCCCCGCCGGAAATGGGGGAGGGTTCTGCCGGCATAGCCACGCATAATACGCTCGCCTCTCACCGACTGCTGACCGACGCATGCCGCCATCTGGGTCAGGTTGAGCATGCTGCCGCGCGCACCGCTCACGGCCATGACCACACCGGAGTTGTCCAGGCCCAGGTACTGGCCTGCGATCTTGCCTGCCGTATCCCTGGCCTTGCCCAGAGTCTGCATGATTCTCATCTCCAGAGTCTCATCCAGTGTACGGCCGGGCAGGGATTCCAGCTCCCCGGCGTTATAGGCCTCGATGAGCTGCTGCGACTTCTCGCGAGCCGTGCGCGTGGTATCGTCAATCTGCTCCGCCGCCGCCGCCGGGATGTCCTCGTCATCTATGCCAAAGCTGAATCCGGCATACATGATGCCCCTCAATGCCAGAAGGGTCATCCTGTCCAGAAACTCGCTCGCGACGGAGGGGCTGTACTCCTTTATTATCCTGTCTGTTATCTTGCCCTTGAAGGCCCCCACAGCCTCAGCGTCGATGGTTCCCATTATAAGCTGGCCGTCTTCAATGACGACATAGGCATCATTCTCGCAGTCCTCACCCTTGCAGACGTCACAGTTGTAGCAGAAATCCGCCTTGAAGCTCAGGTCCAGGCCGCGAGGCAGGATGAGACTGAATATCTGTTTTCCCGTCCAGTAGGGCTTGCCATCCACGACGCCTTCGGGTTCGGGCAGCTCGGAAAATTCAAACTTCTTTACGAGCTCCATCACCCCCCGGCGATCAATGGGCTTTCTCAGGTGGGTCAGGAGGAAGGATCCCGTCACGTAGTCGTGTATGCCGCCAATGATGGGGCCCCCGAATCTCGGCGAGAGGATGTTCTCCTGCACGCGCATGAGAATCTCGGCCTCAGCCCGCGCCTCCTCGGTTTGAGGCACGTGCATGTTCATCTCATCCCCGTCGAAGTCTGCGTTGTAGGGTGGACAGACGGCTGGGTTGAGCCGGAAGGTCTTGTAAGGCATGACCTTGACGCGATGGGACATGATGGACATTCTATGCAGGGAAGGCTGCCGGTTAAAGAGGACTATATCACCATCTGCAAGCTGCCGGTCGATCTTCCAGCCGATATCGATCTGCTCGGCAACCTCCTCGCAGTTCTTATCGGTTACCTTGACGCGTCTTTGGTCAGGCCGGGTTACATAGTTCACACCCGGATGGCGATCCGGGCCGCGGCGCACGAATGTCTTCACGATCTCCATATTCCTGGTGTTGGCAATCATGGGCACAGATAGCTCCATGGCTATGTCCATGGGGACGCCGACCTGACCAATGCTGAGATTAGGGTCGGGGGAGATGACCGTTCTGGCGCTGAAATTAACCCGCTTGCCGGAGAGCGAACCCCGGAAACGTCCTTCCTTGCCCTTCAGCCTTTGCGAGAGCGTTTTCAGAGGCCGGCCGCTCCGGTGGCGCGCGGGCGGCACGCCTGAGACGGTATTGTCCAAAAATGTGGTGACATGATACTGCAAAAGCTCCCACAAATCCTCAATAATGAGCTGAGGTGCACCTGCCTCCCGGTTTTCTTGGAAACGCTGGTTAATGCGAATGATGTCCACCAGCTTATGCGTGAGGTCATCCTCGCTCCTCTGACCGGACTCCAGTGTGATGGAGGGACGCATGGTGACCGGCGGCACGGGCAGCACGGTTAGAATCATCCATTCCGGCCTGGCTGTGGCCGGATTCATGCCCATAACCTGGATGTCGTCGTCAGGGGCCTTCTCGAACCTGTCGCGAATATCCGAGGCGGTGAGCTTATGGCCCGCTTCGATATAGGAAAGCGGTCTCTCGAATTTGATCTCCTGCTGAGGCGCCCCGCAGTAGGGGCAGGTCTTATTCTTGCGCGCCTCGGAGAAGACCTTATTGACGGTGTCGTCCGTCATCTGACCAAGCCGCTCCAGGGTCTGGATCTGCTCAAGATACATGTTCTTCTCATTTTCTTTGAGCATGAGACGGGAACAATCCCTGCAGACGGCCCGCAGGATTTTTCTTATCAGTTTAGCAAAACCCACATGAATCACGGGAGCGATGAGATCTATATGGCCGAAGTGGCCGGGACATTCTCCGGGCCGACCGCCGCAGGATCGACAGCGCAGGCCGGGGTCAATAACACCCAGCCTTGGATCCATCAACCCCATTTCAATGGGAAACCCATCATCATCGTATGTGTCTGCTGTAATGATCTTGACTACACTCATCTTCCTAAACTCTTGGGGAGAGATGAGGCCGAAACGGATCTTACCAATTCTCTTGGGAACTGTCATATTTCCACCTAGACCGCGTCTTCCAGGATCAGCCGCGGCGCGACGCCTAACGATTTGATCTCGTCCAATAGAAGCTTGAAGGCATAGCTCATCTCCACGGGATAGATCTCCGTGTCTGCTCCACATGTCGGGCAGAAGTCCGCATTTCTGCGCCGGTCGTGTATGGCAATCATGCCGCAATGGCTGCAGACAAGCTCAGTGACTTTATCCGATTCATCCACCAGGCGTTCTTTGAGAGCGAGTGCCGCGCCATGGGCAATGAGCACATCCCTCTCCATCTCACCAAACCGCAGACCGCCTTCTCGGGCGCGCCCTTCCGTGGGCTGACGGGTCAAGACCTGCACCGGACCCCGGGATCTGGCGTGCATCTTGCCGGTGACCATGTGATAGAGCTTCTGATAGAGGATTACTCCAACAAAGAGATCAGCCATTATCTGCTCACCAGTGGCGCCATCATAAAGAATTTCACGACCAGTGTGAGAGAAGCCGAACTTCTTCAAGGCAGAGCGGAGATCCGGCTCATTCTCGCCCAAGAATGCGGTGGCATCCACGAACCTTCCCTCAAGAGATCCGACCTTTCCGCCAATCATCTCCAGAACGTGGCCTACAGTCATACGAGAGGGGATGGCATGAGGATTGAGCAGTAAGTCAGGCACGATACCCGATTCCGTGAAGGGCATATCCTCCTGGGGTACAATCAAACCCACTACACCTTTTTGGCCGTGACGGGAAGCGAACTTATCGCCCAATTCCGGAATGCGCTGGTCCCGGCTCTTGACCTTGGCCAGGCGGTTGCCATTGGAGGACTCAGTTAGTATAACCATGTCCACCACACCCCGCTCATTGGAACGCATGGTCACAGAGGTCTCGCGTCGCTGCTGAGGCGTCAGGCCGAACTCGGAAGGCTCTTCCAGGAACCGGGGAGGACTGGTCTTGCCGATGAGCACGTCGTTCGGACCCACATAGGCATTGGGGTTCACGAGGCCATCCGAGTCCAGTTGATCATAGGCCTCGCTGCCCCGGGCGCCGCGCACCTCCACATCAGGAATCTCGAATTTATCCTCTTGACCACCGGGGTACTTTCGTTCCTCGGCCTCCGAGACGCGGAAGAAGTGGCTTCGAGCAAGACCGCGCTGGATTGAGCCGCGGTTCATGACCAGAGCATCTTCAATGTTGTATCCTTCATAAGCAAGGACCGCGACCACGAAGTTTTGGCCGGCCGGCCTTTCGTCGAATCCCACAGCTCCTGAAGTCTTGGTCCTGACTATTCCCTTCTGGGGACTGTTGAGGTAATGACCTCGCGTATCGGGCCGCAGCCTCATGTTGGCTGTGGACATTCCGAGGCATTGCTTGACCATTCCTGCGCCCATGGTATTTCTGGGGCTGGCGTTATGCTCGGGATAAGGCACAAGACCTGCAGCTATGCCTAAAATGAGCGACGGATCAAGCTCCAGATGAGTATGATCAGATTTGATATCCTCTTCCCAGATGGCGATGAAGCTGTTCTCCTCCTCCTCTGCGTCCATATACTCCACGAGGCCGGATGCTACCAGATCGGCAAAGGTCATCTCACCCTTCTGGATTTTTGTCACATGCTCCTCGGTCACCAATGCCTTGCCGTTCTCCACCACAATCAGCGGCCTTCTGGCTCGACCGGAGTCGGTATTCATGAAGATCTCATTGGTGTCCTCAAAATAGGCCACGTTCATCTGACTGCTGAGGGTGCCCGAACGCCTGAGGCGGCGCAAATTCTCTACCAGTGTTTGGGGGTCTTCATGATGCCCTATGATCTCACCGTTTAGATAAACTCGAGCGCCGCTAGTCAAGGCCTCAGCCAACATTACCACCTACCGAAATCACGCCTAAATCCATCAAAATCTTCTTAACACTATCCGAATCGTCCGCGCCCTTGGAGAGTTCAACTCCCTGGGCGAAGTTCTTTACCAGGCCACAGTTTGGCCCCTCAGGCGTCTCGCTGGGACAGATGCGACCCCACTGCGTTGCATGCAGATCTCTGGCCTCGAAGTGAGGCTGCGATCTGGATAGAGGCGAGATCACACGGCGCAAATGAGAGAGAGAGGCCATGTAATCCGTGCGATCCAAGAGCTGGGAGACACCCGTTCTTCCGCCGACCCAGTTGCCCGTGGCCAGGGGATGAATCATCCTTTCGGTAAGGACATCCGCCCGGACTGTGGTCACCACATTCAGGTCTCTGTTCCTCATGCTGGCCCTCTCCAACTGGTATTTTATATCTCTGGTGAGACGGTTAAAGGCCACGCGGAAGAGATCCTCCATCAGATCTCCGGAGAGCTTCAGCCTCTTGTTGGAGTAGTGATCCTTATCATCTTCGCCGCGGCGCACCAGCGCCAGCTCGAAGCAGGCTTCGGCCATGCGCGAAAGGAAGAGAGCTTTTGCATAGCGATCCTTTTCATCTACGCCGATATGAGGCAACAGATACCTGTCCAGGACATAGGTCGCCCTCTTCTTCTGGTACTCCTTGGCCTGGCCGGCAGCCACGCGCGATCCGATTTTCTCCAGGGCCTCATCATTGGTCGAGACCTCGGCTTCCTCCAGGTTTTCCAGCATGAACTTGATGATCTCCGGGTTGTCTGATACGGCTTTCACAATATCCATATCAGTCTCCATGCCCAATGATCGAAGCAACGTCACGAAGTTAAGACGCCCGGAGACCGACGGGAAGGAGACCTCCAAAATGGAACGCCTGCCTCGCTCGACGATGACCAGGGAGCGGTATCCCTGCCTCTGGCTGAAGACCTTGGCCACCTCGATATTCTCATCATAGCGCTGGTTGTATTCGACAAGGATCTTGTTCGGTGCCAGATCCTCCAGTGTCATGATCACTCGCTCTGAGCCGTTGACCACGAAGTAGCCGCCCGGATCGGATGGATCCTCGCCGTAGGATATCATCTCATCTGCAGTCAGCGAATAAAGGTTACAGACTCTGGAGTTGAGCATGATGGGCAGCGTGCCTATGTCCGCTTCCACGGGATCCTTCTCCGTCTCGCCCTCAACGATGGTCATCTCCAGCTTGATGGGTGAGGCATAAGTTAGGTTGCGAAGCCTGGCATCGTTGGGATAAAGCCGTTCCACGGAGCCGTCCGCTTCGCGCACCATGGGCTTTTCCACCCGGATCTTGCCCAGCTTCACGTAAGTATTTTCGATGTTGGTCTCGATGATATCCACTTCGTCTATGACCTTCTGCAGACCTTTGTCTATAAAATCATTGAAGGAGTTGATATGATGATGCACCAGCTTATCTCGGGTAAAATAAGAGCTATAGAGAACATTTCTGTCGAGCAAAAGACCACCCTTAATCGATTACCAGCCGGTAAAAGACCGAATGCTTAGCCGTTGTACTTTTCCGGACTATCTTAATTATATCGCCTACTTTTGCCCCGATCTCTTTGGCAGCGGGGTCATTTATGTGAATCTTGGGCAGCTGCGGAGCAACTATATTAAATGCTTTCAGCACCTCAACGCCTTCTTCCGGAGTGAGCAGCACGTGATCCGGAACCATTTCATGATCTCTTACGGCAAACTTGGTCACTAGAACCACCTTCTTTTTAGAAGGAGCAGCAGACGGGCTCAAGGAAACTCCAAACGGGCTCGGGGGGATTTGAACCCTCGACCACCTGGTATCTTCATACAAAAATTTAAAAGCCAGACGCTCTGCCTAACTGAGCTACGAGCCCTCATGGCCTGGCATGCCTCAAGCCCAAATTGCTGCACTGAGTGAGGAATAAAGGCATCCCACATAAAGCTTTTTCCCTTGTGGGACTCAGACAAGTCCCACCAGGCGGGCTATCTCCGAGCCTACCTCGGAGGTGGTTGAGCTTCCTCCCAGGTCGTACGTCTTTATCCTGCCCTCAAATAGGTTCCGTTCAATGGCCGAAACGATATCCTTGGCCGCTTCTGCCTGGCCCAGATGTTCCAGGAGCAGGGCCCCCGCCCAGATGGTTGCAACGGGGTTCACCTTGTTTTGACCTTTATATTTTGGAGCGGAACCATGTATCGGCTCGAACATGCTCGTGCCCTCCGGATTAAGGTTCGCGCCGGGCGCGAGCCCGAGGCCCCCCTGTATCATGGCACCCAGATCCGTGATGATGTCACCAAACATGTTGGGAGCGACGACCACATCGAACCACTCCGGGTTCTTAACAAACCACATGGTGATGGCATCCACGAAGTTGAAGTCGTGTTTGACCGTTGGATAGCCGCGCGCCACATCCAGGAAGACCTCCCGCCAGAGGCCGTAGATATCGCTGAGCACATTGGCCTTGTCCACGCTGGAGACGGTGTGGCGGCGTTTTGAGGCCAGATCAAAGGCGTACTTTATAACTCTCTGGCAGCCCTCGCGACTGACCTCCCCGATCTGGTATCCGATCTCTTCGCTATCGGAGTCGATATCCAGGCCGAACTTGATGTTGTAGAGATTGCGTTTGATCTCAAAATCGGCATGGCTCTCGCCCCGGCGTGCGCGACCGCCCATTCCAATGTAGAAGTCCTCAGTATTCTCGCGAACCACCACGAAGTCGATATCCTTAGAGGTTTTATCCTTCAAAGGCGTCCAGACTCCCTCCAGGAGTTTGACGGGCCGGAGGTTCACATACTGATCGAGGTAGAAGCGCATGGCCAGAAGAACGCCCTTCTCCAGGATGCCCGGCGCGACGCGCGGGTCGCCGATGGCGCCCAGGTATATGGCGCGGTAATGGCTCAGATCTTTCAGAGTCTCTTCGCTCACCAGCTCTCCTGTCTTCAGGTAGTGCTCCGCCCCCAGTGAATAACCCCTCCACTCGATGGCGAAGTTGTACTTGTCTGCCGCCGCCTCCAGAACCTTTTTGCCCTCGGCTATGATCTCCGGGCCTATGCCGTCGCCTGCTATAACTGGTACTTTATAATTCATGCCTTCACTCCGGCCACCTGTCGCCTGGTATATTCTACAAGGCCGCCCACATCGACGATCTCTCTCAAGAAATCAGGAAGTGGCGTGGTTTTATACGATTCGTCGCGAGAAGTGTTGTGAATCACTCCGCGGGCCATATCGATCTCGATTGAGGAACCGTCCGAGACCCGATCTACCTCAGAGCAGATGAATAGAGGCAGGCCGATATTGATAGCGTTGCGGAAGAAGATCCTGGCAAAGGACTTGGCAACAACCGCGGACACACCTGCCCCTTTTAGCGCCAGAGGCGCATGCTCTCGAGAGGATCCGCATCCGAAGTTCTCACCTGCCACCACATAATCGCCTGAATGAACCTCTTTCGCCATCTCCGGCCTGACGCCCTCGAAAAGATGCGCCGCCAGCTCCCGGGGATCGTTTATTACCAGGTAGCGTCCAGGAATGATGGCATCGGTATCGATATCGTCTTCAAACTTCCAAGCTCTGCCCGCCAAAATATTTCAACTCCCAATGGTGAACTACTTCTCAATGAGAATGAAGTATATTAAAGTAATGCACGAAAAATTCCGGAAAAGAGACAGGGCTTTGTACGTTTGTGACAAGACCAAAGTCCGCCCGCCCAGAGCTGCGCCGCCGATAATAGGACACAAAGCCCGGGTCACATACATTTGAGCGGCCGGACGGTGGTGGATAGCCCCGGGAATTGATACAGGAAGATTTGTCGAGCCGACGATCAGGAAGGCATAATCTTTATCGTGGCAACGATGAAATATTGTAAGGACGAGAGATGACCAAAGGTACTATAACTTTGCAGGTAAGGCCAAGGTTCTGCCGGAAGCCGGGAAGGGGGATGGGTGAGATCATAATTATGTGGTGTGATATAATAAAAAGGATTAGTTGCGACCTTGGGAGTGAAATGTAAATGGGGAGTTCTGTGCATGATAGGGCCATCTTGATAAATCGGGATGAAAATATGAAGGACCAACACAATTATTTTGAGGTGCTCTGACTTGATCGATCGCAGCAAGGTTCTGGAGGTCTTGGAGGGATACGACCTCGAAGATCTTCGAATCGGGATGATTGCTTCCCACTCTGCCCTGGATACGGCAGACGGCGCAGTGGAGGAGAATTTCAGGACGCTGGCGGTATGCCAGGAGGGGCGGGAGAAGCCTTATGTCAAATATTTCCGTGCCGACCGGGACAAGAAAGGCAAGATCGTTACCGGCATGATCGATGAGGTCATGATGCTCAAGAAGTTCCCGGAGATTTTAGAGCAGGAGAACCAGGAGATTCTCAGAGAGAAGAATACACTGTTTGTTCCCAACCGGTCGTTCACCTCTTACTGCGGAATTGATGCCGTTGAGGACCAGTTCATGCTTCCCCTGCTAGGCTCCCGGAATTTGCTGCGTTCTGAAGAGCGCGGCGACAAGAGGGACTACTACTGGCTCCTGGAGAAGGCAGGACTGCCTTTTCCCGAGCCGATCGAGGCAGAGGACATCAATCAGCTGGTCATGGTCAAGCTCCCCCATGCCGTGAAGACCCTGGAACGGGGATTTTTCACTGCCGCCTCCTATGAGGAGTACTGCCAGAAAGCAGACCTGTTGCTCCGCCAGAATGTGATCGACCAGGATGGAATTGAGCTGGCCCGAATTGAGCGCTACATCATTGGGCCGGTCTTCAATCTGGACTATTTCTACTCGCCCATCACAAAACGCATCGAACTCATCGGCATAGACTGGCGCTTTGAGACCAGCCTGGACGGTCACTGCCGTCTTCCTGCCCCGCAGCAGCTGACGTTGAACGAACGCCAGATCAACCCGGAGTACACGGTCTGCGGCCACAATTCTGCAACCCTGCGCGAGTCGCTTCTGGAGAAGGCCTTTACACTGGCGGAGAAGTACGTCGAGGCGACGCAGGAGTACTATGCACCCGGCATCATCGGGCCCTTCTGTCTGCAGACCTGTGTGGATAAAGACCTGAACTTCTTCATTTACGACGTCGCACCGAGGATCGGAGGCGGCACCAATGTGCACATGGCTGTCGGTCATCCCTATGGAAATGCGCTCTGGCGCACCAACATGTCCACGGGACGCCGCCTCGCGCGCGAGGTGCGCGTAGCTCTGGAGAACGACTGTCTCGACAAGATTGTGACATGAAGCGCCTTGTTTTGGCGCTGAAGTGATTTGAGGCCCCAAGAGAAGATGACAGAGATCCCTGAGATCGAAAGAGAGAAAGAGACAGGTCCCACCGTACCCAAGAAGCTGAACCGGGCGGTCAAGAAGCTGCTCAAGGCAGGAGAAGAGCCGGTCCTCATCGCCCCCGCGCTGCTGCACAGCCAGGCCTCAGAGACAATGCTCGCCATCGCCAGGATGGGCATGCTGGAGAAGACCCTAGGCTATCTGGTTACGACCAGGAAGAATGTGCACTTCGTGCGGCCCGGGTTCGCCTGGGACAGTATGCAGACTTTGCCGCTGGAGAAGATCGATGATGTCGAGTATGTGGCGGAGTTTCATACCAACACCTTGAAGGTGAAGTTGGGCGAGCGGGCCGAGAAGATCGTCTTCTACGACGACCTGGACGGCATCAGGTTCTACCAGTACATCAAGAGCAAGCAATGGATGGATAAGTCCACTTTTTGATCCGCTTTTTATTTTATAATTGTAGGCTCATAACCATATTGTAATCTTTACCAACGAATGAGCGTGACATCAGATGCCATCGACAACGAAATGCGAAACGGATAGTAAACCGGATACCATCACTGAGCCGGAGGTCACGGTCGCGGCCCACTGCCTGCTCAATCCTTTCACCAGAGTCAAGGGGCTGCGACCTGTGCCGTTCCGGCCGGAGGGCCCCCTTATCCAGCTACCCTGCCCGGAGGCGCTCTACCTAGGACTGGATCGCTGGGCTTCAACCCGAAACCAGTTGGATGTGCCGGAGTTCCGGCGCTTTTGCCGGTCGCTCATAGTTCACTGCGCCGATCTTCTGGAGATGCTGGCCCGGCAAGGCAAGCGGATCAAGATCGTGGGGCTGGCGGGGAGCCCGAGCTGCGGCGTCGATACTACGAGCAGTGGCTACGCGGGCGGGCGCGTGCGGGAGTGCGAGCACGAGCATGTGACAGGGAAAGGGATCTTCATGGAAGAATTGATGGCGGAGCTGGAGCGAAGGGGCGTTGCCTTCCGGGCAGAGGAGGCGGGGCAAGAGCGCCCGATTGAATCAGAATTTGGAAGCTTGCCGGGGATAGCGCCCTTCCAGAGGGAAGAGATAGATCGCTTTTAATTTTAGTCTAAGGCGGGGTGTCAATCCTTATTTTTATAATTAGAAAAATATTCTTTAGCCGGGCCGGATTAATCAACGGTTTGGATATCTGAGGCGATTGGGATCGGATGTTTTCTCAATCGATTTCCCGGATATCGTTTGCAGGATAACTGCTTTGATCTACACAATTCTGCATTGCGGTGGGTGCCGCGAGTCGACCCAGTGGGCCTCCCGCGCTATGGCTAGGCGCCCTCAACGCCGGGCGGGCTTGGTTAGAACGATTGGAAAAGGAAGGCAGAGCTTTCGGGAGCCTGCCAGGACCACGAATACAATTAAATACTACTACTGCATGAGATTGGCTGCATCTTTCGCGGGGGTTGCCAAGCCAGGTCAAAGGCGCTGGATTCAGGGTCCAGTCACGAAGGTGTTCGTGGGTTCGAATCCCATCCCCCGCACTATTGATATCGATTTTATGTCTTTAACATCCATGGATTTATGCTATGGGTGATTGGATTCTTTTTCATGCCCTGCATCAAGGATGATGCAAGATGCCAAAGAAGCGGTTGAATGTGAACTGGGGTAGAAAGGTTAGGACCGAAGACTTCAGGTCTGCTTTAAAGAGATTTAATCGGTATCTTGAATCATGCCAAGAAGATCGCGGTTCCCAAGATGACTATAGTCTCTTGTTCTTGTTCTTTCTCACGCAACTTTATCCTCCACACCAGTAGCTCAGGATCTGATTTCGAGAGATAACTCACTGCTGTAAGCATGGGTATGATCAAAACTACCCAATAGAGCCAGCCTTGCCAAGTAGTGAAGAGCTCCAGCTAAAGCAAAGAGGATAACAGGAATTAGAAGGACTGCTAACCCGAATCTGATAATAACCAGTTTCTTCAGCACATCCAGTCGTTTCTGGTCAATAAAACTTCACTTTTTACATCCGAACTTATCTACCGGACCTCAAATTTTCGATTTCCCGGTTGATTCACATTTCTTCCGCGGTTAAATCAGGTTCTATCAAGGAATCTACAGCTTTTCGGATAACTAATCCCACCAATAAGCCCCTTCAGGAAGGTGTGTCGATCTCCTTATTCAATGGTATTGATGGCGCGGTTCATGTGCCGCTCAATGGTGATGCCCGGAATCGACCTGAAGGAATTGAGTTCATCCATAAAGCAATTCAGTTCTTCCTCTGAAAATCCGAAGCTCTGCAAGTATGCCGATAGATCCTCGTTATTGCTGCACATGGATATGATATGTTGCGCTTTTAGTAGTTGATTTTTTGGCAATTCAAGATAGGGACTATGGGGATTCTATTCGCCATTCTCTGTACAATGGGCGGTATGGGTCATCATTTTTATTAACCCGCATAAAAAGTGAACATTATATATTCAACGTATTAGCAGGAATAGCCAATAAAAACCATATTGATTAGAATCTCATCAGTCATCAGGAAGATTGATTAGTGAGGGTAGACAAATTGGATATTTAGCGTCTGAATTTAATAATATACTGATTAATCGTTATATTAGCAATATCTTTATATACATCATTTAGAGGCTATTTATGGTGATTTTGTGGGAGTTAATTTAGGAGATTATTTTAAAGGTACGTGTTTAGCTCCCACTTAAGTCTCTGAAAAATTCCCTCAGAATTCATTTGGACCAGAAAAATTAAGTAATATAATGTCAATATTCTTTAATTGGGATTATGGACGAAGGAGAGATAATTAAGCAGCTTCGAGAACA
>CAIQHB010000028.1 GCA_903871465.1 uncultured Methanosarcinales archaeon
GATGTAAGCTCTCCCAGAGTTTTTCGCTCGTCTTCTGAAAGCGTCACGACGTACTTCTTCATATTCAATTCTCCCAGATTGATTATGAAGATATTATATTATATATACTTTACGACATTATTGTCTTGACGGGACACTAGATTAGAATTATCGGTGATTACCTCTTGTCTTGATCCTCTTTCGCCATTTTTTCTCGCTCCTCGTTCAATGTAGACAAAACCTGCCGGGAAACTTCATCATCCCTGCCAATGAGGGCGATATCCAGCGATTCCAATGCGCAGTCGATCATATCTCTGGTGTGAGCAAGGTCCATGCCGCTGCTTTCTGATTCAATTCCCCTCCGAAAGAGTATATCGACTTCGTCAGAGGGTAGACCGAGCGCATTCGCCGCGGAAATGGCATGCCCAAACATCTCCATGTCGATGTAATACTGCAGGCCTTCCCGGTACAGATTCTCCGATTCGTCATCCCTATTCGCGTTCTTGGCGATCATTGCTGCCCAGAGGTAGTCTCCTGCGTCTACCAGGATCTGGATGGCCCTATCTATCATCCCTTTATCTCTGGCTAAAACGACGGCATATTCTATCTCACCAGCCTGGGCAAGCACCTTCACACCATCTAAAGCGAGCTCTTCAGGCAGGCTATTTCGGTTCGCTACCAAATACGATACCTTTTGATCGAAGGTCATCCTCTCAAATTCTTCCTTCAAACTCGAATTCCCCTGAGAAAAATAGAAATTCGCATCCCAAATAAGGCTTTGGTCGATGGTAGCCTAAATTATCCGCATTTTTCTTTTCTCCATGCATCCTCCATCTTGTAGAATCCAATTTTTGCAAACAGCAATTCATTAAATGAATATTATTTGATAGATGTAAATTTCGTAGACTCAAGCGCTATCTATATATTTAAAAAATTGCTAAAAGTTTGTAAGTGAGTATATCGAATCTGGCAGGATGTCTAGATAAAATAATTATCCCTCTTGGTCCAGGCCAAATAATCTAATCTAAAAAAAGATATATAGATGTACTTACTATTCCTAAGATATCGAACCAATCTCAATGCGGGGGCTAAAAAAAAGGAGCAGGAACTAACTGCATGCACAATGATATTCCATAAGACTAGATTTATATCCTCTTCGAATCAATGACAGTCGCGGTACAACCGATTCGATATGGTAGATAATTGGATATCTGGATTAGAGGAACATATTCATTAAAAAGTGATAAAGATGGGGATATCTACACAGATAATCAAATCTTTTCAAGATAGCAGTTCTAGTCTATTTTTGAAAGAGGTAGGACAAGCTAACCTGATCCGAAGGATTCCATCTTTCTTCCATGGTCGAGAGCCAGATGCGGCTAGAAAAGGGGATTCGAAGCTTCTCGTCTACTCTTCTATTGCAGCAATTGCCATCTATGTAGCTTACCTATCCACAGGATATCTATTGAGGGACGACCCTAATGCAATCATAATTTTTACCGATTGGATTGCTTTTCCCATAAACATATTGATGACTTTTTGCATGTTCTATGCCGCACGCTTATCATTAAGTGTGAGCCGGAAGGTCTTCCTCGCCTGGTTTATGATGGCCCTGGGTGAGCTTTGCTTCACTCTGGGAAATGCCTTTTGGGCCTATATTGAGACGGTTCAAAATCTGGATCCTCTTGCATCCCTAGCTGATATTCCCAACCTCTTGTTCTATCCCTTCTTCGTGATAGGCCTTCTTCTCCTGCCATCGGCACTTCGCACAACGCGAGACAGAATCAAGATGGCGCTGGATACGAGCGTCATAATCATAACATCGGCCCTCTTTTTCTGGCCGCTTGTTATAGAGCCTACCATTGATCAAAATATCACGGCGGACGGCCTGGCTATTGCGCTCTCGCTGGCCTATCCTGTTTTGGATTTGATACTGCTTTTTTTTGTGGCCCATTTGCTCTTCCGGAAGATGAATTTTCCTGGACACGAGGCACTCATGCTCCTTGTCATTGGTTGTTGTATCTTTATTGCTACGGAAACTGCATTCTTGCGCCAGAGTCTGGACGGAACCTATGTCGCCGGTGGATTGGTCGATAGCGGCTACATTGCAGTTTATCTTTTCATGGGTCTGGCAGCTATTGCCCAGGTAAAGGCTGTGAAGAGCGGTGCCTTTAGCTCGGATCATCACTATGTGGTGAGATATGATCAGAATGCCTGGCCCTCATATTTGCCCTATCTTTGCGTGGTGGCAGCTTTTGTTATGCTTATCTGGAGCCACGACCATGAAATTGCCTTATCCTATACCGTCCTTTCTGCGAGCGTAGGAATAATTGTAAGCCTTGTAATTGTCCGGCAGGTCCTCGTATTGAAGGAGAATGCAGAGCTTTACGGTGGTGCACAGCGAGAGATAGTGGAACGCAAGAGGGCAGAGCAAGAGATCATACGCCTCAATGAGGGTTTGGAAGAGAGAGTCAGGCTTCGCACCGTTGAACTCGAGGCTGCCAATAAGGACCTTAAAATAGCCAAGGAGAGTGCGGAGGCGTTCACGAAAGCAAAATCGAAATTCCTTGCCAATATGAGCCACGAGATCCGAACTCCCATGAACGCAGTCATAGGCATGACCGGCTTGCTCCTTGGGACCGATCTGAAGCCGGAGCAACGCGACTTCCTGGAGACAATCCAAAATAGCGGAAATGCACTGTTATCCCTCATCAATAACATCCTGGACTATTCCAAGATCGACGGAGGCAAACTCGATCTGGAATGCTATACCTTCGATCTGTGCGCCTCCATTGAGGACTCTCTGGATCTTGTGGCAGCAAAAGCCGCGGAGAAGGGGCTGGAACTGGCCTATTTCCTGGAGAACGGTTTTCCGGAGAAGGTCGACGGAGATGTAACCCGTCTGCGTCAGGTTCTGGTTAATCTCCTGGGAAATGCAGTGAAGTTTACGGAGACAGGAGAGGTGACACTGTCTGCCAGCTCTGCGCCGATTGGAGACGGAAAAATCGAACTTCATTTCGCGGTTAAGGATACCGGGATTGGCATATCCAAGAAGGATCAGGGCAAGCTCTTCCAGTCCTTCACACAGGTTGACTCCTCTATCACCCGGAATTATGGCGGCACTGGCCTCGGTCTGGCCATAAGCTGGAAGCTGGTGGAGCTGATGGGAGGAAAGATCTGGATTGAGAGCGAAGAAGGAAAAGGAAGCACCTTCCACTTCACCATAGTGGCAGAGTCGCCTAGCTTTAAAGTGAAAGCCGTCAATTCAAGGCTGGCAGGGAAGAGGGTTCTCGTAGTAGACAACAGCAATTCCGTTCGAAAGATGCTGCTGGCAGCTGCTCGATCAATGGAGGTTGTCGCAAGCTCGGCCGCCAGCCTGCAGGAAGCGAGAAAGAAGCTGGCAAAAGAATCTTTTGATTTAGTGATTCTGGATGCCGTGATGCAAGATATGGCTGGCCTGGATGCAGTCGGCCGTGATATGGGCGATCAGGATCTCGTCCATGAGATCAAGAGCGGCAAATATGGAAAGGCTCGGCTACTGCTCCTGGCGCCCGTGGGCTTCCATTCCTCCTCAAATATGCAGGCTGACGGTTGGCTGACAAAACCAGTCCGGACTCTTATGCTTCACAATCGTCTTATCGAACTGCTATCTAACGATGTGATGGGGAATACGAAGGCCAGGAAAGGTACGCCGAATGCTGCGGAGATAAAACAGCTGCCGCTTCGCATTTTGATGGCGGAAGACAACCTGGTTAACCAGAAAGTAGCCATGAGCATGCTTAAGCGTCTGGGATACAAAGCGGATGTGGCAAACAACGGATTGGAAGTTTTGCAGGCCCTGAAAGAGAAGTCTTATGATGTTGTTTTAATGGATGTTCAAATGCCGGAGATGGATGGACTGGAGGCAACGCGCCGCATTCGGGAATCTGGATTGAATACTCGCATCATCGCCATGACCGCCCATGCCCTGGATGGAGATAGAGCTGATTGCTTGCAGGCTGGCATGAATGAGTATATTACAAAACCGATTTGCATGGAAGAGCTACGAAAAGCCCTGGAGGTTTGCGGAGAGATCTGTGCGATTGTCGGCTAGTCTCAAAAAAAAAGAAGTATTAACTCAATCTATTTATGCCAGGTTGCTGCGGTTGCTACCCATACATCGTCCGCATCTGGATGCCCACCATAGCCTTTCTCAAAGTAGCTCTCCGGGAGATAGCCAACTCCATAATCGCCCCATGCAGGGCCCCAGGAGTTTTGTACCATGAGGAGCTTTTTCGCGAGATCGTATCCGATTATGGGGAGCGCGTGACCGCCTACCGGTTGCTCCAAGCCCAAAGGAGCAGCAGCAGGAATCAGGCCATCTGATCCTACGTCGAAATTGCTCTTATAAACATTATGTTCTGCCATTTTGAGCAACAGATCATGATTTTCAGCTAAAACATACACACGACTCACATTTTTTTGAAATCGAAAACTTATCTCTAACTTTTGGCTTAGAAATTGATCTTATCTTTAAGAATTGAATGGATTAGATACTATCAATAATTTAAAAATATTTAATTTAAATCTCATTAAAAATTTAATAACGAAATAAAGAATTTTAAAAATTTAATAATTAATA
>CAIQHB010000029.1 GCA_903871465.1 uncultured Methanosarcinales archaeon
GGTTACAGATAGCATACTTGTCGAATTGGCTACGCAGATAGACAAGAAGAAGATGGTGATAGTCAAACAATACAATGGCATTTTGACGGAGATGAAGAGCGATCCTAGGCTCCTGCGCATCGTCATACACAATCTATTCACGAACGCTATAAAATATACTCCAGAAGGCGGCACTGTTACTGTGCAATTCGAAGAGACGGGAGGTCGGAGCGAGATAATGGTGACGGATACTGGATATGGCATTCCGCTGGCTCAACAGGACAAGATCTTTACGAAGATGTTCAGGGCGGATAATGTCAAAGATATCAGCAGCAGCCAGAGTACCGGCTTGGGGCTATATCTGGTAAAATCATTGGTAGAGGCCATGGGAGGCACTATCGGTTTCCGGTCGGTAGAAGGCAAGGGCACTTCATTCATGGTGACGTTCTGACAGTGGGGCGAGGTATAAACATTAATATTAAATAATAAAAAAATGGATACGAATAAACCAAAGAGAGTCCTAGTCGTCGATGATGATGATAATCTCCGCAATATCTTGCTCGATGCTCTGAAGGCTTCCGGTTTCGAGGCCCAAGGCGCAGTCGATGGAGAAGCTGGCCTCAAGGCGGCATTAGAGACTCATCCTGATGCGATCATGTTGGATGTGATGATGCCCAAGATGAACGGCTGGCAGGCTCTAGAGAAGCTCCGTGCCGACGAATGGGGCAAGAAAGCAAAGGTGATGATGCTTACCTCGCTGGGACAGATGGATAATATCGCTCATGCCGTGGATGAGAAGGTCTTTACCTATATTGTGAAGTCAGACCTCAATATGGATAATATCGCACAAACAGTCAATACACTCATCGAGACTCCTCTGGTGCAATTATAAAGGGTATCATCTCCTTTCTTCCCACTTCGAATCCGGTAGCAATCCTGCTGGATTGTCTGAATAAAAAACGCCGCCGTGAGGCAGCGCGTTATGAACTAAGGTGACGGTTTCCAAATCAGATTTGGCCGTAGAACTTGCCTAGCCTGTCAGTGGGCGGAGTCGATTGCCATAGGCCGATTGCATGCTCGACCATGGCCCGGATCGAATCCAATGTTCCGTCAACGAATCGCCACCGGAATCTTTCGTCGCTGGCTGGATGATTGCCGACAGCCACGAATGTGCTCGTGACACCTGGCTTCTTTTGATCCTCGGCCGCGAATTCTAGGATGATCTCTTTGTGGCCGATCTTTCTCATGAGGGTGACATGGCCGAATGTGCCACAGATAGTCCTTCTGCCGCTCTGATGTATTTTCTCATTTAGCCCTCGACGGCAGACAAAGTTGTTGAACTTTGTGGCCAGGTCATTCAACTCATCCATGATCTTCTGGAAAGGATCTTCATGGTAATAAGAACCATCGAGCAAGAGCCTCGTTGTCAACCTGACATTGTGCAAAGGATCGACGGAACTGGCCATGGCCACAAAGCCTTCGGGAGGAGGAGCGAATATGGTATAGATCAGTTCACGATCGACCGGTCTGCCTGGATATCTTCGCCAC
>CAIQHB010000030.1 GCA_903871465.1 uncultured Methanosarcinales archaeon
CAATTGAAACTTCTCGCAATCTATTTACCGCGATCAAAAACCTCTCCCTATCCATTTCTGCAAAGAAGTGGCTCAATTGAAACCCGACCCGTTCCCGAAGATCCCCGCCGAAGAAGCTACTCTATCCATTTCTGCAAAGAAGTGGCTCAATTGAAACCCTTCAGATCATAGATAGCGGCCAACTTGTCAGGATGGCTATCCATTTCTGCAAAGAAGTGGCTCAATTGAAACGGTGTTATGTATGCGAAACCAGCTCCATCATTGTTATTCTATCCATTTCTGCAAAGAAGTGGCTCAATTGAAACTACGCTTTTTGCCCTCTGCATTCTTTCCAAAAATTATCTATCCATTTCTGCAAAGAAGTGGCTCAATTGAAACGCGTACAATAAGCGGGTAGGATTTGCATTCTCTCGACCTATCCATTTCTGCAAAGAAGTGGCTCAATTGAAACCTAACCTTCATATCAGGGACACGGCAAGGAAACGCCTCTATCCATTTCTGCAAAGAAGTGGCTCAATTGAAACTCTTCTTCGCGGAATTCTATTACATCGATGAATTTTACTATCCATTTCTGCAAAGAAGTGGCTCTATTGAAACGCACGGGGCTTAGTTCGGGGTGCTGCATGAGGATGACTATCCATTTCTGCAAAGTAGTGGCTCAATTGAAACCTGGTCATTGAGTACGATGTTGCCTATTGTGTTGGCCTCTATCCATTTCTGCAAAGAAGTGGCTCAATTGAAACCATTGGGTCGTGTGTGACGGTAATGTTGTCACCCTGAGCCTATCCATTTCTGCAAAGAAGTGGCTCAATTGAAACGCTATTACGTTTGTTGTCTGAGGATCCGCAATGCTGATTCTATCCATTTCTGCAAAGAAGTGGCTCAATTGAAACGCCAGTTCATGGTTGTGCTGTTCTTGAAGAAATTTGGCCTATCCATTTCTGCAAAGAAGTGGCTCAATTGAAACATAGGCGGCGGGGGGGAGGTCCATGTGCATGTTGCCCCTCTATCCATTTCTGCAAAGAAGTGGCTCAATTGAAACACCGACAACCTCACCCTGGGCGTTTATGGTCGATCCTATCCATTTCTGCAAAGAAGTGGCTCAATTGAAACGAAGCCAAGGCTCTAATGGAGTTCTACGATCCCGACTATCCATTTCTGCAAAGAAGTGGCTCAATTGAAACACCATACACATAGACGGTGTTAGTTCCAGTTTGGTCAGCTATCCATTTCTGCAAAGAAGTGGCCCAATTTGAAGCATTGAAACGAATCAAACAACGAAGCACTTGCGTGCGAAATCTGAGGTTAAACCATGAATGATCTAATCTGGAGTTCCGTCATTGCCATATTGCAGAATCTGATCGCCAGCGTTCTGGTAGTCGTTTTCGGCATAGCCTTCACGCAGTTCGTCCGAGATCGTTTGGACGAACTCCATTACGGAAGGTGGCATGTCATCATCAAGAATAAGGAGGAGATAAAGCTTAACCGAGCGATTTCGGTTCGGAAAGCGAAAGAGATTCTTGATGAGCCTGCAGACTTGTCAGTGTTTTTGAAGGGAGTTGCTAGTCCTTATGCTTTTCTCAATTGCGACATCGTTGAGGTGGGAGAACGTCTAGGTCTACTGACTAGAGATAACATCAATCGGCAATTCATCGTAGATCTCGATAAGAATCCGCCAAGTAAAGGGCCTGGAAAGCGGGTGGCGCTGTAAGACACAAATCTTATGTTGCACTTTGTTAGCCGAACGTTCTCAGGCAGCGGCTAGCCATTGGAAACTGACTCTAGCCGCTGGCTCCTGAAACAAAAGATAATGCCGGCCAACAAATGGGCCTGGACATCGCTTCCTGGTAACCTGAGCGTTGCTCTATCACCGTTTTCATATCTGAAAAGACGGGGCGAAAATGAAACGCTCCTATGCCAACCGGCTTTATGGGGCGATGCTTAGAATTTCCGTATCTGAAAACGTAGCCCAATTGAAGCCGTTTAGCGAATTCTGTCGATGCTGTTGCTCGGCTTCAATCTGCTAAAGTCGTCAGAACCTTCGCCTCTGCCTTTACCGGCACAGGATAAAGTAGTTGCGATCCGATCCCCTCCATGATCTCCTGCAGCATGCTGGCGTACTCCTCCGCTCTCTCCTCTGGAACCTCCAGGATAATTTCATCATGAATGGAACCGATTATCCTCGCTTCCTCGCTGGATATTTTATCGTAGACCTCAGCCATCACCAGCTTGATCAGATCTGCACCCGTTCCCTGGCAAGGAGTATTGTACATCTGGAACTTGGAGGCCTTGATTCCGGTTCCAAAGCGCGGCCAGATCCGCCTTCGTCCCAGGATCGTTGTGGTGCAGGTGAGAGGCAGGTCAAAGAATCCCTGCACGCAGTTATGGAAGTAGTGCTGCACGGTATAGCTCATCTCGGAAAGCTGCCGTTCCTGCCATTCTCTCACTCCCTCATACGCCAGGAAGAACTTCTCTTTGGCCTCCTCTGCTTCCTTTAAAGAAATGAATACGCCGAAATCGGAAAGAATTCGCCACTGAAGTGTCCTGGCAGATCCGCCGTAAATGAGCAGGAAGTTCATGATCTTGGCCGCCTGCCTCTCGGAGTCTGTCACCTGCTCTATTGCAGCTCCGTTGATCCGGGAGGCGGTCAGCCGGTGAAGGTCGATGCCATTTTGGAAAGCCTCCTGCATGGCCTTATCACCAGAAAGACATGCCATTATGCGTAGCTCAATGGCGGAAAAATCGGCTTTGACGTACTTCTTTCCCAGGGCAGGGGAAAAGAGCCTTCTTATGGCCGGGGCATCAACTCCCGTGCGAGGGATCTGTTGGGCGTTGGGATTTCGCGAGCTGATTCTGCCGGTTGAGGAAGGAATCTGGAAGTATTGCGGATGAATCCGGCCATCCCTGACATGTTCGTGCTTCAGCCAGCTGTTCAGGAATGCTAAACTGTGAGAGACATGCCTGTAGCGCAGGACCGCCTCGGCAAAAGCACATCCGGCAGCCGCAAGCCCCCTCAAGACCTCGGCCCTGGTGCTGATCACGAAATAGCCCCGCTTTTTCAAAAAAGCCATCACATCCGCCTGCCGGTCAGGATTCAGATAGTAACAGAGCCTTTTGCCGTCATGCGAGACCGTGACAAAGCCCTTCTTCCTGGCCTCATCCTGCATGGTCCAGACCAGATTGCAGATCTCATTCTCCTCCTGCGCGACAATGCTTTTGGCCTGAAGGCAGTCCAGATGAATTCCCGAGATCTCCATCTCCACGATGGCGGAAATTGCCCCGAATTCCAGATCTGCAACGCTCTGCAAACCGTTCTTAGAGAGCAGCTCCTCCAGAATATCGTGAAGCGGCAATAGAATGGCAGATTCCTTGCCAGCGCCAGCGCCTCCTCCATCGTCCAGTATGATTCCCAGATGCCTTTCCGCCAGAGAGGCGAGGCTGTGATCTGGAATCCTCTTCTTCCAAGGATTCTTGGGAGAACCGGAAGGTGTCAAATAGTAGTATCCTGACCAGCAAATCTGAGAGGCAAGCATGAGGTCAAAGATATTGCAGGCATTTAGCTTTTGGTCTTCTGTTGTCCTGATGAATGCGAGGACGGACTTGGCATCGTACAGGACCTTTTTGATTCTTCTCTCCCCCAGGAGCCCGGCCAAGTTGCTGATAATGCCCTTTCCCAGGCTTATGGCATCGGCGCTGTAAACTGTGTTATTGGGAAGGGTGAGATAAATGAGCTTGATCTCATGGCTCAAAGGATCCTGGCCGGTCGTGACTAAATTCAAGCCGCAAGTTCCATTTTTTCTTATCTCTTGAAAGACTGATTCCCATTCATTTAGCGTCCGTACTTTCGTGATAGAGCCACGCTCAGGGCGATCAATCATCTCGATTTTCATGAATGGTGGTCAATTTATATATATCTATCACGCTGCAATTGCTGCAAAGATGCATGCCAGTCAGAAGAACGCCCCGGTGGATACCAGTGGACTAAGACTGAAGAAAGATGAAGGCGAACGGAACATTAGAGCTTGACCTTATCCACCTATCATCTTGTCGCCTATACCGAAAATAGCCGAGATAGATAAGAGAGAAATACGAGAATCGCCAGATGAAGAAAAGTCTTTATCTCATTGACGATTATATTTTCTCTGATGTTTGCCGAGTATATTCAAGCAGCAATGGATAAGGCGACTTACGAGATCATTGATGATTCAGAGCCATTCTACGGCGAGGTCCCAGAGCTTCAGGGACTATGGGCAACTGGCAAAACTCTTGAGGAATGCCGAAAGAACCTCATCGACTCTCTGGAAGACTGGATAGCGGCGCACCTGGCGTGGGGATACCCGATCCCGCCTCTTGAAGGTCATATAATACAGGTCTCCAAGGAGCCGATGGCCGTTGCAGACTAAACTCGTCCCAGTTTCATGGCACGAGCTAACCAGGCGCCTCAATAAGCTGGGGTGGGAGGGACCGTTTCCTGGAAAGAAGCATCCATATATGCTCAAGAACGGGATCTTCTTGCTCATTCCTAATCCGCATCATGGTGATGATGTCGGTATCGATCTCATTAAGAAAATCATAAATAGAGCGGGAATCGATCGTGATGAATGGTTTGAGGCTGTATAAATCCCTACAAAAAAGCCTACCATGATGCAGATGAACTCAACAAAAAAGGAAATCGGGTCTGATCCCTGTTGGAGTTCTATGCCTCTATCTTGCTGCCGGCAATAGAAGCATCGCAGAATGAATTCAGCTGCACGCCTGCGTAATCATATCCTCCAGTTTTTCAGCGGCCAAGCTCGGGTCCAGGTTCTGTTCCGCCACCCAGGCCTTCAGCTTCTTTATGGTCTTACCACTATCGATAATATCCGCAGCCTTATCCATGCCCTCTCTGAGATCTCCGGCATTATCGGTGATACAGAGCAACGGAGAGGCATTAAGGCATACGATCTCTCTCCTCGAACCCTTATCAACGCCTGAGAGGACCCTGAGCAGCTTTATCGCTTCCTCAGATCTATCGCCCTGGTGTAGAAGAGAAGATTCATCTGCTTTCTTCACACCCAGATCCTCTGAAGAGATGGCGTATTCTCGTATTATTCCGTCTTCGGTCAGTTCAGCCACATGAGTCAGGCCCAAGGTCGAGATCTCATCCATGCCCCTGGTATCGTCAAGGCTCCGGCCGTGGACAACAAAGGCTCTTTTGTAGCCTATTTCTTTCATGGCCTGGGCAATCGGCAGCACCATATCTTGGCTGTAGACGCCCCGAACTCCATAGACCGGCAGAGCCGGGTTGGCGAGAGATCCTGCGATGTTGAGGATGGTCCCAAATCTGATCTGAGACAAAATCCTGTAGAGGGCGGAGGGGTGGACTTTTCTGCTCATGCCGTTGAAGATGCCGATGCCGGCTTTTTCGATGCTTCTCTTAACAAGGCCGACATCGCATTCCACATCCACACCGAGCGTCTCCAAAATGTCCACTGCCCCGCATTTGGAGGTTATGGCCCGGGCCCCGTGCTTGGCCATGATTATGCCGCCGGCCGCAGCCACAATTGAGGCAGCGGTGCTGATATTGAAGGTCTTGATAGAGTCCATGCCCGTACCGCAATTTTCCACCAGCGGGCCCTGAACATCCGGATGGACCTTTAGCGTATCGACCTCGTAAATCGCTTCCCAGATGCCGGCAATCTCCTGGGCGGTGGCACCTTTGGCAGTTATGGCCGCCAGGAATGCGCCCTGTTGTAGGTCCGGCTGCTCGTTCTTCAGGATCTGCTTGAATAGATCGTTGGCTTCTTCTCTTGTCAGGCTCTGGCCTCTTATCAGCCCGTCCACCTTGCTTCCGAAGTGTCTCAAACTCTCTTCCATTCTTTTAACCTCACTAAACGCCGCAAACAACAGATTTCAGCCCGGCTCTTTGGGAAGAATGGCTGAAAGCATCCTCAATGCTGGAAAGGGCCGTCCTCTTGGTAACGATCCAATCAGCTCTTATCTTGCCCGTTGTCAAAAGCTCTACCGCCTGTCTGTTCTGGCGGCTGCTGCAACCGTAGGCGCCTACTATCATCAACTCATGGTAGTGCATTGATCGAAGATCGATCTGCTCTTCATAATTTCCCGGACGTGGTCCGGAGAAGATGCAGATCCTCCCACCGGGTGCAAGCAAACGCAGCTGTGCACTGTCCATCTTGACCTCAGGAGTCGCGGTCAGGATGACGTCTACACCTGATCCGCCAGTTTCACTTTGAATTATGCTTTCCAGATCATTCGATCGATCCATAGACGGGTTGATAGACAGGTCATCGGACAGGTCAATCACTCTGGCGCGAGTATGCTTTTCGATCTCTCGGATGCGCTCCGGCAATTTTTCTGCTATTATGACCTTTCCGGCTCCCTTCAGCTCAGCCAGGAGGGCGTGAAGAGCGCCGATGGGACCTGCACCATAGATCAGAACCACATCTCCTTCCGATACCCCCGTCAGCTCCTGGCCGTTTATGCAGCAGGCCAGGGGTTCGGCCAGCGCCGCCAGAGCCGGGTCAAAATTTTCAGGCAGCAAATTCGCGCCCCTGGAGAGGCTTTGCACCGGGAGGGCCATGTATTCGGCGAATCCTCCATCAAAGTTGAATCCCATGATCTTCATATTCCGGCAGCGGTTGTCCTCTTTTCGTAGGCATGGGCCGCAGCGTCCGCAGGCGATGCCCGGCCAGACCTGGCATAAATCGCCCTCCTTTAGGCCAGAGGCCCTATCTATCTCAACAATTCTGCCCACAATCTCATGCCCGAGGATACGGGGGTATGCCAGGTCACGATGGCCCTGTTGTAGCATCTTGACATCGGTTCCGCAGACGGCGCAGGCAACGATCTTCAGCAGGGCTCCGCCCGGCGGGCACTCCGGCCTAGGCAAGTCCTCCAGCTCCATGACCCCAGGGCTCTTCAGAAGGGCGGCTTTCATGATTACTTCTTGGGCAGCTCTACCGTCATCAGCACGCGATCCGTCTCCTCGACGAGCTGCTTTTGCGTGACCCCGTAAAGGCCGGCCAGAAGGCTTGCGCCTCCCATGCCCACGCCCTCTTTGACATAGCCCTGGGCGTAGATCTGCACTCCCGGGATCTTGGAATTCTCCAAGCCCGGATCTGCATAGTAGTATGGCCGGCCGGTTGATTCCACGATCTCCCGGAAGCTGGCCGTCTTGTCCTCCATGATATATTTCGTGGTAGCAATGGAAATGTCTCCTTCCACTCCCATGGCCTTGCCCAGAGCCAGCACTGCCGCCATCTGCGTTCCGCCCGCCAGGACCACCTTGCAGCCTTTCAAGCCGCTCATCAGGCCGACGGCAGCAGGCATCATGGGGTCGCCCAGTTCCTTCACCGCCGTTACCG
Organism: uncultured Methanosarcinales archaeon; assembly: GCA_903871465.1. Lineage (GTDB taxonomy): Archaea > Halobacteriota > Methanosarcinia > Methanotrichales > Methanotrichaceae > Methanothrix. The sequence goes on from CAIQHB010000030.1 coordinate 7,365, forward strand.
GGTCGTCCTTGAGGCTGCCCTGGGTTACGCCCGCACGGGCCATCGCTTCTTTCACTACCCGCCCCTTTAGCTCGCTGGGGTTTGATGCAAAGCTGCTGCTCACGTTTCCGCTGTAGCCCAGAGCCCGCAACACTGCCAGGGCTGTCGTTGTGCCTCCAGCTATGGACTCGCCGATGAAGACGCAGTCAGAGAGTTTGGCGAGCTTTCGTCCCAGGCTTTCGGCCCTTTCAAAAAGCCCCTGCGGATCAACTATTGCACTCTGCTTTCGGATGTCGTTTCCGGCCTGTCCGCCCAGTTCCACGTAGGGAACAGCGGGCTTCATGCGCAGGCCCGAGGCCACGAAGAGAGAGGGAATGCCGGTCAGGTTCAGGGCCGCCTTGGTGACGATGGCGGGCGTGGGGGAACCGCCCGGAGCCTCGGGCAATTCCGGCATGGTGATGATCTTGTTGCACTCCACCAGCTCCGCGTCTGCGCCCGGCGTGTAGTCGGTCAGCGCAGGCGAGGTTCCCGCAGCCGAAAGGCCCGGTATCTTGCCGGTGTCTGAGTTGGAGATGATGCAGAGAAATAGAGGCCGCTGAGGGCGCGGCCCGAAATCGGGGGTGATCCAGTTTGGCATGAGCTGTAGCCCAGGGAGGTTCAGGTATATTAAATCAACGTTGCATTATTTAAATCAAGTGTGGTTGACTGGCGAGAAAGTGATATTGAGCCGTGGCGTTGTCAAAATAAAAATGAAAAAAAAGAGGATTTAGTTCGGTTCAATAGCCCTAGCCCAATCCTCTCAATTTGACATTTGCATGTCTGTTTCGTTGGCTGCTTTTATTGTAATATTATATGAGAGGTCTTGTCTCAGAGACCTGACATCCACATAGTACTTCCCTTTCTGCAATGTGCGTCCTATATAACTCCAGTATCCATTATAGTCATCATTGCATTCTATCTTGCTCTGGTTGAAGTCATAAAGACAGATAGAAGAATCGCCGCTTTCTCCGGAAGTCTCTATTGTCACATTTGTCAATACTGGGACCTCAAATTCATAGAAGTCCATATTGGACCCGATGATCTTGCCGCTCTTGTTTAGGGCCGCTGATTTATTCAGGATCCCAAGGCTTTGTATCTCCGGCAGTGATAGGTTCAGATGCAAGACATAATCGCTGAGATAGTCGGGTGCATTACTTCCGGTGTCCTTCTCCACCCTTAAGAAATACGACCCGGACTTCACGACCATAGACGTGCTTCCTGTATCGGTAGACACAGGTATATATCGACCATCGCTTTCATTATATTCATAAAGAACCAGATCGATGTAGTCGTAAGTAAGCGAAGGGGTTAAGGCTGAGATCTCAATCCTGCCCATTTGCCCTCCAGGAACATCGAATTTAAAGAAGTCGACATCGCTTAATGGATCTATCTTTCCTGCGATCATGACTGGCTTCGCGAGGGTGCCAAGCTTGTTCGATTCGTTTAGGCCGTCATTAGATTCTTTTTCAAAGATGTTTCCCACAAGCAAAGTGTAGCCCAGTGTATCATTCAGCTCCTGATAATTGCGTATTCCATAAGGATAGGCTTCAATGCGGGCATAATAAGTACCGCGCGTGAGCGTCACGGGAAGGATGAGCTCTCCTGCGTTTATATAGCTCATATTCTTATCATAAAGAATGATGCCGTAATATATTCCCCTCTCTGCAGCCGCAAGAAAGATCTTCTGAGGCTCTGTCACATTGAATTTGAACCAATTCATGTCCCCCGGATGCGCGAAACTTTCTGCATAGGAGAGATTTATTTTTTCCTTTCCAAACTCTCCGAGATCTATCGCTGATGACGGAGTGCTCATATTCTCTACACTTTGCTGTGCGAATCCTGGCAGAATTATGGCTAACAGCACGATCAGAAATGTCAGGGGTCTTATCATCATGATAGATCACCAAGATCTATAATTACGTTAGTCTCTTATATACTTTTGCAAAATATCATTATTAATGTGTTCATTCACTATCGCGCTCAATTCGATCACGATATGTTCATCAAATACAATCCTCATATATCAAATTTAATCTTTATAAAATCTGATCTCTAAACATATTGGTTGAAGTAAGGAAAAAGATTTATACTTATTATAAGAGATAGATGTTTGATATGGAAATAGATGGTATGATCGAGAGGAAATGTAATCAGGAGAAACGCTACAAATTCGCCGATATGAATACATTATCTACGCGAAGGCGATCAATGCTTCTCGTAATTCTATCAATATTGTCATCCATTTCAATACTCGTATCCATTTCGGCTTTGACAAAAGCGGAGGATCTAACGGAGAGCTGGAAAACAGCGGAAAAAGTTTGGCCGCAACCCGGCGACAAACTAGACGCTTTTGTGGATCATATAAACATGTCTCCATCAAATAAGTACATATTAGATAATTTAAATACCATAAATTTTTTTGTATATCTTAAAGAGGGGGTGAAGAATCCTAAAATCAAATTGAAATCCTTTTATCCGATAACCAAAGAAGCTTTCTCCGTAGATGAAGACCCAACGTATCCGAAAGTAAAAGAAGGGCAGCAATTTGCACTTTTTAAATTTCCCATATTCGAAACAAATACAGAATTCCCACCTCTTGGATTAATGAGTCATGAGTTAATTATAAATGATGATGATGAAATCGATTTTAATGGACCTGATATAGAGGTCAATTATAAACTCAGCAACCCAGATTTAGACGCGCCGTTCCGTGATAATGAGACCTGCAGTAAGAGCGGTGATGTTACTAATTTTAAGGTAGATGCTCGCGCAACCCAACCTATTAAATTTAAATTATCCATTATAAAGAATAAAAAAGAATCAATAGTTGAAGCACATGAATATATCAAAAACAGTTCGCGCGAATATATTACTCTAGATTGGACAGATTTACAAAAAGATTGGGATTTATCCGGAAAATACGGCTGTGATTGCAGATGCGATTGTTGCAGTATATATCCTAGACCGTATCCGTATTATCCAGATGTGGTCGTTTAAAATGCACCATATTAATTTCCTTTTGACTATTTTTTTAATTAGCATTGTGGCTAATGGGCAGAATAGTAGCGATGATGTACCTACTTTTCAATTCAGAGGTTTGTCAACTCCAGAGAATTCAGGTTCAGGAACTTCTGCAGAGTACAGAGGTTTGTCAACTCCAGAGAATTTAGGATCAGGAACTCATGCAGAATACAGAGGTTTGTCAACTCCAGAGAATTCAGGTTCAGGAACTTCTGCAGAGTACAGAGGTTTGTCAACTCCAGAGAATTCAGAATCGAAAACTCCTGCAGAGTACAGAGGTTTGTCAACTCCAGAGAATTCAGGTTCAGGAACTTCTGCAGAGTACAGAGCGTCTGCTCCTGGCGAACCCAGAGTCACCTCCTACACACCCGTAGGATATGCTCCCGCGACAGGAGGACCATTAATAATAAAGAAAGTCGCCCATGCCGTAGAGACCGGAAAAGGATTTGGAAATCGCTTGAGGGTGGACGTTGAGATAACATCCGAAAAAAAAAATATGAACGATGATGCAATCAATGATATTGATATATATGAGCTTGCAGACGAATCACTCAATATAGTTCCTCCTGATGATGATCTCTATAAGATACAAGGCATAGATCACCCAGAGGGATCTGCTGAATTGCCTCCGGGAGAAGTCCCTCATAACCTTAGCGAGATGCTCCTGATAAACTGCAAGAAATCGAGCTCATTAGATGAGATAGGCCCGGTAAAGCTTGCTCTATTGCGGGATGATCCCTTGTGCGCAGGCAGTTCTGATGTTTATAAAAAAATTTATATAATTCCAAGTCTGGCGAACAATGTCAAATATGATCCTCCTATAGTCATCGAATATCCTATATTTTATTGGGATAAGATTAAAAAATTCGATGCAGATGATAAAGAGAACGAAAAGAATCTTAATAAGCTTTCTAGATATCTCAAAGATAATTTCGGCATTGGATGGTTGGATTCTCAAAACGTGAGTATCAGTTACCCTCGAGAAGCCTTTACCATTACAAATCGAAGAGAAAACAGCGAATCGGTGCAATTCCGGATTTCAACGTGGCTTTCTAGATATCTTAAAGATAATTTCGGCATTGACTGGTTGGTTCCTCAAGACGTGGATTTCAAGTACCCTATTTACGATAATGGTAGGAAGGAATCCATTAAGATTACAAATAAGAAGAGAGCCAACGAATCGATACAGTTCACAATCTATGATGCGGGTAAAAAAGAAGGAATGGCACTCATGGCTGTCCGCGGAGGAACAACAAATACAACATATTATCTGAAGTTCAATACATCTGCGAAAGGAGACATCTGGCAGGTATCAGATTGGAATGGTATTATGCGATTCCATGTAGAAAGCATTCGAAGCAGAGATAGGCTATTCTACTGGTACTATGTACGTCCGAAGAAGAGCGGTGATTTTGAGACAGAATCAATAATAAGGATAAATGATGAAGATTATAAGGGATGGCCTGATATAATCTATCCAACTAATATAGTAGTTGCCAATCCTGATTTTAGATTTGAAGTTACACCTGTTCTTGGGAATTCCATAGTATTCGTTGACAATCCTCAATATCAGAGATGGTTGAGTAGGATTTCACCATCGTGGAATAGATCTAACATAAAATACCTCATAACCTATACAGGAACGGCTTCCTCGACATATTTAAAGGAAATAGAAGTCAAGTTGGATCCGTCGCCTGTAGACTGCCATTGTTTCGATAAAGACAGTATGTTTGAGAATTTAAATACTTCGAAGGATTTTAGTGGAGATAAAAAAACAATTTCCCTGGAGAAGCAAATGAGCTATAATAATACGGGAACTTATCAGATACCTGTATTATGGATTGAAGGAAGCCCCAATATATTTAAGGATACGGTGACGGTCCTTGACCCAATAACATGGTTTTACGAACGAATCAACAATTACTACTCGATTATAGTAGGTTTCTTGACAATCCTGTATGGCAGAGAGTTGATAGCACGCTTTAAAGACTTGATAACATTCTTCATATCAATTCCTAGAAGAACCAAGCGTTTCGTTATACGCATTATCAGTTGGATTAAGGTTACAGAAACCAAAGCAGAAATGGATGAGGCTTCCCAGCTACCGTGGGTTGAGGAGTAATTTTCGTAGAGAGTACGCCTTTCGTGCTTTTTCTGCCCAGATCTTTGCGTTCGACGTTTTCGAGTCGATCCAGGATAGATAGGAACGAATTATTCACCAGTATCATTCGGATCTTTCACTCACTCGAAAATCACAACCTCCACGGTATCTACTTCCTCGCCCCCCAGCACCTCCCGCACAAATTACAGAGCCCTCCGCTCGGGACATAGAGCTAAGGAATTCCTGCGCCTAAGATCATGACGGGCTCGGCCTCGATCTCCCAGGAGAACGTCTTGAAGCTCTCTGGTGACATGAATAATTGCCACAAATATAGCGCTTCCCGCCGCTTGTTCGTGCTAGCATTGGCGCAAATTCCAGGGCGGCCAGAGAGACATGCCCGAGCCATTCTGGAGGTCGTCCCCCGGCACAATATTATTCGAGGCTCGAGAGAGCGAATGCCCCGAGCCAAGATGTGGTCGGATACGGTAATGGCTCCTGCCCCAATCTTTCCTTGCATCTGACCTCCTGCAGGCAGGAATATCTCTGAGCGAATATTTGATTCTCTTATAAGACAATGCAACTTACCGGATAAAATCAGTTAATCCCAAAATTTATTATACTTATCAATTTTGGCACCAAAAGCTTTTTATTTAAAAATATCGTTCTAGGAGGATCACAGAATAAGTTCAAATGGAGAATTTAAATGCAGAATAAAAAGGAAAAGAGAGTAAAGGGTGCTGTAGGGAAGACAGTAGCCTCTGGAAGCGCAGATGCAAAGAAAGGAGCAGCGGATGATGGGAAGAAGGGAGCAGAGGGAAAGACTGAGACCAAGAAAGGGTGGAAAAAGTAGGGAATAACAGCGCTCATGCAATAAACTAGCAGTCTCAAGATAGTTCAGGCAAGGATTCAAAAGGCGGTCTCATGGGTGAGCGACTATCGACCGCTGACTATTGACTCGATGAGTCTTCTTGTGATAGTTGCCTGTTAGCTATTGATTCTTGAGATTTTCTTTCAATGGTCATACTCAAAATTGCTTCCTTCTTCCTCATGAAAGAGGTTTCGTCCTCAGTATGGACCTCCTCGAATGCCCTGCTCATCGCTGGATATTTTTACCGACAAGTTCTAAGATCTCTTTTGCATCATCGTTTTTGGTTTTTGAATTACGGAACCTAATTGTGCGTGAGTCTGCCGGCCTGAAGATGTGGGGTGCCTTCAACTGTATGAATCGAGCGATTTTTATAGCATTCATGATCGTCGACTACATGAAATCATGAGGATGAATGTGTAATGATTCCTGAATCTGAGATCCGCCAGGCCACCATTGGGGACGCAGCAGAAATCCTGGCCTTGCAGAAGCTGGCATACCAGAGCGAGGCCCAGATTTATGGAGATTGGACGCTTCCACCGCTGCTTCAGACCCTAGAAGAGGTCTTGGAACAGTTCAGAGACCATGTTTTCCTTAAAGCCGTCATCTGCGGCTCGATAATAGGTTCAGTGAGAACCTGCTTGTCAGCCTCTACTTGTCATATAGGCAGGCTGATAGTGCATCCGAATTGGCGGAACCTGGGGATAGGCACTCGCCTGCTGCTGGAGGCGGAGAGGATGCACTCGGATGCGAGCAGGTTTGAGCTCTTCACAGGATCGCGAAGCTTGGGAAATCTCCGTCATTATCGCAGATTGGGATATGTGGAGTTCAGGCGAGAGTCATTGAGTAACCAGGTTGTGCTGGTATACCTGGAGAAAAGAGTATTGTCAGCTCCATTGGCAGCACCTGTTGGCAAAAGGAATGGGGGAGAAAAATCTTCCGGCCCTTTGATGCCATAGGTCAACGCTCATCACTCGAAGAGGACAACCTCCACCGTCTCGCCCGCCTCGAATCCCTCCAGTTCCTCGGGCACAATCACGAAGCCGTCTGCTCTTGTCACTGAGCTCAGGATTCCCGCGCCCGAGATCATGATGGGCTCGGCCTCGCCGTCCTTGAGCGCCACCCGGACCAGGCTGAGATAGCCAGCCTTGGAAGGAATCTTGCGGGCGAGCTTTGCCGGGACTCTTGGCAGACTGTCGTCCAGGTGAGCCATCTTCTTCAAGGCCGGCCTGACGAACAGATAAAGATCAGAGAGCGCAGCTACGGGATAGCCTGGCAGGCAGACAACCGGCCTCCCGGCCACAGCTCCGAAGGCCGTGGGCTTGCCCGGCTGAAGTCGCACTCCGTGCACGTACAGCTCTCCAATCTCGGCTAAAACGCGGGGCGCGTAGTCCTTCTCTCCCACAGACGTCCCGCCGATGATTATGATCATGTCGGCATCCGGATTGGCCAGAATAGCTTCGCGAATCAGCCCTTCATCGTCCGGCACGATCTTCGTCTTTCGGGCATTTGCACCCCACTTCTCCGCATAGAGCCGGGCCATGAGACCGTTGATTTCATAGGCCTCACCCGGCTTGAGGGGGCGTGCCCCAATATCCACCAGCTCTCCTCCTGTGGGGATTATGACGACATTGGGCCTGGCATATACCTCCACCCGGGAAATTTCAAGCGCCGACAGCATGGCGAGATCCGGAGGCCGCAGCCTGTGGCCCTGCCTGAAGATCACATCTCCCGGAAGGACGTCTTCGCCGTTGCGGGATACATTCTTGTAGGCATGAGCCTCGGCCGTGATCTCCAACACATCGCCGCGCAGTTGTGCATCCTCCAGCATCACTACGGCATCATAGGCTTTTGGGACCTCCATTCCCGTGCGGAGAGGTAGGAAGTTATCCAGAAAATTGGGCGCAGAGGGCCTCGCACCCTTTGTATCCCGGGATCGAACGGCAAAGCCGTCCATTGCGGCCCGGTCGAAGCCTGGCAGGCTCACAGGGGAAGTGATATCAAACGAGGTCACCCGATCTGCCGCCTCTGCTGTATCCAATTTCTCGGTGCGAGACAACGGCCGGCACCGGTCGAGCAGAATTGCTAATGCGTCTCTCGCGCCTGAAAAGCGTTTAAACATGGCAAGAAGGTATGGTGCCGCTTAGGGATATATGCTTTTGTATATATTCTATATATCGTGTGAAAGCTTCATATAATGTTATGAGGGAGGATTGGGCAGATACAGAGACTTACAAGCTAAGGTGGATGATTTGATGGACGCTGTTGTGTGGCTGGAAGAAGTGGGAAAGAATGATCTTTCCATAGTGGGCGGCAAGGGCGCAAGCCTGGGTGAGATGATAAAGATTGGCGTTCCTGTGCCAGGTGGGTTCGCAGTGACGGCCCAAGCCTTCAGAGATTTCATCAACAGAGCGGGCATTGCCAATGAGCTTTTCGAGGCACTTAATGTCGATGTTAATCAAGAGACTGAGCTTCATAAGGCTGAAAAGGCGGCAAAGAAGCTTATTATGGATGCAAAAGTGCCGAAAGATATCGAGCAGGCCATAAAGTCTCGCTATGAAGAACTCTGCAAGCGTGAAGGCAAGCAGGTCTTCGTAGCGGTAAGGTCGAGTGCCACTGCCGAGGATCTGCCCGATGCAAGCTTCGCAGGCCAGCAGGAGACCTACCTCAATACGCAAGGCTCCGAGGATGTCTTCAATAATGTACGAAAATGCTGGGCGTCCCTTTATGGTGCCAGAGCCATCTTTTACCGGGTGGAGCAGGGCTTCGAGCATGATAAAGTCAATCTCTCTGCCATCGTGCAGATGATGGTGGACTCCGAGAAATCAGGCGTAATGTTCAGCTCCCAACCCAGCACCGGCGAAGCCCAGGTGGTCATTGAAGGGGCATGGGGTCTGGGCGAGTCTGTGGTGAGCGGCAGTGTCTCTCCTGATAACTACGTTGTAGACCGGAAGACCAAGAATATCACAAGCCGGTACATCGCATCCAAAGAGATCATGATCATCAGGGACCCCAAGACCCTGAAGACGGTCACGGTCAAGGTCCCGGCCAAGAAGAAGGAGGCAACAGTTCTTACCGATAATGAGATTATGGAACTGGCCAAGTACGCCGAGATCCTGGAGAATCACTACGGCATCCCGCAAGATATCGAGTGGGGTGTGGAGAAGAACAAGATCTACATCCTTCAGTCCCGGCCAATTACCACCATTAACAATGATAAAAAACCGGCTGCTGCCGCGACCGGTAGCGGCAAGGTTCTCCTGAATGGGCTAGGTGCTGCGCCAGGCGTTGGCACAGGTATTGTGAGAGTAATTGCCAGTGGCAGAGAGCTGGATAAGATCAAACAGGGCGACATCATGGTCACCAAGATGACCATGCCGGATATGGTTCCGGGCATGAAGCGCGCGGGAGCCATTGTCACGGATGAAGGTGGCATGGCATGTCACGCAGCCATTGTAAGTCGTGAGCTGGGCTGTCCGGCTGTGGTTGGAACCAAAAAAGCCACCAGCACCCTGAAGGACGGCATGGAGATTACAGTAGACGGCGGTAAGGGCATCGTCTATGAAGGTTTCGTGGCGTTGGCCTCGCCTGCCAAGACCGCGTCTGCAGCCAGTGCAGGAGGCGTGGTCTTCTCTAAAACCATAACTGCCACAGAGATAAAAGTCAATGTCAGCGAGCCGGACCGTGCCGCTGCCGCAGCTGCAACGCAGGCAGACGGCGTTGGACTGCTGCGCATTGAGCACATGATCCTGGGCCTTGGCAAGACCCCCAACTGGTACATCAAGAACGGTAAGACCGAGGAGTACATCGGCGAGCTGGTGAAGGGCGTCAAGATAGTTGCGGATGCTTTCTACCCTCGGCCGGTCTGGGTGCGCACTCTGGATGCCCCAACAGATGAGTTCCGGGCCATGGAGGGCGGCGAGAACGAACCGCATGAACATAATCCAATGCTCGGCTGGAGAGGCATAAGGCGCGACCTGACTGAGACAGATCACTTCCGTCTGGAGATCAGAGCCTTCAAGAAGCTGCATGAGATGGGCCTGACCAACGTAGGCATCATGCTGCCCATGGTGCAGCACGTTCGCGAATTCCAGCAGGCCAAAGCGATTATGGTCGACGAGGGCCTGGATCTGGAGAAGATCGATGTGGGCATCATGGTCGAGACGCCCGGCGCGGCCCTAACCATCGAAGACTTCATTGAGGACGGAATCGACTTCGTATCCTTCGGCACCAACGACCTGACTCAGTATACCCTGGCCGTGGATCGCAATAATGAGAATGTTGCAGGGCTCTATTCAGAACTGCATCCGGCGATCTTGAGGTTGATCGAGTACGTCGTGGAACGCTGCAACGAAGCCGGGGTCAAGACCTCCATTTGTGGCCAGGCCGGGTCCTATCCTGAGATGGCCAAGAGGCTGGTCGAGATCGGCATCACCAGCATATCCGCCAATATCGATGCCGTGGCGACTGTCAGGGAGACGGTCGCCAGGAGCGAGAAGATCCTCATCCTGAAGGCCCTCAGGAACCGGGAATAAGAATGAGAGACAAAGCCCTTTCCGAAGATGAGGTAATGCGCATCCTGGAGAAAACGAGAGAGCGCGACTACAGCTATGACCGGTTCTTCTCCACCATGTGCACTCTTCCTCATCCCATCGCGGTAAGGGCCCACGACATGTTTTTGGAGACTAACCTGGGCGATCCGGGCTTGTTTCCAGGAGTGGCCGAACTGGAAGAGAGAGTGGTGCAGATGCTGGGCGAGATGCTGGGCTGCCCGGATGCCTGCGGATACATCTCCACCGGCGGCACGGAGTCGAACATTCAGGCCATTCGTGCAGCCAGGAATGAAGCCGGCAAGAAAAACGGCAATATCGTTGTCCCGGCCTCGGCCCACTTCTCTTTCGACAAGATCGGGGATCTTCTCTCTCTGGAAGTACGCAAAGCCGAGCTGGACTCAGAGCTCAAGGTCGACCTGTCTTCGGTCGAGTCCCTGCTGGACGATCGGACTGTGGCTCTGGTCGGCATAGCCGGAACAACGGAGTTCGGCCAGGTGGACCCAATTGTTGGCCTTGCCGTGCTGGCAGCGGAGCAGGGCCTTCATCTGCATGTAGACGCGGCCTTTGGCGGCTTTGTTCTGCCGTTTCTGGAAAGAGATTGGCGCTGGGACTTTCGGGTAAAAGGTGTCTCATCCATAACCATAGATCCTCACAAGATGGGAATGAGCACCATCCCTGCCGGAGGACTGCTTTTTCGCGGCCAGGAGTGCTTGAGCGCTCTGGAGACCGAGACGCATTATCTCACAAAGGCGAGACAAGCATCCTTAACCGGCACAAGAAGTGGAGCTGCGGCTGCAGCCACCTATGCCGTGATGATGCATTTGGGGCGGGAGGGTTTCAAAGAGATGGTCGACTACTGCATGGATCTGACACGTCATCTGGTCAGCGGAGCAAGACTTATCGGAATTGAGCCCGTAATCGAGCCCATCATGAATGTAGTTGCCCTGAAGGTTCCAAGACCCGTTGATGTGCGAGATGAGCTGATGAAGCGTGACTGGCATGTATCCATGACCCGAGAGCCGAATAGAGCGTTGAGGCTGATCCTCATGGGGCATATGACCCACGCAAATATCGACCTATTTCTGGAAGATCTTGATGAAGTATGCAGAGAGTTGATCTGAGTTGGGATTTATCAGGGACCTGGGTCTTCTGAGATTGAATACAGCTAGACCTGCAGAAAAATTGTGGGTGAATTGAACATACGTACGTTTCATACGTATTGATTCACAGAGCAATAAACAAAAGAATTTTAATCCAGCTAAACCTTGTGACCGATAGCGAAGCGCCTCATTACCTTATCGACCTGAATTTTGACTGTGTCGCCGACCTTTGTATCAGCCACAAATATAACAAATCCTTCAACTCTGGCGATGCCGTCGCCTTCACGGGCAATGTCTTCAATATTGACGTCGTAATCCTTTCCGGCCTCTACTGGAGCAGGAGTGCCCATGGAGGATCGGTCTATGTCGTAACTTACCAATATATCACCGACCTTTAGAAAAGCAATCAGATTTTATGAGCAATGGCGAAACGCCTCATTACCTTATCGACCTGGATCTTGACCTCATCTCCGACGTTGGCATCGGCAACGAATATCACAAATCCTTCAATTCTGGCAATGCCGTCGCCTTCGCGGGCAATGTCTTCAATTTTAACATCATACTCTTTTCCAACCTCTATTGGTGCAGTTGGAGCGGATCCGCCATTGGAAGATCCTTCTTCGCTTCTGAACAAATCTTCACCGTCCTTCGCGAAAACTACAAAGCAGTTTTACGCGATTTAAACCTCGCGATCAGGCTATTAAATCCTTTTGCTCACTATGATCGAAGAGAATCTACGATATGTGAAAGATAATGCTCTTTGAAAAGAACTCGGAACGTAAGTCGCTGAAAGCTCATATGCAATTGAACAACAACCTATTTCATTTCAAAGATTCCAGCTAGTTTTTCATGGATCCGCTGCAAAGGTATCGAGAGATAATTCCCAATTTCGATCAATTCCAGAGAGTTCAATCTCTGCCACTCCCTCCGACTGCCCGCATCAACACGCTGAAGATGGATGAGCCACGTCTGCTGGAACGCCTGGATGAGGAGGGCATTGGTTATAAGACCTTTAGCTGGTATCCGCTGGGCCTGAAGCTGGATGTGGAGAGCCCCGGAAAGCTGCTGGAGAACCTTTTGGGTTACATCCACATCCAGGAGGAACTATCCATGGTCCCGCCTCTGGTACTTGGCCCCCGGCCAGGCGAGCGGGTTTTGGATCTGTGCGCTTCTCCCGGCAGCAAGACCTGTCAGATCTCGCAAATGATGGAGAATAAAGGTCTGATTATTGCCAATGAGCCGTCTCTGGCAAGGGTAACACCCCTGCGCTCGAATTGCGAGCGGCTGGGCGTTATGAATGTGGCTATCACCCGCTATGATGGTCGCAATTTTCCAAATGTCCCATTCGACCGGGTCCTGGTAGATGCTCCCTGCTCCAGCGAAGGACGGGAGAGAAAGGGACCGGGTGTCATGGCCAGAAGCAATTGCAAAAGATCGCTGGATTTGCAGGCATTGCAGATCGATCTCTTGAAGAACGCTTTGCGGTTGGCTAGATCCGGCGGAGTGGTCGTCTACTCCACCTGCACCTATGCACCAGAGGAGAACGAATTGGTGGTGGAAAGCGTGCTTGACAGAGCTCGACTGGAGAAGATATCTATTCCGGGCCTCAAGGACTGTCCCGGAATAACGGACTGGAATGGAGTTCATCTAGACGATGATTTGCAGCTCTCCAGCCGCTATTATCCCCATCTCAATAATACAGGAGGATTCTATGTCGCCAAGCTCGTCAAGAATTAGGAATATCTTTGAGCCTCTGGAGCCATCCTATGTGGCTGACCTCTGGAATTCCCGGTTCGGCATCTCTCTGTCAGTATTCTTGGGTTACCTATTTTTCCGCAAAGCACAGAGCGTCTGGGCCGTCAATGATAATTGCCTTCCCAGGATCAGCTACGAAGCCATTGGAATGCGCATCATGAACCTTAAGGACCGGCCCTGGAAACCGACTACCAGCGCACTCCAGGTCTTCGGGAGACATGCTACCAAGAACGTAATCCATCTGGACTCCATAAACGCCATGATCTTTCTGGAGGGCAAAACTCTGGTCATCGAATCGAACTGTGAGCCTGGCTATGTGGTAGTATTTTATAGAGGGGAAGTGCTTGGGTGCGGTCTGTACTCACACGGAAAGCTGGTCAGTCAGATTCCCAAAGAACGCAGAATGGCAAGCGTCGTGGAGAATGGGGCTTGTGAAGATCAATAGGCTTAAAAGAGACAGAGCCTCGGGCGCCTGAACCTTAGGGAGATTAAGCATTGAGGAGAGATGAATCTTCTGTGATCTCAGATGTAACAGAGCTTGAGGGGGCAAGTATGCCTCTTGCCAATCAAAATTCTGATCAAGATGGCCTGAATCAAGATGGCCTGAGGAGGCTCTGGAAGCAGCCGCTGCGCCTCTTTCGCCTGGCAAATTCGTTAAGGCAGAAGGCTTGCAAAGATGAGGTCTCTTTTGTTATAAACAGAAACATTAACTTCACCAATAAATGCATAGGTAGTTGTAGATTCTGCTCTTTTAAGCACGGGGACAGCTACCACCTCACCGAGGACGAGATTTTGTTGCGTTCGAGCGAGGCCGAGCAACGGGGGGCCACAGAGATCTGTCTACAGGGAGGCCTTGCCCCGGGAATGGTTTTAGAGGACTACTGTGAGCTCCTGGAAGTGATACACCGCGACTTTCCCAGGATCCATCTGCACGCCTACTCTCCCATGGAGGTGCTGCACATGTCTCGTAACTCCGGAATTTCGGTGAAGGAGTCTCTGGTGGAACTAAAACATAGCGGCCTCGGCTCGATGCCCGGCACTGCTGCCGAGATTCTGGTGGATGCCGTGCGCCAGAAGATCTGCCCAGAGAAGCTGAAGACAGCGGAGTGGAGGGAGATCGTCACAACTGCCCATAGCCTCGGAATTCCCTCCACCTCGACCATGCTCTACGGCCATGTGGAGAGCCTCAACGATCGTTTGAGACACTTAGAGATTCTGAAAGAGATTCAAGCCGAGACGGGAGGATTCACAGAGCTGGTTATGCTTCCCTTCATTCCTGAAAATAATCTGCTCGGCAGGATTGCCCCCGGTTTAGATCTCTTGGATCGACTGAAGATGCATGCTCTGGCCAGGGTTTATCTCTACCCCAACATTACAAACATTCAGGCAAGCTGGACCAAATTGGGCCGCAATGCGGCAGCAGCTGCCCTGGATTGGGGCGCAAACGACCTGGGCGGAACGCTTATGGATGAAGGAATCGCTCGCAATGCCCGTGAGGAACCGAGCATTTCCGTAGAGGAGTTGACGGAGATAATAGCTGGGCGCGGACGCAAAGCAGTGCAAAGGACGACTCTGTACGATCGGATTTGTTCTTATTAATTATATTTTTGTTCAATTAACTGGCGACGATAAGCTTTACATATTTTGCCGATTGATTCTCACGAGGTGGGGGTCATTAGAAAAATAATTATTATCTCGCTAATTGCTCTGTCGGTTGCGTTCATCCTTCTTTGGCCAACATCGACGAAGGATGTTACCATCTCCGGGTCGTCAACCGTAATGCCACTGGCCGAGGCTGCTGCAGAAGTATTCAACCTTGAGCAGCATCAATATGTGGTGACTGTTACCGCAGGAGGAACGGGCGCAGGAATTCTCGGCATCGCAGAGCGCAAATACGATATAGCCATGGCATCTCGTGCTTTGACCGAGGATGAAACGCAGAGATTTGGCAGCAACTTCCGGGAGTTCAAGGTCGGCCTGGATGGTATCAGCCTTGCTGTAAGCGAAAAAATATACCAGGCAGGGGTGAAAAGCCTAAGCCGGGAGCAGATTCGGAAGATCTATTCCGGAGTTGTCACCAACTGGAAGCAAGTAGGCGGTCCGGATGAGGATATATACGTGATAGCCCGGGAGGAAGGTTCTGGAACCAGGGACGACTTTAATGAGGCAATCCTGGGAAACCGAACGGCTGAGACGTCTGGTGTTGATACGGTGGCGAATAGCGGTGCCGAGGTCAAGACTGCAATATCAGGAAGCGACGAAGCGATAGGCTATTTGGGGTTTAACTATCTGGGCGGCGGGGTTCGGGCCATAGCCTTCGATGGAATCCCTCCAAGTTATGAGAACATAAAATTGGATATTTACGAGCTGAAAAGACAACTCTACTTCTACACTTTTGGCGATCCAACCCCTGGTGCCAAAGCTTTCATAGATTTCGTGCAAGGGCCAGAGGGACAGAAGATCGCGACCGAAGAGGGTTTTATTCCAATTTGACTAATTTGACTACCTTCTATTTGATCCCCTCGCGCTGAAATATTGTTACGTCAATTTTGGAATTGCAAGACTAGCGTTTCATGGGATATCATCTCCCGAAGGTACGCAGCTGGCGCAGGATGGATCGTTTTGAGCGGGGGTGGGCTCGCTTGCCCCGCAATTGTCGCATGGCGCCCAGTCGTCATCGACGATCTGCCCGCTGCAGTTGAGGCCGAAGCAGGCTGGCGGGTACCAGTCAGAGGAGTGCGATGGATATACAGCACCACCCGTGCCGATATCCACTCTCGATGTGACATCTGCGGCAGCAGCGTCCGGCCCGTCCACGGAATAAGCATCGATGTGGGCCTGGTTCACATAGGTCCCATCGCCAGCCGCCCTGGCTCTGTAGATGATGCTCTTTTGCTCCTGAGGCCCCAGATTCAGAATGGTCCAGGTTATGTGGTTTGTCCCGTTTTCGGACGGCTCTAGAGAGGAGTTGAGGAACACCATGCCAGGAGGCAACTGGTCCATCAAGAAGGCCACCATGGTGTACTTCTCTTTATTTCGCAGATCCAGACGATACCAGACCACATTCGTATCAATCGAATCGATCCTGGCGGACTTGGATGTGGAAAGCTGCGGCGGGCAGCAGGTCAGCCAATGCAGCTGGATGGCCGAGAAGTTGGTGGCCTGCGTCCAGCCGCTGCTATGCATGCCTGTCGCTTGGACCCTGTTGATCAGATTATCCGGCTCCGCGGTTATGTTCAGTCTCAGGTTAATGGTGACTTTACTTCCTATGCCAAGGCTCAGCATCGTCCAGTTGGCATAGTCCTGGGTCTGCTCCGTCGGCCTCAAAGAAGAATAAACGTAATCAGTGCCCGCCGGGAATATGTCCTTTACATATACCGGCCCCAAGACACGGTCACCGTCATTCTCCACGACAATCCTGTAATCGGCAAAAGTGGTATTGATCAGATCCACAATAGCCTCTTGGGACAGTGATATATGCGGCCTGTTGTACTTGGCAACTCCTGAGAGACTGGTCATCCTCTTGATAGCGTACTGGCCTATGAACTCATCATCAATATCGACCTCATTGGAACTGTTCTTATGGGGATCTTTGTAGACAGTCCTGAATTCTGCCTTGCCAGTTACATTTGCCTCGGTCCTCATTTCATTCAGGCCGGGAGCAGTGGTGTTCTCTTGCAGACTCCGGACCGAAGAGAATCTCTCACCGATCAAGCTATTGGGGGTTTTGGACCACATACCCTCTTCCCACAACAGATCGCTTGATGTGGAGACGGTCGGAGTATAGCTGAAACTCGCAGGTGCATGCTGCAATTCCACAACTTTCGCGATGTAGTTGACCACGGTGCTGATCCGCTCATCACTCTTATAGGAGCCTGTACCCGACTCATAGGACTTCTGGCTGAGTCCGACGTTTCTGTCGCCGGCCACATAGCCCTGGCCCGTTACCGACTTCTCAAACTCCACATTGCTGCCGTATTCATCGAACTTCTGATTGATATGGAATTTGCCCACATAATCCTCCTCGGATTCAAAGATCTTGGTAGCATTCCATGTGGTATTCATGTTTGCATCTTTCTTTAAGAAGCCCAGGTGCCCTACTCCCTCAAATGCCGTATCTGTGGTGACAGTTGAGCCGTTTTCGTCCAGTTTCGTATGGGCTTTGCGATCGATCTTGTCGGCATAGGTATACTCCTCATTCGTGGAGCCTCCTGTAGCGTAGTTCTTGGTCCTGTCCAACTCGATCCACTTGGTGGAATAGTTGATGCTCCGATTCCCTGGCAGAGAGAAGGTCGAGGGCTTGTGAGTGACCTTCAGGCTCTTGTTCCACTCGATGGAACGGTTGGAGTTCTGATATTTTATCCTGTCCTCGCTGGCATACTGGCCGCTGCCGTACTCCCTGAGATTGATGCAGCTCCCAGGCGGGCCCAGGTTGACGTCTGAGGACGCTGATTTGTATCTCTGGCCGCCTCTCGGAACCAATATCCCATTATTGGCATCCGCTTCGGAATAGTTCATATTGACCACGTTCGTGAGCAGAGGCGGTTTTGTGCAGATATCGTTATGGACGTTTACGAAACCTGTCCCGGTCACTCCCTGGTCCATATTGAAAATGGTATTTCCAGTGTTCTGTGCAACTTGAACAATGATTGTGATTTTTCCAGATTGACCTGCCTTTAGATTCGGCAGATCGGCCCAGATGTTACCTCCATACGTTGGTGATGGTGATGCGGAAACGAAGAACACCCCGTTGGGATATTTCTCTGCAATCGTTATATCTTCTATGCCACCAAGACCGCAATCCTGTTTTACTCCATAATCTATGGTGTACGTTATGTAATCTCCAGGCTTAACCACCCTCATAGATGCGGTCTTATTGAGCCAAACGCAATCCGTTGCAACAATCGTCACTTCGGCTCGGTCGGTCGCTGTTGCAGTCAATCCATTTTCGCCTATTCCTGTTGCGGTCACTACATTAATCAAGGACGGATTTTTCAGGTCGGACTGCTTCACGGTATAGTATGCCACATATGTCAACGAATCGCCTGATGGCAAAATAACCGATTCATCCTCAACAATGAAACCCGCCTTGTCATCAACCAATGTCAGAAAGAGAATCTCAGCTTTGCCGATGTTTTTCACGGTATAAGTGTACTTGATCGTTTTGCCGACATCATCTTGGGAGATGAACTTGGGATCTGCGACCTTTTTGACATCAATTTTCAAAGCCTCCGGCTGAGGGACCAGGCATCCCCAGCCGATCTGGACACATGCCTCATTGCTCTCTATCGGTGTAACCCCTACAATGCCGTAGACTTTGACGCAATTGGTCAGGGGGCCAGTTATCTCCAAGAGGCCCGGCGTCTTCTCATAGTCTCTGCTGATCACGTCGCCATTGGAGTTGACAACTATTGTCAGTGTGTCTCCTGTGGCGGAATATCTCACAGTGTAGGTCCTGTAGCCGAGACTTGGCTCATTGTACTCAATCAGGAGCGATTCCCTGGTGGATTTGGAGTCATAGAAGTCTGAGAGTATCTCGCCATTCGAGCCGTAGACCGTCTTCAAGAGGTCGCCAATATCCAGTCTTGCATACTCAACGGCGACCAGGAAACCAGTGGCATTGAGCTGCTCGGTCAGGCTCTCCCCGATCGAGATATTCATGTAGCGGTTAAGAGTATAGTTCAAGCCCAGGATGGTCTTGGCTGTTGAGTTCAGTGTGGCGTGGGTCTTGTTGAAGGCATCCCGGTGCAACCTTATGCGATCCAGCTTGACCTCCAGCTTGGTTTTGTTCCTGGTTAAGGACTCCATAATCGCCGGCAGGTTGGCGGGCTCAATTGTCGCAGACAGGACCCGTAACTGATCTTCCGTGGACGTCGAGCTGGCCTCGGTAGTGGTTACTCCCTGGCCTGGACAGAGGGTCGGATCTACTTGAGCCTTGAGGATGACCTGCCCGGACTCATGCGGCCCCAGGGTGCCAAGATTCCACGTAATCAGGTTCCCGTTTATGTGGGACGGTTCGGGCTCTGCACTCTGGTAGATCAATCCCGGACTGAGAGTGTCAACCGGTTCCACATTATCAACGGCGGCTTCACCATCATTGGTCACGGTAATGGTAAAGTTGACGGTAGATCCGGCAATTGCGGAGGCGCTATCGACTACCTTTGTGACGACCAAATGCGGCTGCATATTTCCAAAATTCACCGTCGCAGTTGGACTCTCGCTCGTGAGGACTACTGAAGTTGAGCCGCCTGCGGGCGTGGTTGGAATCCATCCGGGATTCAAGCTCAGATCCTCCCATGCTACATAGTTCCCGGCTTCCGGCAAGTCCGTGAAGAGATAGCTTCCATCATCTCCGGTAAGCATCGATTGGCTATACTCGCCGCCCTCTAGCTTCAGGTGGATCATCCAGCCTTTAATCCCAGGTTCGTTTGGATCTTTTATGCCGTTGCCGTTGAGGTCATTGAATTTCAGGCCTGAGATCTGGAACTTCCCTCCGAAGGGATACTTCACATTGGAGACGGCACATTCCGCCGTCTGACCAGACGTAACAGTTGCCGGGGAACCGGTTATCGTTGTCGTCCAGCCAACAAGAAGAGTCTCCGTAACCGCGTATTCTCCAGGGATCAGGTCAGACCAGGCTAAATCGCCGCCTTCAGAGCCTATGGTCTTGCAGTCGCCATCCGGGTAAGATGGCCCTTTGAGGCAGATCTCGAAGGTCTGATTATCATCGGGCGCGGCGCCATTCCAGTCTACCGTCTTATTGACGGTCAGACCGCCCAATTTGTGGTGGTTTGTAACCGTAGCGGTCTTTGTTTCCCCGGCGGACAGGTCTATTGCATCCGGTACAGTAAAGGTCCACTGAGCGCCAGGATCCTTCTCGGCAACCGTGTAATTGCCTGGCATCAGATCGGTCCAGATTAACTTTCCGCCCTCCGAGCCTACGGTCTTGCAAGCGAATTCTTCAGTTCCTAAGGGATAAGACGGACCACGGAGACAGATCTCAAAGGTCTGGGACGGGTCGGGAGTAACGCCGTTCCAGTTCACCGCCTTGGTGATCTCGATACGGCCCAGCTCAGTGTCCGTGAAGGTAGCGGTCACAGACTCTCCTGGGGCCAGATCTATCTTATCGACCGGGCTTCCATCGCTGCAGACTGCACTGGTCAGCGTCCATCCTGCGGGAACAGTCTCTTCGATGGAATAGGCGCCAGGCAAGAGTTTATCAAATGTCTGGCGGTTAGAGGTCGAATCCGGATTCGAAATTCCATCATCATAGAGCGTGAATGGACCGATATCCGGGCTCCCTGTGAACTGGAATGCTTGAGGGTCATTTGGAATGGCATGCTTGACAACGATTATGCTGCCCAAAGAAGAAATATTGATGGGCATTTCGGCATAATCTTTGCATGATTCCAGCAAATTGCTGGTCACAATCACAGAGATGATGACTTTTTGAGGCTCTGGCGGAGCTGTCCAAATAAATGTATCTTTGCTGTAATCAGGCGAAGAGCCTGCAGAATGACCCGGCTCATTCTCTGCAGACCAGAGATATAGATATCCTGGATAGCTGGGAGTGCTGAATTTATAGGTCTCTCCTGTGTAGTAATCGACCGCAATAGCAGTCGAACAGAGGCAGATGAGGCAAAGTATCACAGACAACTCCCGGATACTGCAGGCATGGAATTTGGCTAAACGGCCTTTGATCTCCACCCGGGAGAGGTCATATCCTTCTGCCGATCTCTTGTTAATGATTTGCATATTATCAGATCTCTCCTTGTAGCCTCTCTAGACCTGAACAGGCGACTCTACGTGAATCGCGACCAGGGGTATCTGCAACACCTTTATTGTCAGTGTATCGTTCACTTCACCAGGACAGTGCGTTGTTGACGTTGCCGTCAATTTTGCCACCGTGGTGGTGAATAGGTTGCCTGGACTTGAAGTTGCGGTGAAAGTCGCCTTAATTTGAGTAGGATTCCCCGGATCTATCGGTATTTGGGTCAGCGTCCCCGATCCCTCCGCAATTGTCCATACAGCCGAGGCATAATTAGTTGCAGTACCCGCCAATATGGCATTTTCGTTAACGCATATGGTCTGATCACTTCCTGCATTGACCGACGTTCTTCCCTGGACCGTCAGAGTGGCCGTGCCCGAGGTGGCTGGGCAGCTTGGTTGAGCCTTGTATCCTGTCACTACCCGATATTGTTTGCCGCTGTCGGCTGTTGCGGCTATAAAGCTAAAGCCTGGATTGGTGGCTCCAGAGATATCACTCCAACCGGAGCCGCCATTGACCTGCCACTGGTAGCTGTAATTGCCGGGGTCGGAAGGATTGGGTGCTACTGCAAAGGCGGCTACCACCCCAGCACAGACCGTTGCTGATGCGGGGCCGTTAAGGACTATTGTCGGCCTCACCGTTAGAGTGGCGGCACCTGAGGTGGCTGGGCAGCTTGGTTGAGCCTTGTATCCCATCACTACCCGATATTGTTTGCCGCTGTCGGCTGTTGCGGCTATAAAGCTAAAGCCTGGATTGGTGGCTCCAGAGATATCACTCCAACCGGAGCCGCCATTGACCTGCCATCGATAGTTGTAATTGCCGGTGTCGGAAGGAGTGGGTGTTACTGTAAAGGCGGCTACCGCTCCAGCACAGACTGTCGCTGAAGCGGGGCCGCTAATTGTTATCGTCGGCATCACCGTCAGAGTGGCCGTGCCTGAGGTGGCCGGGCAGCTTGGTTGAGCCTTGTATCCTGTCACTACCCGATATTGTTTGCCGCTGTCGGCTGTTGCGGCCATAAAGCTAAAGCCTGGATTGGTGGCTCCAGAGATATCACTCCAACCGGAGCCGCCATTGACCTGCCACTGGTAGCTGTAATTGCCGGTGTCGGAAGGAGTGGGTGCTACTGTAAAGGCGGCTACCGCTCCAGCACAGACTGTCGCTGAAGCGGGGCCGCTAATTGTTATCGTTGGCCTCACCGTCAGAGTGGCGGCGCCTGAGGAAACCGTGCAAGTGGATTGGTTCTTGAGGCCAACGTTGACGCGGTATTGTTTGCCGTTATCGGCAGCTGCGGCCGTAATGCTTAAGACTGGATTGGTGGCTCCAGAGATATCGCTCCAACTGGAGCCTGCCTTGACCTGCCACTGATAGTTGTAATTGCCGGTGTCGGAAGGAGTGGGAGTGACCGTGAATGTGGCTGTCCCGCCAGCGCAAACTGTCACGGATGGAACGCTCAGGGTTAGCGTCTGACCAAAGTAGTGGCTGGGATCTGTATCAGTAACATAACTAGTGGATGAGTCTTTCCTGCCTTGCACTGTGGCTATGTTCGAATACTGGCCGAATTGCGCATTGCCTGTGGCTCGATAGACCCAGGTCTCAGTCAAATCAAGTTTATTGTCACTATTAGTATCACCACTAATTCGTGTGATTGTTTGAGCCGGATTATCGGTCACTGAAACATCTATCAATGCAACATTGCCTGCATTTGTTACTTCATACGTCCATGTGATTGGACATCCGGAAAGAATGGTGGGGCCCATCCCTGTATCGGCATCTTCCCCATTTGTCTTCTTCTCTATATGAATGGCAGGCCTGGTAAGGACAATCTTGCCCACGAGATATGCTTTATTGTCCATCGTTTCTTGAGTTACTAATTTAGTTACGAGATTGCCTGACGGACAGGAATCCTTGAACCCTACCATCTGCAAGGTATATGTGTCAGAGCCTATGGTAAAGGTCTGGGTGGGAATGCTATTAGACCATGATATCCGATCGGGACAGGGGATTGTAGAACATGGACTGTATGTGCAACTACTGAGAGCACATGTCGTAGAGGGATTAGTCGTTTCGTCTATTGCGATATCAAAATCAAATGTGGGATCCGTCGATATGGATGGCGTTGCAAAATGCAAACTGACCCGCAACTTGGCGCCACTGGCCGCATTTGTAATTGGCCAGTTGAAGTGGGTGAGCTGCCCCAGACAGAATTCCTGACCGGTAGTGAAACTGGCGCTTTGCCCATCAAAGCGCATGCCGCTCTTTGTATTGTAAGGATAGGCAACAGAACCCCAGCGGACCTCATTGGTTCCTGTCCCGGTGACACCACTTCCGCCGTTTGTTGATACCCAGACTCCTGAGGAGGATAACGTCACTGTCTCCTCCGCAGCCATTGTCACATAAATGGCGGACTGACCAACTACCAGAGCCAGAAAAAGGGTTAGCAGTAATGCTCGGAAGGAGCTTCTAAAGCCATATTTTATATTATTTAAGTTATTAATTGAGCGTGATGCACTGCCCTTCGTCAAGTCAGTACCATGGGATTTCAGCGCGGGCTGATTCAATGCTTCCGCTCCTATGTTCGGGAAATCCTTGCTATGATTCCATATTCGCCGCATTTACCAAAACCCCTCTATAAATTGGAATGGAAATCGTAGCCCAGTTCTTGGCCACGACTTCTATTGCGAAACGGATTCAAGTCGGATTCTGAGTTGGAGTTGTGCCTGCAGAGATTGATGCTATGGGCTTATAGACCAGGCATATTTGGGCATTGCAGTCGGTTAGAGTATTTTGATTTGCATCGACGATCTTGAAAGTTACGTTCGTGCATGCCTTTGAATCAGTGCCTGTAGGACTTGTTGGCGTTTTTAGCCATGCTAAGGGATTTGTCAATTTCTTACCGTTGCTACCAGCATCAGCGGTCCTTGAAACCTCATTTACAGTCCATGTTAGGGTAAGTGTATTATCCCAATGACCAGTATACTCATAGACATCAGGTATGTAAGCAGATACGCATTGCAAGTCGTCTCTTAATGGACAGGGCATTGGACATACATGAACTGTGATGCATTTTGTGTCCGTACATGAACCGCGCTCCTTATTTGTTACATCTACAGATACAATATAATCCATGCAATTGGTCCCGGTAACAAGGGGAGCCCTGAAGTCAACGGTAGGCGAGTTTGTAGGGCTATTTAATGATATCCCTGATGAATACCAGTAGTAATAGTAGATGCCTGGATCTACCGGAGTGGTAGAAAGCTTCACGTACTGTCCTGAGCCCACAGTAATATCTGTGGGACATGACGGTGCGACCGTCGCTATAGCAGGGAAGACCGACAATAATACTATAGCTAACGCAATTATTATAATCTTCATATGATGTAAACCTCCTATGCAACTATTCTTAACTCTTATCATTAATGTAATCTGTTTCAATCATAAATAGTTATCTGATGTCCAGCAATAATTTGAGAAGAGGGATGATTATTTATATCCATTCTATCAACAGGAGATATAGAAATAAGATTAGAGGTTGTACCATGAAGGCCTTGAAATTCGCAAGCATATTTGCATGTTGTTTTTTATTTTTATTTTTAATAGGATCTGCACAGTCTGCGGAAAAACAGGTTGTAGTAAATCTAATGATAGATGCCGATGTTCCTCCTTCACCCAGCGAAGAGCAGGGGTACCAGACCGAGGCCATGCTCAACGCGATGCTCACGGAGATTGAGGGGAATACATTGGGTGCCACCATCATCTCAACCCAGGATGTTCTTGCCACCTACACCAGGATGCGCATCACACGGATAGGCGCCAATCCCAAGTTTGAGCTGGCAATGTCTGGCAATAACTCAAACGAGAAGCTGAGCACTGAATCTTACGCCAAGCAGAAGGATGTACTGGAAAGGTCCAAGAAATATACCGAAGGCTGCAAGTATTGTGGCATAAACGAGATCACTGTGAGTGGCTTCATGCCTCAGTCATTCGACCAAAATGCGGATACTTATAAGGTTCTTGATGACCTGGGGATTCAGTACGATGCCGGATACCAGGCAGGAATAATATATGCACCCGGACATGAGTTAGATGTATGGCCGTATAAAGTCGAAGGCCATCAGTTCTATGCGGTTCCCGTCAGCACTTACAATCTCTCTGGGAAACTTGTGCCCTTGCAGGACAAGTACTTCAATGGCAGCGATCTTGGCTCGAATGCGTGGTACGATGCCCTGACAGGAAAGTTTGATGAGGCCCAGAAGAACGGCCAACCTGTAGTGATTGCCTTAACTACATCCGTATCAGGCTCCGGAAATTATCTTGACGCGCTGAAGCGATTCCTCAACTTCGCCCTGACCAATAAAGCCTCTTTTGTGACCACCATGGACCTCGTCAATATGACGCGAATTGATGGTGATCATCCAGTGGCGTCCTTGACAAAAGAATGCCCCACCTGCGGCAAGAAAGACAACAACATCGTCATCACGGTATCTCAGAATAATACCACAGAGCCCGCATCCATCGAGGCTGCAGCGATCTCTAAATGAAAAAATTCGACTTATTTTGCACCGCTTTTTTTCGGTGCTTATCGTTGTCTCTTCGCGCTCCGTTTGGGTAAATAAAAGGAGATAATAGCCGCAATGAATAAACTAGAACGTGATTCTTTTTTCAATTTATACCCTAATACTGCTTAAGAATCCCAGATATCTTGCCCAAATCCAAATCGTCATATGCTATAGTGATTATCAAGATTTGTGAACGCGTGACGTTCATATGATGAGTGGAGTGATTTAAATGAAGAAACTGGCAATCGTCTCAATGGTCCTGCTGCTGGCAGGAATCGGATTGGCTCTCGGACAAGCAGGATCATGCAGCTGCCACAGCAATACGGCCTGTCCGCAAACAGGATGCGCGGTGAACTGCGGAAGTTCATGTGCTCTGGGGACTAGTTTGGCTCCCCCGTGTGCAGCCAGCTGTCCCAACGCTAACTGCGGAACCGCTGGCGGCTGTCAAGCTTGCTGCGGTGCAAACTGTTCGGCCTGCTGCGGTGCAGCCAGCAGCTAGACGGCTTTGAGGGTAGAGCCGTCTCCCTCTCAATCTTTTCTTTGGCTCTTCGCCATTTCCAGGGCTAACCTCAGGCTATTTTGGTTTTTCAGTTGGTAGTTCGTCTCCGTGCGTACTCTGTGAACTTTGTGTCTCTGTGGTTGAAACGTCGTTAGCCACTGGTTTATGACCAATGGTCACGAACTACCACCACAAAGAGCCCATGATCCTCGGGCAGGGATCATGCCCAAAGCATGAAAAACCATTTGAAGGAGGGATGCGGTTGAACCGCAGCATCTTGTTTTTTTAAGTTTTTCATGTGGAGGCACAGAGCGCACGGAGGACTCACAGAGGGCTCTACGATCTATTACCCACTCGATACAGCGAGGAACCTTTTCTTTCTTCCCAGACAAAATAGTAAGCCGTTTTTGGGCCCGACATTAACCTTACATAATAGTATGGCAATTGTAGACCCGATGAGAGTCGAAAGCAAGCTATTGATCTTGTTGCTAATCCTTTTCTTTGTGTCGGTATCAGGTGAAGCTGGAGAGCAGAAGGTTGCAGTTTCAGGTTCCAGCACGGTCATGCCTCTGGCAGAGCTATCGGCCGAGGAGTTCAATCTGCTGCAAGACAACTACCATGTGAGCGTAACATCAGGAGGCACAGGCGTTGGCATTGTGGATGCGGCAGAAGGTAGATCGGATATTGCCATGGCCTCCCGGGAGATTCAGCTGGTTGAACGGCAGAGATACGAGACTTCAACTAAAAAATTTATTGAGGTCCCGATAGGATTCGATGCCATTTGTCTGGTAGTAAGCCCTGACGTATACGATTCTGGAGTGACAACGATCACAAAGGATGAGCTAAAGCAGATCTATGCAGGAGACATCACCAACTGGGAGGAATTGGGCGGCCCGAACACAGAAATATTCGTCATCGGAAGGAAACCGGGATCTGGGACAAGAGATACCTTCGATGAGACTATTATGGGAAGCAAAGAAGCGGAAACTCCTGGCATAACCATTGAGGCAGCCGACAGCTCCGAGGTTAAGACTGCCATTCAGGGAAGCGATAATGCCATTGGTTATGTAGGGTACAGCTATGTCATGAAAGGAGACACAAAGGTAGTCTCTTTGGACGGCATCCAGCCGACGGTTGAGAACATCAAGAATGGAACCTATGCTCTGGCTCGCAAGCTCTACCTTATCACACTGGGAGAACCAAAACCCGGGGCCAAAGCGTTCATTGATTATATTCTGAGTGCAGCTGGCCAGAAGATTGCCACTGAGAATGGGTTCATACCGATTTGAAACCAGAGAAATCTCTCATGTCCTCCTTTCTGGAGCATCCGCTACTAAAGCCGCAAACAGTAGATAAGAGGCTTTTCCAGTTGGATCTGGCAGCCAACGCCCTGAAGGCCTCCAGCCTCATAGTAGTGCCCACGGGACTCGGCAAGACCGTCATCGCTCTCATGGTGCTTCTTGCTCGACTGGACAAAGGCAAGGTTCTCTTTTTGGCACCTACCAAGCCTCTGGTGGAGCAGCATGCTACTTTTTTGCGCCGGGTTCTCAAAGACGAGGATATTGTCGCCATGATGACAGGCGAGATAATGCCGGAGAAGCGGGTCGTATCCTGGGAAGCAGCGCGCATAGTGACATCAACTCCGCAAGTGATCGAGAATGACCTTCTCTCTCGAAGGATCGATCTCAAAGATGTCTCACTGGTGATATTCGATGAGGCTCACCGGGCGGTGGGAAATTACGCTTACGTCTACATTGCAGAGCGCTACGCCCGCGAGGCGGCAAATCCTCTGGTCCTGGGCATCACCGCCAGCCCTGGCAGCCAGAGCGAGAAGATCGCTGAGATCTGCACCAACCTGGCAATCGAGAAGGTGCAGACCCGGACAGAAAATGATTCTGATGTGGCGCCCTTTGTTCATCTGCGGGAGATCGAGTGGGTGAAGCTGACGGTTCCAAAAGAGCTGCTCGATATCAGAACGGCCATCGAAGATGTGCTGAAAGCCCGGATCGACGACCTGAACAATCTGGCCATCAGCCCGGCCAGAATCGATCCCAGAGCTTCTAAGAAGGAACTCCTGGGTCTGCAGGCCCAGCTTATGTCCTCGGCACAGAGAGAGGCAAATCAGGCCATGTTTAAGGGAATATCACTGCTAGCGGAGGTACTCAAGCTTCATCATGCCGTCGAGCTGGCAGAGACCCAGGGAACAGATGCACTGGTCAGCTATTTTCAGAGGCTGCAGGGGGAGGCTCTCTCCAAGAGTGGTTCCAAAGCATCTCGCCGGATAATGCTAGACCCAAAGTTTCGGCAGGCTATGGATGCCTTGCAGACGCTGGAGGTGGAGCATCCCAAGCCTGCAGCGGTAAAGAAGATCCTGCTTGAGCAGATCCTGGCGAGACCTGAATCCCGCATTATGGTCTTTACAAATTATCGAGATACCGCATCATCTTTGCTCAAGTTCCTGAAGAATGAGCCCGCCATCAAAGCGGTGCGGTTTGTGGGGCAGTCCAGCCGGGTCGATGATGTTGGCTTGAGCCAGAAGAAGCAAGCGGAGATCTTGCAGAAGTTTCGGGCCGGCGAGTTCAATGTTCTCATCGCAACCTCGGTAGGAGAAGAGGGAATCGATATCCCGGCTACGGATATGGTCCTATTCTACGAGCCTGTGCCCTCCGAGATTCGCAGCATTCAGCGCAAGGGCAGAACAGGCCGGGCGAGAAACGGTAGAGTAGTAGTACTGATGGCCAAAGGCACACGAGATGAGGCCTACTACTGGATCAGCGACCGCAAAGAAAAGACCATGAACCGGCAGATGCAGAGTTTAAGCGGTCAAACATCAGAGTCATTGGCCAGAGAGTTCTCGCCCCGGCAGTTGCAGATAACCGAGGATCCGGCAGGGATCAGTGAGAGCCCAGGGAAAAGCCCGGCCACTTTGCAGGCTGCTGAGAACGAAGGGCTGGAACATGAGCCCGGCAGAATTTATGTGGACCCCCGGGAACGAGGGATGGCGAAGCTGCTCGAGGCCAGAGGGATGGAGGTCACACTCAGGAATCTGGATGTAGGCGACTATGTGGTCAGCGATAGAGTAGCCATCGAGCGCAAGACCGCCTCTGATTTCGTGGCCTCGATAATCGATCCGGAGAGAAACTTATTCCGGCAGATCGGAGACCTATCTCGAAGCTACGACCGGCCGGTTTTGATCCTGGAAGGAAGGGACCTTTACACCCGGCAGGTAAACCCCAACTCCATTCGCGGCGCCCTGGCGGCAGTGGCTGTAGATTATGGTGTTCCCATTATACCCACAGAAGACCAGGATGATACCGCATCGGTCATCGCCCTGCTCGTCGCCCGCGAGCAGAAGGAGGGACATGAGCCCAAGGTGCATGGCCATAAGACCGCCCGGACGCTGAAAGAGCAGCAAGAGTACTTAATCTCGGCCATACCGAGCGTTGGGCCGAGGGTTGCGAGGAATCTGCTCCGGCACTTCGGGTCCATCGAGAGGATAATGACCGCGAGGCAGGAGGAGCTGCAAGAGGTGGAGATGGTTGGACCCAAGATCGCGGAGCGAATCCGGGAGCTCGTGGGCGGGGAGTATAAAGGATAAGGGATGCTGGTGATATGCAGCCCGTATCAGTTAGCTCGTATCGAGTGCGGCCAGAATTATTTCCTCTAGTTTTTGCTTGGGATAATTTCCCACATGCCTGTAGACAAGAGTGCCTTCTTTGAAGATGAGGAGCGTTGGAGTCCTCGATATTCCATACTTCTTCTTGGAAGCGGCATTCCGATCGATGCAGAGTTTGCCGAATACGATCTGGCCCTTGAAATCCAAAGCCATTTCATTAATAGTTGGGTCGACAGATTTGCAGGGTCGACAGCCTATTTCCCAGAAATCAACAACAAAAGGCGAATAGAGCATACGCATCGAATCCAAGTTCTTGTCATTCACTTCAATCGGAACATCAGGGAACTCTTTTTCTGCCTTATACATGCTACCAGCAAATGCGCTACTGATAGATGCATTACGGATAGATGCGTTACTTGTAGATGCATTACTGCCAAGAACATTGCTGATCGAGGCTTTTATGGGGGCGTTGGTGACGAATTGCACTTCTTTATCTTGCAGACCGGTCACGGTAATCGTAAGCACCAACAGTAGGCAAGAAACGAGGATTAGCTCAAGTATCGGCGGTTTTCTTGTTAATCCATTCATTGCAATCAGCTCCCACTTCCTGCAATGAAATAGCATGATTCTATAATAAAAGCTTTTGCTGTTTCATCAAAACGATTTGCAAAAATTAATCACTTCATAATTACCTGTAAAATGTGATGGCAAAGCCTCATCTGCCGTGACCAAAAGGTATATCAAACAAGCTGTCCATCCACAAAAGGCTGCATGAGCGTCGCTCCAAATCAAGTTTGTTGGGTCGTTTTTGTAGTAGGATCGATTCATGGAATCGATGCCAAAGGTAAGTGAATTTAAATGGAGAGATACGGAAGCGGAAATAGCGGCGGCTATAACAGCGGCCCAAGAGAGATGCACGATGCCACCTGCGCAGAGTGCGGAAAGACATGTCAAGTTCCCTTCAAGCCCGATGGCTCCAGGCCCGTGTACTGCAGCGATTGCTACCAGAAGCACAAGCCAGCCAGTTCATCCAGGCCACCCAGAAGATACTGAACTGATCGTTTTCTTAACCGATCGTCCGTATTCGATATATCCGAGAGGGTATTAAAATGGGGCAGGGTTAGATAGATGGACCCTGCAGGACTTATTTTTGCGCGATGTTTTCTTCTCAATTCAATTGCCATCGGACAATGGATATTGTCGCCAATTTCCTATTAGAATCACAAGAACGTGCAATCCTGACTAGCTCTGCCAATATTTGTAGGACTTCATATACTGCATCACCTAATTGTGAATTTAAATAGACATATTTATCAATTAGTGGGTCTGACTGGCAGGATTTACAAACACGATTTGACCAACAGATATATAAGGCAGTTTTATTCTACTTAGGTTGCTGCATAATCGTCGAAATCAATTGAGTTTGATGGGATGTTTTTGTAGTAGGATCGATTCATGGAATCGATGCCAAAGGTAAGTGAATTAAGATGGAGAGATACGGAAGCGGAAACAGGGGCGGCTACAACAGCGGCCCAAGAGAGATGAGCGATGCCACTTGCGCCGAGTGCGGAAAGACATGTCAAGTTCCCTTCAAGCCCGATGGCTCCAGGCCCGTGTACTGCAGCGATTGCTACCAGAAGCACAAGCCAGCCAGCTCATCCAGGCCGCCCAGAAGATACTGATTCAGATATCTATCCCCTTTTTGGGATATTTATGTGAACGGGGTCCTTATCAGACCCTGCAAGACTAAATTTTTTATAATTGGATTTTTCTGCAAAATTGTCTATTTTCTGCCGCATCTCGATCCTCTTGTCACCTCTCCCTATTGCTGACGGGACAGAGTAGATGCAGGCGATAACGACGTTCCACTTTTTCTTCTGGGGTGACGCGAGTCGGCCCGGCGGCCCTCCAGCGCTATGGTTGAGGGCGAGGCTTATGGCCACGGCTGGCCGAGCGACGACGGCTAAATTGCAGACATATTGGGGCTACAAAATCATCGAAAGCCCTCTCTCGTCTTGCATGAGGCCTCCGTTCAAGGATAAAGACATAGCTTTATAGATTGTTCCCCGCAGACGCGGGGTTAGGGGGGCGCCACGGCCATAAGTCTGGCCCCCGTCGACCCGGCGCGTAACACCCGCGCGCGGGATTCGGAAGACGTGGTGGGACAATTTTTGCGTCTAGATAAGATATTGAAAGAATAGGGGCCCACTCTCCCCCCGAGTGGACCTTTTCGCCTTTGCTTACTCTACTTACTCTATTTGCTCTACTTCCTCGCCGACATCTCTAGCACCTTGACCGCCTGAGCACCTGCCTCCAGTATCTCCAGGTTCTTGGGGATGAGCTTGGGCTTCTTGGCGAAGGTTACACGGAAGGCATTCCCGTAAGCCTCGCGGGGCAGGCCCAGCTTTCCGGTCTGCATGAGCGCCCCGAACATAGCGGTATTGGCCGCCATATGAGCACCCTTATCCGTGGCGATCTCCGTTGCCGGGACTGATATGACCCGGACTCCCTCCGGGGCCTGGAACTGCCCGGCTAAAGAGTCATAAAGGATCACTCCACCTTTTTTGACCGAAGGCGCAAACTTCTCCAGAGACGGCCGGTTGAAGGCAACGAGCACGTCCGGATGATCCACCACAGGCGAGCCGATCGGCTCTCCAGATACGATCACCGAACAGTTGGAAGTCCCGCCCCGCTGCTCAGGCCCGTAGTCAGGATACCAGGAGACGAACCGTCCGCAGCCAAAAGCGGCCTGGGCCAGAGCTAAACCCAAGCTTAATACCCCCTGCCCACCGAAGCCGGCGATCTTCACTCCCTTTGGCACAAACTCTGGATCCTTCTTGAACTCGACACAAACACTGTCCTCGCAGCCGAAGATCCTGTCCAGAGATTCCCGGGAAAAGTCGCTCTCCTGCCTTACGATGGGCTCTGCCTCATTGGATTTGTCCCTGAACCTCTTCAGGGGAAACTCCAATTCCATCTGCTCGTTGATGAACCTGGTAATAGCTGCGGTGTCCATCCTCAAGATGGTGGGACAGGGCGACAACAGCTCGACGAAGGCGTATCCCTTTTTGTCTCTCTGAATCTCCAGAGCCTTCCTCACCGCCCGGCGCGCTTTACGAATATGCTCGATGTCAGAGAGGCTGGCCCGTTCAATGAAGACGGGTGCCTTGAGGGTATCCAGAATCTCAGATATATGGATGGGATAGCCCTGATCCCGGGGATCGCGGCCTGCCGGCGTTGTGGCCGTAACCTCGCCGATCAGTGTCGTTGGCGCCATCTGGCCTCCGGTCATGCCGTAAACGGTGTTGTTGATGAAGAATACGGCCAATTTCTCTCCCCGGTTGGCGGCCTGAATGGTCTCATTGAGTCCAATGGAAGCCAGATCTCCGTCTCCCTGATAGGCGATGACGATGGCATTATCTTCTGCCCGGGAGATGCCCGTAGCGATAGCGGGGGCCCTTCCATGGGCGGCCTGAACATTCCCGGAATCAAGATAATAGTAGGCGAAGACGGCACAGCCAACAGGGCTGATCACGACGCACCGATCCTGAATACCCAGATCCGCCATAGCCTCGCCTATTAGCTTATGAAGTATTCCGTGTCCGCAGCCCGGACAATAATGCGTGGCCGTTTGCGCAGACCCTCCCTTACGCGGGAACTCGGCATACAGACCCGGATGCCCCCCGATCAATTTCTCTTTTGCTGCCATTATTATGCCACCTCCCTGATCTTCTCCATGGTCTGATCGATATTGATCAGATTTCCTCCGTAGCGGCAGACCAGTTCCACGGGCTTGCAGCCGCTGGCGAGGCGAATGTCCTCACGCATCTGGCCGTTGCTCATTTCGACGGATATGAACTTGCAGCCGCGATCGGCAAGCTGGCGAATCTCCTTCTCAGGGAAGGGGAAAAGAGTGATGGGCCGGAATAGCCCTGCCTTGATGCCCTCCTTTCGGGCCGCATCGACGGCAGAGCGTGCAATCCTGCTGCTGATGCCGTAAGAGACCAATACGACGTCGGCATCCTCCAGCTTATAGCCCTCCCACAAGACCTCGTTCTCTTTTATGCGCTGATACTTCTCTTGCAGCCTGTAGTTGTGCCTCTCCAGATCATCGAAGTTGAGGGAGATGGAGGTCACCAGATTCCCTCTCGTCTCGGCACGCCCGGCCACAGCCCAGGTGGTGTCGATTGTTGGCTGCACTGCAACTTCAGGGAACTGCAGAGGCTCAACCATATGGCCAAGCACGCCGTCGGCCAGGACCACAACTGGATTGCGGTACTTGAAGGCCAGCTCAAAGGACCTGGTTGCGAAGTCGCACATCTCCTGGACGCTTCCCGGTGCCAGAACGATGTTGTTGTAGCAGCCGTGCCCTCCTCCTTTGCAGGCCTGATTGTAGTCCGACTGCTCCGGTCCGATGTTGCCCAGACCCGGTCCCGCCCGGCAGATATCGACAATGACGCAGGGCAGCTCTGCTCCGGCGATGTAGGTTATGCCCTCCTGCTTCAGGCTCATGCCGGGACCTGAGGAAGCTGCAAGCACTCGATGGCCTGCGGTTGCTGCCCCATAGACCATATTGATTGCCGCCTCTTCCGATTCCGCCTGAACGAACTTGCGTCCCAGCTTTGGGAAATATCTGGAAGCTTCGTGCAATATCTCACTGGCAGGGGTGATGGGATAGCCAAAAAAGCAGTCACAACCGGCATACAGTGCTCCGACAACCACAGCGCTGTTTCCCGCGACTAACTGAGATGCCATTTTCAGCTCTCCTCCGCCGCCTTCTCTTTCTGAGGCACATGCACCTCAATGGCCAGCGGTTCAGGACAGGTGTAGTAGCAGTTGGCGCACCCTATGCATCCATCGCCGGCGTAGACTGCGAAGTTGTAGCCGCGGGCGTTCAGCTCCTCGCTCATCTTCAATACATTAACGGGACATGCCTCAAGGCATCTTCCGCATGCCTTGCATTCCAGTATGTTGATCAGCGGATAGGGCTTATCTTTGTCCCTGATCTCAACACGCCGGATCTTTCCGCTTATGGTTTTGGGCAGCTCCTCCACGAACTCGATGATCCTGGGATACTTGTAGGGAGCTGTGACTTTCTTTACATGATCTTGCAGCTCTTTTTTCAGCTCCTCGGATGGTGCGTATCCTTTGGTCAGGACCACGGTTGCCTTCACCACCTGTCCTCTGACAGAGTCCGGCACTCCAGTGATGGCCACTTCTAAAACGGCTGCATGTGACATGAGAGCCGACTCGACCTCGAAAGGCCCCACCCGGTAGCCGGAGCTCTTGATCATGTCGTCCGTTCTGCCTATGAACCAGAAGTACCCATCCTCATCTCGCCAGGCGGTATCGCCGGTATGATAGTAATCGTCATGCCAGGTGTTCAGGGTCTTGTCCGGGTCCATATGGTAATCGGTGAAGAGGCCTATGGGCTTTCCCTTGTCGGTCTTGATTACGATTTCGCCTTCTTCGCCCACCTCACATACCTTGTTGTTCTTTCCCACCAGTATGATATCGAACCCCGCAGCCGGCTTGCCCATGGACCCTGGTTTAGCCGTCATCCATGGATAGTTGGAGATACAAACCACGGTCTCAGTCTGACCGTAGCCTTCCATCAGGCGCAGGCCGGTCGTCTCCAGGAAGCTCTCATATACAGATGGGTTGAGAGGTTCCCCTGCTGTGACTGCATATTTTAGCCTGGAAAAGTCGTATCTGGACATGTCGCTCTTGATCATGAACCTGAAGATGGTGGGTGGCGCGCAGAAGGTGGTCACTTTGTATTTGCCCATCTCGTCCATCATCTTCCCGGCATCAAAGCGATCATAATCGTAGACGAAGACCGCAGATCCGGCCAACCATTGGCCATAGATCTTACCCCAGGCGCACTTGGCCCACCCGGTATCGGCCACCGTGTAGTGCAGACCGTCATCCTCCACATTCTGCCAGTACTTGGCGGTGAGGATATGGCCCAGAGGATAGGTTTGATCATGCTTGACCATCTTGGGGTATCCGGTCGTTCCGGAGGTGAAGTATCCCAATAATATGTCCTCATTTTTCGTAGCCTGGTCTCCAGTCGGCCGGACGAAGTCGGATGATGCCAGATCAAGCTCCGCATCAAAATTAATCCAGCCCTCCCTCTTGAGGTCTTTATCTCCTACCAGGGCCTTGACCAGTTGAATGTTGCCCAGTTCTTTGTGTGCCGCATCGAATTCGCCGGGCACCCCGTTCTCTCCGATGCATATGATCATCTTCAGATCTGCTTTCTTGATCCGGTAGAGGAAATCCTTTGCCTTCAGCATATGAGTGGAGGGAATGGAAACGGCACCGATCTTGTTCAGGCCGACCATGCAGACCCAGAATTCCCAGCGGCTCTTGAGGGTAAGCATGACCGAGTCGCCTTTCTTTATTCCATATTTTTTAAATAGGTTGGCGGCCTTGTCGCTCAGGATCTTCAGATCTTTGAAGTTAAGGGTCTTAGCCTCTCCGTTATCGTTGCACCAGACCAGGGCACGCTTTTCCGGAAATTCCTTCGCATAGGCGTCAACTACGTCAAATGCGAAATTGAAGTTCTCGGGGACGAGGAGCTTCAGGTTTTCTTTAAAATCCTCGTATGAGTTGAAGTCAACCCGCGAGACGAACTTGGGCAATAAAGATGACATTTTTCAATCCTCTTTGCGCTCCTACATGACCACAGCCAGCAGCTTGACCGGCATATCGTTTAAGGCTTCCATGACATGTTCGTACATCGAATCGAAGAATATGGAGTCCCCTTCGTTGAGCACAACCTCGTTATCATGGATGGTAATCTTCAAGGAACCCTCGAGCACATATTCGAACTCCTGGCCAGGATGGCTATAGAATGATGGTTTGCCTTTCTTGGGATCTATGGTAACAATGAAGGGCTCCGCTTTTTTATGAGCAAACTTTCGGGCTAAGCTCTGGTATCTGTATTGCTTTCTGCGCTCCACTTCCACGGCTTCTCCCTTTCTGGTAATGGTAAAGATGCTCATCTTGGATTCTTCGCCGGTGAGAAGCAGTCCCGTATCCACGTTGAGCTTTCGTGCAATGCCGATTAAAATGCTGACCGGGATATCCAGCATACCATCTTCATAGCAGTTGTAAGTCCCCGCAGGCACTTTGAGGTGCTGTGCCATCTCTTCGGACGATACCCGATTCAACTCCCTCAGCTCACGAAGTCGTGAACCGATTTCATCAAGCCTCTCCTTCATGCACATTCCTCGGCATCCCAAACAACATGTCCCAGAGCCTAAAGATCCGGGCCAATCCGGTAATGCAGGATTGTGACTGCCTCATATGCATATTTGAATCTATCTCCAGGAAAGGAACTATTTGTACCGGTCCTATTTTGAAGTCTTATTCAAGCCATTTTTTTGATAGAAAACCGCCATAATTAAGTATTG
Source organism: uncultured Methanosarcinales archaeon (assembly GCA_903871465.1). Taxonomy (GTDB): domain Archaea; phylum Halobacteriota; class Methanosarcinia; order Methanotrichales; family Methanotrichaceae; genus Methanothrix. The sequence goes on from CAIQHB010000030.1 coordinate 44,638, forward strand.
AAGATTTGTCTTTGGGCATGATGCCTAAGTCGGTTCAATGAAGCAGATGATGTGTGATTATGGAATTCTTATGAAAACGAGTCTGTGGCATCCATTGAATTTATCAATTTTTGCGAAGCCGGAGAAACAATGAAAGTTCGACATCGCTGCTTAACAGTATGCTCTTAAATAATTTTATAATTAATACATAATTTCTATAAAGAGAAAAACGATAGTCATATTCAGCCAAATGGAGAGGACTTTGTCCGGTAGTGACGATTGTTAGCCGCCCCACGGTTCGCTCTTGTCATACGAGATCGCGAAGGACAGATACCGAGGGCTTGAGTTCGCGAGGCCTCTTGTTGACTTCCTAAACGCCTCGATTTCATCGCAAATGTTACGGCAGATGCCACTTTTTAAGCTGGCATCAGGTCGATTTATCCGACCAGGTCACTAAAGCCCATTTCAGGAGGTCCAGTCGTCATCATCAAGCCAGCTTTGGGACCCTTGCTTTGAGCGGACTTGAGCCCCAACTTGAGCCTGCACTTGCGAATGTGACGCATTTATCTTGGCCGCAGATTTGGCGCGGGCGTTTCCACGCATAAGACGGTAAGCAATCTCCGGATCAATTCCATATTCAGCCAAGTAAGCATCGTAGGAGAGATGCTCACCTATGGAGGAAATGTATATAGGATCGCCGACGATAGGTGTGATCTTCCCTGCAGGCAGAATCCATTCGAACCCCTCCGGAAGAGCGCATTCCAACCAGTCGTCGTTATCTTCTGCCAGAGATTTATCGGAGACCTCATTTACGGTTCCACAGTTTTTGCAGATGATCTTCTTCGTATCACTCACCCTCAGTAAGCTTCGAGCTGGCTTGAGCACCCACATGCGATTGTATAATTATTGTCTTGGCTGCTGATCTGGCGCGGGCGTTTCCACGCATAAGACGGTACGCAATCTCAGGGTCAAGTCCATATTTTTCCAAATATGCATCATGTGAGAGATGCTCTCCAAAGCCGGAGATGTATATCGGATCGCCGATGATGGGTGTAATCTTTCCTGCAGGTAGAGTCCATTCGAACCCCTCGGGAAGGATACAAGGCAACCAGTCTTCGTCATCTTCTGCCAGAGCTTGATCGGAAACCTCATTTACGGCTCCACAGTTTTTGCAGATGACCTTCTTCGTATCACTCACCCTCAGTAAGCTTTGAGCTGGCTTGAGCCCCCACTTGCGATTGTATAATTATTGTCTTGGCTAGAGATCTGGCTCGGGAGTTTCCACGCATAAGACGGTAAGCAATCTCAGGATCAATTCCATATTTATCCAAATATGCCTGATAGGAGAGTTGCTCTCCAAAGCCGGAGATGTATATCGGACTGCCGATGATGGGTGTAATCTTTCCTGGGTCGTGTACTTACTTAACTGAAAGATTTTATACTACCTCATCAAACCATTAAGTTGGGGTAGCGATGCAGTCCAATCTCGATTTATCGAAATTTTGGTGCTGGCAGAAAAACTGTCTCGACTATGGGAAAAAGGGTGCA
>CAIQHB010000031.1 GCA_903871465.1 uncultured Methanosarcinales archaeon
AAAGATCTTGGGCACGCTACGCAATGAGAAAGGAACCTCGATTCATGAGCGCATCATGACGACACTGGCAACATGGGGGCAGAATGGACTAAACTGTCTCCAAATGCTAACGGCGAAGCTAGCCAGCTAAACACGTACGAATTTTCAAAATATTCAATAGACTTGGAATCAAGGAGATCCGCGGGAACCCGCCAAGAATGGGCTGTGTTAGATTGCTGACCGCAGCAATAATTTTATATATCATCCTTACCCTAATATAAGGGGGAATGAGGATGAAGATTGGTGAAAAGAATGTTGGCATGATCGACCGTGTGATCAGGATCCTTCTAGGGATTATCCTACTGTACACATTTGTGGTGAATATGATTGCAGCGCCGTGGTCATATCTCGTTGCGCTTATCGGACTTATCCTGCTTGTGACCGGGATTGTCGGAACATGTCCGCTCTATTCAATGCTCGGCATGAGCACTATGGGCAAGAAAGCGTAGGAATGTGAAAAAGGAAGCAATCTAAAAAGAGCTGTTTTAGATAGAAATGCTCTTTTTTTGATTTTAGATTCAATACCTCAGCTCGCTGCGGGGCGAGATGTTTGACTCCCAATTCTTCTGGAAAAAATTTCATTTATTTGGGCTTCCATAGTCCCCCGGGAGATAGCTTCCAATAATAAAATTTATTTTAGTCTAATATTTCCTTGTCTTATGCCACACTTTGGGCAGATTTCATCGTTTGCGTCAATTTTAAAACCGCATCTAGAACATGACTTAGTAATCTCTTTTGTTTCTGGTTGTTTTTTATTCTTCCAGATCGCAAGAATGGTACAATCAATATATAATGCCATTTCTCTCAAAAACGATATTGACTGAATTGATGTCAGAATATTATCCCATGTTCCATTTACGATGGCACATAATCTCAATAAGCTATCTGCAATCGGATCTCTATTTCTTATGTCAGATGAAGATGGGTTCTGAGATATTCCAGGCTGCGCTGCACCACTACAATTGGGACACATTTCTGTCTTTTCATTAATTTCAGAACCGCATTCAGAACAGGAATTAGTGCTTTTGGCCATTTCGGTCGGTTCATGGAATATTTTCGTATTCCCAGCCATGTTTCACCTACAGTAGATATTGTGATGTACTGCTATTATATCATTATTCCGAAAATAGATCGTGACCCACCAACCAGTTTATATCTCATCCAGATAATGTATTATGAACGAGGCCGTGCTCAGATGCTTAAGATCACACCATATCTAGGTATAATGGTATTAATCGTATCCCTTGGAGGCATCTTCTATCCCAAGTTGGGCTATTTTCTTCTGCTGGTCTTTGCCACACTTATGATTATTGCCCCCTTCAGAGGCAGATGGTTCTGCGGCAACCTCTGCCCCAGAGGAAGTTTTGTTGACTTCTGGCTGAGCCCGTTGAGCCGCAAGTTGGAGATTCCCTCAATCCTGCGGAGCATGTGGATCAGAGTTCCCATCTTCATCGTTCTCATGGGGTTTATGGTATTCAGAATAGTGCAGACCCAGGGAGCTGTTGACAAAATAGGCATGGTCTTTGTAACCATATGCCTTCTTACCACATCTGTCGCCATTCTCTTTGGAGTCGCGATTGCCCCCAGGGCCTGGTGCTCATTCTGTCCCATGGGCACGCTGCAAAGAGTGGCCGGGCGGGGCAGGTACATGCTCAGAGTAGATAAGGAGAAATGCATCGACTGCGGAAAATGCCAGAAGGTCTGCCCCATGCAGCTTCCCGTGAATGAGATCCTGGATAAACCGGATTGCATCAAATGCGCCCGATGTGTCGAGGCCTGCCCCAAAGATGCCTTGAGCTTCTGATTGGCATCATCTTCTTACGGCGCTATCCAAACTCCGTTCTGATATACCCTCATGGATGAGCTCGTCCTCAGATAATTCTCAGTTTCTGTCCAGTTCTTCTGAAAAGGCTCCCACTGCTGCCCGGCTAACGAGCTCAATCTGAAGTCGGAATAATAGGGCTCCGGGTTGAAGGGATATACTCCATAAGGTCCTGGATAAGTGCCAGACGTGAACTGGTAAGGCTGGGCGTAATCCCGGAAGAACTCCGCGCCAAAGTAGGGATAATACGTTTGTTCCCAACTCTGTCTTTGTGCTCCCATGGGGTTTGAGCTAAAGATAGGGTCTGTGAAGTACTGAGCTATCTCGCCACTGTAGCTGCCTACGTATCCGCCACCCAAATAGTCCTGTCCAAATGCTATGCCCGTCAGCAGGCACGCTGCGATCGCTGCCATGGGCAGCAAAATTTTGCCATATTTCATTAGTCTCACCTGGTATTAATTGTATCTTCTTGACGTTTAACACTATTTATCATCAGACTCATTTTAACACTACTATTGCTCATAAATAGTAATCTCTGCCCGGCAATTGCCAAATGCGTCTAATGCTTATGGTCTTTGCAGGCATTATCAGAGCTGGCTTTTGTCAGGAGCCCCTTTCTCCAGTCCTCTATGGCATCCTTAACCGTGCCTGTCGCTCCGACAAAAACTTCTACGCACTGTTCCGCAAAGTTTTGGACCGCCTTGGGCCCCAAGCCGCCCACGATCATGACCTGAAATCCCTGGCCTTTGAGCTGATCCGTTGGCAGGCCGCTTCCTCCCCTGTGCTCGCTTATGTTGGTCAGTACCTGGACCGTTCCCGTATCTAGATCCACAACGGTAAAGGTAGGAGCCTGGCCGAAGTGCTGGCAGATAGCCTCTTGCATGCCACTCTCGCCCATGGTGGGAATGCAGACCTTCATTGTCCTAGACCTCCCATACCAACTCCCTGACCCCTGCCACCACCAACACCGGATCCACTTCCCATTCCCTGGCCGCCACCCCTTCCTGCGCCAGCGCCTCTACCACCGCTAAATTGCATTCCCTTGCCACAGCACCCATAACAGGACGCTCTATTCGCTCCAAGATTCATCCACATGAGCCCGATACTGTCTCTCCAAAGCATTATTTCACCTAATTAGTAACTTATGAGATTATATACTTAAATATTTCCATAGGCAACTTAGAAATACGACCTTTGCACTATGAGATAACATGTGTAAATGTCGGGGAAGAAGAAGGGGAAGACGCTGGATATCAGAGGTTCCAACCGTACGCTGCTTTATGCCGGAGGGCTGCCCAAAGATTGAGGCCATATCCATAACTCTAGAGGAGCTGGAGACCGTGCGGCTGGTAGACCTGCTGGACCTGGACCAGGAGGATGCGGCATTCTATATGGGCATATCCCGCAAGGCCTTCTGGAATGATCTGATGAATGCCAGGAAAAAGATCGCCGCCGCCCTGGTCTACGGGATGGGCCTTCGGATCGAAGGAGGCAGCTTTGCCTTGCGAGGAGGAGAAGGCTCGCCAGATAAAGAGGAACTGGGTCGAGAGAGAGAGATGGAACTCATGGAAAGGGAGCTTGGGCACCTCAGATCAAGACTGGAATATCTTTGTTCTAGAATTACCACATTTAAGGAGATGGAGATGGCAAATTCTACGGCAAAGACGGAATCTTAAGAAAGCAACGGAAGCCCCGCAAAATTTAATTTTATAAGCGAATATTTATTTTTTTGTGCATTGGCAAAAGATGGCAATTTCAGTCCTATTGACCGTGCTGTTAGGGATGCATTTTTACACCGCATCGCAACTGGAACCGCGATTCAATATCAGAATTATTCTCAACCGACGTTCATGCGATTATATGGATTAATCATTAAAAAGCTCATGATAATAACATATATTTTTTAGCAACAAAAAAAGAAAAAAAGGTTTGTAGGCTTTTGGCCTACACTGCGGGCATGACCAGGGATCTCTCGCCTGCTGCACGGAACTCGCGGGCCCCACCCTTGCCGAAGCAAGCGCGGACATCTGCCCAGTCGAATACCATGCCGGGGTTGGCGAAAGTTACCTTGATCAATGGGTTGCATGCGAAGGCGTCCATGCGGCCGGCGTGTGCGGCGCTGGAGATGCCTGCGTACTCGCCCTGGTGACCTACGTTCATTGCGTAGTTGGGGTAGTTAGCGCCCCTCAGCTCAACGGGGTTGCCCTCGTCGGACTGGTAGGAGAATACGTTGGTTGGACCGCATTGATCCTGCAGGTCGTAGCCGAAGAAGCCCAGGCGTCCCCAGCCTTCCTTGTGCAGGAGCATGCTGAGGTACCAGCCGGCGAGACCGATCTGGCTGTGGCCGGTGGCGATGGCTGCGGTGATGCCGGATGCGGCTGCCAGAACGGAAGCCCTCTGGGACCCACCGAAGTGATCCTCGAGCAGAGTCGGGAAGGACTCGTACTGTTCCATGCCGTAGGCGTTGACCTCAGTGGCCAGCTCTTTGGCGATATCGATGGTCTTGGGTGCCTTGGCGAATCCCTTGAACTTGTCTGCGGCGAAATCGACGCCGTAGTAGCAGAAGTCGTCCAGGACATCGTTGGTGTAGGCGGCAGTGGCGTACTGTGTGAATCCGACACCGCCGGACATGTAGCTTCCCAGCCAGATCTGATCGTAGAGCGCAGCGCCTGCGGCGACTACGTTCAGAGAGACCTTGACGGGATCGGCTGCAGCTGTTCTGGAGGTCTGGACCATATCGGCCAGGAATCCGAAGGAGAGACCGCCGGGGTTGTTGGGGCCGCGAGCGCGGCGGGCGGGCAGCATTTCGGACATCTGCAGAACGGCAGCGTGCTTGGCAGCGTAGGCCAGATCAGCCACAGCGGCCTCACCGGCGCACATGTTGTAGGCGTCGATGAAGGTCATACATAGCTGCATGGCGCTCCACCTTGAAGTGGTGCCGCCATCGCAGGACCTAACGACGATAGTTGGGACGTGAATGGCCTGCCAGGTTGTCTTGCCGATTGCGGCCTTGAGTGACTCGGCCTGCTCAGCAGGGAATACCTTGTTGATGTCGATCAGGTACTGGGGGTCAATCTCGTCTGCCAGGGCATCGTCGCCTGTGAAGATACGAACGTTGCAGTCATCTACGAGGCCAGGGTGAGTCTCGACCATGTGCTCCTGAACCACGGCTGCGCCGGGCATGGCATGGTTGAGGATCTCGAGGTAGTTGTTGATGGTCTCGGGTGTGACTTCCTTGCCGAGGCGCTTTTGCAGAACCTCGTGGGCCATGTCCAGACCAACTACAATGGTCCTCCGAACATCATCCCACATCTGCTGAATGGCTGGATTGTTGACGAAGTGCAGATCGTCGCCCTCTACTACGTACTCAGTTCCGGAGAGCTTGTAGGGTACGAGCTGTCTCTGTCCCAGGGGAATGCCGCCAGCGTGGACGTAGGGGTTGTAGCCGGTCATGCCGCGCTTGCCCTCTACCTTCTTGGCGTATTCCATGAATTCTCTCTTACGGGCGTTCTGCTCAGGGCCCAGACGCTTGTACTCTACTTTCTGGCCTGCGAGGTCGAAATCCTTTCCGAACTTCTTGTTAAGAGCCTTGATGAATAGTTTCTTGGTGTGTTTAACTGCCATTTTATATCACCCCACCTTTACTCCGGCCTGAATCCCCATTTGCTGCGAAGCTCCCACATGTGGTGCAGAGCCTCAACTGCTTCGTCGTACTTCCTGGCGCCAGCCTTTCCGCACATGGGAAGGCCATCTGCCCTGAAGATAGTGGTTCTCTTCTTGGCCTCAGCCTCGGTCATGGGCTTGCCGAGGTTGATCTTCCGATCCAATGGGATACCGACCTGGTCCTTGGTAGCGTAGACATTTCCGTCCTTGCCCATCTCTGTCCTGGACAGCATATCGAACTGCATGCCGTTCTCTTCCAGCCTCAGGGAGTGGCCGTGCACGGTGCAGCCTCTCATGGAACAGAGGGCGACATCGGTCATCTCGCTATCGTACTGTTGCTTGGTGTAAATCTCGATATCTCTTTCCCTGGCCTCGATGATCTGTCTGCCGGACAGGGTGCCTGGGTCGCAGCCCTTGCAGTTAATGGCTCCCCAATAGGATCTCCAGTAGGGGGTGGATGGTGCAAAGTACATGGAGTCGGTCCACTGAGAGTACCTTACACGGTCGCCAGCTGCAGCGCCTGCTGTGGGTGCAACGATCTGCCTTATGGGGCAGTCGGGTTCGCCCATCTCTTTAAGGGGTGGGTGAGTGCTGGAGTAATCGGCACCAGGGGCTCTGTGGCCCATGATTGCCACTACATCTGCCTCGGGAATGTCTCTGAGCTTCTCGAGGTTGCCGGACATATGCTTCCGCCTGTTGATGCCAACAGTGGTGGTTCCGGGATAAAATTGTGGTTTGTATGCCATATTTATCTCTCCTCATCAGTAATAGTCACTCGTTCTTCAGACAGTATGGCCAGTCTATCGTTCTTGGCCTTGGGATCGATCAGCCCTAAGATGCGTGCGTCCCCCATCTTGCCATACTTGGCATAATCCGTGATGGTTGGCTTGGTATGGAAGAACTTGCCGCGCCTGATTTGGAAGGTGAAGGGAAGCGCTCGCTCACACGCCGCCTTTAGCCCGTCGAAGTACTTATCGCTCTCCAGCTCGAGCCTGATCCTACCAACTTTAACGCAGAGCTCAAACGCCTGCCCGGCCACCTCGATGAGAAGACCTCTATTCTCCTCGATGGGGGCACCCCTTCCGGGGCCGTAGGGAACGCTTCTAGGAAGGTTGGGGCCATGTATCATTATCCTGATGATACCCCCATTACCATATATCTCGTTTAGCAATTTCTGAGCCGTAACTGGCATTAGAAATCTGCTGGGTACTATTTCTACCTGTATCGATTCGGTGTCTGATTCAGTGACCATTTCTTCCGCCTAATCTTACACAGCCTCCGCAACCGATACGATCGGCTCACGGAATTCCTTGATCTCGCTGTATATGGCACCGACAAGTCCGGATGTCATCTCAGGTGTGAACATCTGGGTGCCGGCGTCTAACGCAACAGCAGCTGCTACGCATGGTATGGCAAATCCTCTGGAGTGCCTGGTTACCACGTGGTTGCCGTTGAATACACCGGGGCCGCCGCCGCCATAGATGGAGTGGCTGAAGAACGAGAATCCGACTGCCGTTCCCATGACCCTTCCGAAATCGCATCCGGGCAGTGCAGTCTCCTTCTCGATGATATCGTTGAAGTACAGCAGTGTCGAGGACACAGCCTGAGCGCCCCGGAGGGAGCCGCAGTTAACCATTGTGGCAGCCAATACGCCAGCGGCGCAGTAGGCATTCCACATGGATACATCGTTGGCCTCGTACAATACGTAGCCGGAGGGCAGCTTCTTGCCTGCCTTGATGACCTTGTTTTCAAGAGCGGCAGCCACTGTGCTCTGGACTACTGTGCCTATGGTTCCGGTCTTGCCGTTTGCCTTTACGCACTCGTAGACCATGTTATTGGCGTTCAGACCCTGGTATGCCATGCCCAGGAGCTGGTGGCGCTCGAATATACCAAAGGCATTGCCCATCTCGAACTCGCCGATCTGCTCGTAGATCGAAGCTAGAGCGGCAGCATTCATGGCGTTCCTCTTGGTAATCATTGCAAGGTGGTTGGCCATGACGTTTCTGAGAGCAAAGCCCAGACCCTCATCATTCTGGGGGATGTTGAGAACAGATGCAACGTTTCCGCCGGACATGCCTACGGTCTGTGGGTACTCGCCCCAGACGGCGGCATGGACCATGGGTGCCTCAACGATGCCGACCTTAAACTGCTCGACGAGTGCCTCGGTTGCTGCTGCAGCCGCGCCGGTTAATCCGACCACGAACTCGGAAGCAGCGTTGACCCTCATAGTGGGGATCTGGACAAGCAGCTGCTTGCCGCCGCCCAGCACCTTGACATTGGTGTCGTCGCCGGGGGTAACCTGCAAAAGAGTCTTGATCTTATCAGCAAGGGCGCCTGCATTGGCAACAACATCATAATTAAGCTCACGTCCCTTGATCTGCCTTCGGCCTCCAGCTACCTTTCCTGTCTTCAAGGCGCCTTCGATGCCGGCCAGATTAACGGCTACGGTTCGCTTTGTGAGAGAAATGAGTCTCTGCATGGCCGCGTTCTTGAGAGGGCTGACGGCGCTCAGGTCGACGTCGCTCTTCAAAAGAACTCCGCGGTCGCTATATAGGTCTATCTTGTCAGACACGTTCGTTATCCTCCTTTACCTTTTTAGCAGCAAAAACTGTAACGACGGGCTGTGCCGAAGCGATGATATTACAGCCTAAGCTAAAGGCATAATATCCGGCACCTCACAATTCATTACAATCTCACGCCGCTTTCTCGAATGTACCTTGGCTACTTATAGTTTTTGCGTGCCATAATTATAACTGTCTATATTATAAGAATCTGTTGCCTTTGTGAGGATATAATCAACAAAATTGTTAAAATAAATTATATCTTAATTCATATCTATAATTACGCTATCCTATGCTTCTCGACCTTTGGTCGATCCATGACATATTGACCGTAATCACCTCATTTTTGTCCATCGCGATGAGGGGTGACGATCCTTGAAGTGTGAGGATATTATTTCGGTCTGTTGATAAATAGATACATCATAGTTAAAAATTTGCTTAAGGTATATATTTACATAAGTGCATTTGTAGATCTTTATGTAGAACAGAATGACCTATTGAAAGCGATTTTGCCCGCAAGATCTCAAACGCAAACAATTTGAATTTATCGAATAATCATGTTGGTTGAATAATATGTATAATGCGGGGAAAATATTTTTCGAAATTAGGATTAATCCTGTCTCAATCAAATAGACTTATCTGCTTGACAGAAGGATCGTCGGGTTTGAAGTGCTGGTTTTTTACGGAAAAATTTAAATCAATGCTAAGATTTGGTTATGAGGAATGCATCTCATAATAGCAGAGAAGCACGATGCTGCCAAGAGGATTGCAGAGATCCTGGCAGGAAGCAAGCCTCACTCCCAGAGGGTAGCAGGCGTCGAGGCCTTTCAGTTTGACGATAAGGTTGTCCTGGGACTGAGCGGCCACATCGTGGGAGTAGACTATCCTCCGGGATACAATAACTGGCAAAAGGTGGACTGCAAGGAATTGATTCGAGCGGAGATCGTAGTTCGCCCCATCAATGAGAAGATCATCAATGCCTTGCGTTCCTTTGGGAAACAGGCCGATCGCATCACCATAGCCACGGATTATGATAGGGAAGGGGAGCTCATCGGCGTGGAGGCCCTGAAGATCGCCCGGGAGGTAAATCCCGGTCTAAAGGCAGACCGAGTCAGGTACAGCGCTATTGTTAAAGATGAGATCCTGAAGGCTTTTAAGGATTCAGGAAAAGTGGACTTTGACCTGGCGGCATCAGGAGAGGCCAGGCAGATAATAGATCTCGTCTGGGGTGCAGCTCTGACCAGGTACATATCTCTCACCTCAGGAAGGCTGGGTAAGGAGTTCCTCTCGGTCGGGAGAGTTCAATCGCCGACTCTTGCCCTCATCGTAGATAGAGAGCGAGAGATTCAGGCGTTTGTCCCCAAGGCCTACTGGGAGATATATGCTGATCTGGAAAAAGAGCTTCGCGTGCAGCATGCCAAAGGCCGCATCTGGGAGAAGACGGAAGTTGACAAAATCGTAGCCAACATCGGCAAGGTAGGCGTCATTCGATCTATCGAGACAAAACCTCGAGTCGAAAATCCGCCAGCTCCTTTTGACACCACCAGCTTCATCTCGGCCGCCAGCGGAATCGGTTTTTCTGCCTCCAATGCCATGCGCATAGGAGAATGGCTCTATATCAACGGCTTCATATCCTATCCAAGAACGGATAATACTGTCTACCCGCCATCAATCGACCTTGTGGCCTTAACCCGGCTTTTCACTAAAGGCGCATTTTCCGAAGAGGCGGAGCGGCTACTTAAGGGAAAGATGGTGCCCACGCGCGGCAAGAGGTCGACTACAGACCATCCGCCTATCTATCCAACGGTTCCTGTCGGTAAGAGTGAGCTCAAGGACGATCAGTGGCGCATTTACGAGCTGGTAGTGCGGCGCTTCTTTGCCACTCTGGCGGACAAATGTGTTTGGGATGCCACCAGCCTCAAGGTCGATATAGGTCAGGAACCCTTCCGGGCCAGCGGGGCGCGCCTGGTGGAAGCAGGCTGGAGATACTATTATCCTTACAGCAAGGCCGAGGAGCACATTCTGCCCGAGCTGAAAGAAGGCGAACGCCTTAAGGTTCTCGGTCACGATGTCGAAGCTAAGGAGACGCAGCCTCCGGCTCGCTACGGCCAGGGCAAGCTCATCAAGCTGATGGATGACCTGGGCCTCGGAACGAAGTCCACCCGCCACGATATCATCAGCAAACTCTATGCTCGCGCTTATGTGCAAGGCAATCCCATGCGGCCCACCAACACCGCTTACGCTGTAGTGGACACGCTGCAAAAGTATGCGCCCACAATCACCAAGCCGGAGATGACCCAGACACTGGAAAATGATATGACTCAGATCTCGGAGCGAAAGATCAAGGAGGACGAGGTCATCGAGGAGTCGAGGGTTATGCTCACTTCCGTCTTTGATGAGCTGACTCAGAACCAGGAAGGCATTGGGCAGTCTCTCAAGGACGGCCTTCGTACCGATAAGATCGTGGGCACTTGCGAGAAGTGCAAATCCGAGCTCATAATTCGACGCGGCCATCGCGGCTCGCGTTTCATCGGCTGCTCCGGCTACCCGGAATGCCGATTTACTCTGCCTCTTCCCAGATTTGGAACGCTGATAGTGACTGACAAGCAGTGTGAGGAGCACGGCATGTTTCACGTCCGCATCATCAACAAGGGCAAGAGGCCCTGGGATCTGGGATGCCCGCACTGCAACTTCCTGGAGTGGCAGGCCAAGAAATCTCAGGAAAAGGCTGATCCCGCCAAAATAAATGAAGCTGCAAAACCAAAGGCTAAGAAAGCCGCGAGCGCGACAACAGCAAAGAAAAAGGCAAAGCCCCTTGCTCGGGCAAACGGCGACGGGCTGGTGGCCGTGCCTGGGATAGGACCGAAAACCCTGGAGAAGCTGGCCCTGGCCGGCATTAAGACCTCACAAGACCTGATCAGTGCTAAAGCCAAAATTCTAGCAACGCAGACGGGCCTATCCGAGAAGAAGATCCTGGCCTGGAAAAGCCTGGCCAAAGTTACAAGCTGAACCGGCTGGACTCGCCGGATTGTCCCGGCGAATCTCCGGCCGGCAATAATCCCGCGGCTTTGGAATCTCGGCTTATTAGAGATGAATCTTATCCATATTTTTTATGAAAGTATTAAGCATAATTAAGCAGAATTAAACAAAAAACCCTATCAGGATGACTGAATGGGCCTGGCCGGATTTGAACCGGCGGCCACTCGGTTATGAGCCGAGCGCTCTACCGGACTAAGCTACAGGCCCAAAAGGAATGCGCCGCCAACAGGGCTCGAACCTGTGACATTCTGGTTACTGCTTTCCAGCAATTAACAGCCAGACACTCTACCAACTGAGTTATGGCGGCTCGACACCCTCCCTCGATACACAATGATTTAAGCCTTTTGATTAGAAGGTAGATTTCATGCGCGTCCTGAAGAAAAATCTGCGCGGCGATGAAGGAGAAATAGCTCTGCTTCCCGAGTCCCTAGACGATCTATGGCATCTGCAGCATCTGATTGAGAGAGGCGATCTTGTATTTGCCCTCTCCCACAGAAAGGTGCCGACTATAGCTGATAAGGTGCGGCCGGAGAAGATGGAGAGAAAGACGGTGCGCCTGGGGATTAAGGTGGAAGATATCGAGTTTCATGTCTATTCCAACTGGCTGCGGCTGCACGGCATCATCAAATCAGGCATAGATGTGGGGGCATATCACACTCTGAATATCGAAGTTGGAACAGATCTGTCCATACTCAAGTACCACTGGAGGCCGGACCTGCTGGCGCGCATCGATGAAGCGGTGAGTGAGTCGCAAAGGCCGAAGGTGGTTCTGGCTCTGGTAGAAGAGGGTGAGGCCACCATCGGCATTTTGCGCCAGTTCGGAGTGCAGATGGCAGCAGAGTTACGCATGGGCAGCGGGAAAGGCAGCGGCGAAGACACGCGCGCCACCTTCATGCGGAATGTGGCCGATGCCATCGACCAAACTGCCCAGGATGGCGCGGAAGTGATTCTGGCGGGACCCGGCTTTGCCAAAGAGGATCTGAAGAAAGTGATCGACTCCAGCTATCCGGAATTGGCCAAACGGATTGCCATGGACGATGCCTCATCCATTGGGAGATCCGGATTTCAGGAGGTGCTGCGTCGCGGCGCCGTAAAGAGCGTTCTTGAATCCAGCCGCATCGCAAGAGAAGCGAAGCTCATCGAAGATCTCTTCCGGGAGATCTCCAAGGACGGCAAAGCCGCTTATGGCATAAAAGAGGTACAAACCGCATTGAACTACGGTGCCATCGAGACCCTTCTGGTCCTTGATGAGCTGGCCCGCAGGGGCAGGGTGGATGAAACCATGCGCGAAGTGGGCAATGCGCGCGGAAAAGTGGTGATCTTCAGCTCAGAGTTTGAGCCGGGAGAAAGGCTGCGCGCTTTGGGCGGGGTGGCAGCGCTACTGCGATTCAAGATAGTTTAAGATTTCCCGGGAGTGTTGAAATGTTTAGATGCGACAAATGCCAGAGTTCTGCCATTATCTACCAAAAGTACTCGGGAAAGCGCCTATGTCAGGCTCACTTTGACGAGGACGTTTTCCGCAAGGTCAGGGAAAGCCTGCGCCAGACCGGGCTTTTCGGCCAAGGCACGCGCGTGGCCCTGGACATGGACGGCAGCATCGATAGCGCTGTTCTGGCTTTTGTTCTCAAGGATATCTTCGGGAACCGGCGGGACATCGATTTTATGGCTGTCGTCATCTATGAGGGAGAAGCTCCCAGGGAGCTTGCCCGACTTATTGCAGAGCGGCTGGATATCCCAGTTGTCGAAAGGAGACTCCCGGCTCTGCCAACGCCGGAGGAGGCCGCCGGCTCCGACCGGAGGAGGGAGTTTCTCATAGCCCTCGCGCAGGAGAATGGAGCCGGCGTTCTCGCTACAGGCCATAATCTGGATGACGAGGCAACAGACGTCTTCATAAGCTATCTGCGCGGCGAATTGAACGGGCTCTTGGCGCCTGGCCGCGGCGTTGGGGAAGAGGGAAAAATCCCCTGGATAAAGCCTCTGCGTCGTATTCCGGAAAAAGAGATCAGGCTCTTTGCCATCAAGCACGATCTTGGCCGTTCCGATATTGTTTTTAGGGATCACTTCCGAATAGAGGCAAAGCGGCTACTTTGCGAATTTGATTCCAGACACCCGGGAACGAAATACTCCCTGCTGCGAAGCTTGGAAAAATTGTCCCGGCATAAGAGCGGAGGAGCCGCAGGGCAAAGCCTTTAAGTGAAGATACAAAATAATCGAATCTTGTGCCTCGGTAGCTCAGCTGGTCCAGAGCGATTGACTTGTAATCAATAGGTCGCGTGTTCGAATCACGCTCGGGGCTTCTTCAAACAAGCAGATATCCCTGGCAGCAGTGCAAAATGCGGGGTTGAATCAGAATCTTCGCAGATAATCCTATTTGGAAACCGAATTCTTCAGTTATTTTATGATAAAGTTGGATGGTCGATTTCCAATTGATACAGCCGAATCCAAAACTCCAGTTCCGTCTCTCTGCCCACCTTCGAGCAGGAGAGCTAACCGGCCTTGTTCGAACGAAAAGCGGAAGACCATGGCAACGTTTGATATCGATAATGTGCCGGAATTTTGAATTCAGGCCCTCTTCATCTTCTTCATATCCAACCTGGTCTTGCACCTGGGACAGGCCTTAGGTTTGTTCACTCTTGTCTCCCATCCATAGTGGCATTTGGGACATTTCATTTGTTTCATATTAATACAGTTGTAATAAGAGTATTAATAACTTTCGATTGTATATGATTATCGCTACTACTCCTGCAAGCGCAAAGCCTATAATTAAATGGCGGCGGTAAAGATAGAACTTTATGAATGAGATTTTGGAGATCCTTTCCGAAAACGCCAAGGCATCTGCTTCAGAGATCGCGGCGCTGCTAGGCAGATCCGAGACGGATGTGGCCCGAGAGATTAAGGAACTGGAGGACGCGGGCATTATAAGAAAATACATCACCCTGATCAACTGGGAGAAACTCGACCAGAGCCTTGTCTTCGCTGTTTTAGAGCTGAAGGTGGCTCTGCAGCGCAAGACGGGCTATGACGCCGTGGCGGAAAGGATCGCCAATTTCTCTGAGGTGGATTCGGTGCGGCTCATCTCCGGAGGCCACGATCTCTCCATCACCGTGCGAGGCAAGTCCATGAAGGATGTAGCCTACTTCGTAGCGGAGAAGATCGCCCCTCTGGAAGGCGTTCAATCGACGTGCACCCACTTCATCCTCAAGAGCTACAAGGAGCACGGCGTCATCCTGACCGACAAGCCTAAGCCCAAGAGGTTGGTGATAACTCCATGAAGCAGAGCCTCAAAAATATTCCCGCCTGGAATGCTGATACGCACCTGAATCAGGCTGTCAGAAACATGCCGCCTTCGGGGATACGCAAGTTCTTCGATCTGGTGAGCGAGATGGAGGGAGCGATCTCGCTCGGTGTGGGCGAGCCGGATTTTGTCACGCCCTGGCATGTGCGCGAGGCCTGCATCTATTCGCTGGAGTCGGGAAACACTCACTACACCTCCAACAAGGGTATGCCGGAGCTGAGGGAGGTTATCTGCGACCAGGCCTTCACGGATCTGGGACTGGATTACGATCCGGTCGAAGAGATTCTGATCACGACAGGCGTGAGTGAAGCCGTAGACCTGGCTTTTCGCGCCACTCTTAACCCCGGTGATGAGGCCATTGTGCCTGAGCCCTGTTACGTGGCCTACACCCCGGATATCGTTCTGGCGGGAGGAGTGCCGAAGACAGTTCCCACCCGCCTGAAGGATGAGTTCCGGGTGCAGCCTGAGGATATCGCCAGGGCCATGACTGAGAAGACCAGAAGTCTGCTGCTCAGCTATCCCAACAACCCCACCGGCGCCATTATGACGCGCTCCGACCTGGAGGAACTGGCGGATTTGGTGGTGGAGAACGATCTCATCGTCATATCGGATGAGGTCTATGCCAAGCTCAGCTACTCCGGCAGCCACGTCAGTTTTGCTCAACTGGAGGGCATGAAGGAAAGGACGATCATCTTAAACGGCCTTTCCAAGTCGCACGCCATGACCGGATGGCGCGTCGGCTACGCGATGGGAGATCCCAATCTCGTCGGGGCTATGACCAAGATTCATCAGTACACCATGCTTTCGGCGCCCACCATGGCGCAGGTAGCGGCTGTTGAGGCTATGCAAAAAGGCGAAGACGAGATGCTGCGTATGAAGCATGAGTACGATCTGCGCAGGCGTCTTTTCGTCTCAGGTTTGAATCGCATCGGCCTGGACTGCTTCGAGCCCAGAGGGGCGTTCTATGCCTTCCCGTCCATTCAGAGGTGGGGCATATCTTCAGAGGAGTTTGCCGAGCGCCTATTGCGTGAGCAGAAGGTGGCGGTGGTGCCGGGCAATGTCTTCGGGCCGAGCGGCGAAGGCTTCCTGCGCTGCAGCTATGCCACATCCCGAGAGGAGCTGATCGAGGCTCTGGACAGGATGGAGACTTTCATCAAGGGTTTGTGAGACGATAGAAGATGCTCAAGGCCAATCTCAGATCAGAGAAAACGGATCGTCTGGCGGTAGGGCTGGCCCGGCTGGGTCTTTCGCCCAACACCTGGACGCTTCTCTCGCTGGTGCCGGCGCTATTGGGCCTGGCAGCGTTGATTATGCACCTGTTAGCCTACGGCCTTGTGTTCTTCGCTCTGTCCGCTTTCATCGATATCGTGGACGGGACGGTGGCCCGTGCCACCAATCAGGCCACAGACAGGGGAGCCTTCATCGATGGGGTTGTGGACCGGTATGTGGAGCTGTTGCTGTATCTCGGTCTTCTATTATATGTGGGCCGGGGAGAATTTCTAAATCTACCCAACGAGGCCTGGTTTATGGTGCTCATTTTCGGGGCGTTGATGACCAGCTTTGTGAGGGCCTATGCCGATCACCGCGGCATTGTGACGGATCCTGACGAACTGAAGAGGATGGGCGGACTCCTGGAGCGGCTGGAGCGGCTTATGCTTCTTTATGCCGGGATGTTTCTCGGGCTATTCAATACAGAGTGGTTGATGGCGGTGATAGCCATAACTGCGGTGCTGGCGAATGCGACGGTGCTGCAGAGGATCGTATTCGCAATGAGAAAAGGAAGATGAATGGCTGCAAAGGAAAAGGTCGTTTTGGATTTTGATCTTATCCTAGCGGAGGAGGAAACGAAGTGCTCCGACGACCACTGGAACTACATGGAAGCTCATGAGGACGAGCTTGAGGATCTGGAAGATTATGCCAAAAGATGCGGGTTCAAACCGCAGTGTTCTTCAGATAAACATTAGCTGCAACGGCAATTAAGATTTAAATAGTAAGAAGGCGGGCGAAATTTTATGCGTGAGATTTTGGAGCGCAAAAACCGAAGATTTGACATGCCCTATGACCTTGAGGAGCCCGAGGACATCACCAAATCTCTCATGAAACTCTCGGAGCTATCACTGCACGATTTCTTAGCGGGCGAACCGGATATCTATACGGTAAGTGATTTAAAAGTCCGATATAGATGAAATATGGTTGAGATTGGGACAGAACCCAGATGGTTTCCCTAAATAGCGCATCTATCTGTTCGATAAGCCGATGTTTCCGAAATAGTAGCATCCCGAATACGGGTATCCTATGAAGTGCCGCAAGTTATATCCACTTTACAATCTTTACAAGATCATCATGATTGCCATTAAGCGTGTAGCTGTGACGGAACCCGTATGGTTCGAGCTATCTGAACTCAAGAGACCAGGAGAGACCTTCAGCCAGCTCCTGGCAGAGATGATCGAAAGAGAGAAGAATGCCCGTTTGATCGCGCATCTAAAGCAGATTGCAGATGTTGGCGATTTCGTGGAGCTGCCCCCTTGAGCCGGAAGGTGGTGATAGACAGAAGGGTCCTGAAATATCTATCAGAGCTTCCAGAGAAGAGCCAGCACATCATCAAGCAGAAGTGTCAGGCTCTCGGGGAGGACCCTTACCCGGGCCAGGGTGGAGATAAAGAGCTGCTGCATCTTGAATTCAAGCTCTATCGATTGCATGTCGGACGATCATTCACCGTATTCTATCAAATCTGCGAGAATGAGGATCTGGTCAAAATCCTGGAGATCGCAACTATCGACCGAGCGCACAAGCTCTACAGGCATTTCCAGGAATGAGGCATGAGCATAAACCACATATTCTCTTCGACACAGGAATGCATTAATAAGATTAATCTATTCATTTAATTTTATTTTATCTTTACCAAACTGAACAGCTCGATACTTTTATCATTTCTCCCGTCAGGCCTAGGGCAGAATGTCCCCGGAGTCGCGCCCTTTTAAGAACAGCAATCTGTTCTCCAACCACTATCTGGAAAAGCTGGTCAAAGACGGCCCGGAGTGGCGGCAAGAGGCGGGCCTGGCGGAGGCTTTTGCCGGTATCAAAGAGCTTTACGAGCATAAGGCGAGCGTCCTCGAAAATTACAATGAATCCCAGCTGGAGGAGAACTTCATCCGGCCAGTGCTGCGGCTCTTGGGGCACTACTTCGGTGTGCAGGGAAAGGTTCTGGGGAAGGACAGGACTCCGGACTATGCCTTCTTTCCAGACGCGGAGAGTCTGGATGAGGCAGAGGCGAGGCCGGGAGAGGATTACTACCAACGCGCCATAGCTGTGGGCGATGCCAAGTCCTGGAAGATATCTCTGGACAAGAGCCGCAAAGGCCAGGGCAGCTTCGAGATGCTGAACCCGAGCTTCCAGATCGATGTCTACCTGCGGGACACGCCGCCCAAATGGGCCATCCTGACCAGTGGCCGACTCTGGCGGCTCTACCATGAGGCGACGAGCTACAAGCTGGACAGCTACTATGAGGTGGACCTCCCCGGCCTGCTGGCGTCAGGCAACAGGGAGGATTTCAAGTATTTCTATCTCTTCTTCCGGAGGGAGGCTTTCGGGCATGTGGTGGATGGCGGCTCTTTCCTGGATCAGGTCAGGGAAGGAAGTGTTGCTTACGCCCAGGAGATTGGCGAGGATTTGCAGGAGAATGTCTACCGGGCCATGAAGATCCTGGCGGAGGGCCTTTTGGCCGAGATGGGAAAAGATATCGTCTCCTCTGATACGGATGTTGAAAATGAAATCGAAACAGCCATTCGGGAGGTGCAGGAGAACTCCCTGCGGCTGCTCTATCGGCTGCTGTTCATCTTTTATGCCGAGAGCCGCAGCCTGCTGGACACCAATAACAGGTACTATTACGAGCTGAGTTTGCAGCGGCTTAAGGCGGAAGTGGCAGACCGGCTGGACCGGAGCCTGCCGCTTCTCTCCGTCAGCTACACTTACTGGGAGAGTCTGAAGAATCTCTTCAGCCTGATAAATGACGGCAGCGAGTCGAGGAGAATACCACGCGAGGAGTTCTACATACCGGCTTATAACGGAGGGCTCTTTGATCCGGGGAAGAATGCCTTTCTGGATGGAAAGCGCATTGGCGACTCCTTTTTGGCGCGGGCCATCGACCTGTTGGCCCGGTCAGCCAGGTCTGCCGGGTCGGACCAGGATACGGATAATACCAATACGGCCACGAGAAAGGGATTCGTGGACTACTCTTCCCTGGAGATCCGCCACCTCGGTTCGATCTATGAAGGGATTCTGGAGTACCGGCTCAAGGTTTCGAACCAGGAGATGTCTGCGGTCAAGGAGAAAGGCAAAGAGCTGTGGCTTCCGTCGGGTGAGGTGGGGAAGCGCAAGATCCTGGACCGCGTTCAGGCGGGAGAGATCTTCCTGGCCACGGACAAAGGCGAGCGCAAGGCCACTGGCTCTTACTACACGCCGGACTACATTGTGAAGTACATCGTCAAGAACACCATCGAGCCCGTTATCCAGAAGAAGAAGGAAGAGTGGGGCGGCGTGGCAGGGTCGGGCCACTTTGCGGATTTCATTCTCTCCATCAAGGTTCTCGATCCGGCTATGGGCAGCGGCCATTTTCTGGTGGAGGCGACGGACAGGCTGGCCCGCTGGCTGGTGCAGGCCTGGGCCACAGCCCGGCCCGAGGAGGCTGACTCGAAGGAGATAGCCGAGCAGGATATTCACTGGGCGCGCCGTGAGGTGGTGCGTAACTGCATTTACGGGGTGGACCTGAACCCCATGGCAGTGGAGCTGGCCAAGCTCTCCCTCTGGCTGACCACGGTCGCCTCCAATAAGCCTTTGAGCTTTTTGGATCACCACCTGAGATGCGGAAACTCGCTCATAGGCGCAGAGCTGGAGAAGCTCACAGTTTTGCCAGGGGCAAGAACCGAGGAGCAGCCGCCGCTCTGGGGATTCGTCCTCAAGAGCCACGCGGACAGCCTGCTGAAGAATTACAGCCTCATGGCCGCACTACCGGATGACAATCTAAGAATGGTGAAGTGGAAGGAGGACCAGTTCCGGCAGATCAAGGATTCGGAGCTCTCCCGGAGGCTGAACGAGCTTTCCAACGTCTGGCTGTCCACATTCTTCGGCAATCTGGTGAGCGAGGACGATTACTACGAGCTGCAAAACCACCTGAGCCCGGAGAAGTTCCCGGATTGGGCTGGCCTGCGGGAGGAAGAGTGGTTCACGCGGGCGCAAACGCTGGCGGGCGAAAGAAGGTTCTTCCACTGGGAGCTGGAGTTTCCGGAGGCTTTCCAGGGAGAAGGACGCGGGTTTGATGTGGTGATAGGGAATCCGCCTTATGTAAGACAGGAGGCTCTTGGCGAATTTAAGGATTATTTCAAGCAAAATTATCAGGTCTTCCATAGCGCAGCAGATCTTTACGTCTTTTTCATCGAACTTGGCGTATCCTTGCTGAAGAAAGGGGGACAGTTCTCGTATATTTCGGCCAACAAATGGATGAGAGCAAACTACGGGGAGGCCTTGCGAAATTGGATGAAAAGAAATCGTATTGAGGAGATCGTGGACTTTGGCGATCTTCCTGTTTTTCCAGAAGCCACTACTTATCCCTGCATATTGCGATTATCTTCAAGCGATTTCAATCCTTACTTCCATGCAGCAAAAATCGAGACTCTGAACTTCAAGAATCTCGACGAATATGTAAAGATGCACCGCTTCACCGTAAGTCAACCAGATCTTGAAGACTCCGGATGGGCAATGGTCAATAATTCTGTTAAGTCGCTTTTGGAAAAGCTTCGCAGATCAGGGTTTCCTCTTGGTGAGTTTGTAAACGGAAATGAAAATATTCTTTATGGAATTAAAACGGGACTAAATGAGGCTTTTGTTATCGATAACATTATCCGTAATAAGCTGATTTCGGATAATCCAAAGAGCGCAGAGTTGATCAAACCCTTCTTGGCTGGAAAAGATATCAAGAGATACGAACCGCCAGAAAGCGATCAGTACTTGATTTTGATACCCGATGGCTGGACAAAAAACAAATACCCAGAATCAAAAGACGCTTGGGCCAATTTTAAGAATGGTTATCCGGCAATTGCTAATCATTTGTGGCCATTTGCAGAATCGGCTGAAAAAAGATATGATAAAGGTGAATTCTGGTGGGAGCTTCGAGCTTGTGACTACTACGGCGACTTTGAGAGACAAAAAATGATTTTTCCAGACATATCTCTTAGAGGCAATTTCACGTTGGATGTCGAAGGAAAATATTATTCAGTGAATACTACGTACATTATCATTTCTGGAGAGAAATATCTTCTTAGCCTCTTGAATTCAGCACTCCTAACATTTTACTACAAGAATTTGTTATCGACATATCGTGGCGGATACCTTCGATTTTTTACTCAATATTTGGTACAGCTCCCCATCCGCCGCATCTCCTTCACCACCCCTGCGCCCGAACGCGCCCGCCTGAGCACGGAGCTGCTGCAGCTTTACGCCGATGGCAAGCATGCAGAAATCCTGGACCGAGTTGACGCCTGCCTGCCCAAAGACGCATCTGGCAACATCCTCGCTGAGCAGGAAAAATCAGATGTGGTGCACGATCTGCTCGCCTTCCTGGCAGAACGGATGATGGAGATGAACAAACAGACGCAGCAGGAGATCAAAGGCTTCCTGGGGTGGCTGGAGGGATTCATGGGAGCCAAAGTGGAGGACCTCACGCCCAAGACAAAGCTGCAGAGCTACTACGAGCATGATTACGAGGGCTTCCTGACAGTTCTCAAGAAGAACCGAAAGAAGCTGGCGATCGATCCGGCCCGCCGGGAGCCAGGCGAAG
>CAIQHB010000032.1 GCA_903871465.1 uncultured Methanosarcinales archaeon
TCCGGGGCTTTTCTCAAAATGGGCAAGCAGATCAAAAAAATCGGGCAAATCCTCTTCGCGGACATCGACAAAGTAGTTCGGATAAGATCCAATAAGACCGGGAATAAAATCGGCACTGTCCTTTGACGGATCGAGCTGGCCCTATCCCCGGTCGTGATAAATTGAGCCAAAAATGGTCGTTAAGAAGTGAGCCACTTTAGAGGTTGAGTTACTGAGAGAAAAGGATAAGGTTTTATTTTTATCTCAGTATAAGAGAGGTGGCGCATTTGAAAAAAAGGAGACCGTTTTGGATATTCTTGTAATGATGAGAAAGGGGCTGACTCAGAGGCAGATTGCCAAGAAGTTGGGCATCAGCCGCAATACAGTAAAAAAGTACATTGACAATCAAGGCTATCCTGAACCGGATCGGAGCAAGACAAACAGGAAGAGTCTGCTTGACCCATTTCAGGGCAACATTGCTGCATGGCTTGAGGAAGACATTGAGTACAAGGCCACCTGGATATATGATCGTCTTCGGACGATGGATTTCCCCGGGAGCTATGAGATTGTAAAAAGAGCGGTTCATGCTATCAAGGATGAACGTCAGAAGATCGCCTATATGCGATTCGAGACAGAACCGGGGTTTCAGTCGCAAGTTGACTTTGGAGAGTTCCAGGTTGAAAACGCCGACGGTACGATCAACAAACTCTATCTTTTTTCGATGATTCTGGGCTTTTCGCGCAAGATATACTCCGAGTTTGTCGAGCGGTGCGATTTGCCGACTTTTCTGGATTGCCATATTCATGCCTTTGACTATTTCGGCGGCGTGCCCGAAGAGATTCTCTATGACCGGATGAAGAACGTCTTTATCGGCAAGATAGCCGGCAAGGACAAGTTCAACGGAACCCTGGTAGGCTTTGCCTTGCATTATGGTTTCAAGCCGATGGTTGCCCCGGCGTATGCCGCCTGGGTAAAGGGGAAGGTGGAGCGGCCCTATTACTTTATTCGGGAGGGGTTCTGGCGGGGGTACGGGTTTATCTGCCGTGAGACGGCCAACAGGGACCTGCTCCAATGGCTACAGCTCAAAGACCAGCGGATTCATGGGACAACCCACGAAGTGGTGTCGCAGCGATTCGAGCGAGAGCGGCCCCAGTTACAGACGCTGCCGCCGCAGGCTTTCGACACCTCATGGCGAATCTATCGCAAGGTCAACAAAGACTGCACGGTTCGTTTTGAAGGCAACAGCTATGTTGTCCCTCATACTCTGGTGGGGAGAGATCTCATCCTGCGCGTAAAGGACAGGTGCATGAGAATCTTTGAGGATGATCATTTGATTGTGACCTATGAAATACCTGAAGGCAAAGGACATCTGATTCAGGACAAGAAATTCTACAAAGCATTGACAATGGATCGGGAGATGAACCGCCGCAAGTACGGCCATGGCAATCCCGGCAAGGGCCGGGCAAAATGCACCATCAGCCCTATAAAACCGCTCTATGACATGGACGTTGAGATCAGGCCTTCCTATATCTATGACCGTGTTGCCGGGGAGGTTCGGATATGAGTGATGTCCTGATTTTGGATCGCATTCAGACCAGCCTAATGAGGCTGAGGCTTCCCCGTATGGGCGAAATCCTTGAAAGTGTGATGCAGGCGGCACAGGCTGGGGGCAAGAGCTATCTTTCTTTTCTCGATGACCTTCTGGAAGAGGAGGTCAGCCGCCGTGAACAGAGCCGGGTGGAGACATCACTAAAAATATCGGGGCTTCCCTTTATCAAAAGCATCGATGAGTTTGATTTTGCCTTTCAGCCCAAGCTGGATCGCCAGCAGGTAATGTCCCTCTTTGATCTGACATTTATTGGGCGGAAGGGTAATGTGGTCTTTCTGGGGCCTCCCGGCGTGGGCAAGACCCATCTGGCCGTATCGTTGGCGCTGAAGGCCTGTCAGTCCGGAATGAGTATTTATTTTACCACCATGGAATCCTTAATCGGAAAGCTAAAAAAAGACCATTATGCCGAGCGTAAAGGCAGAGGCAGGGGCTACAACAAATCGGCGTTGGTGATCGTGGATGAGGTTGGCTATACACCAATTGACCGAGAGGAGTGCAATCTCTTTTTTAGATTCATTGCCAATCGGTATGAGAAGGCCAGCACAATTATTACGTCAAACAAGGCTTTCTCCGACTGGACCGAACTGTTTCATGATCCGGTCATTGTTACGGCCTTTCTGGACCGCCTGCTGCACCACAGCGTTGTTGTGAACATCAAAGGCAACAGCTACAGGCTTCGTGGAAAA
>CAIQHB010000033.1 GCA_903871465.1 uncultured Methanosarcinales archaeon
AGTTATCTAGCTTAGCGGTAGCTATCGAAGTATGACCAAAAAAAGATGATCATAGATGAAGAAATGGACGCGATGAGCGCGGAAAACGCACTATTCTCGGAAATTCCTCCTCAAATGCAAGTAAATAGGAATTCTCATTAATACGACAATTAATAGTTATTGTTATCGTGCTAAATCTTGTAATATCTAACAGATATCTTAAAATAAAATGAGAGAAACGTGCTAACATCAAGAATGTCATCTTAGGAGGGAATGATCTGAGGGCGTTTATTTTATTGCTGGCTCTCCTTGCGCTAATCGGCATGGCCATAGCCGATAATGAAGCGCAAAAGGAGCAACTAGAGGAAAATAATGCAGCATACGACAATCCGACGACATTAGTTGAAGAAAATCTGAAATTCAGCATGGAACAGAATGTAAGCGGGACCGGCTTCTATGCAGACTACAAATACGCTTTGATGCCAGATGCTAGCGGCACTGAAGGGCATCTATTCAATGGCGTCGAGGCTAGAAACAAAGCTCACGGAAGCGGGAAAATCGCTACCAATTCGAATATGTATGCAGAGAGTTCATTCACCAATAAGACCTGGATTAACGGAGTCTACGATGAAAATGGCGAGGTAATTCAAGAGACTCCAGATGACGAAAAAACTACAAGCGTTGTTCAGATGAATGAAAACGGCCAAATGGTCTACAGCCCCTTGGTAATGGCCATAGGTTCAAGATATTACGATTTGCATCCTATTGCGTTCAATGCGTTGCTAACAGAAGAAGACTGGATAAAGAACCGTGATGGTTTGAATTCCTTGCATCATAGTGTGGATCAAGCTCATGGACTGAATATAGCGTTTGATGCTCAATCCGATGCAATAAATAACACAATGAACGTAGACGAGAATTTGGTCAATGGCCGGGCACACTTTGGAGTACTTCAGCTGGTAGGAATCCCTGTGGACGAAATGCCGGAAGAAGATTCGGGGGATGTTCAAGTCCTCGGCCTGGCAATGAAAGCCTGGAAAAAGCCTTTGATTGAACTGGATGAGGATTATGTGGGGAACTATCATATAAAGAAAAATATGAATCTATACACCTATTCAGATGATGATTTGAGAGAAGATCCATGGCTGCCCTGCTGTTCTGGCGGATTTATGGATATGAACTACGAAGATGCAAAAGCCTTCAAGTCCGCTAAGGGCATCTTCGATTGCACTTGCTTCAAGGTCCCCAGCATGGCGTAATTCCAAAATAAAGAATGGTAGCTTCATTAATCTTTTTTGATAATTATATATATCCAAAGATGGAGCGCTTCGACCTGAAAATTTATGGACTGGGGAGATCCTAATTTGTTGAGAAATCATGCAGGAAACTGGATTCAGGTAGCCTGTACTGCGGCGGCCAAAGGGGGAAGTTCTTATTTCCAGAGTCAAGAATTGCTACTGACAGGAGAATAATTGCAGTTATT
The DNA here is from genome assembly GCA_903871465.1 of uncultured Methanosarcinales archaeon. Classification (GTDB taxonomy): domain Archaea; phylum Halobacteriota; class Methanosarcinia; order Methanotrichales; family Methanotrichaceae; genus Methanothrix. The sequence continues at coordinate 1,463 of CAIQHB010000033.1, forward strand.
ACGCAGCTTGACCCTTCCCGGATTGCCCATTCCCCAGAAAGAAGGGATTTTATGCAAGCAAGGCGTTTATCCCGAAAGAAAGAAGGCCTTCCGGGGAGTCATGCGCGAATAGGTGTCAGCCTCAAAACTGCAATGCAGCGAATTCCTCATGAGAAGAAGCTATCATTCCGGAGGAGAGGTTTTCCCTGGGTTCCTTCTACAAAGCCTTTGAGTCATTTGACGATTCCATCCTATTTCTATTGTTTTTTGTAGTACAGTTTATACTAAGAAAATTAATGAGGAATAAAGCATATGCGTAATGGGTGAAGCTTGATGCAAATAGTCATCATTTTCTTCCAGGAAAACTCGTCCTGATGCATGAAGAATGCTTAAGAAAGACTTAATAGCCAATAGTTTCACAATATAGTATCAAGCATAAAGAAACGGAGGTGATTTCAGATGTGTTGCCATACAGATGATAAGCATGAACATGGACATGAGCATGATGGCGAGAAGCATGTGCATGAGCACATTCACGATGCAGAACACAAGCACGGACATAAGTGCTGCCATTAATTCCAGAATATTTTTTCAATAATTTATTCAGAAGAGGATTTCCTGGCATGGACTCTGGGCAACTGATTTTCAGAGTATGCCAGTATTTCCTTAATAGCGGATTTGAAGTGCCAGGATTGTTAATAAGCCTCCTTCCTGCTTGTTCGATCACCACCCACAACAAATCAATAAAAGATCCGGACCTTCCTGATCGGGTTATTCCTTTTATCCACTACAAGGACTTCCTCACCATCTTCAATTCCAGGATCCGAGCTAATCACTTGCCTGGAGAATAGGCGACCTCCGCGGGCAATAAAAGGCACTGCTGCATCCGATACCACTACCTTGCTGATTGGCGATTCACAGATTGTTTCAGACATAACACACTCTCCATTGAGAAACTCTACTTAAGACGAGTATTCTCTATAGCTTCATCTTATCTTACTAAGTAATAAGCTTTTTGATTTTAGTGCTATTGGACAGGTTATTGGGGAGTAAAAAAGAGATCCGAAGAGGCCGCATACGGTTCATCCATGCAGGGATCTTATGAAAACTATGTATGGCCGTCCCATGTTGTCCATAACTATGGCTTCGACCCCGTAGACCTCTCGAATGGACCACTGAGACCCCCTTCTCCTTGTATTGAATTCGCAAGAAGACGTGAGTAATATCAGTTGTCTTTAATCAAGTAAACTTTATATGCTAAGACGGGGATTGATTCAGCGGTGATATAATGCATATAATGGAGGGATTCTTACCGCTCTATTGGTGCGCGTTTTGGTTTGCGCTTTCGCTGCCAGTAGTGGCTTATGGTGCTTACAAGATGAATAAAATAATAAAGAGTAATCGCGACGTCCTGCCCTTGCTGGCCGTATCCGGTGCCTTCATCTTCGTTCTATCCTCACTGAAGATGCCTTCCGTCACAGGAAGCTGCTCCCATCCTACGGGTACAGGCATGGGTGCGATACTCTTCGGGCCGTGGATTACTTCGGTGCTATCAATCATAGTCCTGATCTACCAAGCCATATTTCTGGCCCATGGCGGCCTGACCACCTTGGGAGCCAACACATTCTCCATGGGTATAGCCGGACCAATAGTAGGCTATCTGGTCTATAAAGGGGCCATGAAGTGGAATGTGAATATGTACATAGCCGTATTTCTGGCGGCGTTGTTCGCGGATTGGGCCACATATATAGTTACATCCATCGAGCTTGCTCTGGCCTTCCCCGCCGCTTCGGGAGGTGTGCTGGCATCTTTCGAGGCGTTCCTCGCTGTCTTTGCCGTAACCCAGGTTCCACTGGCCATAGTGGAGGGAGCTGTAACTGCGCTCATGTTCAAGTACATCGTCCAGCTCAGAAGCGACGTTTTGCTGAAGCTAAATGTAGCGTCTCCCAGCATTATTAACAAGCTGAAGGAGATGTCGGTATGAAGATGGAATTAGTTGTTTTTGCAATACTTGTAGTATTCATCGGTGCCTTCGCTTATGTCAGCTCAACAGGAACTCACGAATGGAGCGGGTCTGACGATCAGGCCGGGAACGTAATCGAAAAATTGACAGGAGGGACCTACCAGCCCTGGGCTCATAGCATATGGACGCCGCCTAGCGGTGAAATAGAGAGCCTGCTCTTTGCTCTGCAGGCGGCCTTCGGCGCGATCATCATCGGCTATTTCCTGGGTTACTACCGAGGCTTGGCGAAGGCTAGAGTTGCTGCATCTTCCGAAAAGCAAGAAGGAAATTTGAATGCATGACCTGCTAGATGACTACGCCCATTCCAATGCTCTGAGGGACACGAGTCCGAGGCTCAAGCTGCTGCTTGGCCTCGGTGCCATGCTCCTTTGCGTTGCCTCAGCCACCCCGTTAGCGCCTTTATTTATAGCAATTACCATGAGTCTCATAACGGTGGGGTTAGCCAAAATTCCAGGGCGTCTTTACTCCACAATGCTGCTAATACCCTTCTCCTTCTCTCTGCTGAGCGCCGTAGTGGTGGCTTTTATGCATGGCGGAGGCGATCAATTATTTGCCCTTAACGTCTTCGGCATTAGCTTGGGCATCAGAGAAGATGGAGCCAACCTGGCTCTGCTTCTGATTGCCAGGACCTTCGGGGGCATGTGCTCCCTATTCTTCATAGCCCTGACCACGCCCATGTTAGAGATCTTTGCGATCCTGAAGTCCCTGGGTCTGCCGGACTTCCTGGTCGAGCTTTCCATGTTGATGTACAGGTACATTTTTGTCTTTTTGGATCAGGCTGCTATGATCCGCAGCGCCCAGGTGATGCGATTAGGGGACGCAGGAATTAAGAATTCTCTCAACTCCTTCTCTATGCTTTCGAGCGTTCTATTTTTGAGATCGTGGGAGCAGGGCGAAAGGCTCATTGTAGCCATGGACGCTCGCTGTTATGATGGCAAGCTCGATCTCATGGAACAGTCCGTTAAGGCAGAGCCGAAGACAATCTTTGTCGTGATGGGTTATATGGTCGTGGTTGCTGCCATCGCCGTTTTGACCCGCGGCATCCACCTGTTGTGAGGTTGCATGACATTCATCCTTGAAACCAGAAACGTTGGTTATTCTTACGGAGACGGAACAAAGGCCCTGAAGGACGTGAGCATATCTCTGGAGGAAGGGGAAAAAATTGCCCTGGTAGGGCCCAACGGTGCAGGTAAATCCACTTTGATGCTGATGTTCAATGGTATTCTGCGCCCAAGCGCGGGAGAGGTTCTCTTCCACAACCAGCCCCTGCAGTACGATTCCGCCCGTCTTCGGGAGATAAGGCGCAAAGTAGGGATGGTCTTCCAGAACTCGGACGACCAGATCTTTGCCCCTACGGTTTACCAGGACGTAGCCTTTGGACCTGTGAACCTGGGCTTTCCCAAAGATAGAGTGAAGCTGTTTGTTGATTACGCCCTGCAGTATGTAGGGCTTTCCGGCTACGAACGCCGTCCTCCTCACCACCTCAGCGGTGGCGAGAAGAAGAGGGTAGCCATAGCAGGCATCCTGGCCATGGAGCCCGAGGTTCTAATTCTGGACGAACCCACCTCCAACCTGGATCCGGCCAGCTCTGAGGAGATCATGGAGATGCTGGAGGAGCTGAACAGTGGAGGCAAGACCATGATCATCTCCACACATGATGTGGAGCTGGCCTACCGCTGGGCAGATGAAGTAATTCTGATGGAGGATGGCGGGGTGCTTCGCAAAGGTATAGGGCCAGAGATATTCGGTGATGAAGACCTGATTAAGAGGGCGAGGCTAAAGCTGCCGATAGTGATGGATCTCTATAAGGAGCTAGTCAATCGGCATTTGCTTGACGACTCCAGGCCGCCCAGGAACATCCTGGAATTGACCGATCTTGTGGAGTCCAGAACCCGAGGGACGAATTCTCGGGTGACCCTTGGCAAGATCTACATCAGCAATGTGGACGATGCGAGCCCTGAAGAGATCAAGAGCATCCTGAATGGATCACACGTAAATTATACTGGAGCCATGGGGACGAACGCCAAGGCTCTGGCTGAACAAGCCAAGAAACCTCTGGACTTCACCTACGGCGTCATAGACAAGTGCATCCTCAAGGCTCTGACAGGCAAGACCTCACTGATAATGACCTCCGGCGGAATGGTGGACCACTCCATCAAAAGGATTCGGGATTATTGCGAAGAGTCTGGAGCAGAGATAGAAGTGGTCAAGCTTTCTCCTCTTGCAGAATCTAGCGTGAACCCAGACAGTCAAGAGATATCGAGCCAAACGGATTCCACAAAGCCGGCGGAGGCGGCCCAGTAGTGCCGCACGAAGAACACATGCACGATGAAGGGCACATGCATGATGAAGAAAGCCATTGCGGCCATCACCATGTACATGGAGTCGTAGATCCCGCCCTGCTGGCTACTCAAAAAGGGATTTCGACCGTCAAATGGTCCTTTGTTGTGCTGCTGGCAACGGCTCTGGTTCAGGCGGTGGCAGTCTCCTATTCGGGGAGCGTCGCTCTTCTTGCAGATACAATCCACAATCTTGGTGATGCTGCTACTGCCATCCCGCTCTGGATCGCCTTTGCCATGGCACATCACAGGGCAAGTAAGCAGTTTACCTACGGCTACGGTCGGGTCGAAGATCTGGCGGGTCTGGCAATTGTGCTTCTCATCCTCTTTAGCGTCATCGTTGCCGGTTATGAATCTATCAATCGATTATTTCATCCTCAGATTGTGACCAACCTCTGGGCAGTGGCGCTGGCATCTCTGATCGGTTTCATTGGCAACGAGGCCGTGGCTGTCTATCGCTGCCGTACAGGGAAAGAAATCAACAGTGCGGCTCTTGTGGCTGACGGCTGCCATGCCAGGGTGGACGGCCTGACCAGTCTGGCGGTCTTCATTGGTGCCCTCGGTGTCTGGCTAGGATATCCCTGGGCAGATCCCTTAATCGGCTTTATCATCACCTTTGCCATCCTCGGTATCGTTTGGAGTTCTGTGAAGGTGGTATTCTGTCGCCTCATTGACGGGGTAGATCCAGAGGTGGTAGACGATGTCAGGGAGGCTGCGAGTCATGTCGCGGGTGTGGAGGAAGTCACAGATGTTCGTGTGAGGTGGCTAGGACATCAGCTTCATGCTGAAATTAACCTGGCAGTGTCCGATGAGATCTCTTTGAAGGAGGGACACGAGATCGCCAAAGAGGTTCAGCACCAGCTTCTCCATCACCTGAGTTACCTATCAGGAGCCACCATCCATGTCGATCCGCTGAAATCTTCGGGAGAGCAGCATCACCATCAGGGAGAGCACAAGCATGGAGACCTGCCCCTCCACTTGCATCTCTGAGAGAGGCGACAAAAAGGTTCTACGCGCCTGGAAAAGCCATTGGAACCTGCAAAAAGAGGGCTGCTTATGATAGGAGGTCTTAAAATGTTCACACAGATGGAACCGCGCGATTCCTTGCGCGTATTGCTTGCAGAAGACAATGTCTGTGATCAGGAGCTAATGCTGAGATTGCTGAAGTACATGGGCCTTTATGCAGACCTGGCTGGCAATGGGCTTGAGGTTCTCGATGCCCTGAAAATCCGGTCTTACGACGTGATTTTTATGGATGTGCAGATGCCGGAGATGGATGGCCTGGAGACGACCAGAGTCATCAGACAACGCTGGCATGATCAAAGCATAAAGATTATTGCGGTTACCAGTTGCAACCAAGAAGGCGATCGAGAGACGTGTATTCAGGCAGGAATGGATGATTATATCTGCAAGCCCGCCAAGAGAGCGGATCTCGAAAATGCGCTAAGCTGCTGTCATCTTTATGAACCTTGATATCATATTTGCGTCGACTCAAAGTGGCAGACTTTGCTTTTGATTCTCTCGCAAAGTTGAATATTTAGAAGATTGCCAATGTCATTTTTTGCTATGCTATGTCCCAATAACAATAATATTACCGAAAACCTTAAGTAAAACTTAATTGATTATAGTAAAGTGCAATGGAATTAATCATTCCATGCGTCCATTCAAAACCTTAAGGCAAGGGTCTTGTCACCCATCATGACTCAGGCCCTCGCCTTGATCTCCCAACGGCTAGCTGGATATCATACCTCCCAAGCTGCCAGCACTTTGTCCACGCTTACGTAGTCTCTTCTGCCGTCATTCTCAAGAACCAGAACGCCGTCAGCACTGCCCACAACCTTGCCTTTGAGTCTGTTACCTTTATCGCCGCCGAAATATACCTCTATCGTTTTGTCGTAGAGATGCTCTGATACGAATTTGTCCAACATAGATTTCAACTCCAATTGATACATTATTCCCAAGCATATATACTTATTCAACAAATAAATATGACCCAGGAAAAGCCTGCTTGATAAATTTCTCTTAATTTTGAGCAAGGATTCTTTTAGTCGACGATAAGCTCATCTGAGGTATACTGAGGTATACTACAACAAGTGTTTTGTCATTTCGTAGAAGAACAGTATCGTTAACCAGTTGCAGAGCCAGAACCTGAATGAACGTCTCAAACTTGGGCCAGGTCGACCAGCTCATACTTCAATCCTTCTGTCTCCAGACGGTCAAGAAGCTTGGGAATCTGCTCATCTACGCTGACGATCACCGAACTTATCCCGAGGCAAGCAGCCTCCACAACAGATTCCCTGGCTCCAAACATCACATCCGGCTCTTTGCCCACCTTTCTCAGGGCCGCCAAGGCCTCAATCCCCAGGGCGCCGACCATCTTGTCTCCTGAGATCTTGCTTTTCAGCAGTTCGCTATTGATCTTTCGAGACCCGCCTGCCTGAACTCGCGGCACCTTACACACCACGATCACCCCCGCCACCAGGCGGAGCAGGCCGCTTAGGTCCGAAACTCCCACGTCTTCGCCCGCAGATGCATCGGAAATAGTTATGCCGGTGGCATCGATGCCCTCTTTTTTATTGGCATAGAGGAATCCTCCCTTCATCTCCAGAGAGACCCGCTCGCCTTCGACTAGGTCAATTTCGGCCAGAGCCGTCCATACCGATACGTGCTCGATTACCTCCTCCATGACCATCCTAGCATATCGTTTTAGCTCAGTAGCACCTTCTAGAAGCCACTCGACCCCTTCTTTAGTGACGCTGTAGCGCGTGCGACCATCCGTTGTAACCATACCGTCTGCCACTAGCTCCCTGACGTAATCAGATATGGCCTGTGTGGTCACTCCCAGGCGATCAGCCACCTCTTTCTGGCGCACATCGGGCTGGTGGGCGGCTATCTCCACCAGTATTTGGAAGCGAGAGCTTTCTCGCTTGCTTTGGAGGATGTTAACCATCAGTATTCCTCATCGATCTCCATATGAGGCTGCTAGATCTTAAACGTTAATGTGCAGAAGAACGTACCGAACTCCTGGGAATTCCGACGGAATGCTTTCACATTGGCAATTGGTATCCATAACGTTTAAATTCAAGTACATTTACCTAAAATCAAAATAGCTTTAGTTATGGAGGATGAAGATGGAACCGAGGATAGACAAGACCTTTGTGAAGATCTGGGCATGGACTGTATTCAAAGTCACGCTCCTCATTCTGCTGATCATGGCACCTGTCGCGGCATCAGACTGGCCCCAATTCCAGAAAGACGAGGCTCATTCCGGAATTTGCCTGGATGACGTTCCGATGAAGCCGCACGTTCTCTGGTCCGCGGATCTGCTCAGGGTCGATGTGACTCCCATCATCTCATCGGACAGGGTTTATGTCCTGACAGGCAATGGCTCTCTCTCGGCCCTCGACAAGAGGACGGGCAAGCTGAGATGGCAGTCGCAGATGAAGGGCTGGGTCTTCCAGACATCCACCCCGGCCTGCAGTGGAGACCGGGTTTTCGCAGCCACAGACTCGGGAATCCTGGCAGCCTTCAATGCTTCAAGCGGTCGCCAGTTGTGGAGCCGTAACATCACCAACAAGAGGTTCGAGGGACCGCTGACCTGTTCCGAAGGCGGGATCTATCTGGGAGAGGGCAGTGCTTACGGCCAGGCCGCCAAGCGTTATTTTTGCTTCGATGAGATTGGAGACGAGCTCTGGAACATGACTCGAAACACCACAGGATACCAGTGGTGCGGTGCCTGTGCCCCGGGCGAGTACATCATCTATGGTGAGAATGACGGGCATATCTTGAGTGTGGATCGACATAATGGCCGCCTGGCGGATGAGCTGAACCTGTCAGACCGCTCGCGTCTAACCTTTTCCCGCTCCGACGCTGGCCGCATCCGGGCCTCTGTCTCGTGCCATGAGAATTTTGTCTACACCACATCTGAGTCCTCAAATGACAACGGATATGCCTGGAAGATCGGCATCAATCCGAGCACCGGGAAGTTTGAGAATCGGGGGTGGAGTTCCCCCGTCGGCTTCAGTACCTCCACCCCAGCGGTAGGAAACGGGCGGGTATACCTGGGCACTGGAGAGCACGGCCATTCTGGTGAGATGGTCTGCCTGGATGATGCCAGCGGTGAAGAGATCTGGTCTTATCAATTGCCCGCCGGGGTAAAGGCCTCGCCCGCCCTCTCCCAAAAAGGAGATCAAATCCGCATCTGTTTCACCACAGCCAAGGTTAATGGATCGATCTTTTGCCTAGAGGATATGGGAGATAAGGCGCGCTTGATATGGGAGCTCAATCCGCCCGATGATGGATACATCTTGAGCGGAGTGGCCATCTCCGACGGGTTGGTTTACTTCGGAACCGAGGGAGGCCAGAAGTACGGAAGGCTTTACTGCCTCTGCGAGGATCCGGATGAGGTGAAGGAGACGGCCTTAGCAGAAAACACCAAGAGCAAAGACTGGCCTCAATTCCATGGTGGTCCTGAGCACGCGGGCGCATCCCAGTCCAGAGCCCTCATCATCAACAAGACTGCCTGGATTAGCAACGACCTGGGAGCCCAGCCCGGATCATCGGTATCTTTGGCTGAGGGCAGGGTTTTCGTGAACTGTGTGCGGGCCCTGATATGTCTCGATCAGCATACCGGGAAGCTCCTCTGGAAATTTCCCGTTGAGCCAGCCGGAGATTACGCTTTCGGCTTCACTCCTATCTATCACAATGGCTGCATCTTTTTCTCTGCGGATAGGTCCTACTGCCTGAACGCCAGCGATGGAAGTTTGATCTGGAGCTTCCGGCCGCCTACGGGAGGCCGTGCTGTGGACGGTTGTCCTGCAGCAGACCACGGCAGCGTTGTGGTGAGTGACTGGGATGGTCATCATTACTATTGCTTGAATGAATCTACAGGGAAGGAACTGTGGAACTTCACCGTGATGGGCAACGCCCAGTCCACGCCTGCCCTCGCTGAAGGGCGGGCTGTATTCGCAGGCTGGAACTGGGGAGAAGGAGGTAAGATATACTGCGCCGGCCTTGAAAACGGCACGGAATTCTGGAATCTCAGCACCAAGAGCTCGCCCTGCTGCTCAGCAGCTGTCAGCAATGGCGTGGTTTACATGACCACCTTCAACTTCGAAGGAGACGGAGAACTGCTGGCTCTGTCACTGCAGAACGGAACGGTTTTCTGGAGAAAAAACGTGGAGAGAACTGACAGCACACCCGCTCTGGCACAGGGCAAAGTCTATCTTCTGCGGCGGTGTGGATGGATTCAGCAACCTCACCACGTATTGTTTTGATGCCACTACAGGCAATCTGGTCTGGAGCACGCCGTTTGCAGAGAAGATTGGTGATTGGAGATGCTCCCCGGCTTATGCAGAGGGCCGGATCTTTGCCGGAAGGAGCAATCTGGCCGAGTACTCGGGACTGTGTGCCCTGAATGCCAGCACAGGCGAACCGGTTTGGTGCTATCCTGGAGGAGGCGCATCTCCTGCCATATCAGACGACTTGGTCTTCAGCATCGCAAACGGCAAGGTCTATGCCTTCGGCGATAATGACCAAATTAGAGGCTAAAAATCAGAGACTGGAATCCTGGGGTGCAAAATAGACTGCAAACGGTTCAATCCTGCAGAGATCTTATGGGGACGATGTATGGCCGTCCCAGGATGTCCATCACCATGGCTTCGACCCCATAGACCTCGCGAATGTTTCTGGCGGTGAGAAGATCTGCAGGGTCTCCGGCAGCATAAATCTTGCCGTTCTTGAGGATGGCCAGCTTATCTGCGAACCTGGCTGCGAGATTCAGGTCATGCAGCGCCATGACCACTGAGATCCTCTTCTCCTTGACTAGAGTTGTTATAATCTCCAGGACCTCCAGCTGGTGTCTCATATCCAGGTTAGAGGTGGGCTCGTCCAGCAGCAGGACAGAAGGTTCCTGGCAAAGGGCCCTGGCGATCAGAACCTTCTGCTTTTGACCTCCACTCAGCTCGCAAAAATCCTTCAATGCGAACTCGCCCAGATGGAGACGATCCAGCACCTCTGTCACCTTATGCAGATCGCTTGGTGAGACCTGCCAGCCCATATGAGGCCTTCTTCCCAAGAGGACGGTGTCAAAGACCGTGGTCGCCAGAGGTGCGGGGCCGGACTGAGGTACATATCCCAGGCGCCTTGCAATCTCTATTCTGCTCATAGTCTCCATCTTCTTGCCTTCCAGGAGAATGCTTCCCCTGGGCTTGAGTATCCTGTCGATGCACTTGATCATAGTGGTCTTGCCAGACCCATTGGGGCCGACCAGCCCCAGCACCTCCGAGTCCTCGATTTCAAGATCGAGGTCATCCAGAATATTGGAGCCATTGTAGCCGAATTTCAGGCCTTTGATAGTTATGTTTACCAAAACATCCTCCTCCTTCGCAGGAAGAGGTACACGAAGAAAGGAACACCGATGAAGGAGGTCATTATCCCTACAGGCAGTATCACTGGCGCGAGAACGGTCCTGGCCAGAGTATCCGCGCCCAAGAGGAGCAGGGCTCCCACCAGGGCGCTGCCTGGTAGAAGAAACCGGTGGTCTCCGCCTATGGCCATCCTGGTAATGTGAGGAGAGACCAGATCTATGAAGCCGATGGTTCCCGTGAAGCAGATGATGCTGGCTGTTATGAACGAGGCCAGCATCATGTAGATCACCCTCGTTCTCTCTACATTTACACCGAGGCTCTGGGCAGTCTCGTCGCCCGCCCCGAGAGCGTTGAGATCCCAGGATTTGATGATGAGATAAGGCAGACAGAGGACGAGAATAGTTATGACCATCCCCACGGTCTCCCAGGACGATCTTCCTAAAGACCCCATCATCCAGAAGACAACTTCATGAACCTGCTCTGACTTTCCTGCATACTGCAGCAATGATGTTAGAGCCGAAAAAAGGTACATGATGGCGATGCCAGCCAAAATCATGGTCTCGGAGGATATTCCTTTGTATTTGGCCAGGCCGTAAACGGCAAAAGCAGAGAGAAGGGCGAAGACGAAGGCATTGCCAATGACAAGCCAGGAACCTGCCACGACGCCTGCACCAAGTATGATGGCTAACGCTGCGCCGAAGCTGGCTGCAGAGGAGATTCCCAACGTGAAGGGGCTGGCCAGGGAATTTTTAAGGATGCCCTGCATCACAGCTCCTGCCATGCCGAGGCCCATTCCGGCAACAATTCCCATCAAAATTCTGTGCAGCCTCAGGTCCCAGATGATCATATCCGCAAAGGCAGTGGAATGAAAGTATCCCGGGAAGAATCTGGCCAGGAGGGAGGAATAGACATCCATAATGTTGATTTCTGCTGAGCCGAGGGTGACTGCCACCCCTGCAAGCAGAGCTATCGCCAAGATCAGGACCAGGAAGAAGAGCACCTTTCGTCCTGTGTACTGTCTGTACTGCTCCCTCAAATCAGTTCTCTTGCATGCATGCGGCTTCGGGCTGCTTGAGACAGCATCATGGCCAGATACGGAACCCACGACAAACGCCTCAGAACGCCTCGGGATGGATGAATTTTGCAAACATCTCCAGGCCATCCACAATCCTGGGACCGGCGCGGGTTATGAGATCGCCTTCTGCCTGATAGATGCGGCCATTCTTGCGGGCGTCAGTCTGATTCAAGCTGCGATCTGTCTCCGCCCAGAGAAGAGGCTTGTCTTCCCCATCGCCCATGCCCGTGCAGGCAATGATCACCTCTGGATTTCGTACGGATATGGCTTCAGGATCTACCTGGGCATATCCCGACAGATCATGGAATATGTTCGCACCTCCCGCCACCTCGATGATCTCGTCTTCGAAGGTTCCCGTACCTGCAGTCCGAACAGGATCATGCCAGACGATGTAAAGGACCCGCTTTTTAGGAAGTGATGAGACTTTGTCCGATACGGCTTTTATTCGCAACTGCATCTGCTGGATGAGAGCTGATGCCTCCGCCTCCTTTCCCGTGATCTTACCGATCTTTTCAATGGATAGAATGATGCCGGAGAGATTATTCGAATCGACGACAAAGTTGGGAATGGCCTCTCTGTCCAGCAGGGAAACAGCCCCGCTGCTGTGCGTCCCGCTGGCCAGGACCAGATCGGGATGCAAAGTGAGAATCATCTCGATATCCGGATCAACATACCCACCTACAACCTCGATCTTACCGCTGTCCTTTAGTTTCTTCACAGTGGGTGGATAATCGCAGTACTTCGTCACCCCTACCACTTGATCCCCTAGGCCGAGAGCAAAGAGAATCTCCGTGATGGAAGGAGAGAGCGAGACTATTCTCTCCGGCGTTCTGGCAATGCTGACCGCCCGCCCGAGATAGTCCGCAGCAGTTGTCGCAGTTGTCGCACTTGTCGTGTTTCCTTCTGCCAGGGTTGCTGTGCAGAAAAACAGCAACAAGACCAGAGATAATATCATCGACTTCGAGATCAAGTTCCTCATCCCTTTTAACTAAACATTATTTGATTAAAGACAGAATTACTTGATTTAAAGTTTTTGGGCAGACCTTGGAGCGATCCAATAGGAAGATGCAGAATTGATTGATTCCAGGAGCAAGATCTTTATTAACTCGGCTGAGGAGAAAGAGCGGTCGGTGGATCAGGATGAAGCCGCCAGCTTATCCGAGAACCAGGAAGCTAAATTAAGGTCATGAATGGCCATTACCGCGGAATCATGGACATCTACGGCTATCAAAATCGTATCTCTTCTCCAACCTTAAGCCCGTGATTGAGATTTGCTCGCATGCGAATAAATTGATCATTTCGCCGCACGCCAATCGCCGGAAGCTCTTCCTCTGCGGTGGCACTCTCCAGAACCAAGAGGCTAAAGCCGCTTTTTTCGGCAAATGAAGTCATCCGGCTCGCATCATAACATTCTCCGCTGAGAAATATCGCTGTGATAAGATCGAATCCGCTGTTGCAGCTGCTTTTTCTGATATCTGTGATCAAGAGCGAGGTCATTCAATGCAGCTCCCATCGGTATAATTTTGATCGCATTTTTTCAGAAGAGGAGTCCGGCCCTGGCAGTTCGGCCGGAGACCAACGACAGGTAGACGACGGTAAAGGAGGTCAATGGGCTTCTGTCGCTATTCCTGGGGTTAGGATATTACTAGTTAATAAGCTTTTTGCTTTTCGTAGCAATTTTGCCCATAATGAGAGCATTGGGAAGTGAGATCAAGTCATAAGAGCCATCATGGCTTTGAAAGCCTTCAAGCGCGTCTGGCCGCGAACTCTATTGAAAAAGATCTTTAGACCCGGTGTCGAAGAAATCACAGAAACCGAAAGTCAGTCACTTCTCTCCGCACTGTCAATTGAGACAATATCATATTTCATGATACTAAATACTAAGCAGTTATTAACAAAAATGATTTATAGGTATAGAAGTCTTAAAAACCATAATTTATATGAGGGATTGATATGAGGATACAGCTATTTTCAGCCCTGGCTATTCTTCAGCTAGCTGCATTGCTACTCTGCGGATCTGCCTGGGCAGCGGATTACCCCTTGACCATAACCGACTCGGCAGGAAGAGACGTTACCTTCTCCGAGCCGGTAGAGCGGGTAATAGTGCTGAACTCTGATGTGGCAGAGGCCGTAGTAATGCTCGGCGCGGCAGATAAGGTGGTTGGGGTCTCAGATACTGTGCAAAAGAAAGGCTACTATTTCCCCATGCTTGCGAAGAAGCAGAATGTGGGCAAATGGAACCAACCGGACTATGAGATGATCGGGGAATTAGCTCGGGGAGGCAAGGATAACATTACACCAGATATCGTAGTAATAGGATACAGCTACCCTGATAAGACCTATGGAATATTTGGCGTGGAAAAGGGCCTTGCTCCCTTCAAGGATATCAAGGCCGTAGCCCTGGAGTTCATCAAGCCCGAGAACATGACCCGTGAGATGGAGATATTGGGCAAGATCCTTGATAAAGAGAGCGAAGCCAGGGATTACATCAACTGGTATGACGAAAAGAGATCCAAGATCGAGAAGGCAGTAGAAGGCCAGAACATGCCTAAGGTATACGCGGAGTGGAGCTCTACCTCTGACCTTTCCACCCTTGGAGCAGGCTCGGGCTTTGATCAGGTTCTGAGCGTGGCCAAAGGCTATAATATCGCCAGGAAGCTGGGCGATGCTTACCCCAAAGTGGGATGGGAATGGGTTATAACCCAGAATCCTGAGGTCATCATCAAGAGGCAGACCCAATCCTCAGACCAGAAACAGATCGGATGGAAATCCGAACCTTCCTCGGATACCGTCAAGCTGCAGGCGGTCAGAAACGAGCTGCTGGCAAGATCGGGTGCAAGCGGCATTAGTGCCGTCAAGTCCGGCAAGGTTTACATAATGGATTGGGATATCCTCAACGGCCTGGACCAGGTGGTAGGAATAACCTATCTGGCGAAATTGCTCCATCCCGAGGCAGATCTGGACCCGATAGGCGTTCACAAGGAGTATCTGAAGCGCCTGGGACTGGAGTACCCGGAAGGAAGGACCTTTGTCTACCCGGAACTCGAAAGCTCCAAGTAAATCAAGTATATTCATTTTTTTCTATACGCATATCGAATATATTTTTATTTTTTGATACATGTCAAAGGAGATTTAGGAATAAAGCTGATCTTTATTGTTAAGTGCTACTATATAAAATTTTATTCGCACGAAATTATGATTTGCAGAATCTGGTAGATTGAAAGTGCAAAGCCGTAAATTCAAGTAATAGCTATCATTCAGCACATACATTATGTATAGCAAAACCAAAAGGCCAATGATAATAGAAGCATTTATTAAATATGCGTTTCTTATGCAAAATAGTAAATTGGCATAAAATAGCAACTAAGACGAAATACTTATTACAAGGGGAATAAATGGAAAAGATAAATGGATCGGTTCGATCTCTGAAATATGAATCCGAGTCTTACCTATGATCATTAATCGCCACACCATTTCGCATCAGGAGGAAGCTAATTGGTAAATATCACTATCAAAGACCTCACATTCAGCTACAACAGCCACAAGATCCTCGATGACCTCAACATTGTTGTAGGAGATGCAGAGGTCTTGAGCTTGGTGGGACCTAACGGTTCGGGAAAAACCACGCTGATTAAATGCATCGACCGCATCCTCAAGCCCTGGGGCAGTATCCTCCTGGACGGAAAGGAGATCGAGGAAATGAGCCGCCAGGAAGTCGCCCGAATCATAGGCTACGTTCCCCAAAGCAGTTCTGCTCCACTGGCCACCTCGGTCTTTGACACGGTTCTAATGGGACGAAGGCCGCACATCAGATGGCAGGTCTCAGATTCCGATCTGGACAAGGTAGCCCAGGTACTGGAACTCCTGCATCTGGATGACCTCGGCTTGCGTGATTTTTCCAGTCTCTCCGGCGGCCAGAAGCAAAAAGTGCTGATAGCTCGCGCCCTGGCCCAGGAGCCTGCCATCCTCCTTCTTGACGAGCCGACCTCCAATCTGGATATGAAGCACCAGCTGGAGGTGATGGAAATCATAAGCCATCTCGTCAAGGAGAAGAAAATATCCGTGGTAATGGCCATTCATGACCTCAATTTAGCTTCCCGGTTCTCGGACAAACTGGTCATGCTCAAGAACGGCCAGGTCTATGCGGCAGGCGAGCCGAAGCACCTTCTTACCGAGGCCAATATCAGCAACGTCTACGGCATTAAGGCCATGGTTATGAACGCTGTAGGAAGGCCGTACATCGTCCCGTTGCGCTCCCTGGACGGTGAACTGGCATGAGATTAGCATCCCTGACCTGGGCCAGCGACGTTGCTCTTCTTCTGGAGGCGGCAAAAGAGACAAAGATCGATCTTGAGGCCTGGGCTGTTTCAGAACTCAATGACGAAAATGTCGAGGATTGCATCAGTTCTCTGAACGGCTCCGAAGCGATCCTCATACATCCTTGCCAGCGGGACCGGCTCTTTGATAAGGTTATTGAAAAGATCGACAAAAAGACACCCATTATCTCCTTCGGCTTTGATCCGGCACTCTGGTCTTTTTCCAGCGTCTCCGCGAAGATCGTTTCTACCGTAAACGCCTATGTAGTCTATGGCGGCAGAGAGAACACCGCCAATATGATTCGCTACATCGGCCGGGAGGTTTTGGGACTTGATTATAGCTATGAGCAACCCCTGGAATGTCTCTGGCAGGGGCTCTATCATCCCGATGCCGGTGAGGCCTTTCCTACGGTGGCTGATTATCTTAAATGGTACGGAAAAAAGCACGAGCACTCTGTCGGCATCCTCTTCTTTCGCACCTACTGGGCCAACGGAGATCTGGTCATAGTCGACAGCCTCATCCGGGAGCTGGAGAAGGACCTCGATGTTCTGCCCGCCTTCTGCTTCGGAATGGGTGACAAGGACCTGGGAGCCAAATCCAGCGGCGAAGTGATGGAGGAGTACTTCACAGGGAGAGTGGATGCAGTCATCAATTTGCAGTCCATCTTTCATGCCGGAAGCAAAGAAGAGTCTGTTCAGGTTCTGAAGAAATTGAATGTCCCTGTTTTTCATCCCCTCACGGTCTATCACAAGAGCGAGGAGGAGTGGCAGGAGGATGTACACGGCCTCTCCAGCAGCGAGGTGGGCTGGTCCGTGGCCCTGCCGGAGTTCGAAGGCCTGATTGAGCCCATCCTGGCAGGAGTCTCCTCCCGAGAAGAGATGAGCGGAACAGAGTTCGAAAGGCACCAGGGTGTAGAGGATAGGATCAAGAAGGTGGCTCGCCGAGTCAATAGATGGATCAATTTGCAAAGCTTGCCTCCTTCTCAGAGGAAGGTGGCCTTTATCCTGCATAACAACCCCTGCGCCTCGGCTGAGGCCACTGTCGGCTCTGGCGCTCATCTGGATACTCTGGAGAGCGTGGCCAGAATCCTTGGGAGCATGAGCGATGCAGGCTACCTGATAGAGGATCGGCCGGCCAATGGCAAAGAGCTCATTGCCACTATCATGGACCGTAAGGCCGTCTCCGAGTTTCGCTGGACGTCTGTGGAGGAGATCGTGAACAAGGGTGGGGCCCTGGCCATGGTGGACAAAGAGGAGTACGAATCGTGGTTCAATACCCTGCCGGAATTGGCCCGGAAAAAGGTTTGCGACGCCTGGGGCCGGCCACCCGGGGAAGAAAGAGACGGAGTCGCTCCCTCCATGGTCTTCGAGGGCAAGATGGTGATAACCGGCGTCCGGTACGGCAACGCCATCGTATGCGTCCAACCCAAGAGGGGCTGCGCCGGAGCCAGATGCGATGGCCAGGTCTGCCGTATTCTTCATGATCCCGAGGTCCCTCCGCCCCATCAGTACCTCGCCACCTATCACTGGATCGAGGAGATCTTTGGGGCAGATGTCATGGTGCACGTGGGAACGCATGGAAACATGGAATTTTTGCCGGGCAAGTCGGTGGGGCTTTCTGGAAGCTGCTTCCCGGACATCGCTGTGGGCGACATTCCATACCTTTACATCTATAACTCCGACAATCCGCCAGAGGGGGCTGTGGCCAAGAGACGCAGCTATGCCGTGATTGTGGATCATATGCAGACCACAATGACGGAGTCAGGAGTCTATGGAGACCTAAAAGAGTTGGAGGACAACATTGCCAATTATCGCCAGAACAAAGTATCGGAGAGAGCTTTGGCCCATGCCCTGGAGCACGTCATCCTCGATCTCCTCAAGAAGACCAACCTGGCCGAGGAGCTGAATCTGGAGGCGCTTATAGAATCCGGCATATCCTTCGAGAAGATTCTGGAACTGGCTCATGGAAAGATCTCAGAGATATACACCACGCAGATCCCGGATGGGATGCACATCTTTGGAGAGGTCCCCGGAGGAGAAAAACGGGTGGACCTGATCAAAGCCATATTGCACTTTGACTCGGAAACGAAAAAATTCCTCTCCAATCTCATGGATCGAACCCCTACAGATCAGGAGCTTGATCCTCTGGCCAGGGAATTCATCCGCTCGTTCCTGGCCGGCGAGACGGATCCAGCATCTCGAATTCTTGGCGAGCATCTGAAGAACCATGATCAAAAGGCCGTCTCCATTCTGAGAGAGAAGGTACTGGACCTCTCCTGCCGGATCGAGGCCTCCCGGGAGATGAAGAGCCTGCTGCATGGGATGGAAGGAGGCTTCATCGAGCCCGGACCCTCCGGTTTGATCACACGAGGAAAGCCAGATGTGCTTCCCACAGGCAGGAACTTTTACTCCCTGGACCCGGCGACTGTGCCCACCAAAGCCGCCTGGCGCGTGGGACGGAAGCTCGCTCACCTATTGATTACAAAATACGAAGAGGAGCATGGCAGAATTCCTGAGAACGTGGCCATGTACTGGATGGCCAGCGACATTATGTGGGCGGATGGGGAGCAGCTGGCTCAGATGCTCTTCCTTCTGGGTGTGGAGCCTCTCTGGAAGGGCGGGCGCGTGAAGGGTTACAGAGTGATGAGTCTCGAAGAGCTGGGCCGTCCCCGGATCGATGTTACCGTGCGGGCCAGCGGGATCACCAGAGACTGCTTCTACAACTGCATCGAGCTGCTCGACCAGGCCATTCGGGAGGTGGCCGCGCTCGACGAGCCAGAGGAGATGAACTTCCTCCGCAAGCACTCCGCCGGGGGCGATGCCCCTCGCATCTTTGCCAGCCGCCCGGGAACCTACGGCAATGGGGTGAATTTAGCGGTCTATGCCTCCGCCTGGAAGGAGGATAAAGATCTCACGGACGTCTTCATTCAATGGAACAGCTATGCCTACGGTAAGGATGTCTTCGGGCAGGAATCGGGGCAGGCTCTGCTGCAACAGCTCAAGAGCGTGGACTTGACCTTCAACAAGACAGTCACCGACGAGTACGACCTCCTGGGATGCTGCTGTTACTTCGGCACGCACGGCGGCTTGAACAATGCCGCCCGCGAGCTTTCGGGCCACGAAGTCTCATCCTACTACGGGGATACGAGAGACCGGGAGAAGGCCGTTATCAGAACCCTGGCCGATGAGATGCGCCGTGTGGTTCGGACACGGCTGCTCAATCCTAAATGGATTGAAGGGATGAAGCGGCACGGCTACAAGGGCGCAGGAGATATCTCCAAACGCGTGGGCCGGGTCTACGGCTGGGAGGCCACCACGCAAGAAGTGGACGACTGGATCTTCGACGACATCGCCAAGACATTCATCCTGGATGATGAAAACCGCAAGTTCTTCGAGGAGAACAATCCCTGGGCCATGGAGGAGATAGGACGCAGGCTTCTGGAAGCCAATCAACGTGGTCTGTGGAAGGCTGACCAGAAGGTGCTGGATGCTCTGAGGTCGAGTTACCTGGAGATCGAGGGCTGGATGGAGGAGAAGATGGGCGAGACAAAAGGAAGCTTCCAGGGGGGAGCCATCGATGTCATGCCATCGGAGCACGCCCGGGCCTGGAGGGAGATGATTTCTAAGGCCAAACACTGACTTTCGTAACCGTGAGGGCAATATATGCCCACAAAATATTTTTTGCTAATTGAACCAATCAGAAATTCCTTATACGATTTCAATATAATGATACAACCAAATGGAACCTCCAAAAACCCCAGTCACTCCAAATTCATCCAAGCCTCCGGCCAAGCTTGCAGGTGGAAAAGCGGCCGAAGTCCCGGTAGAGCTGCTGGAAAAGTCGCGCCAGAGCATCGATACCGTCCTTAGGGAGCTTGTTACTCGTCCGGATGGCTTGAGCCAGTCAGAAGCCGATTCTCGCCTGAAAGAGCATGGCCCGAATGAGATAGCCCGGGAGAAGCGCCAGTCCGGGCTTATGCGCCTGCTCAGCAATGTCAAAAATCCACTGGTCATTCTGCTCACTGCCCTGGGCGTGATCTCTTTTCTCACCGGTGACATGCGGGCGACGGCTGTCATCTTCATCATGGTGCTGCTGGGCCTGGTGCTGCGCTTTTATCAGGAGATGCGTGCCGATAATGCGGCGGAAAAGCTCAAAGCGATGGTCAGCAACACCGCGACGGTGGTGAGGGACGGCAAGGAATCTGAGGTTCAACTGAAGTTGCTGGTTCCGGGAGACATCATCCGGCTGGCTGCGGGTGATCTGGTGCCGGCCGACGTGCGGGTGCTGCTCGCCAAAGACCTGTTCCTGAATCAGTCGGCCCTTACCGGAGAATCCCTGCCTGTGGAGAAAAAAGCAGCATCACTACCTGCCGGGGATCAGAATCCTCTGGAGCTTGCCAACATCTGCTTTATGGGCTCAAACGTCGAGAGCGGATCAGCCACCGCCGTGGTGGTGCACACCGGCGAACAAACTTATTTTGGATCGCTGGCTGCCAGTATCGTGGGCCAGCGGGTGCTCACCAGTTTCGACAAAGGAATCAACCAATTCACCTGGCTGATGATCCGCTTCATTGCCGTGATGGTGCCGGCGGTCTTCCTCATCAACGGACTGACCAAGCACAACTGGCTGGAAGCTTTCCTTTTCGCTGTCGCGGTGGCCGTCGGGCTGACCCCGGAGATGCTGCCCATGATCGTGACCGTCAATCTATCCCGGGGCGCGCTCACGATGGCAGGCAAGAAGGTGATCGTCAAACGTCTGAACGCCATCCAAAATTTCGGCGCCATGGATGTCCTGTGCACAGACAAAACCGGAACCATTACCAAAGGAAAGATCGTTCTGGAAAAGCACCTGGACGTCAGGGGTGAGCCAAGCGAGAAGGTGCTGCACTACGGTTATCTGAACAGCTACCACCATACCGGTCTCAAGAACCTGCTCGACGAGGCGATTCTCGATCACGAGGAGCTGGAAGAACGCCTGAAGGCGGATGAAAAGTACCGCAAGATTGACGAGATCCCCTTCGATTTTGTGCGGCGCAGGATGTCGGTGGTGATCGAAGATGAAACCGGCCTGAACATTCTCATCTGCAAAGGCGCGCTGGATGAAGTGATGAGCCAGTGCAGCCTGGTGGAGATCAATGGCCAGGTCGTCGCCATGTCTCCTGAAGACGATGCTAAAAGCCGGCAGTTGGTAGGCGTTCTGAACGGTGAAGGATTTCGCGTCATAGCTCTGGCTCATAAAGAAATGCCAGGGGCGAAGGACGAACCGGTTTACTCGGTCAAGGATGAGTCGGATCTGATTCTGCTGGGCTTCCTGGCCTTCCTCGATCCGCCCAAGGAGACCACCATGGAGGCACTGAGGCGACTGCATGCCCTAAATGTGGACGTCAAGATCCTGACCGGCGACAATGAAATCATCACTGCCTACATCTGCAAACAAGTGGGCATGCCGGTGGATAATCTATTGCTCGGCTCCCAAATAGAGAAGATGGACGAGGAGCAACTCTGCGAAGCCGTCCGCTCTGCGAGCGTCTTTGCCAGGCTTGTTCCCGCCCATAAAGAGCGAGTGGTCCATGCTCTGCAGAAAAACGGTCATGTCGTCGGCTTTATGGGAGACGGTATTAACGACGCACCGGCTTTGAAGGCTGCCGATGTGGGCATTTCGGTCGATAGCGCCGTCGACATCGCTAAAGAGTCGTCCGACATCATTCTGCTGGAGAACAGTCTGCTCATACTGGAGCAGGGTGTGATGGAAGGGCGGCGGGTGTTCGGCAATATCATCAAGTACATCAAGATGGCTGCATCTTCCAATTTCGGCAATATGCTAAGCGTCGTTGGCGCCAGCGCCTTCCTGCCCTTCCTGCCCATGCTGCCCATCCAGGTGCTGACGAACAACCTGCTATACGATTTCTCGCAGACCACCATCCCCACAGACGAAGTCGATGCTGACTGGCTGGCCAAACCGCGCAAGTGGGCGATTGGCGACATCAAGCGTTTCATTCTGTTTATCGGACCCATCAGCTCGATCTTCGATTATGCGACGTTCTTCATTATGATCTACATCTTCCATGCCTGGACAAATCCCGCACTATTTCACACCGGCTGGTTCGTAGAGTCGCTCTTTACCCAGACTCTGATCATTCACGTCATCCGTACCAACAAGATCCCATTCATCGAAAGCCGTGCCAGCTGGCCGTTGATCGTCAGTTCATTGATTATTGTTGCCGTCGGCGCATGGCTGACGGTTTCACCTCTGGCCGAAACCTTGGGTTTTGTCCAGCTGCCGCCGAAGTTTTGGCTGCTCCTGGCGGTTATGCTGGTATGCTATGTGATTCTAACCCAGGTGGTAAAGACCTGGTTCATAAGGAGGTTTGGCGATTGATCGGCTTGATAATCCGATTTTATTATGATCTATTGGAGGGCATTCTATGAAAAAAAATGAAAATCAGCAGCGAGAGATTCTAGAAGAGATAGCAAATAGAGCAATGCTTGCAAGAGGATTGCTTCCCGACTTTTCCACTGACGTAGTTGCAGAGCTTGACAAAATTCAAGCACCTGCAACTACAAACATAGAGGAGGCGCGCGACTTGAGGGGCCTCTCTTGGGCTTCCATCGACAACGACGACTCCCGGGACCTCGATCAGCTAACCGTAGCGGAAGCTATGCCGGAAGGCAAAACAAAGGTAATGGTTGCCATAGCGGATGTGGACGCCCTCGTAAAAAAGGGATCCGCTGTCGATGAGCACGCAAGCGTCAACACAACGTCGATTTATACCGCTGCCAGGGTCTTTCCCATGCTTCCGGAAAAGCTTTCCACCAATCTGACATCCCTGAACTTCAATGAAGATCGTCTGGCAGTTGTCATAGAAATGGTGATCGGAACTGATGGATCGCTGGGGGATTCGAATGTATACCGGGCACGAGTCCGCAACCATGCCAAGCTTGCCTATGACAGCGTTGCCTCATGGCTGGACGGCGGAGCCATGCCGCAGGGTATCGCTAATGTTAGCGGACTGGCCGAGAACCTGCGCCTGCAGGACAAAACTGCCCAAACCATGAAGAATCTGCGGCAGGAACACGGTGCTTTAAGTCTTGAAACGATTGAGGCTCGACCGGTATTTGAGGGAGACTCCATACGTGATCTGCGAGTGGAAGAAAAGAACCGTGCCAAGGACATTATAGAAGACTTTATGATCGCCGCAAACGGCGTGACCATCCGGTATCTCTCCTCCAGGAAAATTGCTTCCATCCGTCGCGTGGTCCGGGTTCCAAAACGATGGGATCGAATAGTCGAGATTGCAGCAGAACACGGTTTCAGGCTCCCCGGCAGTCCGGATTCAAAAGCGCTGGAGGGGTTTCTGATGAAAGAAAAATCGAAGGATCCACTTCGATTTCCTGATCTGTCTCTGGTAGTGATCAAACTCCTGGGTTCAGGCGAATACTTAGCAGAACTTCCAGAAGATGCCGCCACCGGGCACTTTGGGCTGGCGGTCAAGGACTATACTCACTCCACAGCTCCGAATCGACGCTATCCGGATCTGATCACGCAACGCTTGCTGAAGGCCGCCATAGCCGCAGAGCCAATGCCATACAGCAAGAAAGAGCTGGATAATCTCGCGACCCAATGCACAGAACAGGAGGATTCTGCCAACAAAGTCGAACGGCAGGTCGGAAAATCCGCGGCTGCGCTCCTGCTTGAATCGAGAATAGGCGAGCATTTTGATGCTATGGTTACGGGAGCCTCCGCCAAAGGCAATTGGGTTAGGCTTCTCAACATGCCGATTGAAGGGATGCTGAAGAACGGGTTTGAGGGCATCGACGTCGGCGACCGGATTCGTGTGCAATTGATATCCTTGGACATCAAGAGAGGATTTATTGATTTTGCGAGGGTAGATCAGGAAAAGATATTGATATGAGATCGATTGAATGCGTTTCATTATTCAATCTCTATATCTTTCCAAAAAGTTTTTAGCTTAGTTTGGGAGATAGTTGTTCTGAGGATTGTCTTTCATAAGTTTCTTGCCCGGAGAACAGAATAGTGGAAGAAGATATGGATGAGATAGAGCGAAGCCCTGACAAACCTGATTCTGTATCCAGTTTGATGATGAAATCAGAATCAGAACGACAGTTAAACGGCATTGTGAGTTTCCTCCCAGACGCCACCTTCGCTATCGATAAAAAAGGCCGGGTCATTTCCTGGAACAGGGCCATGGAGAGTCTGACCGGCGTCAAGGCAGATGATATTCTGGGTAAGGGTGATTATGAGTATTCCCTTCCTTTCTACGGTTTCAGGCAACCTATTTTGATCGATCTGGTTCTCCAACCGGACCCGAACCTCGAAGCGGAATACGAGGCCATGGAAAGAGACGGCATGAGCCTCACAGGCGAGGTATTTATTTCTTCCTTTGGAACAAACGGCTCCCACATTTGGGCCAAAGCCTCTCCACTATATGATTCCAACGGCAACATATCCGGTGCGATAGAGTCCCTGCGAGACATTACGGAACGGAAGTATACGGAAGACGCACTCAAAGAGAGCGAGAGCAAATTCAGGCTGCTATTTGAGAGGTCAGCAGATGCCATGTTTCTGCTGGACGGCAGGAAGTTCATCGACTGCAACAATGCTGCCGTAGAGATGATGAAGTGCTCTTCCAAGGATGAGCTGCTGGATCTTCATCCTTCGGAAATATCACCTGAAAGACAGAGAGACGGTCGCAGCTCCCGTGAAAAATCGGAAGAGATGATTAAAAAGGCCTTTGAGAAAGGAACCCATAAGTTCGAATGGACTCGTCTCAGGTCAAACGGCGAAGAATTCCCTGTTATGATTACGCTGACCGTTATCCCATGGAAGGACGAGCAGATCCTCCATGTTACCGTGAAGGATATTACTGAACGCAAAGCTGCAGAAAAAGCTCTGCTGGAAAGCCGTGATCTCTACCGTAATTTGGTCGAAAACCTGAATGATATCATTCTCTTCATTGATCCATCCGGTCGCATTACTTTCATCAGTCCAGTCGTTGAACAGGTCTTTGGTTACAGCCCCCGGGAATTGATAGGACGGAGCTTTGAAGAATATGTATACAAGGACGATCTGGCCGGCGTGAAAGGAAAGTTTGAGCGAGAAATTACAAGGAGTCTCAAAACCTACGAATTCAGAGTTCTGGATAAGGAGAACCGGGTTAGATATGTCAGAGCATCTGGCAGGTTGTCGTACGATCCCGATTCGGTGAATGGCTCAATCGTGACCCTGATAGACATAACGGATCGCAAAAAAGCAGAGATGGAGCTAAAGGAGAGCGAAGATCGTTATCGCCTTCTTGTGGAATCCTCACCGGACGGCATTATAATCCACCAGGACGGCATTGTAATCTTCGCGAATAAGGCCGCAGCAGTTCTTCTGAATGCAGACAAGCCGGACGAGCTGGTGGGCAAACCGGTGATGAGTTTTGTTCATCCCGACTACATAAAGACGGTTCATGACAGGATTCATTCCACACAAAATGCTGGGGATGAGGCTCCATTAATCGAAGAGAAGTTTCTTGGAATTGATGGTATCGAGATTGAGGTTGAGGTAGCAGCAATTCCGTTTTCCCTAAAGGGCAAACCGGCAACGCAAGTGGTGTTCCGTGATCTCACCAAGCGAAAAAAGGCAGAGGAGGAGCTCGAAGAGTCAAGGGAATTTCTGGATAAAATAATCAACTCCATAGGCGATCCGGTATTTGTCAAGGACCGGCAGCATAGATTTATTCTCGTCAATGATGCGGAATGCAAAATGCTTGATCGTCAACCCAACGAAATCTTAGGTCGAACTACTTACGATCTCTTCCCAACCAAAGAGATGGCTGACACTTCCTGGGAAAAAGACGAGATGGTTTTCGGGACCGGCGAAGAGAACTTAAACGAAGAAAAAATCATTACTGCTTCCGGTGCAACTTGCACCGTCCTTGTCAAAAAGACCCTTTATACAGATAATGGCGGAAATCAGTTCCTTGTTGGAGCCGTGACGGATATTACCGAGCGCAAGCAGGCTGAGAATGACCTCAGAGAAAGCGAAGAGAGGTATAGATCTCTCTCTGATGCTATGCCTGATTTAGTCTTCATTATCAATAAAGATGATCGGGTCGAATATGTCAACAATGTTGCTGCAAAATATCTTGATCTTCTGCCCGAAGAGGTTACTGGCAGAGCACGAAGCGAGCTATTTCCCTCAGAGGCATCCCTTTCTCAAGCGCTAGAACTGCAAAAAGTGTTTGAAAATGGCGAAGCTGTTCGTAATATTGTTGAAAAATCTGCTTTTTGCGGCAGGGATGTATGGCTGGATACTCAGATCGTTCCTCTGAAGACGAAATCCGGCCTTGTAACTGCGGTCATGGGAGTATCTCGAGACATTACAACTCTCAAGCAATCCGAAGAGATACTGAGAAAGGCCAAGGAAGCGGCTGAAGCCGCGACCAGGGCCAAGTCTGAGTTCCTGGCGAACATGAGCCATGAGATAAGAACACCCATGAACGCCGTCATCGGCATGACCGGCCTTTTGCTCGATGAGGATCTCACAACAAACCAAAAGGAGTGTTTGGAGACAATTCGCAGAAGCGGTGATGCTCTGCTGTCTATCATAAATAACATCCTCGACCTTTCTAAGATTGAAGCCGGTGTGAACGATCTGGAATATCAGCCCTTCGAATTGCATAGATGCGTAGAGGCGTCCCTGGATCTGGTATCGGCAGATGCCAATAAAAAGGGCATAAGTGCAAAATGCGAGTTCCAAGACAGTGCACCTGCAGTGATTTTAGGCGACCCCACCAGGCTTAGCCAGATCCTGGTCAATTTGCTCAGCAATGCAGTGAAGTTCACCGAGAAGGGCGAGATTTCTGTGTCCGTCTCCGGCAAGAGGCTCGAGGGCGAAAACTATGAGATTCATTTTGCCGTTAAAGATACCGGAATTGGAATCCCCAAGGACAAGATGGGACGCTTATTTCAGTCCTTCAGCCAGATCGATTCCTCGACAACGCGAAAATACGGTGGCACCGGCCTCGGTCTTGCGATAAGCAAGAAGCTTGTAGAGATGATGAAAGGAACGATATGGGTTGAGAGCGAAGACGGTAGCGGCACCACCTTTCACTTTACTATAGAGGCGGAAAAGACTCTCCATGAGCCCATTGATATCGATAGGCTCTATTCCAAGTCCAATGCCTTCATTCATGGGAACCAGGATCATCATCATCTGGGCATACTGCTTGCAGAAGACAATTTGATTAACCAGATGGTGACTCAGAAAATGCTCAATAAATTAGGGTACCGGGCAGACATAGCAAGCAACGGCATAGAGGTCCTGCAAGCGCTGGAGAGGCAATCGTATGACTTCGTTATTATGGATGTGATGATGCCGGAAATGGATGGATTGGAGGCCACAAGGGAGATACGCAGGCGCTGGCCGGAGAGCGGACCAAAGATAATCGCCATGACCGCTTCAGTTCTGAAAGGTGATCGAGAGATGTGTCTTGCCGCCGGCATGGATGGATATATCAGCAAACCCACGAGGCTAGTGGAGCTGAAGTCTGCGCTGGAGTCTCACGTAAGCCTGCAGAAATAGCGAATAGGCAAATCCAGGACAATCACGGCATGCTCACTGTTTTCTCACCAACAAGATGAATCTCAGATTGCTTTCGGTATACTAAACGGGTTTTTTGTGTTTCTAAATATGCAAAATCCTTATCAAAATGCATTTTGGGCATATCTTTATCAATATTGGAGTACATTGTATTCTAAGAGGTTAAATCATGAAATCTAAGAGAATACTTATCATGCTGATTGCAATTTTTGTGGTTTCTATGGTTGCATCTGCCCAGGAAGCCAACATTCAGCAATTAAAACAGACGACCGAAAATTCGGCGAAAAATCTGACCAGCTACACCTATTCCAGGTCAGCGGAGAGTATGCTTATTTACTCCAACAATACACTTCGCAAAGAATATGATGTTTATAAGACTACTATGGGTAAGGTAGACCTGGTGAATAAGAAAGGATGGTGGGGCTCTAACCTCACTGATGAAGAGACTGGCGATGTTCTCACCTGGGAAGGCTATTTCATAAACGGTTCAGAGTACTGGAAAGAGAGTATGAACTGGACAAGTCTTAATGTCACCGACACCGCTCAAGTCTTACAGGCTTACAACGAGATTCCCGGCCAGGTCAACCTGATCAAATACTCCAATATGAAGATCGTGGGCATGGAGAAGATGCAGGGCGAGGATTACTACAAGATCACAGGCTCACCTATTCCCTCGATCTATTCAGGAATGACCGGCTTACAGCTCCTGGCAGCTTACTTCCCGTCACCCTTTGCGTTGCCTGATAAGCTGAAGAATGGAACTCTCGATATCAGCAATACAAGCCTGATGAACAACAGCCGAATAACTCTAGCCGCCTGGATCTCCAAAAATGATTCGACCCTGAGAAGGTTGGATATCAACTCGAGCCTGACCGTTACTCCCAAGATCCTTAACATCTCTTCACCAGACTTCAAAATTATGAGCACTATCAATGAGTCCACCGTATATAGAAACTTTGGCTCACCAGCGAAGATCCTGCTTCCCAAAGATGCTCAAAATGCCTCAACATCCCGAATGATTGGTGCGAATTGGAGATGGGCTCTGTTTGGATCGATAAGGCCTTGAATGGAGTGAAGAAGATGACAGGTAATTTCAATATTGGGAAATCATGGTCCAAGTTAGCATGGCTTTGTATTGCGGTCCTTCTCAGCACTTGTTCGCTGAACGTGATGGGCCAGGTCGTGGATACTTCGGGTCCGGACAGGGCTTATTGCGTAGGCACGGGTAATCTCTATGCGACAACTCCAGGAATTAACAACGGCAAACCGGTTTGCCAGTTCGCAGGCAATGCCTGGTGCGATGCACATGCCTTCTTTACTGGAAACTGTACTGGTAGCACCAGCCCCCATTACGCTGGCTACAACACGCCTATGAGTGCACTGGATATTGCTGATGCGACCAAGACATGCCAGACAAGGGGTGGCCAGGTTCAAAATGTACACACGCCTTACGGAGACGTTAACCTATGCGTATTCCCGGATGGTACTTCAGTCGACCTCAGGTCGCTGAGCAGAGTCGTCTATAGCAACGGGATCAATGGTGGTATGCCTGACAACGGAATCTACTACATGCCTGATAACGGAATTTACGGCACGCCGTATAACGGAATCTACAATACGCCCTATAACGGATATGACCCCATGACCGGCAACGGACTCTATGATGCAAATGCCTGGTACTACGGTGCCTATGCATTTCTGAATTCGCCCTAGCTGGGCTTAAGGCAAATCGATAAAATATTTTTTATTTTTTCTCTTTGGCTGAATCTCTGTGAAGTATTGTTGCAGTCAAAAAGGGAAACGCAATTGAAGACCAAAAGCCGCTTGACGGATGCAGAACCAGCGAGCAGTATCATTCTCCAGTCAGGTGCACTTATTGTTCTCCCTATTCGCGTTCAACCCTTGTTCTGATGGGATAATTTCCATGATGTTCAGTGGCAAGGTTAACGTTGCTTGTATTCAAATTCGGATCAACTCTGGAGAGAACGTCTACAAGTTCTGGTTCTGACAGATTTCCCAGTTGTCTGTCGACGAGCTTTCTCTTCTCGAATATCAGAATGGTCGGGTATCCTGTGATATTGTACATCACTTCTGTTCTCCGATTCAAGTCCATGTCAATTTGACCGACAGCGATCTGGCCGTTGAGGTCATTAGCCAGCTTATGAATTGTGGTGTTCAAACGTATGCAGGGCTCACACCAGGGTGCATAGCAATCGAGTATAAAGAAAGGATGCGTATCTATTGTTCGGTTAAGAGTGCTGTCGTTTACCTCAAAAATATCGGTCGAGTTACTAGATGCATTCGTCGCAACTGAGTTCTGAATGAAGATCAATAATAGAGAAACCAATATCAAGCATGCATGTATCCGGTTGATGGACATCCTATCCCTCCCTTAATGTCTCTTAAAAGAGATAACGGCAAGACAATTAAAGATTTCGATGATGAACTGAATGAATAAATCATTCTTCGGGATATCCGATTTTATTGCCATTAGCCAAATTTATTTGACGACAAATCCCGAAGAGGCAGGGTTTGGATTTCTAGCAGAACCGTTTTAAGTCTGGCAGGATATGCCGAATTGGACCCAAACGGCAAATATGGGCCGGATAAGTGATAATGAGAAAATACCTGAGTCTCGTAGTGATCCTTGCCGTGATTCTACTAACAGCTCTGGTGTCTCTGCCAGCATTGGCAAAGCCGGAGAGCTTTGAAATTGGATCGTATAAAGTAAGCTACGACCTAAACAGCACGTCGGAGCATAACATATCAATTGCTAAACCCAGGTACTCGGAGACATTCGGTGGAATCATGTATGTCGGCTATGGGGCGCAGGTGATTTCCGCAGAGGCGCACTTTCTCATAACGATAGCGATCATAGAATACAAATACCCAATCTTGCTGGAACCCTCAACTGGGGCGACGAATAAGCTTCTCTCTGAAAATAGCGATTGCCGGGATGTCGTCACTGTTCGGCGCAATATAGACGGACACCAGGGCTACATCACAAACAGTAGCGATTGCCGGAATGATACGCACGGTTTTGTTGCCCAATTTCTCCTCGATGGCCAGGAAGATTCGGGAAAAACAGAATGCCTCATCGCCTCAACCTACCCCTGGGAGAACGGCACATCCAGCCTGCTGGAGACTATCCATATCAAGAGACTGTCCGGCCAGCAAAAATAATAGTAAACGCACCGGGCCTGGAAGCCCTGGCTGCATCTGCTGCGTTCTCGCTTTGCGTCTCACTATTTTCCAAAGTACTTAACGACTTCCTTCAACCGATCGCGTATGGGGAGCTTCTGCGGGCACTTCTCCAGGCACTCGCCGCACTCCTGGCATTGGGATGCGAATTCAGGCTTTCCAGAGAGCATGCCGCCCAGGACTATATTGTAGTTAAATTTGGCAACCTCCGGGGCGTCAAACATGCAGGCTGTATTGTACAATTCAAAGCATTCGGGGATACTGACGCCGGAGGGACAGGGCATGCAATACTTGCAGCCGGTACACGGAACTTTCATTCTCTTACCGTATTCTGCCTTAACCCTCTCAAAGAGATCGAGTTCCGTCTGAGAGAGCGAGTCTGAGACTCCTTTATTAGCATAAGCGATGTTCTCTACGACCTGCTCCCAATCCGACATGCCGGAAAGGACAACTGTTACTTCAGGATGGTTCCAAACCCACCGCAGCGCCCACTCGGTTGGGCTACGGGTGACAGGAGCACTTTTCCATGTATCGCCAATGGCAGGGATCTCTTTGCTCAGCATACCTCCTCTTAATGGTTCCATGACAACAATCCCTAGACCCTTCCCGGCCGCATATTTGAGCCCCTCTGTTCCCGCCTGGTACCCTTCGTCCATGAAGTTGTACTGGATCTGGCAGAAGTCCCAGTCGTAGGCATCCACAATCTCCTTGAACAATCCCAGTTCGTCATGGAACGAGAATCCTGCGTATCCTATCCTGCCGTCATTGATGGCATCATCCAGAAATTCGGTTACCTTAAGCGGTCGAAGTTTGTCCCAGAACTGCCTCATGAGTCCATGGACAAGATAGAAGTCGATATGGTCGGTCTGCAGTCGTTTTAGCTGCTCGTTCAGGTATTTGTCCATATCCTCACGTGATTTGATCATCCAGCTGGGCAGCTTCGTGGCAAGATTTACCTTCTCACGGTACCCATCCTGAAGAGCGCGGCCCACAAACGGCTCGCTCTCGTTGTTATGATAAATATAGGCAGTGTCGACATAGTTCACGCCTTTATCGATGGCATATCTCAGCATCTTTGTGGCATGCAGCTCATCGATCTGGCCGTTCTCCTTCATGGGAAGGCGCATGCATCCGAATCCTAAGATCGAGAGCCTGGAATTCGCCTTCTTCATACTTCTGTAGAGCATAGTTCGCCTCGAAATGATTGTCTTTCAGCTTTCTTTATCAACAGTCTCAACTTTATGAGCCATCCTCTCTCGCAATTCATCTATGTTCAGGGGATTAAGAGGCTTGCATATAATCTCGTTCACCCTGAGCCTTCGTAAGTGCTGAGTCGAAGCCGCCTGCATTACCATGGCGGTATCCGATCCCCAAGCAGTCCCGGCAATTGCTATCACCTTTTCACCAGCTGCCACAAGTCCGGCATCCGTAACCATGAGGACGATTTCAAAGCAGACCTTTGCACCCTGACAGAAGCAGCGCAGGAGGTTGGCCATTGCGGTTGCATTATTTGAACCATAGAAATCGTCCGTATGGAAGAGCATGGTGCCAAAATGAACCTCATGCCCTGATGCCCGCAGGGCCCGGACAAGCTCCTCTGGAAATGGATTCTTCTCTCTATAGAAGTCGAACTGATGGGGAACTACTATCAATTTGACGCCTTTGTCCCCGAAGAAATCCATGGCCTTTCTAGCAGTAGCACCGGTGGTGGAGGCGAGCACTATTTTCTTTATCCCCAGAATATCCTGTCTCTCTTGCACCAGCTTAAAGACGGCATCGGTGTTATCAGGCCCGCCCTCTTCGAAGTAGACTATCTTGCTTTCCATTTTGTCAGCACCCTTATTCCTGTTGGATTCGATTCAATATCTTTATTTCCCTGAACTTTTAAAACCTGATTTTGGGCAGCACTGCCGGAAGCTTGAGGTTCGACGTAGTTCGACTGAAACTTATTTGAATTATGCAAGCGCTGCATAATAGATATTTCGATATTGGAGAAATTATCATGCTCGACATATTGAGAAACCGGCGCAGCATTCGAAGGTTCACAGATAAAGAGATAGAACAGGAATTGATCGAACAGCTCAAAGAGGCTGCTCTGCGCTCGCCAACGTCCCGCGGCATCAACCCCTGGCGCTTTCATTTTGTCACCGATAGGGCGTTGCTGGAGGAGCTCTCCCGGGCCAAAGAAAGTGGCTCAAGTTTTCTGAAAGGAGCACGACTGGGTGTGGTCATCTCCGCTGTGGAAGGAGAGTCTGATGTCTGGGTCGAGGACTGCTCCATCGCTTCGATTATCCTGCAGCTTACAGGCCAGAGCCTGGGTCTTGGCTCCTGCTGGGTCCAGATCAGAAACCGGATGCATGACAGCCATCTGTCAGCTGAGGATTATATCAAAGAGGCACTCGATCTGCCCGAAAATATGAGGGTGGAATCCATGATCGCCTTCGGCTATCCAGACGAGAAAAAAGCGCCCGTTCCCAAAGAGAAGCTTCAATATGAAAAGATCTTATGAGGGCGGCCCCGTGAAGTGATGCGAACCTTTTGCTGGAGGATCATAAAGCAATTCTCGAACAACCAAACGGCTGCGCATCCTGCTGCAAGCCGCGAGGTTACTTCATGAGGCAGAAATCCGTTGTGATGCCAACTCTGCCATTCGGACCGAATTGTCAGTTGTTCTGCGTGCCGATTTCTTGATCGATGCCGCCCCCAGGGCTCCAGACAGCGAGCACGCACGGCCGAGAGAGGCCACCCGCGACCCCCACAGAACAGGAACATAGCGGCCAGAGCGAGCCCGAGCTCATACGAGCTATGCAACATAAGCTTCTGCCAATCAGATAATGTGGATGGGGATCAGAGGTCAAAAGTTTAAAAAACATAGGCAAGAAATAAACGAGAACGCCATTAATATGAAATGTCATGCATCGGCAACAGCTTCTGCGACTCTTATCTTGGCTGGTTCATTTTTCATTTCAAAAATTCCATCAGCTTCTTGTTTCAATAGACTCTGAGATTCATTTGGATACTTAGAGAGATCATAAACTACAGCAAACATTTCTACCTGAGGATTTACTCGTCGCCAAAGAAGAGGGTCTAATAGCTTTGAAGCTATATGCTGCCGTTTGTCTGAAGTGCTGGAATTAGCGTGGCTAATAATCTGCATTAATCTATTTTTATTAGAGGGAGACATATCGCTATGTATTGTGATTCCATCTAGCTTAATTGATCGGGGTTTGGTTAAATTTAGCGCCCATCCAATGGGATCATCCCTTGGACGCTCTGGATAGTCATTGATCAGCGTATCTAAAATAGCCCTTCGTACTGTTTGTGGAAATTTATCTTCTGTATCAGATATGGGTTTAGCCTCGAAAAAAGTAGGCAGCCTAGAAATACCTTGTACATATTTGAGAATGCCTTCCGGTGAATCCAGATAGCATAGATCAAGACTACCTCTTATTTGCTGGATATTATAGCGTTCAAAATAGTCTATTTTATAGGGCCAGAATTCAAAGTCCTCATTAGCCCTCAAAGAGCTGATCTGATTAAGAGTTTGGCCTCCGTCTGTTATGTGACCTTCTTCCGTAATATAAATGGAAACAGGTGCACCCATCCAATCGAGATATGGAGTAGTCACCTTAATGGCATTTTTCCGGACCAAAGAGTATTCTATGCTATTGCAAATTGCTTCTTTTATTTTCGAAAAGAGGGCGTCTTGATTTTTATTCATAGAACTCCTCTAATCCCTTCTGCAAAGCCCTTTTTAATGGCATTTCAATAGCATTCAATCTTCCATCACTAAAATAGTAATGGTTTAAAAAGGCTTCCAAGAGCTCTGCAGAATTCATGTTCGCCCAAAGACTTGCAGGCACAGGTCGTCGTGTTCCTGGAGCACCATTTATTCTATGAAAAAAGTCAAGCTCATGAAAGTGCGGATGATCTTCAAGTTTTCTGCCATCTGCCGCTCTAAATGGTCCGCTATGCGACTGATGTGCCATTAGTAGATAGTCGAAGCCGTCTGGTTTTACGTAGATTTTGAATCCTTCATATTCAACATAATAACCTGAAATATGTAGTTTATCAGCATAATGGTTAGGCAGGATATCGGAAGACACTTTATGGGCATCCAAGTTTACGGCGTCTTCATCGCTGCAATATGGACATTGCGTAAGCTCAAGCGGGCCGCCTTCAATCACTTTCGGACTTTCCCCCAACCATGCCTCATATATTACAGGGTCTAGCCTAACCGGTCCGTCCCTTCTAGCCGTGTATAATCCCTCTATTTATGAAGTAAATTCCTCTTCACCAAGAAATAGTTTGGGGTTTAAAAGTTCGAATCACTGGTTACAACCCTCCAATTGGCGAGACCTTTCTTTTGGCGATAAATTTTTATTGTATGTCTCTATATTCAGAATAAGCACTTCACTCCGCGAAGGATATCTTATGGGAAAAAATCGCAAATTAATGATACTAATAGTTTTATGTATCGCATTGAGCCTGGGGAGCATCATACTCCAAGATTCGAATAGCAGTGCAGGAAAAAATTGCCCCTATTCCAATATCAGCATCCATTCCATTCAGGGAGCAGGGCACAGGTCACCCCTTGCAGGATGCAGCGTCTCAGGGATTCAGGGCATTGTAACCCTTGTTACTTCCAAGGGATTCTTTATGCAAGACCCGAGTCCAGATAATGATAACCGCACTTCAGAAGGCATATTGGTATATACCGGGAGCCCGCCAAAAAATGTAAAGAAAGGAGATTTGGCAAACGTAAATGGAACTGTAAATGAGTATTTTCAGAACGGAAGACCTTTGAGCCTCAGCGTAACGGAAATTGTCAATCCCACTTATACTACCAGGCACAGCAATATCGCGTTGGCTCCTGTCCTCCTCGGCATAGGCGGCCTGGTCCCGCCGGATACTGTTATTGAGGATGATGCTTTTGGGAACATCTCAACTAATAATTCTTTTGATCCCGGAACAGATGGTATCGATTTCTATGAAAGTCTGGAGGGCATGAGCGTCTTGATAAACAATGCAGTCGTTGTCGGCCCTGCCAAGTCCACCTACCATCCTGTCGTATATGTCTTGAGTGA
Source organism: uncultured Methanosarcinales archaeon (assembly GCA_903871465.1). GTDB lineage: Archaea > Halobacteriota > Methanosarcinia > Methanotrichales > Methanotrichaceae > Methanothrix. The sequence continues at coordinate 37,459 of CAIQHB010000033.1, forward strand.
CAACGGCAGCCTGGCGAGCATCAGAACTCCCGGCGGCGGCATCATATGTAGACCTGGAGATTACAACCCGGAGCGAATAGCCCTAGACTTCTTTACCAATTCAACCCAGGCCGTCAATGTTGGAGACCTCATCAAAGGTCCAATTGTCGGAGTGATTGATTATTCAAAGTACAATTACGAGATCGTGGTAGACAAAAATACGCCTCTAGCACTTACACATGGCCCCAGCAATAGCAGCCACGATAGCAGCTACGGTAGCAATAACAGTATCAATGACAATAGAACTCAATGTGCTGCTGGGGATCAGATCACCATCGCGGCCTATAATGTCGAGGACCTTTCGTATAATCTAAAAACAAAAAAATTTGGAACCCTGGCGCAACAGATCGTGGAAAATCTCAGCGCCCCAGATATCATTGCGCTTGAGGAGATAAAAGGCGACAACAGCACGAAAGATGGATCAGACATCTACAAGACTCTAAATCTACTAACTGAGAATATCAGTATTGCAAGCAATGGCAAGCTCCATTATAGTAATATTAGCATTCCTGATAAGAATAGTACCATGAATGTAGCCATCCTCTACAGAACAGATCGCGGATTATCCTTCCGGGGTCTTTCTACAGGAAATCCCAGGGAAGATGTTACTGTGACCCGTGGCCCTCATATTTCACCAAATCCGGGCTGGATTTACCCCCTGGATCCGGCATTCGAAAATGGTCTGCGCAAGCCTCTGGCAGCAGAGTTCGCTTTCGAGGGCCAGAGTCTTTTCGTAATCGCCAACCACTTTAAGGCCAAAGACGACAAGGATGATAGACTCTTCGGGGAGTATCAACCTCCTAGATCAATTACGGATGATAAGCGTCATAAGCAGGCCCAGATAGTTCATAACTTTGTTAGAGAAATCCTAAATTCTAACTCCACTGCAAACGTAGTCGTCCTCGGCGACCTCAATGATTTCCAGTTTTCTGAGACGTTGAACATCCTCAAGGGCAATTTGCTCACAAATCCCCTGGAAAATCTGCCCATTAAAGAGCAATATACTTACAATTTCGAAGGCGACTCTCAGGCCCTGGATCATATACTTATCAGCAAGAACCTGGGTCACATGTCCCCGGAGTTCAAAGCAGTGCATATAAACGCCGATTTCGGAATCCAGACCAGCGATCATGATCCCGTAGAACTGAGGCTGAAGTTCCCTTAGAGCCGGAGCGAACCGGTTTGATGGCTATGCCAAGCCACCATCCACTATTTTTTGCCGATCCGGTCTATTATTGCAATATTGCAATACAGAATGGGTCCCGGCTCCATGGCTCTACCACAGGGTATATTTCGTTTGCTTCCCATAAGCCTGCTGCAAGCTCAATTAGTGAGGCGGAAGACGATGGGAGTTTCAACGGCCAAGGTATTGGTAATAAGCACATTCTTGATCATAGGGATGGTACTGGCAGGGGTTCTGATGCAGCCCAAAACGTCAATGGACGCATGGAATGTCAAAGAGGGCGACTTTCCAGCCAACGCAAGCCCGGAAGAGAGGCTGACCTTCTTGCTCAGATACGCCATCCTTGCACCCTCCAGCTACAACACCCAGCCCTGGAATTTCAATATCTCTGGAACTGAGATTGATATCTTTGCCGATAAATCGGGTTGGCTGCAAGTTGCAGACCCGGATTATAGGGAGCTCTACCTGAGCCTCGGCTGTTGCCTCGAAAATTTGCGGGTTTCGGCAGACCATTTTGGATACAACTGCAGCGTTGCATATTTCCCGGGACCGAAAGATCTTGTGGCCAGAGTTGTATTGCAGCCCGGGGCTTCGCCCACGCTTGACCCCCGTCTCTTTTCCGCTATCCCTTCCCGCCTTACCAATCGCAACCTCTATGAGGGGCGTGCCATTAAAGATGCGGATCTGATAACCCTCCAGAGCTTCGGCCTGGATAAGGATATTCGAACCAGCCTGGTCACCGATTCCACCACTAAGAAAAAGTTCCTTGATCTTATCGTCCGTGCGGATCAGATCCAGTATTCCGATGCCAACTTCAAGAGCGAGCTGGGCCACTGGCTGAGCCAGGGGAGCATGGGGCCAACCGGCGTCCAGGCCAAAATCGATCAGATGAATGTGGTCTTTCTGGACAACGGACCTGAACAGATCAGAATGGATTCCGAACTTATCAATAGCACACCTTATTTGGGCTTTATCAGCAGCAACGGAAACGATAGTAAATCACAGGTTTTGGCCGGAGAGACCCTCGAGCGTCTCTGGCTTGCGGCCACCGCACTGGGTGTGAGCCTGCATCCCATGAGCCAGGCACTGGAGGTGCAGGAGACAAAGAATGAGCTTGACAAGCTTTTGCCAATCGAAGCCGGAAGCACGCAACATGTGCAGCAAACCTTCCGGCTGGGCTATGCGGGGCCCGTCAAGGAGCATACGCCAAGAAGGCCGCTTGAAGATGTTCTGATAAAGGAGTAGATATGGTTCCTCGCTGTATCGAGTGGGTAATAGATCGTAGAGCCCTCTGTGAGTCCTCCGTGCGCTCTGTGCCTCTGTGGTGGTAGTTCGTGACCATTGGTCATAAACCAGTGGCTAACGACGTTTCAACCACAGAGACACAAAGTTCACAGAGTACGCACGGAG
>CAIQHB010000034.1 GCA_903871465.1 uncultured Methanosarcinales archaeon
GTACGCAGAAAGCATCATCCGCACGGTTCGGGAATCGCTGGTAGTGCTGAACGGCGGGCTGAAAATTGTGTCGGCCAATCCCTCATTCTACCGGACGTTCCACATAACGCCCCAAGAGACCGAGGGACAGACCCTTTATGAGCTGGGAAATGGGCAGTGGAACATTCCTGCCTTGAGACAGCTTCTTGAGGAACTGCTCCCCAAAAACACTAAAATCGAGGGGTTCCTGATGGAGCATGAGTTCCCAATCATCGGCAAGAGAAGAATGCTCCTCAATGCACGACGCATTGACCAGAAGGGCTCCCGTAAAGAGCTAATCCTTCTTGCTATAGAAGACATAACAGATCCGAAAGAACAATCTCAAATCTCCATCGTTGGGAGGCAGTGGGATGAAGAAAGAACTATCTGAAATAAATTCAGGAAATGATCTGCGCCACCTGGCAGAGGAGCTTTTGAAGAACAGCAGAAGCAGTCTTGACAGCTCAGCCGCGGTGGAGAGCCGAGACGCTCTTGCTCTTGTTCACGAGCTGCAAGTCCACCAGATTGAGCTGGAGATGCAAAACGAAGCGCTGAAGCTCGCCAAGCTGGAAACGGAAGATGTTCTGACGAAGTACTCCGACCTCTACGACTTTGCTCCCATGGGATTGTTTTCTTTCGATGTGCAGGGACAGATCCAGGAGATCAACCTGGCAGGAGCCAAACTCCTAGGCATGGAGAGGCGCAACCTAATGGCAAGACGTTTTCAGCAGTTCGTTGCGCCCAAGGACCGTCCTTCTTTTGGTGAGTTCTGTAAAAAGGCCTTTGAGGCCTCTACCAAGCAAACGTGTGAATTGAACATCCTAAAGGACGGAAATCCCACAGTTTACGTCCGCATCGAGGGCATAGTCTCCGAGGATGGCTCGCTGAACAAAAGACAGTGCATGATCGCCGCTATCGACATAACCGAGCGCAGGTTGATGGAAGAGGAACTAAGGAAAACGCGAGATGAGCTGGAAAGAAGGGTTCTGGAGAGAACCACAGAGTTATCCCGGGCGAAAGATAATCTTGAAGTAATCAATAAGAAGCTTCTGGTGGAGATTACAAAGCATGAGCAGCTCGAGAAGGAGTTAATAAAGACTAAGGAGATAGCAGAAGCCGCTGTCGAGACCAAAGCCGCGTTCCTAGCCAACATGTCTCATGAGCTGAGGACGCCCATGAATGCAGTAATTGGTTTTTCAAGCCTTCTTCTGGATGAGAAATTGACTCCTGAGCAAAGGGATTACGTCGAGAGCATCAGAAACGGAGGCGGAGCTCTCCTTTCAATAATAAGCGATATCCTGGAGTTCTCTAGGGTTGAGAAAGAAAGAGCAAAGCTGGATCATCAGCCATTCAGCCTTAAACACTGCATCGATGAGTCGCTTGATATGATAGCTGTCCAGGCTAAGCAGAAGGGTCTGAACATCACTCAAGCCGTCAGCAATGACTCACCGGATGCTATCATTGGCGATCATGACAGGCTCAGACAGATTTTGACTAATTTACTCAGCAATGCAGTCAAGTTTACTGATGAAGGAGAAGTATCCGTATCCGTCTCCTCCAAATCCCTCGAAGGTAACAAGCTTCGGATAGCCTTTGCAGTCAAAGACACTGGAATTGGCATTCCCTCGGATAAGATAGATAAAATCTTCAAGCCATTTACCCAGTTAGATTCCAAGATAAGCCGTAAGCGTGGAGGTGGCACTGGCCTGGGCCTCGCTATAAGCAAGGGGCTCGTAGAACTCATGAGCGGCGAGATCTGGGTGGAGAGCGAGCCGGACCGGGGATCAACCTTCCGATTTACCATCCTGACGGAGGCCGCCACAGGCAAGCTCTTTGATCGAAAGGAGGTGAGTAATGATACTGTCTACAAGAATCTCTCAGAGCAGAATCCTTTGGCAATCATGGTGGCTGAAGACAGCCCTATAAACCAGAGGGTGATTGTGAAGATGTTGATGAAGATGGGCTACAGACCTGATGCTGTGGCGGACGGAAGCGAAGTACTCCAGGTTCTCAAAATCCGGCATTATGATCTGATCCTCATGGATATCAATATGCCGGAGATGGATGGCATCACCACTACCAAGGAGATACGCAGGCTTTGGCCTGCTGCAAATCAGCCCCACATTGTAGCCGTCACCGCATTTGCCATGGAAAACGATCGTGAGATGTGTCTCGAAGCCGGCATGAATGATTACATTGCAAAGCCAGTACTGAAGAAGGATTTGGAGACCATTCTGATGAAATATTCAGAAGTACCAGTCTGAAGGCAGATATTGTGAAACCTGTGCGAGAATCTCATCTCCTGCACATAAGAGCATAGTCATAGGCAACTACCTTTCCACTTAAGCAGGAAAAAATTCTAGGTCATTCCAGCAGATCCGCCTGGCATGAAGCGGCCGGAGGGCCGATGCCATCTCTTCCGACATCAGTGCAATAGTCGCTACAATAGTTGCCGCTATCCTTTCTGCCAAAGTGGGGGTGGAACCCGGATCCTATGACCCGGCCCTCCTCCACAGATTTCACGAGCTTTGGCGTCCCTTCCTCTTCAGCAGTCTGGCCTGGAAGCCATGATATTTGGCAAATCCTTCTGCGTCCTTCTGGCTCAGGGTCTGAGAATCGAAGGATACCATGTCCTGCGAATAGAGTGCATCCGGCGATTGGCGGCCAGTAGGCATGGCACTTCCACAGAAGAGCTTCATCTTGACGGATCCGTTCACCCGGCTTTGGGACTGATCCACAAAGGCATTCAGGTCGGCGTAGAGCGGATCCTCCACCAGGCCCATGTAGGCCAGCTCAGACCAGAATTCATCCACCATGACCTTGAAGCGAAGCTCATTCCGTGATAGGACCAGACGCTCAAGGTCCTTATGTGCCGTGAGCAGTATGGTAGCCGCAGGATGCTCGTAGTTCTCGCGCGCCTTCAGGCCCAGAACCCGGTCCTCAACCATGTCCGTCCTGCCTACGCCGTGCTCTCCTCCCATCTGATTGAGCTTTTCAATCAGCTTCAGCCCGTCCATCTGCACACCATCCAGTGAGACTGGAACGCCCTCTTTGAATCCTATCTCTACTACCTGAGCGGGCCTGCCGGCACTGGGCATCTTGGTCCAGCCGTAGATCTCCTCAGGCGGCTCAAAGTAGGGGTCCTCCAGCTTTCCTCCCTCAATGGACCTGGACCAGACATTCTCGTCGATCGACCAGGGCTTATCCTTGGTTACAGCCACATCTATGCCGTGCTCGCGAGCGTAGTCGATCTCCCACTCGCGCGCCAGGTCCAGTTCTCGCATGGGCGCTATGACCCTGCAGTCCGTGGCCCGAAATATGGCTTCGAAGCGTAGCTGGTCATTGCCGCGACCTGTGCACCCGTGCGCCAGGTTCTTTATGCCCAACTTCGCGGCGATCTCCACCGCCTTGGCGGCGATAAGGGGTCGCGCGATGGCAGTTCCCAGAACATATCCTTCGTACGAACCATTGGCTTTGATGAGAGGGAAGAGACAGGTCTCCACGAACTCTTCTCTCGCGTCTATGGTGTAATGCTCGTCCGCCAATTGCTTTGCTCTGCTGTTTCCTCGATCGATATCCGACCTAGGTTGGCCGACGTCCACCAGAACGGTAACGATTTTATCAAATCCGTAGCGCTCCCGGAGGAGCGGTATACAAACAGATGTATCCAGGCCACCGGAATAGGCCAGTACAACTTCAGACACTTTGGCAACACCGCTTTCGTACAAGAGGCATGAATGATTTAACCTTATCTCTTCATTTGGGCGATAACTCTATAACCGCCACGAAAAAAACGGAGGTCCAATGACCCAGCTGATCAAGACGGCCGCTCTTTCTGTGGACTTCGACCGGGATGCTCGGGCCTTGCAGGCTCACGGTGCCCTGGCGCGAATGATCCAGCCTGTTTTGAAGATGATGAACCAGAGGCTGGCGGAGGAGAAGCCTGCCCAGGTCAGGCTGAAGGATATCGTCGCCAGCACCTGGCTGCCGCCCATTCCCAGCGGCCCTTTCAAGAGGCTGCTTCTGAATGAGGCGCGGAGTGTAATAGGCCGGATGGTGCCCCAGACTCTTTCCATTGAGGTCACAAGACGTTGCGGGGCAAAATGCGATCATTGCCTGATAAAAGAGGGCGAGGGAGAGCTCGGCCATGATGAGATTCTGCGCATTATCGACGAGGCCCTCGACATGGGCACCTGCATTGTCACCTTTACAGAAGGCGACCCCCTTCTACGGGAGGATATCTTTGAATTGATAGAGCACGTCGATCCGGAGAAGGCGGTGGTGAATCTCTTTACACCCGGCTTGGATATGACGGTGGAGAAGGCGGTCAAGCTCAGAGAAGCAGGGCTTTATAATTTGATTATCGGTGTCTATAGCGCTAATCCCGAGGAGCACGACAGGGTTCGAGGTGTGGTTGGGGCTCATGCCAAAGCATTAGAGGCCATTCGCATTGCTCTGGAGACAGGCCTGTTGGTCACCATGTCCTGCCATGTGTTGTCCGGGCAGGTGGACCGGATCGGGGAGCTCTACGAACTGGCCACAAAGCTGGGAGTGCAGGAGCTGTCCATCTGGGAGGGCATACCAAGGACTCCGGAAGAGCATCTGACTCAGATCGAGCGTGAGAAAATCATAAACCTCTACCGTAAGATCAATGCCACGTCCGGAGGACCACGTCTTTTTGCCAGTACCTATTTCGAGGGCGAGCTGCTGGGATGCATGGCCGGAAGAAGATGGCTGCATGTGGGCGTAGACGGCGATATCCGAGCCTGTCCTTATTTGCAGGAGAGCTATGCCAACATCCATGAAACCTCACTCAAAGATGCCTGGAAGGCCATAAGGCGGTCCGGGCAGTTCGAGGGATTTGTATGCGATTGCCCTGCCCAGAATGTCTTGGGCTGAGGCGACAATTATTTTATTAATACTATTCATAAGATGGCGAATTTGGTATTTAGCTCAAGCTGAGCGGTACCCGAATAAAAGTCATGGAAAATTATTAGTACAGACATGTGCTTTATCAGATTTGAGGTAGGATATGGGTTTCATCAGTAGCTTCAGGGATAACCTTGGGGCCTGGATAAATAAGATCTTCAAAAAGAAGAGGGCTAAGATCGGACTATATGGTCCGCCGAATGCCGGAAAGACGACCCTGGCCAATAGAATATTGAAGGACTGGAGCGGGGAAGAAGGTACCTTTGGGATAGTCTCTCCCATTCCTCACGAAACTCGCAGGGCTATTAGAAAGGAGGGGCTGATAATCAAAGCCAACGGCTCGACCATTGAACTTGATATAGTCGATACGCCAGGGATGGCGACGAAGATTGATTTCAAGGAGTTCATGGCCTTTGGCCTCTCCGAAGCCGAGTCCAAGAAACGGGCCAAGGAGGCTACGGAAGGCGTCATAGAAGCTATTAAATGGCTGGAGGATCTGGATGGAATACTGCTGGTTATGGACTCAACCGAGGATCCTTATACCCAGGTCAATGTCACAGTGATTGGTAATATGGAAGCCCGGAAGCTCCCGCTTCTCATAGTAGCCAACAAAATGGATCTGCCTAATGCCTCGCCATCCAAAATCAAATCCGCTTTCCCCCAGCATGCCGTTGTGCCGATATCTGCTCTGGAAGGTTCGAATATAGATAGCCTTTATCAGGCAATAGCAGCTCAATTCGGGTGATCTTGATGAGAGAAGTGCATATGGACCTCATCTCCGAGGAGAAGATGGAGAATATGACCTCCATGGAGAAGATCAGGCTCATTTTGGATAAGGTCAAGAAAGGAAAGATTGTGGTCCTTGAGAGCGGCCTGACTCCTGATGAGGAGGTGCGTCTCATAGAGATGACCATGACTGAGATCAGGGTGGATGAATTCACGGGAATAGAGATCGAAAGCTATCCTTCTAAAAAGGGAGGATCATTCTTGGATAAGATATTTGGAAAGGCCCTCAAGGGCAGGATGACGGTCATAGGCCCGGCCAACCAGCTTCGTACCATTGAGAAAGACAAGTATCAGATCAGCACCAAGGTCTCTGTGGGTGATTGAATGCCTCATATATGTACTCGCTGCAACAATATCTTCGAGTCGGGAGAGGATATCCTGAAGGGCTGCCCTGCCTGCGGTTGGAAGAAGTTCATGTTTGTGCGAAAAATGTCGCCGGGGTCGGATGCGTCGGGGCGTTCTTCGGAGCGGATCATAACAACGGCCATGGGCGTGAGGGTACCTCCCAGGAGGTCGGAAAAAGAATCGACGGCAATAGAGAAGACCATGACCTTGGCCCGGGATCATGAACAATCTCTCCCTCTTTCTGCCCTGCCTCCAACAAATTCGGACGTCACTCCTGAGAGTGAATTGGGCAAAGGCGACGGAAGAGCTCTGGAGAGCATCAAGATTACCGCGCCGGGGACTTATGAGCTGAATTTGCCTTCTCTATTTGAGAGAGAAGAGCTGATTATGGCGGTCAAGGAAGGGACCTATTTTATAGATCTAACATCCGCCTTCAAAAAAAGCAAGAAGGATTGAAGATCAATCCTGCGTTATTTGGATCTCGATTCCTTTCCAATCCGGGCTTACTCCTCGCAGGGACTGGGCCATGGCGGCGGTCACGTTGCCTATGATCTCCTGGGTGAATTCATTTAGGGGAATCTCCCTGCCATCTGCCTTCAATTTGACCATCATTTATAATCCCTTCATGTTGCCTGCCTGCGATATTCTCCAGAGTTTTCCGCGAGTTTTATTTTAAGCTCCGCCAAATATGGCGATAGGCGGGGTGTAGACTGTGGCATTGGCGGAAATGGCCTGCGGCAGAGTGTAGACGTCGCCTGCCTGGTTGGTAACATTGGAATTCCTAGTTGCGAACATGGGTGTGATTGTGACCGGGGTTGGACCTTTGATCATGATCGCGGTTTTATTGAGACTTGCTTTCTTTCCCAGAGTGCTTAGATCCAAGACACTGCTCTTCACCTCGCCACCAAGAGCCCTCGGTGCAATGGTTGGCATGCTTGGGGAAACCTGGGGTAAAGAAATAGTCTGCACGCTCGTCTTTTTATTTAGTGTGCTTAGATCCAGAACATCTGCCGCGCTGGCCGCAGCTATAACTCCTGCCAGGAGAACGGTGATGACGAAGATAGTGAGAATTAGCTTCATTTCATGAACCTCCTTACTCTAAGGGTACTCAATTGACCCTCATTTTTCTGGTACTTGAGCTTTAACCATTTATTCCTTTTGCTTATTCCGAAAAGCGCTTCAATAAATAAAGATAAGAACCTGATGCACATCATGTTCTCTTGAAGAGGTATAAAAAGTGACAGTCAAGAGAGAACAGGTGCTCATTGAGGCTCTGCCTTATATTCGAGAGTTCTATGATTCCATCATGGTCTTCAAGATCGGAGGCTCGATCATGTCCGACCGAACCGTTTTGGAGGATTTCATTCAGGATATTGTGCTCCTGCGATATATCGGCATTCATCCCATCATTGTTCACGGAGGAGGACCCGAGATCTCTCTGGCCATGGAGAAATTTGGCAAAAAGGCCGAGTTCGTAGGAGGCCTTCGCGTGACCGATCGGGAGACCCTGGGCATCGCACGCATGGTCTTGCTCGGCAGCATAAATGCTGAGCTTGTCAACCTGATCGGCAAGCATGGCGGTAAAGGCATCGGCCTCTCCGGCCAGGACGGAATGTTCCTGAAGGCGAGAAAGAAGGCCCCCATCAAGGTGCAGGGCAAGGAGCCGGTGGACCTGGGATTCGTAGGAGATGTGGAGAAGGTCGACCCGGAGATTCTCATGATCATGGCCGGAAAGGGCTACATCCCTGTGATATCACCCATTGCCGCAGATAACGAGGGCAATAATCTCAATGTTAATGCGGACACAGCAGCCGGAGCCGTGGCTGTTGCCATGCGGGCTAAGAAGTTCTTCTCCATCACGGATGTAGAGGGTGTGCGCATGAACCCGGATGATCCGGCGAGCGTCATCTCCGAGTTCCCGGCCTCGGACTTCGACCGGCTGGTGGCGGAGGGTGTTATCAAGGGCGGCATGATTCCCAAAGTCGAAGCATGCGTAAGTGTAGTGCGAGGCGGAGTGGAAAAGGCGCACATCATCGACGGAAGAAAGCATCACGCCATCCTGCTGGAGCTTCTCACGACTGAGGGCGTGGGGACGATGATCAGCAGGAGCTGAAGTAGAAAAGGGAGGAGCAGGAAATGCTCCTGCCGCTTTTAAAATTTATTTTATTCGAATGCCCCGCGGCTCTGCTGAGGGGATAACGGGCATACGTATCCAACTTGGGAATGGATCCGCTCGTATTATAGTACCATCTTTATGCGGCGGCGCCATGGATGGCCCCGCCAGCTCTGCGGGGTGCACCGCCGCTGTTTCACCTGGCTCTTGGCGGTTCAATGCCTGCATAAGACTTTCGAGGTCAATGCCAGGAGGCCCGAAACCTTGTGATCTTCTTAGTGCATACTTTGTTAGCTCAGTGGTCCGTAATTTGAATTATGGACATCTCATTCAGCCACATTGCGCTGGTTTTTTTGCCAGATAGCGCACCTTTTTAGAGTGCTTGGTTGACAAATCAGTCCTCACTACCCGTTAACTTGCGCTTTAGATACCATCCAACTAAACCAACAATTAGGGTAATAATTGCGCCAATGATAGCAGTCGAATAATTTTTAATAAATTCTTGCACATAATATCCCCAATCTGGATCAATGATGTAAGTATCGTGCCACACAGGAAATTCCTTTGAAGGTTTTGGAGGATCAATCATTACTAACGCCTTGATCTCTATTCGATGCCAACCATCTTTTTTTGGAGTGACCAACCATTTCCAAACAGCAAAACTACCAAATGGAACATATTGGGTATCTGAAGCATGTTGTTGTATAATATCAAAATCTGCAGGAAAATCAGGGATTAGAACAACTTTCATAGAACTGCAAGTTGGCAACGAATAAGAGGTGATATTATTAGGTCTGATATCCTCTCGTTCATCAATTTCCGGGCTAATGCCTTTTGACCCCAACCAAGACATATTTGGAGTTCGTGAAATTGCCACGAGAAACTGTTTGGGCGTTCCAACTTTCATCGTACGAGGGACTGCATCAACAATTGTACCGTTAGGCAAGTTTTGAATTCTCGTATCTACCGCGTCCATTAATTCAGCAGCCGTCTCGGTTGCAGTGGTGGTTGCGCTCTCAACCGGAGCGGGTGCTGTGGCTATGGTTGCTGGTGCCTTCTCAACTTGGGCAGTCTCTGTGGTTTTATATGGTACTACGTTCTTAGCTGGAGCGGGCTCTGTGGTGGTTGCTGTTTTCTTGATTCCGCTGCCTTCTGAATCATAGCCATTCTCAACTGGAGTGGGTGCTGCGGTTATGGGTGCGCTCTCAACCGGAACGGGTGCTGTGGCTATGGTTGCTGGTGCGCTCTCAACTGGGGCAGTCTCTGTGGTTTTATGAGCGACTTCGTTCTCAGCTGGAGCGGGCTCTGTGGTGGTTGCTGTTTTCTTGATTCCGCTGCCTTCTGAATAGTAGACATTCTCAACTGGAGTAGATGCTGCAGTTATGGGTGCGCTCCCAACCGGAGCGGCCACTGGTGTGGTTGCTGGTGTGTTCTTAACCGGAGCAGGCTCTTCAGTTTTATAAGCGCCTTCGTTCTCAGCTGGGGCGATTGTATTGGTTGTGGTTACGTCCTCAGCGGGAACGGTTGTTGTGGTTACGTTCTCAGCTGGAGCGGTTGTTGTGGTTGTGGTTACGTTCTGAGCTGCTGCGCCCTCAATGGTTACTGGTTTGTATATGAAGAACCTGAGGGTGTCGTTATCAGCGGTCTGGATGCTTACACCGGGCATAAGTACAACGTTCTTGTTCTTGCTGAGGGTTACTGCGTTGTCCTTGTTGTCCATGGTGATTGA
>CAIQHB010000035.1 GCA_903871465.1 uncultured Methanosarcinales archaeon
ATACCATATGATAACGGATTTTATAAGCACAATGATTTGCCTTTTTTACCTCAATCATTGCATGCAGAATATGCAACTTTCCTTAAGACGGTTTCCTGTCCATCCCCGCAGCAAGCTGCGGGGTATTCTTTAAAAATAAAATCCACGACTGCAAAGGTAATGGAATTAAGGTTCACACAAAAGGTCAGGGCCTGATTGAAGACAACCAGATTTATGGAAACGTTTTTTCGGGTGTTGAAATTGGAACCGGTTGCAACCCTACACTTAGGGGCAACAAAATCTACGATGGCAAAAGGGCAGGAATTCTCGTTTACGAGGACGGTCTGGGTGTAATCGAAGAAAACGAGATCTATGGCAACGCGGGTTCGGGTGTATTGATTACGAGCGGTGGAAATCCAACTATTAAAGATAATCACATAAATAAAAATTTGTATAATGCCATAAGGATAGATAAATCAGGTGCAGGAACTATTGAGGATAATGACCTTCGTGAAAATAAGAGTGGCGTGTGGGACATATCTGAAGATAGCAAGTCCTTGGTCAAACGTGCCAGAAATCTTGAATAAGAACAAAAAAATCTTGAAATGCTATATCATTACCCCTTAATGCAAAATAGCGAGATCTACAGCATCGTTCTTCATAGGTACAGATTCCTGAAATCACTTCCCTATCCTGTGCTCGTACCCCTTCGCCTCTATCCGTCTCCTCTCGCCTCCCTTCTCCATCCAGATCCCCTCTTCCACCACTTCCCCGATCACCGTCAGTCCGCAAGCCCTCCGGGCTGCCTCCAGCCCATCCGGTTTCACTGTGAAGACCAGCTCGAAGTCCCCGCCCGCGCTCATCACCAATTCCAGTGCCTTTTCCTGCCCCACCATCTCCACGAGGCCCGGAGCTATGGGCAACGCTTCCTCCTGCACCACGAACCCCACCCGGCTCACCTCCGACAGATCCGAAAGCGAGAGCCCGAGGCCGTCGCTGTTATCCATCATGGCAGTGACGGCGCGGCTCTTCGCCAGCGCCCGGCCCTCCTTCAGTCGGGGCTCGGGCTCCAGCAGACTTGTTATGAACTCGCTCTCCACTCCCTGCTGCCAGGCCCACAGCCCTCCGCCCGCGCCGCCTAAAACACCAGTCGTGCAGAGCAGGTCGCCCACGCGCGCGCCCCTGCGCCTGAGCACGAGCTCCTTCTCCACGAACCCCAGGGCCGTGCCGGTGATGGTCAGCTCCTGATGCGAGTCGGTGTCGCCGCCCAAGATACGCGTGCCGTAAAAGGCAGCGCAGTCCGCAAAGCCGCTGAAGAGCTCATCGATAAAATAGAGATCCGCTTCCGGCGGCAGGCCTGCGGCGATGAGGACGCCCGCGGGCTCCGCGCCCATGGCTGCGATGTCGCTCAAGTTCACTGCCACCGCCATCCAGCCCATCTGCCAGGGATTCATGATGCCGGGAAAGTCGGTCTTCTGGTGCAGCATGTCAGTGGTGGCTACGAGATAGCGGTCCCCGGCATCTATGACGGCGCAGTCGTCATTCTCCACACCGCCCAGAATCTCCGATATGCGCCGGATAAGATCGCGCTCCCCAATAGCATTTCCTTGAGTCATTGATGCTCGCCCACCTTTCTTGCCGGTCGATCAGAAAGCAATAAATTTTAAGACGACTAGTGCATACTACCATGCCCGATTACAAGAGATTATCTATTCCATTTCGGCTCGTCCTCCTGTGCGCCCTGGCGCTTCTCGCAGTTCTGCCGCTGTCGTCTGCGGCCGAGTTGCGCGTCTGCCCTGAGGGCTGCAGCCAGGCCGGCATCCAGGCGGCAATGGGCGAAGCCCAGCCCGGAGATACGATAACTGTGGAGACGGGAACCTACCGCGACTCCCCCATAATTGGCACACCCGTAAACCTGCACGGCCTGGATACGGGCAGTGGATTGCCCATCCTGGAGCCGGAAAAGGGGCGCGTAATTATGGCCGCCAATGGTGCCACCATGCAAGGTTTTGTTGTTGCGGGCCCGGCTTCCGGCGGAGCCGGTGACAACTGCACCCTGGAGGTCGTCCTTCCAGCATTCATCTTCCTCAATGATTTCAATAGCAGGAGCAGTGTCTGTGCCGAGGATACAGCAGACTGGAATTCGAGTGACGGGATAAATTATCAGTTCAAAAGCCGTGTGCTGCGCAGCCGCCTGGGAAACTACTGGGCCGACTATAATGGAACAGACAAGAACCGCGATGGAATTGGCGACGAGCCAAAGATCCTGAACGATAAGAACATAGACTACTACCCGCTCATGCGACCCATTGATGAATACATAATTCCGGATGAAAAGGAGACCAAAGTGCAGCTGATTCATGCCCGCGTAGGTGAGCCGTTTACCATCTCCATACCTGCCAATCCCACAACGGGATATAATTGGACCGCAGACTACGATTACGTCCTGCTTGCCCAGGGAAAAGCCATATATGATATGTCCCCATCCAGGGCGCTGGGCTCAGGCGGCACATCCGTTTTTGTCTTCACGCCAATGAAACCCGGCAAGACGACCATCTACTTCGTCTACAAACGGTCCTGGGAGAACATTGTGGCAGATACGAGATCCTTCCTGGTGGATATTTCCAAGTAAAGGAGCCTATCCTTCAGGGGATCGAACCCAAGGTCAGCGGCTGAGCAATGAAGTATTTATATAGTGATGACCATCAATTCCTGATCATTACAATCCTTAAGGAGATTTCAAATTGGCAAAATCCGATATCAAGTCTGAGGTTAAATCAGATTCAAAAACCGAGGCAGAAAAGCCTGCGCCCAAAAAACCAGAGGTCAATATCGGCATGGTTGGCCATGTCGATCACGGCAAAACCACTCTTGTTAAGTCACTATCCGGAGTCTGGACCGATCAACATAGCGAAGAGGTTAAAAGGGGCATCTCCATTCGCCTGGGCTATGCGGATGCAACCTTTAGAAAGTGCCCGAGCTGTCCGGCACCGGATGCTTATTCGGTAGAGGAGAAATGCCCTCACTGCGGCACTGAGACCGAGGTTCTGCGAACCGTTTCCTTCGTGGACTCGCCGGGCCACGAAACGCTCATGGCCACAATGCTCTGCGGAGCCGCCATCATGGATGGTGCTGTTTTGGTCATCTCCGCCAATGAGCCCTGTCCCCAGCCGCAGACGAAAGAGCATCTTATGGCTCTCAACATCACAGGCATCAACAAAATCGTGATAGTGCAAAACAAGATCGATCTCATGACCCGTGAAGAAGTAATGGAGCACTACCGGCAGATCAAGGACTTCATAAAAGGAACAGTAGCCGAGAATGCGCCCATTGTGCCAATTTCGGCTCAGCAGAACCTGAATGTGGATATGGTCATACAGGCCGTCGAGGAAACCATACCGACGCCACCCAGGGACATGGACAAGCCCCCCTTGCTAAAGGTTGCTCGCTCCTTCGACATCAATCGGCCAGGCGCGACTCCGGAAGCCCTCAAAGGCGGAGTTATAGGCGGATCCCTCAGCCAGGGAGTGCTACACGTGGGCGACAAGATAGAGATCTGCCCCGGCAGACTGGTGGAATATGAAGGCAGGAAACAGTGGGTCCCTATCCAGACCAAAGTGGTAACTCTCCTGGCTGGAAGTCACGTTCAGGATGAGATCACCCCCGGCGGCCTGATGGGCGTGGGCACACTACTCGATCCCATCATGACCAAAAGCGATGCATTGGTGGGCCAGGTTGCAGGCGAACCCGGAAAACTTCCGCCCGCAAGAGGCACTTTTACCATGAATATGCAGTTGCTGGAAAGGGTCGTGGGAGTTACGGACGAATCCAATGTAGAGCCCATTCACTCCAGCGAGCCGCTGATGCTCAATGTCGGCACAGCCACAACCGTGGGAGTCGTCACCAGCGCTCGTGAGGGTGGCGTAGTCCAGGTGCAGCTCAAGAGACCCGTTTGCGCCGATATTGGAGACCGCGTGGCCGTAAGCAGGCGTATCGGTGCCAGGTGGCGTCTCATTGGTGTAGGCACCATAATCGAGTAGCATGAAGGAAATCCTCGACGAAGATAGTGTGAAGGTAATCATCGACACAAACGCATTGATGGTGCCAGAGCAGTTCGGTGTGGATATTTTTACCGAGCTAGCGCGCCTTGGATATGTGCGCTGTATAGTCCCGGCCCAGGTCATGGGGGAGCTTCGCTCTTTGGCCGTCAAGGCCGATAAAGGAAGGGATAAAATCGCGGCCCGTGTGGCTTTGGGGCTCACCGAACGCTGCAGTGTTGTTGGAGAAGACAATTTTGATGCCGATCAGGCAATCGAGGAGCTGGCCCTGAGAGAAGGCGCCGCCGTCTTCACGAATGACAAAGCTCTGAAGAAAAGGTTATTTAGTAAAGGCATCACCGTAATATACCTGCGCCAGAGACGGTATCTAGAGGCAACGAAGAAGGAGTATTGATGTATAAGAAGATGAAGCTTAAGGGTGTGGCCAAGATAGAACCGGATCATCTGGGTGATCCCCTCGAGGCGGCAGTGGACAAGTCACTGCGCGACAAGTATGAGGCAGTAGTAGACAAGTCACTGGGAACAATAGTGGCCGTGCTCGGAGCGGATAATATTGGAGAAGGTCACATCCTTGCTGGGGACGGGTCCATTTACTACGAAGTCAACTTTGATGCCCTTGTCTTCAAGCCGGAGATGCAGGAGATCATCGAAGGCGAGGTCGTGGAGATAGTCAAATTCGGTGCTTTCCTCTCGTTAGGACCGTTCGATGGCCTTCTGCATGTCAGCCAGATCACCAATGAGTATATATCTCATGATGAAAAGAACGCGCGGCTGGTCAGCAAAGAGTCGAACAAGTCCTTGGGAGAAGGGGACAAGGTTCGAGCCAGAGTCATAGCCGTAAGCCTGAATGAGAAAGAGCCTCGTGAGAGCAAGATCGGACTCACCATGAGGCAAACAGGTCTCGGAAAGCTGGAGTGGCTTGAAGCCAATAATAAAGCGGAAGTAGTTGTTGAGGCAGAGGCGAAATGACAGAGCAGGCATGCAGAGAGTGTCGCCGAATAGTTGAGGGGCAGGTCTGTCCCATCTGTAACTCAGCCTCGCTCAGTAAGGACTGGAGCGGATACGTCGTGATCATCGATCCCAAAGAGT
Organism: uncultured Methanosarcinales archaeon; assembly: GCA_903871465.1. Lineage (GTDB taxonomy): Archaea > Halobacteriota > Methanosarcinia > Methanotrichales > Methanotrichaceae > Methanothrix. Next base: position 5,127 of record CAIQHB010000035.1, read on the forward strand.
CGATCATCGCGCAGAAGCTGGAGATTACCCTTCCAGGAAGATACGCTTTGAAGGTGCGATAGATTGCGCCCCCTCCTTCTTCCAGAAAAGCTCCGATTTTTGCTGAAAGCTCCCTTGGGCAGGTTGTATAAGGGAGACGGCGTGGAATGCGCCATAGCAATGAAAAACGAGCTGATCCGTGCCAAGAAGGTCGCAGCGATCGGCGATATGACGACATACTATCTTTTGAAGGCATCCATTGTGCCGGACCTGGCTGTTGTCGACAACAAAACCAAGAGGATGCCTGTTCCGGATCATATCGTGCAGAACCTGGATCACGATAGCTATAAGACGATTGAAGTAAAAAACCCTGCGGCAACTCTCACAAAGGAGCTTATAGACATAATCCGAGATTCTCTAAACAGCGATGATCGAGTCAAGATAATAGTAGATGGCGAAGAGGATTTGGCAACGCTTCCTGCCATACTCTATGCGCCTCTCGGCTCCGCCGTGGTCTATGGTCAGCCCAATGAGGGTAGCGTCTTGGTCGACGTTACACCTGAGATAAAGCTAAGAATTGATGAATTTATGAAACAAATGACAGTGGAGGAATGAAGTTTGGATATACAGGTTATAGAAGAAAAGAACAACCCCAACCTGAATCGGCGGGAGATTGTTTTCAAGGTTATTCATGATGCGTCAACACCATCTAGAAAGAGCGTTGTGGAAAGATTGGCAGCAACTTTGAACTCGAAGAGCAGCCTAGTCTTCGTGGACAGCCTGAAGACGGAGTTTGGAAAGCGCGAAACCATTGGATATGCCAAGATCTACGAGACTGCAGAAAGGGCAAAGCAGGTGGAACGGGTTCATATCATAGAGCGAAACACATTCACCAAGCCCGAAGCCAAGCCGGAGGCAAGCTAATGGCTGCCGCAAAGAAGGCCAAGAAGGGCGTGGTGAATGGCGCAGCCAAATATTATGAAGTGAGCGGTGACACCATCAAGACCAAGAAATCGGTATGTCCGCGATGTGGAAATGGCGTATTCCTGGCGGAGCATGGCGACCGTCAGAGCTGCGGCAAGTGCGGTTACACAGAGTTCAAGAAGTAGTCTGTTGAAACCCCAGGTCTCTATCCTTGGACCTGATCTACTATTTTGAGAGGATATTTGCTAGTTAGCTATTTAAGATAAGAAGCCTAACTTAGCTATTGGTGTTTATTTGGCTATATTTGATAATACCCTCATAGCTCTGCTGATTGTATTAGTAATATTGTCACAGGCTATAAAGATCGTTCGAGAGTATGAAAGAGTAGTCATATTTCGGTTGGGACGCTTCAGCGGAGTGAAGGGGCCCGGCATATTCTTAATAATTCCATTCATAGATCGAGTAATTCTGCTCGACCTGAGGGTCTTCACGATTGACGTGGCCAAGCAGGTGGTCATAACCAAGGATAACGTGAGCGTAGAAGTGGACGCGGTTATCTACTACCGGGTGGTCGATCCCTCTCGAGCCATCATCCAGGTGGAGAATTACAAGATGGCCACATCTTTGCTGGCGCAGACCACCTTGCGGGACGTGCTGGGCCAGATTGAACTGGATGATCTGCTCTCCAAGCGCGATGAATTGAACAAGAAGCTGCAGGAGATTCTGGACCATCATACCGATCCCTGGGGAATCAAGGTGACGGCCGTAACACTAAGAGACGTCTCTCTACCCGAATCAATGAGAAGGGCGATTGCCAAGCAGGCGGAGTCGGAGAGGGAAAAGAGGTCACGCATCATTCTGGCGGACGGCGAGTTCCAGGCCTCCAAGACCATGACCGATGCCGCCCGGCTTTATGAAGAAGTTCCTGCGGCTTTGAAGCTGAGGGAGCTGCAGACTCTGGTAGATATTGCTAGGGAGAAGACGCTCATCGTCGTCACTCCCGCTGGAGACACAGGAACTGGTTCGATTGTAGGTTTGACGGCTGCTCTGAACCGTGAGCTTTCCGAAAGGGAATCGAACCGGAAGGATGAAGCGAAGCGAACGGCACTAAAAGAAGCGGATACTGAGGCCGAAAGATTTAGGAGATGAAGGGCATATGAAGGCAATCCGGTCACGCTCGGGGTCCAGGGCCAGAGGTGACCGAACTGGCCTTTTGATATTTCTAATTTTATTGCTCCTGGCATTTCCAGCAGGCTCGACCTCTGTCGGGGAGTCAAACCGTTCGATATTGGCGGTCGAGCTGCAGGGTGCCATAACGCCCGTCAGCGACGACATCATTCTTGCCGCCATCGGGGCCGCGGAGGCGGAAGATTCCAGGGCGTTGATGATTATATTGAATACCCCGGGCGGCGGCCTGACAGAGACTACAGAGATCCTGAAGCAGATGGAAGAGACGAAGCTGCCTGTAATCGGTTATGTCTACCCCGAAGGCGGCTTCGCCTGGTCGGCGGGAACGATCATCCTGATCAGCTCCGATGTGGCAGCCATGGCTCCGCATACTATCATCGGCTCTGCCCAACCGGTACAGCTTTCGCCCACAGGCGGAACAGTGCCGATAAACGATAGCAAGACCCGCAATGCTATTGTAGCCCTGATAGAAGAGAAAGCGAGAATGCACGGGCGAAACGTTACCGCCGCCAGGGAGTTTGTGGTCTCCAATCTGAACCTGAACGCTGATGAGGCCAGGAATTATGGGGTGGTCGAGCACGTTGCGACTTCGCCCGAGGATCTGCTGCTCCAGGTCAACGGAAGCCAGGTGAAGAACACTACCTTGATCACAGCCGGGGCAAGGGTCGAGTACTTTGAGCCTCCCCTCAATTTGCAGCTCCAGTCGCTCCTCTCGGACCCCACGATTGCCGGATTGCTTATATTGATAGGCCTTTATGCCATAATATTCGGCCTCTCCAGCCCTGGGATCGGAGCTGAAGTCTTTGGAGTGACGGCCCTGGCTTTGGGACTGATCGGACAGGGCTTCAATGTGAATATCGGGGCCGTCTTTCTGCTCCTGCTGGGATTGGGCCTGATCCTGGCAGAACTTCACAGCCAAACCTTTGGAATCCTGGCCGCGGCCGGCCTGATATGCGTAATCGTAGGCAGCGTCCTAATCGTTCCCACCAGCTTTCCCGAGTGGTACGTTCCGGGCGGCTATCAGCAGTCCATGGCCTTTGCCCTCATTTTGCCCTCACTGATCCTGGGCTTGTTCCTGGCCATAGCCCTTTACAAGGTGGCCCGGGCCAGATTCGCGCCAGAGCAAAACGACCGGTTTGCGGGTGAAGTCGCAGAGGCCATCGACAGGCTGGACCCGGGGGGCTATGTGCTTTTCCAGGGTGAGTATTGGCGGGCGAATTCTGTGGAGACGATAGAGAAAGGTGAGACCGTAGTAATCCTGGCAAAGGTTGGAACTCTGTTGCAGGTGAAGCGAAAACGGGATTAGAGATCTGCTTAGGGGTTGACGAAAAATAGTTTACTTAATAATCTTTGATATTGTTAAGTTTATACGCGGTTCGATAGGATAATTCTATACAGGATATACTTTATGTAAGATAACTTTTAATCGTGCCATATTCTCATCCGAGATCTTCTTCCCAGTTTCATAGTCTCTTTCGCCTAAACGAGCCTGCACTCTAAGTCCTTTCTTTGTCTTGGTAGCACTGTGTAGTCCTGAAATTATTTTGCACTCAGTCTGATTTTATGCTGTTTGAATTATTCAATAATATTCAAGAGTACTGATAAGGATAACAAGGATATAGCTTTGCCGAAACGGCAAAAAAAATGCTCACGAGATTGTTCAAGGGGCTACCCTATTACCTTTAAAATAGCGCCGAGGGTGAGATTCGAACTCACGGGGCCCTTTCGAACCACGAGCTTTCAGGGATTCATTCCAGGCTCGCGCCATACCGCTAGACGACCTCGGCACATGTTTGATTTTCAGGTTTACCGCTTGACTACTGTTTCCTCTGCATGGAGCCATCCCTTTCGGCCAGCTTCCACGCCATCGGATAGGTGCCCGGCTCCATTATTACCCTTTCGGTCGCAGCCACAATTCCCGTCTTGGAGGCCAGCATCTCATAGCTCGTCAGCTCCGCCCGGGCAATCGCCACAGCTTCTCCTTTCAAGGTAAATAGGGCAACGCCGTCGCCCTTATTTATATCCGTCTCCAGGCTGAGCAGCCCCGGTGCCGCCAGTGGCGCGCCGTGACAGATGGCATCCACAGCATTGTCGGCTATGACCAGATGTGGCAGGTGCTTAAGAGCCGTCTCGACGGGCTGGATGACGCGCCGTAGCCCGCTCTCGTCGCCTGTCTCTTTGTAGGCTACAAAGGCGTCAATAAGCATATGCAACGTGACGAGCGTCTCGTCTTCCCGGAAGGGTCCGGCCTTGGTCCTGCGCAGCTCCTCCATGTTGGCACCGGTGCCAAGAGCAAGGCCAATATCGAAGCACAGCTTGCGAATGTAAGTGCCCGCCTGGCAGCCCACGCGCATGAGCACGTAAGGCCCGTCAACCTCCAGAACTTCCAGGTAGTAGATGGTCCTGATGCGTAGCTCTTTTACCACGGACGACTTGAGAGGCGGCTTCTGGAAAATTGGTCCCGTAAACTCCTGGCAGACCTCAAGGATGCGCTTCCTGGGCTGCGGCTTATGAACATGCATGAGGCAGATGTACTCCTTTCCTGCCAGAAGAAGAGTATCCATCACACGCGTCGCATCTCCCAGGAGAACGGGCAAAATGCCCGTCACCTTGGGGTCAAGAGTGCCACTATGACCGGCTTTCTCGATCTCCAGAATCCTCTTCACCCACGCCGCCACCTCATGGCTGGTCGGCCCCGAGGTCTTATCCAGATTGATGGCACCCAAACGAAGATGCGCCTCCAGGCTTCGCTGCAGGGGAGGCGTGCCATAGTTGGGATCCGTCTTGCCGTTTCGCTTCAGCAGGACTGACCTGACCCTGTCAGAGGGAAGTATAGTTGGGTGAACGGTCGGATTGGTTGGATTAGCTTTTTCGCCTACGGCTGCGGGTGATGACGGGGGAAATGATTTTGGAGTTGCAGTTGGCTGAGAAGAATTTCTTGCGCCGGATTTGTGCGATGAATCACGAGGACGATCCTCTCTATTTTCCGCGCGATGAATCACGGGCATTGGCGGGCCCTCACTGCAGCCATCACGATTGCCAGCGTTCCGGCCTCATCAAACCTGCCCGTATCCACTACCAGATCATAAGCCGAAAGATCATTGATATCAATATTGTAATACATCTTATACCGCCGGGCCTCGCTCTCCTCACGGATGCGCGTTTCCTGTATAGCATCATCCAGCAGTTTCGACTCGCGTTTTGAGATTCGCTCGGATCTCTTCCGCAGATCCGTCTTCAAGAGCACCTTCAGATCTGCTGTGAGGAGATGTCCGGACAGCCTTCCTTCGAAGACGCCCTGACCTTCTTTGGCCAGGGCTTTCTGGGCGTCGTCGATTAGATAGTCGATCTCTGGACCCTTCTCGGCCAGACGGTTCATCTCCTTAACAGAGATGTTCTTTTCACTAGCAATCTTCCGGAAGAGCTCCCCGGAATTGACCCACACAAGATCAAGCTGCAGCGCGAGAGCGCGGGCGAGGGTTGTGGTACCTGTGCCCGGCGAACCGCTTACGGTTATTATCATCTTCAGCTCATGCTCCCAATATTAAGAGCCTTGCGTACGATCTGCGATACTGGCAAGGAGCAAAGGAAGTACCAGTAGTACCAAAAAATGATCGGCCCGATCACTGGTTTGGTGATGTCGTGCGGTCCCCCCCAGAATGGAAAGGTCATTTGAAGGAGAGGGTGACCTGTCAATGGTATGTAATAATAGACCCACATTAAGAGAGGAATGGAGATAATGCCGATGTAAAGCATGGGTTTGAACTGCATCTGCATCATCTTACCCTGTTCCGAGACCAGTCTCATCTGCTCACTTTGGAGGGCTTTAAGTCTGGCCTGATCTCCGGATAGCTGCGCTTCTTTCATATTTCTTTGCAGCGTCTTCATCTTCTCCTGTTGATTGCGCATGAACTCCCAGTCCATGGTGTACTTCTGAATCAGGCTGGCATACAGACCGGTGATGGCCGCCAGAATGAAGAGGACGATGTGGAATTTATATCCCAGGATGCCTGGCAGCCAACCCAGGACATAATTCATCCCGTCGCCTAAATAGCTCCTGTACCCGGGGATCATTACTCCAAAAAAAAGGACAAAGCCCAGTACCATGGCCCCTTTGTCCAGAGACTTGGTCAAGTTCGCATTCATGCGGAAGCTCCGAAGAACTTCTGCATCATGGGGTACATCTCTTGAATCTGCTCACTGGCTATCTGCTCATAAAGCCGATAGACTATGCTCACCGCCAGAAGTAGACCAGTACCGCCGGCTCCGCCCAAAGTTCCCAAGAGGCTGGCGATCAAAGTCAGTATGCCGATGATCACACCACCAATCACAGTCACTTTAGGGATATATCGCTCCATGAGCTTCTCGATAGAAGCCGGGTTCCTTCTGTATCCCGGTACCTGGAGTCCGGAGTTGTGGATCTTTTTGGCAACGCTCTTGGGTCCCATGCCTGTGGTCTCGATCCAGAATATGGCGAAGAGAATGCCACCGATGATCAAGAAAGCCGAATCCGTCAAGACATGCAGCAAGATCTGGTAGCCGGCAATAGGCGAGAAGCCCAGCTCCGCCATTCCTGCAGTGGACGAAGATACCATGCTCGGTATCCAGTCGCTCGGCCCGTGAAGGGGCGAGAAGTAGTACATCAAGCCTGAGACGGGCGTAGGCGACGATCCGCCCATGGCCACGCCTGTGGCAGCATTATATCTTGCCTGGGAGACGAAGTTGCCAAGAAGGCTGGAGTAACCGGTGTACACGGTAGTCACTCCCTGACCCGTCACCGAAGCCGTAGTCACCACGCCTATTTTGGCTGCCAGCAATGCACCTACCATCTCGATATTGGCCTGAATGGCTCGCACCAGAATCATGGGAAGAACCGATGCGTAGACCAGTTTCACAGGGAACCGACCTCTGGCACCGCGCACGCGGCTGTGAGCCAAAGGTATCTCAATTCTCGTAGACTCCACCAAAACGACCAGCAAAATGATCATTATAGTAGATATGAGAGCCAGGATTCCTCCCGTCACCAGGATGAACTTCAAGCCTTCTGATGTGAATATGGTATCAAAGCTGATGAGCTGCAGCCTGATGATGTCGATCCATTTGGGTATGATGCCCACAGGCAAGCCGGCATCGCCTGCTGCAGGATTAATGATGCCCGTGACTAACTGCTGGCTTATTCCTGCAACGATGAAGAGGCCCACACCTGAGCCCACACCCCATTTGGAGACGACCTCATCCATGTAGACGATTAATGATCCACCTACGAAGACCTGAATAAATATCAATAAAGATATCATGCCCAAGGAAAGGCCGAGAGTCTGGGCTAAACCCGCATCAGGCAGCAAATAGCCACCCAATACCTGTGGCAAAGCCTCAACCGCAACCATCACAAATACCAGAGCCTTTTGAGTACCCTGATAGATGGCCTGATCGCGGGGATCGCTCAGATCGAGCTTGATGATATCCGCACCCACAAGGAGCTGAAGCACGATGGATGCCGTGACGATAGGACCGATGCCAAGAAGCATCATCGAGCCGAAGGACCCGGCAAAGAAGGCACGATACGCACTGAATATATCTATGGAAGCCTTGGAAAGCCCAAAGAGAGGTATATTGCCGAGTGTAAAGTAGAGGAGCAATATGGCCAGAGTCCAGCTTAGCTTTCTCTTAAAATGGACGTGCCCTGTGGGCCGCTCCACAGAAGGGAGCCGGCGCACAAAGGGCTCTATCGCATAAAAGAAACTATGCTGGTTCATACTGTTACTGCCTGACCACCAGCAGCCTCAATTTTGTTCCTGGCCAATGCCGTGAATCCAGCCGCGCTAACCTCTAGCTTCCGGGTTACTTTGCCGCGACCCAGGACCTTCATCTCACCGATCACAACCTTGCCATCCGGGCCGGCCATCTGGTCCAATACGTCCACATTGACTACTTCGACCTCTTCGCAAAGAGGCTGCCGCACGAAACCATGCTTGCCCATCTGAGTTCCAAGAAGCATGGAACGCATGAAGTGGTGCTTGCACTTGCCGGAATCGCCACGACCTCCGCGAGATCCGCCTCCACGAGCGTTCTTATGTTTGCCATGGTAGGTTCTGTGCCCTCTCTTTTCTTTAGTCTTTGGTCTAACCATTGCCTTCTACCTCATCCTCTTGATAAGATCCGTCAGATCCGAGCGGAATCCCAGATCTCCACCCTGTTGTGCGGTCTTCTTGGTGGTCCTTAAGCCCTTTCGAGCCGGGTGCAACCTGAAGATGGGCTTGATTTCCAGTTCATTCAGGCTGGTCGAGCCAGAGGTTATAGCGGACGCCAATTCCTGGAAGGAGGAATAAGATGTGTTCTCCTTCAGGTACTGCTCTGTCAAACGTCGGTTTGCGCTCAAACGTCCACGCTTCTCCAGGAGCAAAGCCAGCGTATCGTCATCGATCTTGCCCCAGGCGACATAATCCTTTACCATCTGGATCATGCCGCGATAATGGGGGTCTTCCTTGACCACGATGCAATGGTTGACCCTGTGAATATGGAGCATCGCCAGGGTGGCCTTGATCTCGGGCCTGACGTTAACCTCACCTCTCAATCTCACTATGGCAAACATCTTCAAGCCCTCACAGTTATGGTATTGATGAGCGCATTGTAGGTTGCCTTGGCGAAATTGATAGTGGTCCTGGTGGAGCCAGCCGTCCGGGTCCAGACATCCTTGATACCGGCCATTTCCATGACCTTCTTAGATGTATCCCCGGCAGCGATGCCTAGGCCCCGAGGCGCCGGTATAAGCACTACCCGCACGCTTCCGGATTCGCCCACTACTTGATAAGGCACGGTGTGAGCCTGACCGCAGCCGCATTCCCAACTGCCGCAGCCTCGCTTCACCTTCATGATGTTCCTCTTGGCGTTATCGATGCCCTTTTTGATGGCTTTGCCAACCTGGACATCCTTTCCCTCGCCAAGACCTATGTAGCCGTCTCTGTTGCCTACAATTACCGTGGTTCTGAATTTGACTCTCCTTCCGGAGTCGGTCATCCTCTGAACCATGTTTATATCCAGAACCTCGTCCTCTAGCCCTGGGATGAGCGCATCTATCAGTCCGGCCTCTTTTATGGGCAGCCCTGACGCAATGGCCTCATCGAAAGTGGTTACTTGGCCCTCAAAAACGAGCTTGCCAAGTCTTGTCTTGGGGACCCACACTTCCTGGTAGAAATCGCGTTTCTTTCTCTGATCCATAGTCTCACCCCAATATCTTTTCCTTGGCAGCCTCGAATTGAGCCACGATATCTGATCCGGTGTATTTCTTTATGTGCTCGCCTCGAATCCTCCCATCATCTGGGAAGATCTCGGAGCCGTGAGGCACATCTACACCTGCATCCACAACGCCTCTAATTGCAGCATAGATCCTGTTGCCCTGGGTAGAGGCATGCAGGCCGATGTCTGCGATTCCCTCAACAATACCCAGGGCCAGCATCTTCTTGCCGAAAAGAAGACCTGTGAGATATGCAGCGGGCAGGTTACCGAGGCTTGCCGTGAATCCGAAATTCTTTAGCTCCCGGGAATTAACCGTCAGGAGGGTCTTGTCTCCCTTCTGCTCCGCTATAACCAGTTGCAGTGTGGTGCTGGCGTTGCTCTTCCTGACCACGACGCGGGGTTTCTTCGATAGTATCAGCTTATATCTGACGTGATAGTTGGTTCTGCCCTCTCTCCGCCTTCGGAAAGGCACTTTGTATCTAGGTCCTGTTGCCAAGTTCACTCACCCCTGGCAAGGCCCTTGGCCTTGATAAAGGAGTTCATATGCGCAGTGCTTCTGTACTCGCCGCCTTTGGATTTGCGATAGAGCAAGCGGTAAGCATGCCGATCTATCTGGCCGCCTTCACGAAGCTCCCTGAGCTTCTTTCTAAGAGCGCGAATCTTGGTCATCCACTGCTCTTTGCGTGGACTCCGGGCGCCTTTGGCACCTCTTCGGTGTCCTGCCCCTTTGCAGTGACCATAAGCGCGCTTGGCGTTCCTGGCCCGAATTCTGCCCCGGCTGTTGCCCTTCTTGGGCTTGGCCTTGATATTTCCGTCCTTGATCTGAGAGCGGATATCCTCCCTGGTAATGGCATCACTCAAATCGCCTGCCAACTCGGGATCGGGATTGATCCAAACACGGCTTTCGCCAATATTAAGCTCCGATGCCGCCAGCCTGCGCTGATTCGTGAAACCTGGCAATTCAGGCACCTCCCTTGGGGTTCAGTATCCTGAGGCCCATCTCGGACGCTTTGGCCTGGATATCCAGGCGCTTCTTCATTCCCACCCCGGACGCAATGCGCACAACGAAGCCCTGAGCCTTCATGAGCTCTGCCACGTTGTTGACCAGCACCTCAGGAAAGCCGCTGGGATGGAATCCACGAACTGCCTTGGGGCTTCCAAAGCCAGGTCTTACCAGCTTACCCTTAGCAGCCACCTGCTGCCGGAGCTTGTTGTGCAGACCCTGGGGCTTTCGCCAGCTGGTGGGCAGCCGCTTCTTTTTATGTGAATCATGGAAGTTGAACTCAGGTTTCTTTGCCTTCTGCCTGGTTCTAACTCTAAGCAACCTCTCTGCCATCCTAAATTCACCTCTTGCTCACCAGGTATATTCCGTCCTGGAATATCCTGATATCGAAACCATGCACCCTAGTCGCCTGCTCAATGTTGGCCATGGTTTGGCCAACGTGCTCCTTGTCGATGCCTGTAATCACTACTTCGTCTTTTCCGATCTCGACCTTGGTTCCTGATAGGATCCTGGCAGATCGAGACTTCCTTTCGCCAAGGAAGTTGTTTATGATGAGCTCGTCGGAAGCTGCCTTGAGCTGTATGGGAAAGTGGGAGTACACGACCTTCATCTTGTACTCATACCCTCTGGTTACGCCCGCAATCATGTTGCTTATGTGCGAAGCCAAAGTTCCTACCATCGCTCGATGGTGCTTTCGATCGACCCTGGAATTCACGACCAGTTGAGTGTCCTCTGTGCGGATCTCTATCTCAGGATAACAGAGCGTTCGAGATACCTCGCCTTTCGGTCCCTTGACCGTGACGAGATTTCGGTCTACGGATACTGCTACTCCTTCTGGGATCTCTACCTGTCGTGCAATCTGTTTGACCATGAGACCACCTAATACACATACGCCAGTAGCTGGCCACCCAGGGACTGTGCCCTGGCATCAGAGTGGGCCATGACTCCTTTATTGGTGCTCAATATAAGCACCCCAAAGTTCCTGGCGGGGAGGAATCGCTTCTCCCATTTCTCCATCTCTGAAGCCTTGGTAGAGAACCGCGGCTTGATAACGCCACAGCGGTTGATCCTTCCCAGGAGCTTCACTCTGAACATTCCCGACTTTCCGTCGTCAATAAATTCGAACTCGCCGATGTATCCTCTATCCGCCATAACCTTCAAAGCCCTGCCTATGACCTTGGAGGCGGGATGGATGATACATTCAGGCTTGCCTACGCTCTCCGCATTTTTTATTACGGACAGGGCATCGGCCAGTGGATCCAATAACAATGCAACCACCTACGAATACTTTTCGAACCCCATTTCAGGGGCGATTTCTCGGAAGCACTGCCGGCACAGGTATATCCCGTACTTTCTTACCAGACCGCTCTTGCGACTGCAACGCTTGCACTGGTTAGCTCCTCTTCCGAAGATCTTCTTGCCTTTCTTCATGCTGCCTCCAAGATCTCAACGCCGAACTTCTTTTGGACGAACTCCATGGTATCGTCCTTGCCCAACCTTTGCCTACCTGGAAGCTTCTTTTGTGCCACACGTCTCCGGGCTATCCTGTATCCGGCCCTCTTCAGGGCCACGGATACGTCCATACCGAAGATGCCGATCTCCGGATCGTATCTCATGCCCGGAAAGTCTGTGTGCTCCTCAATGCCGAAAGAGAAGTTTCCCTGCCGATCGAACTGGCTCTTTTTAAGGCTGTTGCCAGCGGCTTTAAAGGCGAGGATGAGAAAATCCTCAGCAGCCTTTCCCCGCAGGGTTAGCTTTGCACCGATAGGTTCCTTCTTTTTGATGCCAAAGGTGGGCAGCGTCTTCTTAGCGATGGACCGGACTGGTTGCTGGTGGGTAATCGTCTTCATGATGGTTTCAGCGTTTACCAACCTCTGGCCGCTCTCTCCTACGCCCACATGCACGACAACCTTGTCTATACGGGGCTCAAGCATGACATTCATCTAACTGCCCCCAACTTGATGACAGGCTGATCTATTCCGATCATGTAGACGTATTCTTCGATGGTCTCAAACTCCTTATCGCCCGAGATTATCACACGATTGGACTGAGAGCTCTTCACCTTTATGATCTCCTTGATCTTGCCCGTCTGCCCGGTATGCTTTCCACCGATGACCATGGCCAGGTTGCCGACCTTGAACTCGATTCTTTCCTCGATATTCTTCTCGGGGATGGAGAGAACAAGGGAATCGCCAACTTTGAACTCGCCTTCCGCCAGCTTATTTGAGCCGTCGGAGAGGTTGAGCTGCAGCTTCTTGCCGTTGATGATGGTCTTGTTTTCAACCCTTGCCAGTTTCCGGGCTACTCCGGATTCAAGAAGGCTCAGATAGAACATTCCTTTCTCATCTTTCAGCATTCTGTATTGCTTATCAAGAAGTGGAAGGGTTATGACATCAAATATGCCTATGGGCAGCTTGTAATCCGTCTGGGCCTTTCCATCCACCAGCACCTTGCCCTCGTAAAGAATCCTCTTTGCTTCGCGGGCGTTATCCACCAGCTTGAGCAGATCTCGGATTACTATGACGAGAGGCATGCTATCCGCAGAGGAATGAGGCCCGGGACTGGTCTTTGCGACCCAGACATGGGTCTTTCTGGCGATGGGCCAGCTCACAGGAACAGTTACTCTCTTCTGATGTCGGCTCAAACAGATCGCCTCGCGAAGATCTTCTCCCTCTCAGCATCTTCAAGGTTTAGCTTGACGATCATGACGTTGGAGGGATGAATGGTTCTCGGCACTTCAGTTCCATCGGCGCGGTAGTTGCTCACGCCGGCCACTTTTATGGTGCACCTCTTGAGGTCGACATCCTCGACCGCTCCTTCGGTGCCGGCGTGATCTCCACGCATAACCTTGACAGTATCGCCCTTGCGAAGCTGAGCATTGCGCTTCTTCAGCTCTTCACGGAGGGCCTTGCTCAAGGGTGCGTGCACGTACTTCTGACGCTTGTGCAGCGGCGCAGTATACCTTTCCTTCCGCTGCTTCCTTGGCTGTGTTGTAACCATAAAATCATCACACAATAATGGACGCCGCGGAAGCGATCTTGCTGAACCGCTCTGCTACCTCGCGGGCCACAGGTCCCTTAACCTCGGAGCCCTTGGGAACGCCCTCGTCATCTACTATAACGGCGGCATTATCCTCGAATTTCACCCTGAGGCCGTCGGGCCTTCTGAACTCCTTCCTCTGGCGGATGATGACAGCTTTAAAGATCTGCTTTCTCATGTCGGGAGTCCCTTTTTTCACAGATACGACTACTACGTCCCCGATTCCTGCGCAGGGCTGTCTATTTTTCACGCCGCGGTACTTCTTAACCGCGATAACGTGTAGCGTCCGCGCACCTGTATTGTCTACACAATCCAGGTATGCGCCAGTGTTGATCGCCCTTGGGATCTTGGCCTTTTGTCCTTTCATTTCAAGACCTCCACTACGACGTAGGATTTGGTCTTGGAAAGGGGCCGACACTCCGCTATCTTGACACGATCCCCGGCCTTGGCATCAATGCAAGGGGGATTGTGCGCATGGATCTTGGACTGCCTCTTCTCAAATCGTTCATACTTCGTTGCTTTCTTCTCGAACTTGCGCATGACTACCACGGTATTTTCCATCTTGTCGCTAACCACGGTGCAACTGAAGACCTGGCCGCGTACAGGTAGGGTACCATGGAAGGGACACTTCGGATCATTGCACTCCTTTTGCGGCGAGCTAACGTCCAGTCCGATATCCCTCATAACTTCCACCTCGTTCTCTGCATTCTCTTGCTTATTCTGTTCTCGGGCTGCGAGACCAAGATAGACCCCGCGACCCTCACTTTTTGTCCATTGGGTAATAAGAAGATCAGGCTTGTATTCTTTTTTGGAATGCGCACGACTTTGCGCTCCGTCTCCAAAAGGAATGTGTTCCTGGTCTCGTCCACAACCTGGGCCCTGAGCCCGACGATCCCCGGTTCACTGCTACACTCAACCAGGACATCAAGGCCGATCAACTCGTGCCTCGCCAGGCTCTCGGGGGTAAGGTTCACTTCTTTCGCTCCGTTTGGACCGTCTTGATTCTGGCGACCGTTCTGCGCAGGTCTCTGATTCTCCCCGGCTTTTCCGGGGCGCCACCGGCAGTAACGATGCCTCTCTCGCGGATGAGCTCGCTTTCGAGCTTACGTAGCTCCTCTGCAATCTCCTCCGCGTTCATGTTTCTGATCTCATCAATCTTGAAGATGGCCATTTTGGATCACACCTCCTTGGCGCAAGGCTCGCAATCTGCCTTCTCCTCAGCGAGTGGCGCATCCTCTGCCACGCCCTCATCTAAGGGTGCTGGCTTGACCTCAGCCGCATTCGGCTCAGACTCCAGGAGCTGATCCAGATCGCTCTTCTTCTCCTCCACAGGAGCAGCTGTTGCGGCTGGGGCTGGAGTGGGAATTGCAGCGGGTGCAGATGCTGGCGCAGGTGTTGGGGCCACCGGTATTTTCACAATCTGGAAGTCGTCTGGAAGTCGCACGTCGGGCGGTATGATCCTCACCTGACAGCCTATGACTCCCAGCTTCTTGACAGCAACTGAGTAGCCTTTATCCACGAGATCGATGGCCGGCTTGCCGGAGTGCTTGATGTATCCCGAGATGAATTTCTCGGTTCTGGATCGGGGACCGGTCAACTTGCCGCTGATCACTATTTCGCATCCAAGAGCTCCTGCGTCCATCACTCTGCGCATCATCGACTGGCCAGCCTTTCGGAAGTACCAGCCGCGCTCCAGAGACGAAGCCAGGCGATTGGCGACAACTCTGCCGTTCAAGTCGCCCCGACCCACATCCTGCACATCTATCTGTGGGTTGTCCAGATGGAACTTGCGATCCAGGTCACGGGTTATCTTGCGGATCAATTTGCCGCCTTTTCCGATGACCATGCCCGGCTTTTCCGCATAGACAGTGATCTGGGTGCCCATGGGTGTCCGGTTCATGAGCATGCCGCCATAACCCGCACGCTCCAACTCTTCAGCTAGATACTCATTGACGAGAGCTTTGGTGATGCCCTCCGCCACGAACTTCTTTTCAACGGACATCAGCTCTTCACCTCGGTCAAAACCATCTCCACAGAGACCGTCTCTGTGTTCTTGGGCGTGGCTCTTCCCATTGCGCGGGGCATCCATCCTCGAATGGTCCTGCCCTTCTTTGTACCAGCATGGAAGATCCTCATCTTATCGGACTCCATTCCCTTGTACTCGGCATTGGCAAGTGCATTATCCAGGACTATTAAGACTGCCTTGGCGGCTTTCTCAGGAAATCTGCCGGCATCCCATCCCACTGCGCCATGCCTGTGGGCCACATTTCTTCTGTAGCGTTTGAAGGGAATAGCCCTCTTTAAGGCTATTACGTCTTCGAGGTAGGCGCGGGCTAGGTTTGCCCGCATGCCTTTTAGCGTCCTGCAGATCTCGTGGGCGTGCTTTGGTGAGATGTGAAGCTCCATCCCCATGGCCCTTGAAGAGCGTACTGCAGGCGTAAGCGAATAATTCAATCTGCCCAATCTCACACCTCACTTCAGCGGCACATATTTGCTCGATCTGGTGGCGCCCACGCCTGCGGCTCCGTGTTGAACACGACCGCGCGTCATAGCGAACTCGCCGAAGAAGTGCCCGATCATCTCGGGCATGACCTCTACCTTCTCAAAGCTTTTGCCGTTGTAGATCTCGAGATTCTTGCCCACCATTTCCGGCAGAATTATCATGTTCCGGATGTGAGTTCGAACCGAGTCCTTGTTCTTCAGGTTCGCCAGGAGATTCTTATTCTCCTTGGCAAGACCTCTCTTGATACATCTGCGCTGCCGCGCTGGGAACAGCCCGGCAAGCTCATCTATGCTCAACTTGGCGAGGTCGGCCATCTTCCGGCCCCGATACAAGAATTCTTCCTTCCTCTTTGGAAGCTTGGACCCTACTTTTTTAGCCAAAACCTTTCACCTAGCGCTTACCGGTCTTTCTTGCCGCAATTGAACCAACCTTTCGACCTGGGGGCGCATTCCTGCTGACCGTCTTTGGCCGGCCGGGATGCTGGCGTCCGCCGCCACCGAATGGATGGTCTACCGCGTTCATAGCTACGCCTCTGACAATAGGCCACTTCTTGGCCTTGGATTGGAACTTGTAGAAGCTCTTTCCTGCCTTAACCAGAGGTTTGTCCAGTCGGCCGCCTCCAGCAACGACTCCTATTGTCGCCATGCACTTGGGGCTGAGCCATTTCATCTCCCCGCTGGGGAGCTGGACGACTGTCTTAGGCCCGTCGTGAGCCACGAGGATGGCGCAGACTCCCGAAGATCGGGCAAACTGGCCGCCGTGACCGGGCTGCGATTCAACATTGCAGATCGGTATGCCTTCTGGGATCTCCGCCAGAGGCAGAGTGTTTCCCGGCTCGATGGGAGCCGATATGCCGCAAGCAACTTCCTGGCCCACGTACATGCCCTCTGGAACCAGGATGTATCTCATCTCACCGTTGTCTAAGGCCATGAGAGCAACCGGGGCGGTCCGGGCGGGGTCGCGCATTATCTCCTGAACCACGCCTTTAATCGTCTCTCCCTGGTCGACTTTGATGTGCTTGATATCTGCCCTGTACCTGTGAGAGGGTGCCCTGTATGTAGGACCTCCTGCGCCTCTATTTTGAGATATGATTCGATGTCCCATATTTCCCCACCTACAGCAGTCCCAGCTTTGTGGCTAACTCGTTCGCACTGCCCTCTCCGGCCAGCTTCACAATGGCCTTCTTCGCTCCCCGGGAGGTTATCATGGTCCTGACTACCAGGACATCTACGTCGTAGAGCTCCTCCAGGGCCTTCTTGATCTCCGGCTTGGTGGATCTTATGTTCACCAGAAACTCAATGGTATCATTGGAGTCGATCATGCTGGTGACTTTTTCTGTAACATAAGGACTTTTGATAATCATTGCTTTGCCTCCGCGGAGTTCTTGATGGCGAGCTTTTCCAGGGAAGATTCGGTCCAGACGGTAAGTCTGCCGGCCTTGGTTCCGGGAGCGAGCAATTCCGCGTTAAGCCTCTCGACGGTGACGAAGTCTACCCCGGGAAGATTACGAGCCGCCTTTCCCAGACCGCCGTCATTGCCAGCGACGATGAGAACGCTCTTTCTGCCCCTGAATTTCCTTCCCCGCAGTTTGCCCTTGCCGGCACGAATATGTCTTCCATTCTTCGCCCGCATGACATCATCCCAAAGGCCTGCTGCCATCAGGAATTTTATGACATCAGAGGTCTTTTCCAGGGATTCGAGCTCATTCTTTGCAACGACGGGCAGCTCACGGGTGAACTTGTGGCCTCGAGCCTCGACAAGTCCCGCAGAGGCTGTTGCAGCTATGGCGGAGCGAATAGCTTTCCTCCTCTCCTTCTTGTTGACCTTCTCAGTGTTGTCCTTATTGGGCTGAGGGGCGTGAGACCTGCGGCCGCCTACGGCCATTGGTATGCCCGCTGCCTTTCGGCCGTTCTTCAATCTGGGAACTCTGGAGACGCCGTGTCCTGGACCCCAGGATTGGGCCGAGGTGTTCATGCCTGCATAGAAGTGAGGGCCATAAGGCTGGAGCCGGTTGGCTTGCGCGGCCAGTACTGTCCTCTTGATGATATCAGGCCGGTACTCCTCCTCGAAGACGGGAGGCAGTTCGACCTCGCCGCTTGCATTTCCCGATAGATCAATGACGTTAATCTTCATTGCCTAGACCCCCTGCTTGGACTCTTGGCTGACATAGAGGAACTCGGGAGCTTTCACGAAGTTCTTTCCGGGTCTTATGGCGTGTCTGATCCTGACCAGCCTCTTGATGGGGCCGGGAACGCTTCCTTTGATCAGGACATATTCATTGCGAACCAAGCCGTAACCCGGGAATCCGCCTTCCGGAGTGATCTTTGTGCCATCTGTTCCGATGAACATGAGTCTCTTATTGAATTCAGTTCTCTGGTGGTAGCCCATCTGGCCCAGTTGCGGAACCCGCCAGCTGATATGCGACGGATGCCAGGGACCGAGGTTGCCCACATGCCGCAGTTTGCCAGTTCGAGCGTGCTTACGCTTGGCCATGGCGATTCCCCAGCGCCTGACTGGACCCTGGGTACCTTTGCCTTTGGTGACGGCAGAGGCATCCAGTAAATCACCCAGCTCGAAGACGCTGGAGACGGGGATCTGCTGGCCGAGCAGAGTTTGGGCAAAAGCGAGACGATCCAGCATGGACCCGCCGTTGATAGGCATCTCCATGATCTCTGGAACCTTCTTGGGAATTCCTGTTACGAGCGTGGGGTTGGTGTGCACCAGAACCCGGACATCCACAATGTCTTCGCCTATAGCCTTCAGTTCATCGGCAGAGCTTCCGTGGGTCTTCTTGGGAACCGTCAGAGCGCGAGCCAGATCAGCGCTCAGGTTCTCGGCCCAGGCCTCTCCGGCAGGCCGCAGCCCGCCGTTGTAGTTCTCATAGACGCGCACGGCCACCACGTTCATGGGGGGAACCTCAAGAACTGTAACGGGCATGCTGATCTCCATGCCTTCGGTGAGGCTGCGCGGTCGATCGTCGATCATCATGATGTGGGTCATGCCGGCCTTGTAACCGGCAAAGCCTGCCATCCTGGCCTTGTCCTCCTCGGGCCAGCTTCTGATTCTGGGGACCTC
Source organism: uncultured Methanosarcinales archaeon (assembly GCA_903871465.1). GTDB lineage: Archaea > Halobacteriota > Methanosarcinia > Methanotrichales > Methanotrichaceae > Methanothrix. Next base: position 24,074 of record CAIQHB010000035.1, read on the forward strand.
GCTCTTGGCCCTCTTTCTCGGGCTGTAGGCCAGCGAACCTCGTCTAGGTCGGTGTATTGTTGCCATCGATTTTAGTCCTCCAAGCGCACCAGGTTGAGCAGGGCTAGAGTCGCGAAAATCGCCTCTTCCACTCGAACCGTCTCCGTTCCCTGATGCGGAATGGTGTTGATCATTTCATACCTGTCCATTGATTCTTTGCTCAAGAAGGCATCCACGCCTCGCGCGGGCGAGCCGAATACTACCGCAAGATCGCGCTTCTGAACTGAGTGGCCCAATTTTGAGAGGAGTTCAGGCGTTAGGGCCTTTCCGTTCCGGGAAGTTAGAACCACATGGCTGCCCTGCTCATGCTTTGCAGCTAAGTAGCCTTCCAGGCTCTCCACTATCTCGGTCTCGAACCCCCAGTAATGAGGGATCTCCTTCGGGTCCACAGGCTCAGCGGCGAGCGGTTCATGCGAAAAGATTCTGACACTTAGGCGCTGCCCCACCGAGTATTTACCACCGGTACGAAGGGGAATAGGGCGATTGATTCCGATTTCCACCCAGACGCCGCCATCAGATCCGACGCTTTCAACGACTGCTCCGACGCGAAACTCGCCAATCTTGAGCGATTCTGATTTTGAGTTTATGGGATGATGTGCAGTGCGTAAGGGCGGCAGCGTTCCCACATGGCGCAGCTCCTCCCGGCGCGGGATGAGCAATTTGCGCAGGTACTGCGGCGTTTCCATGTACCGCAGGATCATGGCTATGAACCGGGAATCGTTGTATTCAGGATCTCTGTAGATCACGATGCGGTTCATGCGGAAGACTGCTGCTGCCCGTGCGATTTGGCCGACCTTGAGCGTGTTAACACGCGAATCCCTTCCCTCCATGGTGAGAGAGGACGGGATAAGGATGGCTCTCTCGCAGCAACCTATCATCAGATTTTCCATCCTCTCAAGATAGTAGAGATATAAAAAGGTTTGGAGCAGAGAGCAAACGGTCAGAAATCATGCCTTTCCCAGAAAGCTTAAGTTCTGCCCTGCAAGCACAACTCTTTTTACGAAGATCGTCTAAAACATTTTTGCTCTTAACATGAGGTTGGATGGATATGAAGACAATTCTTTTATCTGCATTAGTGCTTATCTTGTTCTTCGCTTTGAATGGAGGATGCACCGCCCAAGAAGATAACGAAACACCTCTTGAAGCTCCATCGATGGATAGCGAAGGGGCATTTCCGCAGGGCGAAGCGGGGCTTGCCGCCTACGTCAATACCGGACAAAGTGTCGACCTTGATAAGTTGAAGACGATTTTCTCCAGTGTAGAGGAGGTTGGAGACAATTACATATTGGGTATTGTACAGATCCCCGATTGGGGAGGAAATATCGCTCTTCATCTCTATGCCGATACAGATGGATGGATTGTCTCATACCTCAAGAAAGATGAACCGGTTTCCATGGTGATGCAGTGGGGAACCAGCGATGCTGATAATCCAACCATCGGCGTCATAAAGTCAACCACACTTGAGGATGCTCTGTACAAGGCGGGCGACGCAGCAGGAGTGGGCATTGTTGCCAACGGCATAAAGTATTACCATTTTGGATTTCCCAATGCCAATCGCATGATGATCATTGTTAAAGTCCAGGCCACTGACGGATCGAGCATACATCAGATAGAGATACCGGCGAACTATGTGCTATTTGATTCGGCGTACTATCATTATGCTTACTATTATAGCTGGTATACCAATTATGGTAGTGATCATCATTGGACTGCATCCGCACTGAAGATTGATGGATCCGCCATTAGCAATGCAGCCACAGGAGATGCGGGCAATGGAGCTTACGGCTGGTGGAGAGGGATGGACAGGTACAAGAGCGCCATGACCCCTGGGACGCTGCATACAATAGAAATCTCTCACAGCGGGGGGGCCAATCAAGGATCCTCTGGCGTGGCTACCGTGCTTATCTACAGGGCTTACAAGTGATAGCAGATGAACGGATTTCTCATCTTTTTTCTCCTCCTGTCTGCCCAGTTGTCCCTGACATCAGCAGAGATCAATGTGAGCGGCGCGGATATGACTTACAACGCGACACTAATACAATTAGACATTCAAACTCCACCCCAACCGGTCTCATCCATCTTCATATACAACGACAACGGCGACGGCAATGCTACCTTGCAAGAAGTGCAGGTCCCAACCGTCCCAGTGGCCCTCAGCAGAATCTTTTCCTGGAACGAGGCATCAAAAAACGCCTGGCCGCTTGAGCCGGGCAGCATTCCTACGAAAAAGGAGCTTCTGAGAAAGATATTCGTGGTACATGAATTTACCGGATATCAGAAGGATCTAGCCTATCCTAAGGTTCTCCTAAATGACACCATTCCTCCCGTAATTACAGGTGCAGCAGTCGATAGCATCAAGTCAAGCGAAGCCAAGATCTACTGGACCACAGATGAGTCTGCCACGAGCCTAGTGAAATATATGAGCGATCCAGACGGCATTGAGACAGACAAAAGAGATGCTCTGTTTACTACGAACCACTCCATCTCGCTGGATGGACTAATGCCAGGGACAATGTATTATTTCGCGGTGAACAGCACGGATAGAAGCGGGAATTCGGCAGAGAGTGACGCCTATGATTTTGAGACGTCGCATTGATGATCTTTTTTGTAGACAATGGCTCATGATCAAATGTTCAGCACGCTTCGATATCAGTATTCATCGAGGGATCAAGCTCCTCGGCTTTAGTGAAAGCGTCTGATGCGTCATCACAGCGATGAAGCATCTTTAGCGTTTTGCCCATATTGTACCAGATCTGTGCATAATCGATATTATGCAGTTCATATTTAGGAGTCAGCTCAATGGCCCTTGTAAACCAATCGAGCGCCGTATTATATTCGCCTTCAGCAAAGAAAGCTTTTCCTTTGCCAATCAACGGCCATGAACTACTCCGATCTAGCTCGAAGCTTATATCGAAAGCCTGAATTGCTTCATCGTACTTGCTTTGATTGAGAAGATCATTGCCTTTCTTAAGCCAGATCTTTGGATCTCGTGTTTTATTGAGACAAAAACGGGTATTATTAAAATCGTCACCTTCTTCACCATGCTTGCCGTCTTTTACTCGGACTGCTATTGTGTTATTCCCTGTTTCGGCAATTGATGTCTTCCATATCCAAGAAGAACTATTCGACCAACCGGTAACTGGTGTTTCGTTCAAGAAGAATCGATAAAGCAATTGATCGTCTTCAGGGTCCGATGCATTGGCAGTCCAGGTTATGATCGCTCCGGCCTCCTGCGGTCTGGGTTTATCTGGCAGCAAACTGATGATGTTCGGCTTATTATTCACCTCAACTACGACCAGCTGGCTGAAAGAACTGGTGGCCCCCTTATCATCCTCAACGGTCAATGTAACGTTGTATTTATTGGGTTTGGTATAAGTATATTCAGCGATATCCGAATAATACAAAATGGGGTCTGCTTGTCCCAACCCGAATTTCCATAAGTATCTTTGGATCTTGCCATCAGGATCGAAACTGGCCGACGCATCAAAGCTAACAGGCTCACCTTTTTTTGGTTCTTTTGGATCGAAAGAGAACATCGCTTCTGGCGGCCAATCTACATAGATCTTCCGGAAGGTGCTGTTTACTGCTCCATCATTATCTTTAAGAGTTAGCTTCACGGTCTCATTCCCGCCATTCTCATATCTATGAAGCGCGGTCTCATTATGATCAAGGGAACTATTATCTCCAAAGTCCCAGATATAACTGATGATTTTGCCATCGAGATCTTCACTGGAAGCGGCACTGAAATTAATGAATCTTTTAGCGCTCAAGCCTTTTTCATCAACAGAGATATGAGGTTTGGGCGGTTGATTTACCTTTAAAAGCATGCTTTTGAAACCTTTGGCTCCGTTCTGATCGATAACAGTAAGGTTGATCCAATGAGATCCTTTCTGTTCGTATTCCTGCTTAGGAGGGCTAACTTGGCTGAATGTGGCAGAATTGTTATCCATTTGCCAATTGTATACCAGGTTTTTTCCATCTTCCTCATCGTAGCTAGCTGAAGCATCAAATTTTACCAGATCATCCACAACTGGATTTTGCGGAGTGATGGTGAAATTGGCCTGGGGCGGATTATTTACGGTTATATTTTGAGAAGTAAGGTTAGTAGCGCCCTCATCGTCTTCAACCTTCAGGATTACCGTACGAGAACCGCCTTTTGGATATATGTGCTTCACTTCAGGCTCGCCGAGCTTGCCCGTTTTCTTGCTATCCCCGAAATCCCATTCATAAGCAACAATTCGTCCCCCAATATCCTTGCTTTTTGAGGCATTGAAGGTTGTAATCTCTCCGGCATTGGGCACACCAGGCAATACTGCAAACTGTCCTACAGGCAGGTCGTTCATAGGCTTCAAGGGAACCCAAGGAATATCTTCACGTATGAGGATGGGGATTTGATTAGCAGCCTTAAAGAAAGGCCCTCCGGGATGTCTTGAGAGCTCTGTGCCAGTATTGGGATCCTTCCACCAGTCCAGGTTAAGCCAGACATCCCCGGTTTTCAGATCGGTGTGCGTATTGATTTCATTGACTTTGTATCTCTTCTTAAGCCAGCTGATCATCCTACCGACATCGCTCTCCGGGCCGCCGGCCGTTCCCATATAGACTTCGGTATAAGCATGTCCACCCACTGGGCCATAAGCCAGAATGATCCTGGAGGTGCACCCAATGGACTCGATCAGGGAAGCCTGCAGAATGGAGAAGTCATCGCAATCACCCTGGCCGGAGTATTTCCCATTGCCATACTCCAAGCTCTGGTTGGAGTATTGGAGCACCTCAATTCCCCTTATGTCGCGCTTATAGCTCCAGTTGCCAACCATGTATTCGTAAATAGAACCGATCTGGCCGATGGTTCCATCGCCTGGATAATCCAGGGTAAGGCTGCAACCTTTATCGTAAACAGCACGATTGCCTACATTGAGTTTAAGGTTAATCTCTCTCGTCATCGCTTCAACGGTTGTTCCGGACTTCTGCAATTGATTTCTACCATCAGGGCTCACGCTGGCTATAGCAGAAGTGACTATATCTGTACCGTTGTACTGAGTGATATTTCCGCTCACCAGCAGTCGTCCCCCCGAATCGCTGAACGCATAGGCGACATCCCTTGCAGAAGCTGTGAGAGATAATACAGCAATAACTGCAAGTATCAGGGGGAGCGCTGTGGACATACATAGACGGATAGGTTTTCAAACATAAAGCAGTTTTGGAGTCAGGATAAAAATTTTAAAATATCGGGATGAATCTCCAGGTCCACAGCGGCGTCTCATTTTCCAAGGAGGGGTCCAATTTTATAGCCCGGCTAGCATTCTCTTGAACCAGAGAAAGAAGTGACATGTTGAGTGATAATGTACTTGCCCGATTCATCCATGCAACGGCCATATCCGGTTTCAGCTCTATTGCTTGATCATAGCAGCCCATAGATTGGTTATGTTTTCCTAACCAGTCGAAAGATACCCCTTTGTTGTTCCAAACCTCCGCAAGGTCTGAGTCGAGGCTCAAGGCCTTGTCAAAGCATTTTATTGACTCATCGAATCGGCATAAAGAGCCTAAAGTGATGCCTTTGCTATTCCATGCCGAGGTCATGTTTGGGTCAAGCCCCAACGCCTCATCGTATCTTTCCATTGCTAATTGATATTTAGCCGGAATTTTCCCTGAGCATCGATTATTTCCTGTAAGGGTTATCGGCGGCGTCCCGTATTTTTCTTCATAAGCCGTATAGAGGTTTCCATCCAATACCAGGAATCGAGCCCTTTTCTCTCCTTGTGGGCCCTTTGGATCGTTTAATACATCATCACATAGATCTAGACCGTCTTCATATCTCTCGAGGCAGTAGAGTGCTCTGCCCTTTCCGTAACACGCATCCCAGTACTCGATATACTCCCCGCCTTCTGCAATAGAAATATTGAAGGAGATCATTGCACATTCACAGGATTTGTTTTCCAGACACTTCTGGCCTTGCACATACCAGTAGGAGGCAAAGCTGTCCGTAAACAATTGGGCCGAGGCTCCTCCAAGAAGCACAATAAAGATAGCAGCCAACAATAGCCTAATAGCTCCAGCCTCCTCAATCCATCATTTACGCTGATAAAATAAGAGGTTTTGGTTCCAGACAAATGATCCTTGATTACTTATCCTCAGATAATTTTATTAATTAGCGCGCCATATGTGGCTAACAATGCCTCGGAAGCTGTTGATTTGTTTATTTATAATTTTAATGTTATATTTAGCTTCGGCAGAATCTCAGTCAGAAAGTCTCGTGCAAAAGGATAAGACGATCTATCATGCAAACGAAATAATGGAGCAGATAAGGATCGGCCGAGATGTCTTTTGCAATGAGGCTACAATAATTGGAGATCTCAAATTAACCGGCTTAAATTTGTCCGCTCGAAATGCATCTCGTAGAATAGTAAATTCTTCTATAAATATAATCAACTCCGATATTAAGGGTGATGTCGATTTTGGAAACGGATTATTTAGGAAACCACTTAAGTTTGATGGAACAACATTCTCAGGGCCGACTGTAAATTTCATGAGATCCAAATTCGATGCAGATGTCAGCTTTTCAGGGGCAATTTTCCAATGCCCAGTCCATTTCGACGGAGCAAGCATAAATGGAAACATATATTTTACCAAGACTGACTGGTTAGAAAAAGCTAGTCTTGAGGATATTTCCTGTAATGGCGACGCCTCATTCCGAGATAATGATTTTCGGAAGGGATTGAATTTCAAATATGCGCACCTGAATGGTCCTGTGTCCTTTGAAGACAGCCGTTTCAATGGGGAAACATCCTTCAGCAATTCCATATTTGAGAAAGACGTAAGTTTCTTAGCGGTTCGCTTTGCTGACTTGATCGAACTTAAAGGAGTGAAATTCAACGGATCCGCTCGTTTCTCCAGATCACGGTTCATTGAGATCGCGGACTTCTCAGACACTCAATTTAGCAACGACACCGCATTCTTTTATGCCAATTTCGCAAATTCTGCAAAATTTTCTCGAGCAAAGTTCTGCGGAAAAACGGACTTCCGAAAATGCGGATTTGATGGGTTAGCCGATTTTTCTTCTGCGAGCTTCCTGGATGTTTCTCGGTTTGATGAGGCGCAATTCAACAAAGTTGTCAGATTCATTAATTCCAGTTTCACAAAGAATGTCTCATTTTTCGAAGCCTACTTTGATAGGGACGCCAGCTTTGAAGGTGCCCGACTTGCGTCAACACTTGACCTCACCAATGCTACATTCAGCAAGCTTGCGCTTCCCTGGGACACAATCAATGGACATATTGTGTACAACAAAGCAACTCAGTTATCGTTAGTCAATAATTATAAAAATTTAGGTTGGACTCAGGACTACAGGAATAGCTATTATGACTATAGGGATAAAGAGAGAATCACAGAACCATTTGGTTATGCAGGAATCTGGGATACAATCGACTGGATTTACTGGCGATACGGAACTAACAAGTTTCTTCCCATAGTATATATGTCTATATTTGGACTTATATCAGCGCTTATTTTTGCCTCTATTTATTACTGCCTGGTTCGTTTTAAATGGGGAAAAGTGATCAGAAAAAGTGGCAAATCCGGCTGCGAGAAATGTCCCTGGGCGAAAATATCGGGGGAGATCAAAAGCGAACTGTCCTATAAAGAGGCCCTGATATTTAGCAGGAGAATTCTCCTACTATTGAATAAACCAGACGATATTGAGATAATACAAGCACATATTGACAAGATAATCTGGATTGAAAGAGTATTATTTGGATTTCTAGCTGCGAACTTTATGAATTATTTGCTTAATGAAGTGCAAATCCACCTTAAGCCGCCATAGGTGATGCTAGACTCTAAAGAAGGGCCCGATCCACCGGCGGGCCGTCTTTGAGCGTCCTATAGAATGTTCGGGCGAAGTTGGTGGCCAGGCTGTCGGCGATGGACGCAGCCCAGCCTACAGCCAATGGCACCCCGACGCCCACCAGGCTCTGGCAGATACCGCTCAAAACCTGCACGGGCGCCTTGCCACTGGCAGCCGCTTACAAAGACGCACTGCACGCCCGAGCCTGCCAGGAACTGGCGCAGCTCTCCAGCGGGGACGAGATCAGCCGTGCCATCTTCTTTCTCGAAGGCGAAGCGGCCCTGGCCCTCCTGGACTGCACCGTGGCCGTTCAGATGGACTATGTGAGGCCTGAACTCGCTCACCTTCGCCTTCAACTCCTCGAAGGTGCCCAGGTCACAAGAATCGAAGGCTACATCCTGACCATAAATGGCCCGAAAGAGGGCCTCCTCCTCTTTTTCGTAGTCCAGAGTGGCCAGATTCGAGGGAGAGCAGGCCATGAAGAGCAGGCGCAGAGGCCCGGGGCGCAGCTCTCCTGTGGAGGTGGCCATTTGCTTGCCAGTGGAAGGAAAACGGCGGATTCTGAAGAGTGGATTGATGCCGAGAAAGTCGCCTTCGGGTGGAAGCAAGAGCTCCCAGGGGAGGTTGAGGATCTCGGGAATATCTGAGGCTATGACCAGGAAACGGAGCGCGCCCACTGGAACTGCTGCCGTGATCTTCCCCCAGGATGGGGCCAGCCAGAGGTCGAAGAGCTGCTTTCCCAGGGCCCTCTGGGCATCAGCGTCCACTTCCGGCCTGCAGCCTTGCTCGAAGAGAGAGCCAAAGCTGCGGGAGAGCTCACGCACCGCCTGGGAATCCGGCAGAGAAAGGCTCTGGTTGCTGGTGAGTGGGGTTCCATTTAGAAGGATATGAAATAGATAAGTAGTGTTGGGACGCTCTCCAGCTTCCTTTATGGATAATGTGATGGTTGGATCTTGGCCCATAAGCTTGCCCCAGCTTTAAGATTTTACAGGTGACAATTCAGGATTACTAAATAAGGTTCACGATCTAATTAGCAATATGCAGTCCTGAAACGCGCTTGAGCCTCAGAACGGGTCTCACACGTGGTGGATGAAAATCGAGATGCTTTGACATCATCGACTTGATTTTTATATGCGAAAAGACGTGGGCTCATCCATAAATTGACCCTGTCGATCAGTCTACAGCTTAACCACCGTCGCTTGGCCGGCCGCGGCCTTGAGCGGCGCCCCCGACCATAGCGCGGGAGGCCCGCAGGCCGACTCGCGGGGAACCCCGGAAGAATGTAAGAACGTTGTCTCTGCATGAATCAGATGGATCCAATCAGGAGTTAAATGATTTCTAATTTGTCACAAAATTGTCCCAAAAAATCATCCGGATTCCGCGCGGTTAGACGCGCTAGGGTGACGGGGCGCACTCCTGGCCGTGGCGGCCCCCCTAACCCCGCGGCCGCGGGGAACAATCTATGAAACTCTGCTCTTTAACCTCATATATTCTTAGAAGGTCGAAGACAAAGTTACCCTGAGAAAACAGATATAAAAGCAAATACACGCATTTTGATCTATGTCCACCAAGACCATCACCATAACCGAAGAGGCTTATGAGCGGCTGAAGTCTCGTAAGGGCGAGAACCAAAGCTTCTCCGAGGTCATCATGCAGAATTTCCCTGCCAAAAGAAAGCTCTCCGAGATCCTGGCGGAGATCGGTAAGGACAACGAGCTGGCGGATAGGATAGATGTGGCCTCCAAAGAGATGCACCGATCCAAAATGCCTCCATTGCATTGAGCCATGAGGCGTCAATCGTATCTACCGACAGCTACTTCCAGCGCGTGCCAGGCTTGATTGTAATCTCTCCCTGAACTCTGATGCAATCTCATTTTTGGCCATCCAAATCCCGGCGGGCATATCAAGTCTTTACAATGTCTTCTCCGTAGATTTATCATCAGTCGAATCGGATAAGACCGGTTCTGTTGCAGCGTTTTCTCCGTCGCCGTCCTGCACTTGGACGGGAGCGGTTTCAGCTGCATCCGACGGTCTCGGCCCTAAAGACCTGTAAATGGAGGCGAAGGTCAGCGCGTAGGCGGGGATCACAATTACCGCATCCAGCAATGCTACAGCCAAAAAGACGACGAAGATGCCCACGGGTATGAGTACGGGCATCATGTCGAAAAATGACAGCAGACGCATCCCCTGCAGAAGTATTCCTAACGCACCTAAGATTACGAAAGGAGCGAGAACAAGGATAACCAAAAAGATGTTGATGGCAATCAGCCCGCAGTAAAATTCAACGCCTAATACAAAAAGGCTCCTTTTTGAGCCTTTGGTGATCTCAGCAGATCGCTTCAATGCATCTATGGGACCTAGTTTTTTATCTACCATCAACAGTCCGTAGAAGCTGTAGGTGAGAAGAATGTAAATCCCAGGCACGATCAGAAGAAAAAGGCCCACGTATACCATAATCCAAAATAATAAGGATGCTGCAATATATTTTAAGAGAAACTCTCCCGGGCCGAAGAGAGCCTTACTATCCATTTGATGCCGGTCCAAAAAGTTGAAGCTGATCTTGAATAGGGCAAAAGCTATAGCCGAATTTATTATTATTGTAGCAATCTCCGACAATAATCCCGATCCAGTTATAGAGAGGACTACATAATAAATAATAACGGAGATTATGGCCAATACAGTCATCAGAGGCAGAAAGAAACGCCAGTTAGCGAAGACCGCATCAAAGGCAACGCTAAGTGCTTTCTGGAAAGCAAACTTAGTCTGATTCATGCTTAACTGTATCATAATCATAGTAAATATATTTAACGGTTTGTCTATCAACAAAAACAAAAATTTGATTCGATTACGAAATGTATCTGTCTGTGACTGGAAGATCCCTTTCCTGACACCCTCATAATTCAAATTCGGAATCTTCTCAAACCTGCACCCAAAGGTTTAAGCAAGTCGAAAATATGCAAGTTTGAATATGATTTCTGATGTTGCCAAATCCCACAACAAACGTTGCAAAACAAATCAAAGCCTCGGCTCAAATGTCCTAGCATCCAGAGCGATCTTGTTCTGGCAATAGCTGCAGACAGTCTCCAGACATTTTCCCTTTTCCAGGGCAGAGTCGACCTCCTCCTGCGGCGTGAGATACTGAGTCATCTCCTCTCCGCATTGGGGGCAGGTTACCTTCAGCCACACCAGCCGGCTCAGGTCTCGAATGGTCTTGATCAAGAGGCCGATGGCGTCCCTGTAGTTCTCCTCCTTGAAAGCCAGTGGCCTCAGATGCTCGATCATAAAAGGCAGCCTTGCTCCATCTTCCAGCAGAGGGATGATCATCAGCTCCAGGCCCCGCGCCAGTCCGATCTCCTGGCCCACTTCCGGGGACCGATAGCCCTCCCGGGTTAGGAGAGCCACCATTGCCTCCGAGTTTCGTATGCCAAAAGAGACCCTCTCGGCAAGAGCGATAGCGGGAGACAAATTGCAGATTGCAGCGTAGCTCTCGAGACCCACCCGCCATAAAGCTCGGGAGAGCTGCAGGGCCATATCCTCATCTTCCGGCGCGTGAGATATGTAAACTCTAGAGATCATCGCTCCTGTAAGGTTTGCCTTCCTTCAAAAAGCTGACTCTGCCCCGTCTGCCCATCCGCCCAATGACCAACAGCCTTGCCCAAACGCGGATCGATCCCGAATTCTTCTGCCGGCCCGATTGAGCTTTGCCTGAAGGCCTCCAGGAAGATGTTCCAGATCGCCCAGAGGATGGACAGGGTGGCCATGAAGAACAAAATATCTAGCGTTTCCTGGGAGATATGCAAGGACAGAAGATTTGCCAGATCGTAGAAGATGTAAAGGATGAAAGTAAGCGCGATGCACCAGCCGTACATTTTCTTCTTGCCTACGACCAGCATTATGCCAAGTGCCACCACTACAAATTCCAGCAAGATGGAAATCGTCTGCAAAGCGTTCAATTTCTCCAACTCCCTCTCTTTTAAAACAATAGTAATAATTAATATAAGTTAGATATAAACGTTTGCCAGGGCATTGGCTAAATCGGAGTATAAACGGCCTATTTTCTTGAGATATGGCCGTGAGACTTAAGCAAATTTATGACTTCATCTCGATCCAGATCGCACCAATTTTGATAAGCATCAGCGACCGCAAAGCTGTAGCCTGTTCGTACATTAGGACAGCCGATCAGGTCTACAACAGCAGCAAGCAGCTCGATTGTGCCGGCAAAAGCGGTGGGGACGGCCGCGACTATCCGAGATGGGGGCCGCCGCTGCACCATTCGAGCAGCAGTAATCATGGTGTAGCCGGAGGCCAGATCGTCGTCGACTATTATTACGGTCCTTCCGCGAACATCTGGCCAGGGACGGTCTCTCGAAAGATGCGGTTCCTCGCCCACAGCTCTTCATGCACCGGCAGTGCCAGCTCGTCGATCATGAAAAGAATGTCAAGAGCGACAATCAGAATTGCATAGGTTTAAGTGATTTAAGGCGATCATACTATCAGGAGTCTCATGCCTATTGGTGTTTACGTCTGTCACTGCGGCCTGAACATCGCCGGTGTCTTGAATATGGAGGAGCTGAAAGGCTTCGCGGAAAAGCTGCCCGATGTGGCAGTTGCCCGTGATCTGCAATTCTCCTGTTCCGATACCGGACAGGAGCAGATCCAGAAGGATATTGCAGAGCTCAAGCTCGACCGGATAGTTGTGGCTGCCTGCTCGCCGCGTCTGCACGAGCCCACCTTTCGCCGGGCCATAACCAAGGCCGGGCTTAACCCTTACATGCTGGAGATGGCCAATATCCGGGAGCAGTGCTCCTGGGTGCACATGGACCAGCCGGCTATGGCCACAGAAAAGGCCAAAGACCTGATAGCAATGGCTGTGGCCAAAGCCGCACTCTTGCGACCGCTGGAGCCCGAGAGCATACCGGTCAGCAAAGACGTACTGGTAATAGGAGGAGGCGTGGCCGGGATCGCAGCCGCATTGGATCTGGCGGACGCTGGTTTGCATGTTTACCTGGTAGAGCGGAGGCCTACCATCGGCGGATACATGGCGCTCCTAACGGACGTCTTCCCCACCAACGACTGCTCCATCTGCGTACTGGGGCCCAAGATGTCCGAGGTCTTCAACCATCCTAATATTACTCTCTACACTTATGCCGAGGTTCTGGGAGTGGAAGGAAGCGTTGGCAACTTCAGCGTCTCAGGCGTTCGCCGTGCGCGCTATGTGGACCTGTTGCTCTGCAAAGGCTGCATCAACGAATGCGCGGGCGTCTGTCCTGTGGAAGTGCCCAGCGAATACGACTTTGGCATCGGCAAGAGGAAGGCCATCTATGTGCCCTACCCCCAGGCCGTCCCCCTGGCGGCATGTGTCGATCCCAAGGCCTGCATCGGCTGCGCCCGCTGCGTGGAGGCGTGTCCCACAAAGGCCGTCAAGCTCGACCAGGAGCCGGAGGATTTCAAGATAAATGTGGGAGCAATAATAGTGGCCACGGGCTGGCAGCCCTTCGATGCCTCCCGAAAAGAGGAGTACGGCTTCGGAAGGTACATGGATGTGATCACCACATTGCAGATGGAGAGGATGCTGAATGCCTCCGGTCCGACAAAGGGAGAAGTTGTACGCCCGAGCACGGGCCAGATCGCCCAATCCATAGCTTTCTTGCAGTGCGTAGGCTCGCGGGATGCAACCGTGGGCAACATTTACTGCTCTCGCATCTGCTGCATGGCCTCGCTCAAGAATGCGCAACTGGTTAAGGAGAAGTACCCGGACACGGATATCACAATCTACTACATCGACATCAGGGCCTGCGGGGAAGGATACGAAGAATTTTATGTACGGGCGCAGAGGCTGGGCATAAACTTCGTCCGGGCCCGCATCTCTCGTATCGATCAAGTGGATGGCGAGATCTTTCTCGTCTATGAGGATACCCAGGCTAGCGTAATAAAACGGGTCAAACACGATATGGCGGTCCTCTCTATCGGTCTCGAGCCCGACCAGAACGCAGACGTTCTGGGCAACCTGCTCGGACTATCCCGGCGGCCGGACAGGTTCTTTGAGATCGCCCATCCCAAGATGAGGCCGGTGGAAGCGCATATTGACGGCGTCTTCATCGCCGGCTGCGCCTCCGGCCCCAAAGAGATTCCCATCTCCATCGCTCAGGGGAGCGCGGCCGCAGCCAAAGCCATCAAGCTCTTGCATAAGGGAGTTCTGGAGCTGGAGCCTACCTCCGCCTATGTGGACCAAGATCTGTGCGTCAAGTGCAAGCTATGCGTCAATGTCTGTCCCAAGAAGGCCATAGCCGTAAAGAGCCCGGCTTATGTGGATGAGGCTGCCTGCAAAGGATGCGGCTCCTGCGCTGCTGCCTGTCCATTGGACGCCATCAACATGCGCCTCTTCTCAGATGAGCAGATCATGGCCCAGGTCACGGCAGCGACCGCGGTGAAAAGAGAGTTTCCCCTTATCGTCGCCTTTTTGTGCAACTGGTGCAGCTACGGAGCCGCGGACCTGGCTGGAACCTCACGCATCCAGTATCCCACCAATGCCCGCAACATCCGGGTGATGTGTTCGGCACGAGTGGACCCAAGCTTCGTCCTGGAAGCCTTGAGGAGGGGCGCAGATGGAGTCCTCATCGCCGGCTGCCGTCTGGGCGAATGCCATTATCACAATGGGAACTACCAGGCCCTGCAAAGAGTGAATGTTCTGAAAGGCGTCCTGGAGAAGATAGGCCTTAATCCAGGTCGTGTTAAGATAGTCTGGTGTGCCGCGAGCGAGGGCGAGATCTTTGCCAAGGATCTGAGAGATTTCATCTTTGAGCTGAAGGCCATGGGTCCCATCGGAACGGAGCTGAAGAATAAAGATGATGAGCAGGGGAAAGTTGGGAAGAAAGAGATCGATGCCGGAACACGAGAAGAAGCAGGAACCGTGATAGAGGCAAAATCTGAAAATGTTGCCGGTACGACAGGAAGGGAACCCGTGCCATGATGGAGATTGAGAAAGATATGGAAGTGGAAGGCTCCCATATCCTGGCCAGGCAGAAGACCCCGGAGAGTGAGAAGATCCTGGATTATGATTACAAGAAATGCGCTGGCTGCTCCATTTGTGTAGCGCTCTGTCCCAAAAAGGCCCTGCTGGAGGGACCACTGCAGGAGATTGCCAAAGGCCTGGACGCACCGCCCGTGCTGATTGATCTCGATGCTTGCGTCTTTTGCGGCATGTGCGTGAATTTCTGTCCACTGAAGGCTTTCCAGATGACTGTGCTTGAAAAGACGCCATTGCCTGAGGCGGCAAAGACTGCCGCAGCACAGGTATGACCGAAGTGACTGAAGTGGCTGAAAAGACCAAAAGGCCCGAAGATTTCCGGAAGCGGGAAGAGTACCCGAGGCTCATAGCGGAGGCCGTGCCTAATGAACGGTGCCTGCCGTGCATGCTCTGTGAGCCTGTCTGCCCCACCAAGGCCATTAAGGTGACATTTAACAAGACCCGCGAGGACTATGGGCCGCTGCGCCCGGGAATAAAAGGCAAGATCTCCATAGATCAGGAGAAGTGCAACCTCTGCGGACGATGCGCGAAATTTTGCAAAGCTTTCCTTCTGGTAGAAAAAGGAGAGAAAGAAAGAGAGAAAGACCCTCGCCGTCTGGTTCCCTACGAGCAACTGCTCATAGATGAGGAGCTATGCGACTACTGCGGCCTGTGTGTTCCCCTTTGCCCGGAGGAGGCAATAAAGGTTGAGGGCGAACCCCTGGAGGTGTCGGCAGAGCCAGCGTTTGAAGGCAAAATAGAGATCGACAGGGATCTATGCATCGGCTGTGGAAGGTGTTCTCTGGTCTGCCCTTACCATGCTATAGACGTATTGAAGCCCTTCCAGGGAGAGATCAAGCTTGTGGAGAAGAACCTGGCAAGATGCGATCCACTGGGCTGCCAGGCCTGCTTCAATGTCTGTCCGGCCAAATGCTGGTATGTGGACGAGCGAGGAAAAGCGGCTCCCGTTAAAGAACAGTGCATCTTTTGCGGAGCCTGCGAGAAGGCCTGTCCCGTCTCTGCCATTGAAGTTCAGAGGTCTGAAGTCAGGCATACGGCGATAAAGGGGACTCCCTGGGCAGAGGAGTGGAGAGAGGCTATATCCGCTATCAAGACAGGCGAGCGAAAACGGCCGGATGTAAGCGGGGCCATCGCTCCCCCGGATATCGAGCGGCCGCCTCAGCCCAAACCGGAGATCCCAAAAATCGATCCCGAGCTTTTCAAACTGGTCGACGAGGCACTGTTGCCTCTCCTGCCTCTGCTCAAAAAGCCGAAGGTCAGGCAGATCCTGGAGCATGAGACGCCCGATCTGGCAAGCTCGAAGATCGTGGAAAGGCTCCGTAAAGAGGAGACGAAGTTGGCGGCTGTGGAGAAAGCGGCTCTAGAGAAACCGGCTGCAACAGCTGCAGCAAATGCAACATTGGCAGATGAATCGGCAGAGGCAAAGTGAATATGGCAAAGGATGAAGAGTTCAAGCACGAGGTTCTGCGGCTCGCCGGAGAGGAGGTCTTGACCTGCATTCAGTGTGGCACCTGCTCCGCCAGCTGTCCCACTGCCAATCTTATGAATCCCAGCATAAGGAAATTGATCAAGCTCTGTCTGGAGGGAAAGAAAGAGGAGGCCCTGCATAACGATACTCTAGGGCTCTGCACCTCCTGTCTTCTATGCACTGTTCGCTGTCCTCGGGGCATCCGGCCCAAAGCCGTCGTCTCGGCTCTGAAGGATCTGGCAGAGAGAGAGGGCGTCCCTGGCGTGGATCTGGCCTATGAGCAGCTCTTCTTGAAGCAGATCAGGGATTTCGGCCGGATTTCTGAGCTTCCCCTGACCGGCGAGTTCCTGCTAGTCTTTCCCCGGGGAATGGTGCAGTCCATGCAGATGGGTCTGGAGCTGGCACCCAAGGGCAAGATCAGCCTGGAGATGGAAAAGGTCCGGGGCCGGGATGAGGTCAAGAGAATCGTGGAGGAACTGGGAAGATGAAGCTGGCATACTATCCGGGCTGCGTCTCCCGGTCGACTGGAAAGGATATGGACGCCTCCACCCGGGCCGTCTGCAAAGCACTGGGAATCGAGCTGGTGGAGCTGGAAGACTGGAACTGCTGTGGAGCCACGCATGTTTCCAATGAGCTGGTCGCCACGGGTCTGGCCGCCCGCAACATGGCCCAGACGGACCTAGAAATCATGACCTCCTGCTCCATCTGCTACAGTAATTTGAGGAGCGCCGTTTTGAATCTGGAGGATCTCGAAACCCGGAAAAAGGTGAACGCGGTCCTCGATAAGAAGTACAGCGGAGCCCGTGTCCGCCATGCTCTGGACGTCATCCTGGAGTGTCTTGCCGGGAACGATGAGAGGATAGCGGTGCCGCTCAAGGAGCTAAAGGTTGCGCCCTACTACGGCTGCCTGCTCACGCGCCCCGGGGGCATCTATAGCCCGGAGTTTCCCACCATCCTGGAAAAATTGATCAAGACCCTGCAGGCTGAACCAATCGATTTTCGGCTCAAGACCTTCTGCTGCGGCGGGCCCATATTCATGTCCCAGGAAGAGGCCGCGAATGACATCGCCTTTCGCATTCTCTCCGAAGCCAGGAAGGCCGGGGCGGAGGTTATCGTGACCGTCTGCCCTCTCTGCCAGCTCATGCTCGACGCCAAGCAAAAAGCTCTGGAGCAGAAGCACGGCACAAAAATCGAGATTCCTGTGCTCTATGTGACACAACTGGCGGGCATCGCCCTGGGCCTGGGGCCGGATGAGCTGGGGCTGAATATGAACGCGGTCTCGCCCATGGCCATGATGGAGAAGGTGTACGAGAGGATGACGGAATAAGTGAAATACGTGTGTCCACTGCATAAATTTGGCCCAAATCCTCTTCCGGCAAAGTCCTCATTCTGATCACTATAAGAATCGTAATCAAGTAGAACTGAGCGGTTGCTGTTATCGATCAATTAGTTTTAGTGCTATAGATTCTGAATGTGTAGAACGTGGAGCGCAACATATTCGGTGTTTGAGCCGAGAAGAGTCCTTATAATAATGTTTTGCGATTTAGTGGATATCGAAAAAAAGGGAATGGATTACAGGTTATACACACTAATCTGTGCCGGGGATCCTCCATTAAAGCCCTTCTGCTAACTCGTAGCGGGCGGCAACTTACCTGACCCCTTAAGCCACTGAGCAATAGGGGTAGAGGTAGGTGCGGGAGTTGGAACTATTTCGGATACTTTATCACCGCCCCATTCCAACTCCTGCGGCCAAATTTCTCTCCTCTTCTGTCCCGTGAAGTGGTTGCCATCCGGCGAGAAGGTTATCTCTATATTCCCTTGCGTCCGGTTAGTGTCGCTGTCTATGAAGGTGCCTGTAAAGGTGTTGCCGCTGATAGTTCCGACTATGTCCATAGCGATCACGTGAGGGGCCTTGAGAGTTATGGAGCTTCCTGATTGGTTCAGTATATAGAGGAACGACAGCCCACTTCCATCCATCATTTTGACGCCATTAATTATAGTCCAGGTCTGCCACTTGCCGCTCAAGCCCATTGAAGATTCAGCTAGCAGAGCTCTGTTGCAGCCGTTGGTATCAAGTCTCTTCACTACTACCGTGGCGCTGCCCTTTGTGGTCACATCCCAGTTTACAGCGCCCGCCAGAGCGAGGTGTATCTTTCGGTCGCTTCCAATAGCTCCCTCTCCTTGAAGCTCGATGGCCACGTCCGCACCTTTTTTAGTCTCGACGCTCAGGATCTTTGCCGTTACCTTCCAGTCATTTGGATATGCTGGATCGTTTTTAGCGACCAAATCAATTCGGGCCAATCCCAGAGCAGAATCTATGTCTGGGAATGGCGTTAAGTTCAGCTTCTTGCGTTGGTCATTTATTACCTTGAAAACTGCCTCATCAATCGCAAGGATGCGGCCGCCCAGTTTTGGAGGCGCAGGCACCTTCTTGCCATCAATATCAACACTTGTCCTGGCATTCTGCACCAGTATATCCTTGATCTGGCCAGCCGTCAATTGGGGATTCAGGGCGCGGATCAGTGCTGCTGCGGAGGTTACCTGGGGCGTGGCCATGCTGGTGCCTCCCAAACTACTCTTTATACCGCCTTTATTGTCGAAGCCGCTTACTGATTCTTCACCGGGAGCAGCAAGGGTCACCTCGAAGTTATTGCTGGCCATGTTACTGTTTGCTGTGTTGGAGCCATCGTTCATGATGTTGCCCACCGTGATCATGTTGGGTATTTGAAGGCCTCCCGGAAATGTTCGGGCTCCATCCGGCGATATTCTTTCATTTCCCGCTGAACAAACAAAGAGCACATCAGGATGATCGTTGGCCATCTTTTCAAAGAACTGTTTGGAGGCCGCCGCAAAATTGGGATCGGCTTCACGATTGCCCCATGAACAGCTTATGATTTTTGCTCCATCGTTTACGCTTTTATTGATTGCTAACAAATCGCCAAAGGTATAGGTCTTGCCGTTTGTCCACGCAATCTTCGTTGGATCATTTGGATCTGGCGCACTCTCTGAATTTTCTCCATAAGGAGGAGCATAGTTATTGATCATGGACGTTTCTAGCTTGTCCCCGAGCGGCTCAGATGCTATGCCGGTTATTCCACCATTATCGGGGTTTGCGGCAATGATATTCATAACGCTCGTGCCGTGACTACCTGATACAGTATAATCAGCTATAAGTTTCCCATCGCTATCGTATATTTTTCCCAAAGAATTCTGCAGCTCGGAATTTTGCTCACTTGTATCTATCTTCACCTTGCCATTGAACTCATCATTTCCTTTGTAAAGACCGTCATCTACTACGCCTACATGCACTTTCGATAGGGAAAGACCCGAGACTCTTATCAGATCCCAAGCCCGCTGGACACCTATCATCTCATAGTCTTTGCCGCGACCTCCTTCGGTATAGACTGGATCATCCAGGGGAGAGCACTGTATTCCTTGAACAGTTGCATCGAGGACGGCTTGTTGGTTGGGGAAGGCCAGCTCCACGTCAGGATCCTGCTTGGCCTTGGCCACGGAGTCTATCAATTCAACCTCGGTCGTGCCAGAGGTCTCGATCTGGTAGAGGTTAATGTAGTTAAAGAACCCTACAACCTGGCCTCCCAGGTCGGATGCCAAGCGATCGGCATCTGTCCGGCCTTTTCCTTCCTTCAGCATTACTACTACCTGGTTGGCTGGGACCATGCCCCACTCCGAGGTCTGGATGAGGGATGCGGAGCTCGGGATCGCAATCTGGTCGGGTCCAACCTGGTACGAACGGCTCTGACTTCCGCTTGTTTTGGTAAGGCCGGGTTTTGCTCCGGGCTCGATATGACCCTCGACTTTGCTAAATCCACAATTGCTTGAGTCCGAGTTCTGAGACCAAGTGGAAGGATCGGAATCCACTATGGTATACGTTCCGGGGGGCAAAATTTCTTCAGGATGAGCGATCCACATGGCATTGGGCACGCCGCCCTGGCCCGAGTTGGTCTCTACATTCCACGGCCCGTATATTGTGCCATCCTCTTTTTGCAGGCCTATAGTTCCTGCCTCTGTGGTGCCACTCCCATAATTCCAGTGATAGTTCTCGATGGAGCTGATGTAATAGCTCCGGTCAATCGTAAAGCTCGGACTGCATGATGGAGAGGAGTCAACAGAACCCGCGTTTCCGTTGTAGAAAATCTCAGCGTTTTCGAGTTGCTGGCCATCAAAATCGCCACCTTCGTTTGCAGGCGTTCCTTTTGGGGATGCTATTTTGTCTTGTGCATCACTTTGTTGCGGTTCTATTTTTTCCAAAGCCGCTGTGGCTTCCTCTCGAACGGTAGCATCATCATCATCATCTAGCGCCTGTTTCAACGGATCCTTTGCCAGATTATCGCCGATTTCTCCGAGGGAATAAGCAGCTCTCCATCTGACTTCACTGTCTTTGTCGCTTAGAGCTTGAATCAATGGGTTCACTGCGTCATGACTCTTGAGCTGTCCTAGACCAATTGCGGCATTGGCTCTGACACTAGAATCAGCATCATCATCAAGTGCTCGGATCAATGGTTCCACTGCCTTCGTTTCATTGATCGCCCCAAGGCTTGCTGCAGCTGTACTTCTGACAACCGCATCATCGTCATCTAGAGCTCGAATCAAGGGATCTATTGCTTTTCTGTCTTTGATCCATCCCAGGGCGCTCGCTGCGCCAGCTCGAACCTCAGAATCTTCATCGCTTAGCGCCAGAATCAATGGATCTACCGTTCTTGCATCTTTTAGAACAAATAGAGCCCTTGTAGCATCTACCCGGACACCGGAATTACTGTCATTTAATGCTTCTATCAGTGGCCCTAAGGCCCTTGGATCTTGGAGATTTCCAAGAGCCAATGCAGCATCAGCTCTGACTGTATCGTTTTGGTCTGTGAGACCTATGATGAGGTTATCGACATCATCTGCAAAAGCTGGAATTGCTAATAAAATTATCAGTGAGAGAGCGCTTGCATACGACAGTATTCCCATAATTCTACCTCGATCAAAGTATAATTCAAGCCAATAAAAAGATATTTCGGTTAGCCATTTTTGTGGTCTTTCCCGAACCAGACCTCCCGGTTCACGCCTGGCATTCGTACCTCAGTATTAGTAGTGTCTGACCTTGAGTGCGGTAAGCCTCCCACTCAGACCTCCCACGAGCGGGGTTCTCATCCGCCGCACGCAAACTTTGGTAGCAGAAAATTTTCATAGCGGATCTTACTAGTTAGGGACCAAAGCCGGATCAGCGAGCTGAGATCCGGCCTCGTTTACCAGTATTATGTACCCTGCATATGAACCTCGAAAAAAAAATTATTTGCTCAAGGGCGACTCATCCATGCCGAGAAACGTGAGTGCGTTCTCCCCGTACTCGACGGGTGCATATTGGGACCCGGCATGCGGGAGTCCCTTGAATCGCACGAGCCACGATCCGTTGATCTGCCCAGTCATTCGGACTGAAACCACCTCGGGAGTTGTATTGTCTGAGGTACCCACAACGAGCATAACATCCTTTCGGATACCGGAAAGACCGTTATATGTTCCATTCCACGCGAGGTCTGCCTGCGCCTCTTCGCGGATGCCGTGAGAATAGGTGGGATCGACATTAACCGCTTCAATGATCCCTAGCAGTCTTTTTGTCTCGGGAATCCGGATGCTGTATGACGCAGAATCCAGGACCAGTTTTCGTACGCGTTCCGGGTGATCGATGACTAGCTGCTGAGAGATCGAAGATCCCATGGAGACCCCATATACATGCATGCTGCCATAGCCGAGAGCAGTCATCAGCCCGGCAACATCATCTGCGTACTGGGCAATAGAGGGTGTCGCATTATTGTCACTGCTGTATCCCATCCCCCGGTGGTCATAAGTATAGACATGGTATTTCGTGGCAAGGATGCCAATGAAGGTCTGGTTCCATCCATTCATGGTGCCTCCGAATCCCGTGACCATCAAGAGCGGTTCACCGGATCCGAACTCACGATATCCTAGCGTAACCCCGTTGACATGTGCATACTGGACGGGTGTGTCGTTGAACGATACGGCCTGAGATCGATCAACTGTCTGACTTGCGGCCTGGACGATGCCGGAGATACCCATAAACCCCGCCGTTGCGAGGAGGCAGATTGTGACGGCAATTACCAGGGTATAAATCTGTGTCTTGCTCATGGAAAAACCTCATAGCCGATTAACCGTTAAGAAATCGGTTGTGACTCTATTGGGCCAACCCTTAAAATAATTAACTCCTGTTTGGGGGACCATAAATCCGCCTTTTTTTGACTGCCCGATTGGTTCACAGTTTATTCAAATATTATGCACAAAGTGTGTGGTGTTATCCATATTTGATTATACAACATTCAAGGCCATAAAAGACACTACAGATATTATTATAAATACACATTTCGACCTCGTAACCCCCCGATGTTGCGCGCCGGATTCTGCCGGGATTGTTGAATTCAGCTGATTCTAGTTAATCGACAACAGGCAATTGCCGTGAATTCATTCCATAGAATATGGACTGACCAGGTGGGAAGATGTGATTTTAGAGCCAGTTAGAAGCTGGCTGGGGAAATGGAGTGAATCCTGCAGCTTACACTCACCGCGCCGTCCTGCGATTAGAATCAGCCAACAAATCCCTGCGCGAAGTTATTATGCCAGTTGAATTCAGTGCGCCTTCATTCGGAGTGATTTCGTCCCATTGAACTGTCTTCAAGAACCGACCGGACCTCATTGTCGTGCTGCTATCTTAAAAGCAATTCCGCCAGGGGTCTGAGTCGATGGTGTAGTTCAATCGCTTCCTCAATCCAGGAACTCCTTTTCGATTTCAGTGAAGCATCATTTTCTATGAACCAGACTGGCTGAGGCCCTCATCCCCAACGACGTGGGCTGCCTGGGGCTGGCCTTGCATGTGGACGTGCGCTCACGGGCGCGAGCGGCCAGGGGGCTGGCGGCCACAGTGCAGAGCAGGATGGAGGGAGCGAATCTGGCGCGAGAGATGGAGAATGGGATGAAGCTGTATTCGGCTGATTAGGAAAACCACGTTGAAGGCTTATGATCTGCCCTTTATGCCGGCATCTCCTGGCATGAAAAGAGCTTCTTTACCATATGGGCTTCATTCTCGCGAAGCGGTAAGGACCATTTTCGGATGATGCATTTTACACGCACCAAATAATATGATTAGGAAATGGGCCCCAGAAAATTTTTTTAAGGGCTCAGGCCAAGACCTGCAAGTTATGCATAGTCCCTTATGCAACCCATTCGGGTGGCCTAAATCCTCTTCTGCCAGAGTACCCATTCCAGCCACTATGAGAATGGAGATCAAGTAAAACTGAGTGGTTGCTGATATTGATCAATTGATCTTATTGCTATCGATTTCGACGATGCAGAACTTGGAGCGCAACATGAGGGAGATTGATGGTGAGAAGGTATTTATAATAATTTCATGTGGATTAAACGCTGTCGAAAAATTGAGGGATGGCTTGCAGGTTACACATACTGCTCAAGCTGGGATTAGCTATTATATCCCTTCGTCCACATGCGCTCATATAGGAGACGATCCCTGGCATTGTGCGCTACTCTGTCGCCATCCTCGTTTTGTCAGAGCTTTTTTTGCTTCCGATCGGACATCCTCCTTTTCGTCCTTGAGAGCCTGGATTAAGGGTTCTACGGCTCGGGTATTGTTGATCTTTCCGAGGGCTGCGCTATTGGCCGCAAAGTTCCACTGATGCTCAATTCATGCGGATAATTCAACGCTATATGTTGATCGATATAGAAATTGTAGCTCGACTCCTTGGAGACGTCTACGATCAAGTCAAATTTTATTTCGTCACTTCCCTGATCTAATTCTTTCGTTAGTTCTTTTACCTTTCCTGACGAGTTTTCAACCCAAACATCAACAGATGCACCCCTCCCCTTAGGGGATTTAGCCACGCCCGAAATCCTAAGCTGGTCTGCCTCAAGTACTCCTTCAAGCGAGCGGTGATTCGAGAGCTCGTTAATGGTATCAAGATTATCCGCTTCTACCTTTGTAATAGTGGCACCGGAAATCTCGTATTCGAGACTAAGATATGACTTTAATAATAATTTTCCTGAATTGCTTTGGGCTGTAATCCCGGGCTTCTTCTTCTCGGCAGGCTTCTGGTTATTAACTGGCGTAGCTACAGTTACATCCTTTGTGCAGGTCGTCGAACAGCCGTTGCTGTCGGTAACTGTGACGGATATCTGAGTTGTGCCTGCATCTCCGGCTGTCCAGGTGATCTCATTGGCTCCAGTTCCAGCCGTTATCGAGCCACCATTGATCGACCAATCATATGTTGCACC
>CAIQHB010000036.1 GCA_903871465.1 uncultured Methanosarcinales archaeon
GCGATTGATTTGGTGCTATTGTTATTGGTTTTGTAGCGGATTATGTATCTGATTTTTTTCGAAGTTAGCTTTACGATTTTGTTCTTCTTTCCCATGCACCAGTGATGGGTATATAAAGTCAAGAGTTTCGGGACTACACACCTGAAAGATGGGGGATGCTTATTGGGACAATTTGCATGAGAAAATTACCTGGCTTTTACCAGATATCTCACTTTAGAGCTATGCTCGGCCATACTGGCTGCGGTGAACGCCTCGGTTAAGGTCATTCCTGAGGCAAATACGCCATGGCCGCGAGCTATGCAGGCCTTGTGGCTCTGCAATGCCATGGATACAGCTTGGGCGAGGCGATCCGATCCGTAATGGCCTTCAACAATCGGCATGACTCCCAAGAAGAGGATACCCTCACTATCGAGAGGCTCAATTGAATCCTTTTCCAGCAAAGACAGTGCTACTGCGTATGGAGAATGAGTATGGATGACGGCCTTATTTGAGGTGCTCCGGTATACCGCCCGGTGAACGCAGGTCTCACTGCTCGCTATTCTATCCTGGTCAGAGGCACAATTCAGATCAACCTCCACCACATTGGACTGATCCAGCTCGTCCAGCATCGAGCCCGTGCAGGTAATGGATATCTTCTCCCCTTGAAGCCTGCTGATATTTCCGAACCGAGAGCTAGTAAGGCCGGAGGCAACCATTTTTCTGCCGAACTTCGCAATCTCCGGCCAGGCTAGAGACATGACAGCCTCAAGTCTTTTTCCGCAAATGGAAAGGGACCGCCTTTGATTCCACCTCTCCGAATTTTCCCACTAGATCTACAGCAACTTCGTAGTCGCCGGGCGTCCAGAAGCTCGTCTCCCAGCGGGCGGAGTAGATGCCGTTGCCGTCCAAATCATCCATGGGAATCTCGAGCTTTCTGTCCGGTCCCATGATGTTTGTGCTTATAGTCTTGATATCTCCAGAGGCTTGCGCCTCGATCATGACCGGCTCACCTGCAGAGGCCTCCTCCCGGTTCAGCTTTATCCCCTCGAGATCTGGTGGCGATAGCCTCGCGGGAGAGGTCGCAATAGTAGCAAGAGCCCTTGTCAAATTAAGTGCTCCGTAGCCGTAAACATTATCTTGACCCTTCGGTCCCAGGTCGTCCGCGGTTTTGAGAAGTATCCTTTTCACATCGGCTGGCTTCAAATCAGGCCGGACTTCCAGCAGAATAGCAGAGGCGCCGGATACCTGTGGGACCGCCATCGAGGTGCCGCTCACTGAGCTCTGGCCGTTCTTCGATCCCGCCAGGGCCGAGACCACATTCACACCCAGCGTGACCAGATCCGGCTTGGTCTCACCATTGGCGGTGGGGCCGCGTGAAGATAGGTCGAAGATAGAGCCGGAACCGTCTATCGCCCCTACCGTAATCACATTCTGGGCGTCGCCCGGAATGACAATGGACGAAGGGGATGGACCTGAGTTCCCGGCAGCGACGCACATGATAAGTCCCTTTTCCACCATCTTGTCACATGCTTCGTCCAACAGAGACGATCCATCAGAAGGGGTCTCACCACCGACGCTAAATGATACAACCTTTATTCCGTAGCGATCTTTATTCGCCAGGCACCAGTCCAGTGCTTTGAGTGCATCGGAAAGATAGCATGCCCCCTCCCTGTCCATGACCTTTATTACTACCAGCTTTGCTCCGGGTGCCACTCCCGTACCCTCATCTCCTGCAATGAGGCTGGCACAATGAGTTCCATGACCATTGTCGTCATAGGCTACGGTTTGATTGTTCACGAAATCCTTGAAGGCTACAACCTTGTGGTTTATGCTCTCGTGATCTGTATCCGCACCGGTATCAATGAGTGCCACAGTCACCCCAGTCCCACTGGGGCCTT
Source organism: uncultured Methanosarcinales archaeon (assembly GCA_903871465.1). Lineage (GTDB taxonomy): Archaea > Halobacteriota > Methanosarcinia > Methanotrichales > Methanotrichaceae > Methanothrix. The sequence goes on from CAIQHB010000036.1 coordinate 1,878, forward strand.
CGTTCTTTCTCGGATCATTGATGATCGAAGATTCGGATGACGATTTGCTGGAACCGTCCCTTTGCAGTGCCATGACCTTCAACTTCTGGTCCTTGTAGATGCCTTTGACACCATTCGTCTTGGCTAACTTCTCCAGATTGTCTGAGGATACCGTTAACGCGCTCCCTGGCAGAATGCTGAAACTATCCGCTTTTGCTGATGCGACATTGCTCAGGTTGCCGTCATGCAGGACGATTACTTTCAAATCCCTGGCGCCCTGCTTTTCCAGGCTATCCTCGATTCCATTGCCGTTGAGGTCATTGGGGTCGCGAATAGTGAGCTTTCTTGACTCGTCCTTTGCAGCATTTCCGCTCTTGTCGATAGCTACAATTGTCACATTGTATACCCCAGGAGGGAAATTGGACCCGCAGTATCCGGTAAATCTGTTATTTCGGTCCAGGTCCAGCATGAGGTTCATGCGATTGCCGACATCGGCATAAACCGTCTCAATTCCGCCTGTGTCATAGACCAAGGCGTTGATCTCACACCGGGGTGCGCCGATCTTCAGGGCGGAGGGGCTTACGCTCACTCCATAAATGGTCGGAGGCGTGCTGTCGTCGATGTTTGGTTTGAAGTAGTTGTTATACGCCTTCTGAAACCAGATGGTAGCCTTGTTATTATCGCGTGCATTTTGCATAGGAAATGCAACCGCACTGCTAACCAGACAGGCCGCCAGAATAAAATAAAGCAATAAGCGGAAGTTCACACTTAACTCCAGCATTTATTTCTCAATGTTCTTATATTTACCGGTGTCAAACGACCTCGATCTCCAGTGCATCCGAAAACGTCTTATTGATATTTTCCAAAGATGCCACAATGTCGACCTTATAGATTCCGGCAATGACATTTGCATTCCAAATTCCTGCAAACTCGTCTCCAGAGATTCGCTTCACTATCACCTTGGACACCTGATCTCCTTTTGGGCTATTTACAATAGCCGCGACGGTGAATCCTTTGTTCGCAGCGGTTTTTTGGGCTTGGGACGAGGAGCCTATCTTCACCACGCCACCGCTGCTGCTTAAATCAGCGTAACCCTGGGGCGAGCCGAATCCGCAGGTGGCACATCCTTTGATGGTCAAAACCGTCTCGTTGCCAGCCTCAACGGGTGCGCTGCTAGTGCTCTGGTTTTTGAATACAACCGTCATCTGGACAACATCTCCAATCTTCGCAGGATTGGGCGTAGCCTTCGCTTCCTGCAATTCGATGTTGAGCCTGGGCTGATGGGCCTCCCAATCCTGCCAGGAGTAAATCCTGGCATCATACCCCAGAAGCGTCAGCGCAAGCCAGGTCATGGAGGCCTTGACGCCGGTATTGGTGTAGACTACTATGGGCTTATCCAACTGCTGCGAGGAGAATAGCTTTTGCAGTGCTGCCTCGTCCTTGATCCTCTTGCCGTCCAAGACGCTGTCATAGGGAATATTAACGGCATTTGGTATCGATCCGGCGCCAAACTCAATCGGAGTTCTGGCATCGATGATCAATGGCATATTGCTATGCATGTATTCAAAAGTGGCCAGGAGATCGGCTTTTATGGATGGAGTATAGCTCTTCTGGGGGAGGATCGCGGGCTTTGTCACTGTTGGCAGCTTTGCCGCCACCCAGTCGTCGATTCCTCCGTCCAGCAGTTTGACGTTCTCATGTCCCAGATACTTCATGATCCAGTAGACATAAGCTGCTGCCGACGGTCCGCCGCCGCAGGGCTGGCATTCGCCGTAAATTAGCACGGCATCGCTTTGGGATATCCCGGAGTCGCCTAGTGTTCGAGCCATCTCGGATACAGGCAAGAGAACTCCACTCGAATCAAGGAATTTTGTATAAGGGATGTTGATCGCGCCGGGGATATACTCAGTGGAGTTGGGACTGATATCCAGAACTATCCCGGAATTATTGGCTCTTTCCAGAGGAACCAGAACAGATGCGAACTTCTGGCTTCTCTCTATGGCGGGCTTGATGTTGGTTGACTTCGCACCGGAATCGGCGATATTCGTGGGGCTCGGATCTTGAGCCGGGCTGCTATCCAAACTCGGTTTATCCGATGCCGCACCATTGTTTCCCGTCTGAACGAGCTGATTATTCGCCCTGGAATATTGAGGCGAGATCAGGCCATTGGAGCTGGACATCACATCTGTCGTCGCGTTCGCATTCCCCATGAATACTGCCCACTCGTTATTCAGTACGTCCTGTTGAGCGGTGGACGATCCGCCTTTGCAGGCGCTGCATTCTCCGTTGACGCCGGAGACCAATGCAGCGAGCATTGCAATCAGCAGCAGGGTATACCCAGCAGTTCTAATTCCGTTCATGCCTTTGCCTCTTGCCGTTTTCAAGCTGTAGCCTTGCTTGCATTTCCCTGGCTTGTAGCTATCTGGTTGTTCTGATAATAGTCCGCATAGCTGTAGAGCTTGGCATCATAGCCAAGAAGCTTCAGCGCAAACCATTCCACAGATCCTTTGATGCCCGTATTAGTGTAGACTACCACCGGCTGGTTCTTATGGAGGTACGAGAAGACCCTGCCGAGTTTGGTTTCATCCTTGATTCTGCTATTGCCGGCGATGACGCTTTCGTATGGAATGTTGATTGATCCTGGTATGGAGCCGTTTCCGAACTCCTGCAATGTTCTTGCGTCTATGATCTGCGCGGACCCGCTTTTCACATAATCGTAGGAGGCAATCAGATCTGTTGTGAACTGGGCTGTATAGTTCTTGGATGGCCTTATGGCCGTCTCGTTGGTGACTGGCTTTCCTGCTGCGGCCCAATCTTTCACAGTTCCGTCTAACACCCGGAGGTTCTCCTGGCCCATGGATTTCAGCATCCAGTAAACATAAGTCGCCGGAGCCGGCCCACCGCCGCAAGGCATGCATTCGCCATAGACGACCACGGGATCTGTGCGGGTTATTCCTGCATCTCCCAGCATCTTGGAGATCTCTGCCACAGACAGCAAGCTTCCATTATTCATAAATTCTGTATAGGGGATAGCAATTGATCCCTGGATGTGTTCCGGGGGTTTCTCGCTGATGTCCAGCAAGATATCGGTGGCAGAGACGTTCTCTATTGGGACGAGCATACTCCTGGCTCCGGTGCTCCGCACGATAGCGGCATTATCCTCTACGGGTTTGCTTTGCACAACGGTTTTTGCGGCTTTATCTGTAACGGGCGCTTTATTGTCCGGAGCGGAGGCGGCCGTCTTCGTCGCATTGCCGTTGGTGAATCCGGAGAGGGGCTCTTTCCATATGCCCACCCTATTCTTTTGAGCCGTGCTCAGACCCGGCATGACTTCTGAAGCCGCTCCTGCGTTGGGGTTACCGATCTGATCAAGCGCTTTATCTCCCGACCAGCCGGAGTCGCCTTTGCATGCATCGCAATAGGCTTCGCCCCCATGTGCCACATTTGCCAGCATCAATAACGCTATAACTGTGACTATTCCCACTCCTGCTAAACATGATCTAAATAGTGTCATTATCTCCCCTTTTAATACATTCAATACTGTCAGTAATCAGGAAAAGCCGCCCCTAGCGGTCACCGATACTGTGCCCAACGTTTCTCGCAGCTCAAACCCTCGCGCGTCTGTTACGCTCAGAACTATCTCGTATTTTCCCGGGTTCAGGAGAGCTGTAGAGAAGGAACCGAGATAGAAATCCCCGGACATAACCAGTCTGGAGTAGCCCTCTGCCTCCTTTCCCGATTGGAATGCATGTGCTGTTACTTGCGAGAGCTCATACCTGGATTTCAGCTTTGCTTTTATGGTGATGCTGTCGCCCACACTCACCTTGGTAGGAGTCAGATCCTGGCTTACAAGGCTGATCTGTTTGACCTGGTTGCCCATAACAGGATATTCATCCGATGCCTTCTCGCTTATCTTGTAGGGCGTATCTCCAAATCCGTCCTTTCCGGGGACGTTCTGGCCGGGCCCCTGCATCTCGTCGCGGCCCTGGTAGTCGCTCCAGAGGTTCCCGCCCGCGGGATATCCGGCATTCCAGGTATTTATTCCCCTGTCTTCAGCCTGAATTACATTGTCCGCGATGCTGTTTCCGTAGATTTGGTTTTTGCTCGAATCCAGGAATATTCCTGTCTGGCTATCTGATATGTTGTTGTAGATGATCGTATTGCCGTCCGAGCTGCTCTGTATCTGCAATCCATAGCGCCCATTGCCCCTGATCAGGTTCCCTTTTATGGTATTTTGTCCCGACTCCAGGAGCGACAGACCAGCAACGGTATTATCCACCATGCTATTGTTGAGGATGAGGTTGTCGGTGCAATTGAAGCGCAGGTCCAGACCCGAATTGGTGTTTCTGGACATGTCGTTGAATTCGATGATATTCTTGGCACAATTGGTGAACATGTAAAGCCCGTACATATTCCCCTGCAACACGTTGCCTCTTATGGTATTATTGCTGCAGGACGGGAAGAGGTTTATGCCGTAAGCGCCATTTCCATAGGCTACATTGTTCGTAATTAGGTTGTCGTTAGAGTTGGAGAGATATATTCCGTACCAACCCTCTCCGCCCAGGCCGTTAAAGCTGGCATTATTTCCCGTGATGATATTGCTGTTGGAGAAGATAAGGGCAATGCCGGGCTGAGCACAATGGATGACGGTATTGTTGGCAATAGTACAACCGACAACACTATTGAGCTTTATTCCATAAAATCCGTCCCGGACAATGAAGCCGGTTATGCGAACATTGTCGGCCTCTACATTTATGCACGCATCCCTATTTCCGGCCCGGATAACTGCACCAGGCCCCTCCAGGTTCAGGCTCTTTTGTATGGTTATTTTGTCGTAAGCTCCCGGCGCTACCTGAAGAGTATCGCCCGCGGAGGCAGCATCTATCGCGGCTTGCAGATTCGAGCTTACCTGTATCGTGGCACCATCCGCGACTGAAGCTATCAGCAAGGCGGCGCAGAAGATGCAAAAGACTATATTTCTCAAGCGACCACCGTGACCAAGAGCAGTGGTGAGGTTAATAAAGCTAACGTAGCGGATTTTTCCGCGCAGTTGGTTAAAGTGGTTCGTTTTCATGAATTGGCCTCCTGCATACTACTTGGTTTAGATAGAATACAGTGCATTTAGATTCATGGCTCATATGGACCAAAAGGTCGCCTAACATAAGCTACATATGAAGGTAAGTCTTTTTATTTGTTTGATTATGATACACTAGCGGAGGAATTGAATTTGAGATATTTGTATGCACTCATAAGCCTTTTCCTGCTGCTGGCAGCAAATGCCGCAGCGGGGAGCTTCACAGCAAACATGGATGTTAATACCTATGTAAATGCGAATAATGTCAACCAGAGCTATGAAGGAAGCAGTCTCCTCTGGGTTACGTCCGTTAATGGATCACCCTTGAATGAGACGTATCTGAGTTTTGTCAACCTATTTGGATCGCAGAGCATCTTCAATTCTGGTCAGATCAAGTCTGCTACGCTCACTCTGAATGCTGCCAAGGTCAATAAGACCGGCATGGTTACAGCTTACTTCTTGCATGGAGCGACATTCGATAATGCAAACTGGAATGACAAAGGTGAATATAATACCAATGTCACATCCACTCCCGTCGCCATAGAAAAGGAGGGGAACTACGTTCTGGATGTTACACCCCTAATCAGGAAGGCTGTCGAGACCTGCACGGAAGGGTGTCCTTACACCATAGTTCTCGTGGCGGAAGGCGAGGCATCAGTCGGATTCACCTCCAGCAGGGCCTCCAGTGAGAATAAGCCGGCCCTTGAGTACACCACGGAAGAGTGAAAACCACTGGAGGTGAAACCAAAGAAAAAATGCCCTGGGTTGCTCTGCGGAAATGGAGACAATTGCGGGACCCCGGGTTTGTCTAGAGGGACGAAGAAAATGTCCGGCAAATTGATTTGATTGGCAGGCGGGTGGTTCTTCGTCCACCCTCCACAGGCTCCAGGCCACTCTGATTGGCACCTTCTTTTTATATCTCATCGGTATCATAAGGTGGCTGATGCTCTCTCTCAAGTCTCCCTTTGGAGTCATCTGTCTCATTCTGCTCGTCTGCATAGCTCTGGTCTTTTCGAATAGCATTGTCGTGACAGGCAAAGGGGCAACAGAGGTCATCATCATTAAGTCTCCGGGGTGCACAAAATGCGCTGCAGCAGACAGAACGCTTGGGAAGGTTGGCCAAACAGTGCCCCTGAATGTCACGGGATATTATTATTATACGGACGAGGGCCATCGAATCATAAAGCAATATAATGCCAAGGATGTTCCTGCCATTATCATTGGAACCCGGGTCATAAATTACAGAGACTATGATGGGAACAATTCCAAGCTGGAACAGCTTATTTTAGAGGCTCTGGCAAACCCGAGTTCTGTTGTCAAGCCTGCAATATCTTTGCCCAGCAATGAGAGCCAAACCTCCCGCGAGGGAAACGGCACCGGAATGGTGAACGGGCAGGACTTGCAAAAGCTCTCCATTCTTGCCATCTTAGGCGTCCTCGGAACAGGCGTTTTGGTCGGCTTCAATCCCTGCGCTCTGGCCATTCTGGTCTTCCTGGCAGCGTCCATCCTCTCCACGGAAGGAAAGAGGCGTGAGCTTTTGACGATGGTGGCATTCTTCTCCTTTGGCATCTTCACCATGTACTTCCTCTTTGGCCTGGGCATGCAGAGACTGCTGCATTTCGAGGCGATGGCCACATCCTTCCGCTATGCTGTGACTGCCCTGCTCTTGGTGGCCGGCCTTTCTCAGGTTCTGGACGCAATGCGTCTGCAACAGGGAAAACCTTCACTCTTTCGCACAGACTGGGCACTCAAGTATTTCCAGGCCGGGGTTGAGACGCGCAGTATCAGCTCCTACTTCCTGATCGGCGCGCTCTTCTCCCTTGTAAAAGCCCCCTGTGTAGGTGGCGTCTATCTTGCGATACTGGATCGTATCTCGGCCGGAAGCTACCTTGATGGTGCTACATATCTGTTCTTCTACAATCTGGGAGTAATTCTGCCCATCTTAGTTCTAGGCAGTTTCTTGGCCCTGGGGATGAGCCCTGAGCAGGTGGACAACTTCCGCAAAGATCACCGGGTGGGAATGAGGCTGTTCACCGGCCTGATGTTGCTGGCACTGGCGCCGCTCATTTACTGGCAGCTGATTTGATCATGAACGGCTTTGCGCGTCGTTTGGCCTCGAAGCCCGGCACCAAAGGCGGCAAAAGGATTAAAATAGAGAGATTGACCAAACGGTCGGCGAGGTGAATCTTTTTGTTTTTGGTTGGAGAGGCTCTCCTAGGAAAGGAGCCTGAGATAGCTCATATCGATCTGATCATAGGAGATAAAGAGGGACCCGTTGGAACTGCGTTTGCCTCGGGACTCACACAGCTTTCGGCGGGGCATACGCCGCTTTTGGGTGTTATTCGGCCCAATCTACCGCCCAAGCCTTCTACTTTAATCGTTCCCAAAGTGACTGTGAAGAACATGGATCAAGTAGCCCAGATCTTCGGTCCGGCACAGATGGCAGTGGCCAAGGCTGTGGCGGACTCTGTTGCCGAGGGCATCATACCGCGGGAGAAGGCAGAGGATCTGCTGGTAATAGTATCCGTATTCATTCATCCGCTGGCCAAGGATTACGACGCCATCTATCGCTACAATTACGGGGCCACGAAGCTGGCTTTGCAGCGCGCCATGGCAGGATTCCCGGATATCGATAAAGTTCTTTACGAGAAGGACCGCTCCACGCATCCCATCATGGGATTCCGCGTCACGCGCCTGTGGGACCCACCATACTTGCAGGTGGCCTTCGACCTGGTAGATGTTGCCGAGGTGCGCCGGGTGCTCACTGCCTTGCCTGAGAGCGATCACATATTGATAGAGGTAGGAACTCCACTGGTGAAGATGTTAGGCGTAAACGTGGTCAAGGAGATTCGCGCCATCCGGCCGGGTGCTTTTGTCATCCTGGACCTCAAGACTCTGGATACGGGCAATCTGGAAGTGCGTCTGGCTGCAGACTCCACTGCTGATGCCGTGGTGATCTCGGGCCTCGCGCCCAAGAAGACACTCGAGCTCTCTATCAATGAGGCCAGAAAGACGGGCATCTACTCTATAATCGATATGCTCAATGTGCCAGATCCGCTGGCGGTTCTGAAGGGCCTGGATGTCCTGCCGGATGTGGTCGAGTTGCACCGGGCCATTGATAATGAAAAGAGTGCTCACGCCTGGCAGAACATCGCTGAGATGCAGGCTCTGGCCAAGGACGGCCGCAGGCTTCTCGTAGCTGTGGCGGGCGGCATTCGCGTGGATACCGAGGGTGCAGCTCTGGCTGCCGGCGCGAACATTCTCGTTGTGGGCCGGGCTATAACCAGGTCCCGTGATATTCGCGACATGGCCGAGCAGTTCCTGACGGGCCTGAAGCAGACGGAGATCGACCAATACAGGATCATGACCGATTTCTGAAGCGCTGAAATCGGATGATCCGTTCTCTTCTTTTTTTGTTGCTATTACTGCTGCTGACGGGAAGCAACGCTGCCGACATTCAGGTGGGGCTAACGGACGACTCTCCAGGCGGCGCTGTGATCGTAGTAGTGGACGGCTTGGGCGCGTCCTACGTCTATCCCGAGCACAGCGCCTATGCTCTGGATGGTACGCCCCTGCCGGGGACCGTGCTCTTCAACCTCACTGGCGGCGGGGCCCGCGCCGTGGATGTGACGGTTCCCGTCCCAGAGACGACGAAAAGCCATAGCGTTCTCATTTCGGGCAACTCAAAGGTCAATCCGGAGGCCATCGGCCCCACCATCTTCGACATGGCTCGCCAGAAGGGCTACCTCTGTCTGGCCGTTCTGGAGCGGGGCGACTCCATGCCGGTTCTGCAAAAGATGGATGCGGTTCTTTATTTGGGCGACAATGCTCTGCACGGGGCGGAGCCAACTCCTGGTTTCAGAGACAATGTTCCAGCGGGCATACGAGTTCTCTTCCAGGAATGGCGGGATAAATTTGCAGAGTACACCTCCCCGGCTGGCTTGCCCGGCTACGCAGGGAACAATGCGTGGGGCCTGGACGCGGCCGCGGACATAGTCGGGCACCTCCCCGGCCAGCCCTTCGTCATGCTGGTCAATGTGGGTGCGGTGGATAGCGCCGGGCAGAACCTGGGGGCGAATGGCTACCTTCAAACAGTGCAGGCCCTTGACTTGCCGCTAGGCCGGCTGAAAGAAGCTTGCCGCAAGAACAACGTGCTGCTGGTGATCACCGCCGACCACGGCATGGTCTTTCCTGACGCGAAGGGTAAGGGCGGCCACTCTGCTGAGAAGTATTCGGCAAAGCTGGAGGCACTGCGCGTTCCCCTCGTCTTCGTCGGACCGGGCGTGGAGGAGCTGAACCTGGGCGGCCGCTGGTCGGAGATGGACATCGCTCCTACAGTGCTCGGTCTGCTGAATATCTCCTTGAACCTCACCGCAGAAGGCAACCCATTGCCCATTCGCGAGGGCTACAACCTGCGGGTATTGGGCGCGCCTGCGGGCGTGGAGCTCTGGCGCGGCGACGTGAAGGTCGCCAACGGCAACTCGGACGGGGATTACAGCTTCCGGGGGCTGGTGCGTGGGATTTACACACTCAAGGCAGGCGGGCAGTCCTGGCAGGTTCTGGTGAATGGGGACCAGACGATGGACCTGGCAGGGAAGACGCCATTCAGCGGCGACATGAAGAAGATGATAGGAATCATACTCATCCTGGCCATAAACCTGGTCGGAATTGCGCTCATCATTCGCATTTGGAAAAGAGGCGAGTGAAATGCGCGCCCGAGGATGTGGTGCACAGGAAGAGCGGGAGGCGCGGCCGGGCAATGCCAGTGGGGATTAGGAGTGCTGATTCAGGGGCTGGAGCGGGTGAAGAGATAACTGAATCCAATTTTTGAAACCTAAGATCGAAGAGATCCTGGCAACCAGGGAAATAGACAAATAGTCTTGCAGATACATATCAGAAAGAGCATGAAGCTAAAAATCACGATCGTCGGCCCAAAAGTGCACGATGTAGGCTATCGGCCCTGCCTCACGGAGTTAGCTATGCGTCTAGCTCTCAGAGGCTTTGAAGTCTATAACGATGATGAAGATGAGCACCAGATGGTCGTAGTCCTGGTTGAAGGCGATGAGCAGAGAATCACGAAGTTCTATAATTCAGCCATGAAGGAGCGGCCCCAGCTCGCAAGGGTGGATGATGTGAGATCTGAGGACTATCCCGACGATGTCATGCCCATGTGGCAATTTGCATCGATAAACACGGCGTCTCAGATGAATAAGGCTATACCACTCCTAATGGCCGTGAAAGCAAACACTGACGCGATACCGCAGATAAAAGCAAACACCGATGCAATACCGCTGATGAAAGCAAACACTGACGCGATTCCTCTTGTCCTTGAAGAGATCAAAGGCCTGAGAGAAGATATCCAGCCAGGATATAACAGACAGGTGCAAAAAGACATCCGAGCCATAAAAGAACGGCTGGGAATGTCCTGAGGGCATCATACTCATCCTGGCCATAAACCCGGTCGGAATTGCGCTCATCATTCGCATTTGGAAAAGAGGCGAGTGAAATGTGCGCCCGAGGATGTGGCGCTCTGGCGCGCGGGAGGCGCGGCCGGGCAATGCCAGTGGGGATGAGGATTACTGATTCCGGGGCTGGAGCGGGTGAAGAGATAACTGAATCCAATTTTTAAAACCTAATATCGAAGAGATCCTGGCAACCAGGGAAATCGACAAATAGTCTTGCGGAGACGTATCACGAAGAGCATGAAGCTAAAAATCAATAATAATATAATAGCATTTGTATTATATTTGGGGCAGGGTTTTCGGAATTCTCTCTTTTGACTGACGCCGACTACGCGAACTCTGAACGCCCATCCGCCATGGCGCAGAGCGCCGAATCAGGTTCAGTTTTTGTTTGGCGGACTCGGTTATATCACTTGGAAAAGTCCCACATAATCTCGAATCCTTGGTATGGAAGTATCTCCGCATTGAACTCGATGATGATTTCATTTGATTCCTCTAGCAGCTTCATCTGATCAAGGATATCCTTTTCGCAATGATGATTGATTTTCACCTTGAATACGTTGTTCCGTCCTGTTTGGTTTCTAATTCTGATGAGGAAGTCTTCCGAGAGATCCTGAACGGTCCAGATCAGGCGGTCGGCTAGTCGATAGTAGTCTACCGAGCGAAACTCGAAGACGTTCTTATCGCCCGGCTGAAGATGATATGTCTTTCGAAAAACATGTTTTCCACTTTCTGAGATGACATAACTGTCCAACAGCGAGCCTTCTAGCTTGTTACCGTCGGGTTCGAGAACAAGAACGAAGCCGCTTCGATCTATATCCGTAGCAAGCGAAGTGTCAGTGAACATTGATATGCGGTGTGGACGAATATAGCGTCGCGTATTTCGCAAATGGTAGCGGTGCCGTTTTTCAAGTTTCACTCGATCGCCATGAAGTGTGAACGTTAGCTCCGCCTCTTGTTCCGTTCGCATGAACTCGGTTTTTTGCGCGAGAGCCTCTACGATGGAACTGATCGGAATGTTTCCAAAATTGCGAGTAAGAATCCAATTGACGAGCGCGGTCGCAAGCACGGAGCCTCCGATGCCAGTTAATGGCGTGGCGATCAAGGGTTGGTTAAGAAGGAGGAGTCCAAAAAGCATGATAATCAGGCCAATACCGCCGAGGACGAGATTCAACGAGTTTGTATTCATGTTTTCCACCCCTGCCTGCTGGCTATGTAAGCGGTCAAATAGTTACGACTTGAAACTACTTCACTAATATATCTGTTATGCTGAATGGATTAATAAGTCATCTCCATTTTCAATTCTTCAGATCCACTATCCCATTAGATGCCGCCGTTTCCTAGCCGCTGAGTAAGGATCGTTATTCACGTAAAAAAGGGTCGGCTCCAGATGGAGATGGTGCAGGAGCCCGACGGCAAAAATATGAGAAGCGAGCTACAGTGCCTTTCCGTCAGTCTCGCCGGTCCTGATCCGGATGGTCTTTTCCACCGGCAGGACGAAGATCTTTCCGTCACCTATATTTCCGGTATAAGCTGCCTTTCGGATTATCTCTACAACCTCATCTTCTTTTTCATCAGGAACCACTACCTCCAACTTGACCTTGGGGAGCATGTCCAACACATACTCCTCGCCTCGCCAGATCTGTTTGATGCCTTTCTGGCGTCCTCTGCCCTTCACCTCTATGGTCGTCAGGCTGGTGTAGCCGGCATCCTCCAGCGCTTTCTTGACCTCTTCCAGCTTGGAAGGCCTCAATACGGCCTGAATCATTTTCATTGGCTCACCTCTCTATTTGGCATGCTGGGGCATTCTGGAATTGACTCCCCCACATATCCGTTGGTGCCCATCTCCGGGACATCCAGACCGCACAGCTCTACGTTTGCATCAACTCTCAAATGGGTGACAAGTCCAATCGCTTTATAGACCATCAGCGACAGCAGCCCTACTACAACTATGTTAGTCACGACGCCTATCACTTCCGCGGCGAACTGCCCGGCATCTCCATAGAACAGCCCGGTTACAGTTCCAGGCACACCGTTCCAGCCTTCTCCGTAGGTGCCATCGGCGAATAAGCCCAGAGCCAGACAGCCCCAGGCACCATTTACCAGATGCACGGATAGAGCACCCACTGGATCGTCGAGCTTCATCTTTCTCTCCCAGAAGTAGACCGATTCCACCACCAGTACACCGGAAACCAGACCTATGAGGGCGGCAGCCTGGGCGTTGACGAAGGCGCAGGGGGCGGTGATGGCCACCAGGCCGGCCAGCATTCCATTGGCCATCATGCTCGGGTCAGGTTTTTTGGTTCTCACCGCCCACATCCAGGCGGTAGCGGCCAGGGCGCCAGTAGCCGAAGCGAGCATGGTGTTCACTGCGGCCACAGCGATGCGGTAATCAGTGCCCGCAAGGCTCGAGCCGGCATTGAAGCCGAACCATCCGAAGGCCAATATGAAGGTGCCGATCAGTGCCATGGGAATGCTGTGGCCGGGTATGGCGTTGACGCTGCCGTCTTTGTTGAATTTGCCGATGCGCGGGCCAATCAGCCAGGCCCCCACCAGGCCGCAGACGCCTCCTGTCATGTGCACTACCGAGGAGCCGGCGAAGTCCACATGTCCGTGTCCCAGGCCGAAGTTCACGCCCAGTTGTGCCAGCCAGCCTCCGCCCCATACCCAGTTGCCGAAGACCGGATAGATCAGAGCGCCCACGAAGAAGCCGAAGAGGCAGAAGGAAGCGAACTTCCAGCGTTCCGCCAGGGCACCCGTGGGAATGGTGGCCGCCGTATCCATGAATACCATCTGGAACAGGAATAGGGCGAAGACCGCCACATCATAGACACCTACCAGGAAGAAGCCCTTGGTTCCAAAGAGCCCGAAGCTGTGGCCCATCAGATGGAGGGTGAACTCCTGGTTAAGCCCTGCGAAGCCGCCCATGGTACTGATGGGGCCAAAGCCTCCGAACATGATGGCAAACCCGGTAACGAAGAATCCCAGCATGCCCAGGGGATAGACCAGGAAGTTCATGGCCATGGTATGGGCCACGTTCTTGGCCCGGCACAGGCCCGTCTCAACCATGGCGAAGCCCGCCTGCATGAACATGACCAGGAATCCTGCGAGCAATGTCCACATCATATTTATGGCCACTTTATTATGACCTACGGCGTCAGCCACTTCCAGGGGGGTGGGCTGGCCGGGAGACAAAGCCGAGATATCATTGACGTTTCCCGTATTTGTTCCACTCGCATCTGGTGCCCGTTCTTCGCCCGAACAGATAACCGAGACAGCCAGCAGCGCAACAATAAGACATAAACTGACTCTCCATAATGTTCTAGGTAACATTTTCAATTCCCTTCCTGTGGATACACTGATCTGTGCGATATTGATCTGCACAGTAGTGATTCGCACTTCTTACTCAGAGTGTATATAAATCTAGTTAAAATTTGTTCATAATTTTTATGAAATTTTCAGATTAGCTATGTATAGCAAATTGTTTCTTAATAATCTATTCAATATGCAGAAAGAGCTTGCATTCAATGGGTCACAAACAGTCCTGCTTAAAGGCAAATCGTTCGTTTAGCTGTTATGATCTTTTCATACTCTTTATGAACTCTGCATACATTTTCCTAAATATGCTTATAAAATATGCATTTGCCTTAACGCCTGGTGGTAACAACGCGTACATTCTGGTCATTACTATTACTAGCTCTGCTGATTGGCACAGCATCTGCAGATGAGGGAACGATAAATGCTGCGGATAATGCCTGGGTCCTGATCAGTGCTGCTCTGGTCTTAATCATGATTCCAGGGGTTGGACTCTTCTACGGGGGCATGGTCAGGAAGAAGAATGCTATCTCCACGATAATATTCAGCTTTGCCGTCATGAGCATCATAAGCTTGCAGTGGATCCTGTATGGCTATACCCTGGCCTTTGGAAAGGACATATCCGGCCTCATAGGCGGCCTCGATTTCCTGGGCCTGAACGGTGTAGGCATGGGTGTGAAAGAGGGCCTGACCATCCCCGCTCTCACCTTTATGATCTTTCAGGCCATGTTTGCCATCATCACTGTATCCCTGATCACGGGCAGCTATGTGGAGCGTATCAAGTTCAGCTCCTTCCTGGTCTTCTCTCTGGCCTGGGCCACTCTGGTCTATGATCCTGTAGCTCACTGGGTCTGGGGTGGAGGCTGGCTGCAACAGATGGGTGTCCTGGACTTCGCCGGAGGAATAGTGGTGCATATCACGGCTGGTGTCTCGGCCATGGCAGTAGCTATGGTCATCGGTGTTCGCAAGGGATTCGGAACCGACCCCATGGAGCCGCATAATATTCCTACGACCGTCATGGGCGCGGCTCTGCTCTGGTTTGGCTGGTTTGGTTTCAACGCCGGCTCAGCACTAGCGGCTAACGGCATTGCAGCCAATGCTTTTGTCACCACCAATACATCTGCCGCGGCAGCTGCAACGACCTGGATGCTTCTCTCCTGGAGGCAGAGAGCGCCTTCCGCCCTGGGAATCGTGACCGGTGCCGTGGCTGGCCTCGCTGCGATAACGCCTGCTGCGGGCTTCGTGACGCCCCTGGCGGCGATTCCAATAGGCATCGTGGCCGCCATTGCCGGATACTACGCTATCATCCTGATCCGAGGCAGCAAAAAGGTAGATGACTCTCTGGATGTCCTGGCCTGCCACGGCATAGGTAGCACCTGGGGTGTCCTGGCTACCGGCATCTTTGCCACCATCGGCGCCACGGGACTCCTGGCGGGCAACTCCCATCAGGTCGTGGTGCAGATTATAGCCATTGGAGTCACCTGGGGCTACTCCTTCCTGGTCACCTTCGGTCTCGCCAAGATCATTGATGCGGTCATGGGTCTGCGGGTCCGGGATGATGAAGAATCCGTGGGTCTGGACATCAGCCAGCATGGTGAAGGCGCCTATATGTGAGGAGATGAGATGAAGAAAATTGAAGCCATAATTCGGCCCGAGAAGCTCCACCTGCTGCGCGACAAGCTGGACAAGAAGGGCTTTTCGGGGATGACGGTCACTGAGGTCAAGGGCCGGGGAAGGCAGAAGGGCATCACACTTCAGTGGCGCGCCGGAGACTACAAAGTGGAGTTCCTGCCAAAGATCAAGCTGGAGCTGGTGGTAGATGATAAGGACTCAGAGGTTGTCATCGACCTGATCTGCGATGTGGCCCAGACGGGAGAAGCCGGGGACGGCAAGATCTTCGTCTATCCTGTGGAGGACGTTGTGCGGGTCAGGACGAAGGAGCGAGGGTGCGGAGCGGTTTAACTGCTCTGCGTCTTCCCCTAATCCAGGACTGCCCTCATCCATATTTTCAACGCAAATAGGTCTATCATATAATTATTAATACGATATTTCAGGTGCCCACATCTTTTCCCTAAATCATACATTCCCGGTCTAATTAAGCAAAAATGGGACATTACCTCAAAAAATTATTTAAATAATCAGCCCACCATAAGAGAACTGTAGATTATGCACATCTATGAACGGATATGAACTATTCATAGCTTTTACGAATTTGTATCAAATACCCTTTTTAATCCCTCGGGCTAAGATTTGTTCAGCAAATGCCGGATCGAATCTACCGTGATGGTTCGGACGGCTATACAAAAAATTGAATATCTTTCGCGTTCATATAATATTCAAGGGTGATGCAGTTTGCCGATTAACAGTGGAGACACAGCATGGGTTCTGGTGGCAACAGCAATGGTGATGCTGATGACGCCGGGCGTTGGTTTGTTCTACGGCGGTCTGGTCCGAAGCAAAACCGTCGTATCGATGATAGGCCTATCTTTTCTGGCCTTTGCTCTGGCGAGCATCCAGTGGGTCCTCTTCGGATACAGCCTGGCCTTCGGCTCGGATATTTCCGGAGTTATAGGCGGCCTGAACTATCTGGCACTAAGCGGCGTGGGGCTGGGCGAGGCCCCCCTGGCGAGCAACATACCGCATCTGATCTACGTGGCCTTCCAGCTGGTATTCGCAGCTGTGACCCTGGCCATACTGACCTCCGCAGTGGCGGAGCGCGTCAAGCTCAGCTCTTTCATCGTGCTGGCCCTGCTCTGGACCACCCTGGTCTATGATCCCCTGGCCCACTGGGTCTGGGCGGGCGGCTGGATGGCTCAGATGGGAGCCCTGGACTTTGCCGGCGGGACGGTGGTGCACATCAGCTCAGGCTTCTCGGCTCTGGCCATAGCTCTGGTCATAGGCAAGAGAATGGGTTTCGGATCCTATGTCATGGAGCCCCATAACATCCCCATGGCCATGATCGGCGCTGGGCTCCTCTGGTTCGGCTGGTTTGGATTCAATGCGGGGTCCGCCTTGGCCGCAAACGGCCTGGCCGCTTCTGCCCTGCTGGTCACCAACACATCAGCGGCCGCCGGTGCTTTGACGTGGCTCTTCGCCAGCTGGTTCAAAGGAAAGCCCAGTGCTCTGGGAATGGTGAGCGGAGGCATAGCTGGTCTCGTGGCCATAACGCCTGCCGCGGGCTTTGTCGATATCCCGGGTGCCGTTGTCATTGGCGCGGTAGCCGGTGTCCTGTGCTACATGGCGCTCCTCTTCCGCGTCGGTCGCGGGCTGGATGAGAGCTGCGACGCCTGGGCGGTGCACGGCATGGGCGGCCTTTGGGGCGCCATTGCCACGGGCATATTTGCCACGGCCTCGGTCAACAACTACACCGGCCTCCTCTATGGCAACTTTCATCAGTTCGAGGTACAAATCATCGCTGCAGGCGCATCTGTGATCTACGCCTTCGTGATGACCTACATCCTGGCCAGAATCGTGGATTCCGTCATGGGGCTGCGGGTCACTGAAGACGAGGAATACGTGGGACTGGACATCTCCCAGCACGGCGAGAAAGCGTATGCCTGAAGGTGGTAACAAGAATGAAAAAGATTGAGGCGATAATACGGCCGGAGAGGCTGGAGCAGGTCAAGAAAGCTCTAGAAGAGAAGGGCATCGTCGGCATGACGGTGATCCAGGTCCTGGGCAGGGGCGAGCAGAAAGGCATCAAACTCCAGTACAGGGGAGGAACCATGGATGTCGATCTACTCTCCAAGCTCAAACTCGAGCTTTATGTCCAGGATGAAGCCGTGGATTCGGTCATGAAGACCATCTGTGATGCAGCACGCACCGGCAAGTTCGGAGACGGCAGGATATTCGTCTCCGCAGTGGAGAAGTCCGGCAAGGTGAGGACGGGTGAGGTCTTCACCTGATTCCTCTTTTCAACAAGACAAAAAGGTAAAATAGCTATATTTCAACTAGCCCATGATGGCTGGCGAAATTAAGATTTTGGGTGCGGGCATTGCCGGTCTGACCGCGTCAATTAATTTGGCCAACGGTGGATTTGATGTGACGATTTTTGAAAAGTCTCCCACGATCGGAAGTCGGTTCCACAATGATTTTCAGGGCCTGGAGAATTGGAGCGATGAGACGGATGTTTTGGAAATTTTGAAAAATTTGTCGCTCGAAACCAACTTCTGGTACAAAGGATTTAAAAAGGCTTCTTTCTATACCGACTTACAAAAAGAGTTCATAGCAGAAGATAAGGACAACCTTTTTTATCTGGTGCAAAGAGGTCCAGTTGATAGTTTGGACGAAAGTCTAAAGAATCAAGCTCTTGATGCCGGCGTGAAAATAAGATTCAATTCAAAAATGACCCTTGAAGAATGCGATATAGTCGCGACAGGTGTCTCCGGCAAAAAACCGGTCGGTGTGGTAAAAGGCATCGTTTTTGATACCAATGCCGAAGATTCGATAAATTTGATTCTAAATGATAAATGCGCCTCTAAAGGGTACTCATATTTGCTGGTTGCAGACGGAAAAGCAACATTAGCATCAGTTGTAATGAAGGATTTATCTAAAACAAATCTCTGTTTCGAAAATAGCTTTGAAGCATTCTCAAGATTGAAACAATTTACGATCACGAACAGGAGATCCTTTGCAGGCTATGGAACTTTTGCCTTGAATGAGACCAATAAGCAGAACAAGAGACTGTTCGTGGGAGAAGCCGCCGGCTTCCAGGATCTTTTTTTGGGTTTTGGCATGAAGTATGCGCTCTTAAGCGGATATGCTGCAGCGAAAAGCATAATGGAAGAAGAAGACTACGATATGGTCTGGAGAGACTTGGTTTTGGATAAACAAAAAGCATCTGCTGCAAATAGATTGATCTATGAAGTAACTGGCGTTTGGGGTTATAATTATATTGCAAATAAACTGAGCAATTCAAGAAGTCCGAAGTCCTGGTTGAATGGTCAGTATCGCTTTGGTTTGAGCAAGAGGCTCATCTATCCATTTACAAAATTTGCTAAGAAATGATTCTAATAAAAGAGAAAATAGATATGGCTCGCTAGCCAAAGAATAGGCTATAGCCGAACTGGAGAACGCTAGTGCTCGATAGAACTGCATCCAGTTTGATCTTGGTCCAACCGTTCGCATCGAAGGTGATCTGGCCTTTGTCCCTCTCGTTCTGGAATGTAGTGATAGGATTCTTTGATCGTCTGGTGTCGTTTATAGCGTTCTCTGTGGCGGTTATTGTGATAGATGGATCATTCCAACCACCAACAACCGTTTTGTTTATCCTTCCTTCTTTCATCTCCAACCCCACGAGAAATACGCTGCCATCATTTTTGGGTATATCCAGATTGATCTTCTCATTGCCCATAATGCCCTTCAGAATGCCAGGGGCTTTATCGATATTCTTGTTATAGATATCTACATTTTTTTGCGTTTCAGCCATATCGATCGAAAAAGCATTGGCAAATGATACTATGAGCATCAGAAAAATTGCTGCGGACAGGATTCGCCTTATCATACGACTTATCATGCCATGAGGTCTCTCCTATTAAAATAAATATTTTGTGGCGGTTTTTATTGATTTTCCCGAGTTCGATGTTTCTAGGTGTCATGAGTACGATGAACATGTAGCATCAAGGGCGCAATTTTCTTTTGCAATAAAGACCGCCGATTTCCAAATTCATTTATCGGCGTTCATGGATTCCCGATTGATGGTCTGAGGATGTATTTGCATTATCCCACAGAATCATTTAAGTACAATCTTTTCAAATAAGTATCCTATGGATGTCCTTGTGCTCTGCATTGACCGAGACGACGATTTGGGCCGCAAGGGCGGGGTCATAAGTCCTGTGGTAGGCAGGCAGGCCAATATCGATGCCGCCCTCAAGTTGGGTATGGCCGATCCGGAGGATTCGGATGTCAACACTATCTTTGGAGGCATAAAGGCGCTGGATGAGCTTGTCGCTTCTGGCAAGAACGCGGAGATTGCCTCCCTGGCAGGAGACCTGAAGGTCGGACTGATATCGGACAGCAAGCTCGCCGCCCAGCTGGAAGATCTGTTGGCGCGTTTCCATCCTGAGGGCGTGATTGTGGTCTCGGACGGTGCCGAGGATGAGGCTATCTTGCCCATCATCCAGTCTCGTGTCAAGGTCAACGGCGTGCGCCGGGTGCTGATCAAACAGAGCCCCAATCTCGAGAGCACCTACTACCTTCTCAAGCAGGTTTTCACCGATCCCAAGATAAGTCATACCGTATTCATTCCGCCGGCTTTAGCCTTGCTCATGTTTGCCATCGCGGGTTTCTTGGGAAATCCCAACCTTGCTCTGGGGTTCATCACCGGAGCTGTGGGCCTTTATCTCCTCTTCCGGGGTCTGGGCTTGGACGACTCTATGGAGGAGGCCAAACAGACATTGAGTAAATCCCTGTATGCCGGGAAGATCGCTTTCGTGACCTATATTCTGGCCGCCATGCTGGTGGTCATAGCGACAGTCAACGGGGTAGCCTATTTCTGGCAATACTATCATGAACCCATATCCCCTGGATACTTTCAGCTGGTCATGATCTATCTTTATGAGAGCATCTGGTGGTACGTGGCCGCAGCCCTCTGTGTGAATATGGGCAAGATCATGGATATGTATCTGGAGGGGGTTAGAGACGCTCGCACCATCTCCAGCCTTTTCTTCGTACTGGCAACCGGTCTCATCATCTGGTCTGCCAGCCGGGTTATATTGGCCAATGATCCCGGCCTGAATTTCGGCATAGGCATGGCAGAATCTGTCCAGTACCTGGCCATATCCGCCATAGTCGCTATCCTCATAACCGTTGTCGGTGTCAATATATCCAAGCGCATAGCTACAGAGAAATCTCTCCCGGCTGCCAAGTGATTCAGAATGATCGAGATC
This sequence comes from uncultured Methanosarcinales archaeon, assembly GCA_903871465.1. Lineage (GTDB taxonomy): Archaea > Halobacteriota > Methanosarcinia > Methanotrichales > Methanotrichaceae > Methanothrix. Next base: position 22,595 of record CAIQHB010000036.1, read on the forward strand.
CAAGCCTCGGGAGAGAAGTGCCTGGGCGATTTTACATTTGATTTTTACTGGCAGCATCTGGGTTCAAGGCTGGACAAGGATCAAACTGTAAGCGGCATCAGCTTTCGAAGAATGGTGGAGGCACTCTCCCAGGGCGAGACCGTACGGATTTCGGGCGACGTGGGCAGTCGTTTGGGTTCCAGCCTGGGCGTGGACCTGCTCCGGCTGGGTGGAAAGGGCGGGCCCATTGAGACGACGGGCAAGATTGTAATCGATGGTAATGTAGGCAGCCGCATGGGCATAAGCATGCTGCGTGGTATGATCTATGTTACCGGCAGTGTCGAGTCTCCTCTGGGAAACGTGATCGAGGTTGAGAGCGATCTGACCGGATACAGAAAGTTCGTCTCGATAACAGAAGCTCTGGAAAAAGGAATCGGGGTCCTGGAGCCAAACATTCTGGACAAATGTGGTCTGATCATTCGTGATGGCGTATTGAGGGATACTCTTGGCGCAAGAAACTCCGCCGATAAGGCAGTTCGCTCGCAAGGTGATGCGGGAATGAGCACGGGCATACTCATGCGATCCGGCCAAATCGTAGTGCTCGGAAATGCCGATCGCAACACGGGCGTGCTCAATCAAGGCGGAAGCATAGTGATACGGGGAAAGGCCGGCGACTTCACTGGAGCCGAGATGCGAGGTGGCGAAGTTTTCGTAGAAGGTGATGCCGGAAAATTCACCTGCGCCCGGATGAGGGGCGGTGCGGTCTACGCTAAAGAGGGCAAGCCTGTGCCGCCCGCCCGGGCACAGCTGCTCAGCTCTTCCGAGCAGATCCGTGTGGCAAAAGCACTGGAGCAGACTCCACTTTATGCTATGATGTATCGCAAGTTCAGCCTATGAAAATGGCACGGCAAAAATTGATTCAGTAGATCTCTTCCAGATCCTCTATGTGAGCGAAGGCATCGTCCAGTTGCTTTCTGGATCTCGACCTCTTTTCCTTCTCGTCTTGCATGCCTCGCGCGGCCTGGGCATAGATGGATTCCAGCTCCGGTGCGCTGGCCATTGTGAAGACGGAGAGGACCTTTGGGTACCCTTTCTTGATGACAATTCCTTTGAAGACGTGACCTGCGCTCGCGGAGAGCTTCTCTACCTCTTTGGTGATCTGATCCACATCCAGGTGCTCTCTAGAGCCCTGAATAATAATCATTGCACGGGCGGCGTCTTCCGACACATTCGCAGGATAAAGCAAGTTGCCTGGCTTCAAGCTATTCTCAATGGCATCCTTGACGGACGGATTCTTGCCGTCTGCCTGATAGAATCCCATGGTGCCTATGCGCAGGCCCCCATTCATGACGGTCTTGAAGTCTCCTAGATCAGTTACAGAGAGCATTTCGCTGTCCAGAGATTCGATGAGGAAAAGCAGGCGCTGGGCGATCATGTTATTGATCTTGTCATAGGCAGAGGCTATATCTCCGCTGTACCTCTTCATGTACTGGTTGTCCGCCAGAATTATGCCCTCAGCATCCACTTCCATCAACTCCCGCATGCTGAATGCTGCATTTTGAAGGTAGATGGAGCCCTCCTCTCGGAATGGCAGGACTGCAACCGTGATGACCGTGATTCTTGGATACTGCCTCTTTAATTCGTTTATGAGCAAAGGTGAGAACGAGGAACCCGTCCCACCTGATGTGGAGGTGATCACAAAAGCCACATCGAAATCGCCTCTCTTCTCGATCTCGCCCATGATCATGTCGCGGTTATCCATAAAGGCTTGCTTGCCCACATTTCGATTTGCTCCCACGCCGTGCAGATTCGGGACATGCAATCTGTCTTTGGCTGTGGTGAACCTCAACTCCTTAAGATCATTTACGGCCGTATTGACAGCCAGGGTCTCCACTCGACTGGGGAACTTTGGTCGCATACAATATTTGGCAAGCCTTGAGGCTCCGCCGCCTCCAAAGGACTCCTTGTTTATTGCGTCCAATATTCGATTCCCGCACTGGCCTACGCCGAGCATGAGTACGTTAAGCATGATTTCAAATCTCTCATAACTTTGGAATTTTACTTAATCGTGATCGTGATTGAATGGAGCTATTCCTGTTAGGAGATATAGTCACTTTCTTCAATATTTATACTCTTTGTATCTCCTATACATCCACGCAATAATAACTATGATTGGGATAATGAGTAGTAAATATTGATATTTATACTCTTGTTCCAGGACGACCACTTCCGTTGTCCCTTCTTGAATCATGGCCCCATCTCCGCCGTCAAAGCTGGCTTTGAGGCGTACTGTGTAGTTTCCTGGAGATTTGCCTGAAAGCACGGCTGAGTAATTCACCCGCTTTTCCGGCAGGATCTCAAAGAAGCTTCTGTCAAGTCCTGTGACCTCCAGTCCCTCTGGGGGCCTGATCTCTCCCGCCAATTCTATCCTGGTGGCAGTAGCCGTTCCCATATTCGACAGGCTGACGTTCATTACGCCTTTGCCGCCCAACGGTATCGGTCCGGGACTAGTCAGCTCTATTGCCAGATTCGCTTTGCTTTTTGGATTTATCAAGACATTAAAAGGCTCGGAGTTATTTGATCTGGCATTCTTCTTTGCGTCCGTATAGCTGACCTGTATGGCCGGAACCCTTATGGATCCTTCTTTGACGGCACTCATCAAATATACCGCGGAATCGGATTCCCCGGGGTCTAATGTCTCTTTAATCTTTGGCGGATAGCCGGCGATGTAGGAGAACTCGGGAAGCGGCGGTGTATCTTCGGCTTTTATGTCCAGGGCCTGTCCCGTGCCTATGTTCTTGACAGCGATCGTGACCTTAACCTCGTCTCCTACATTCATCTGGTTCCGATCGAAACTCTCTTGCACGGACAAAATGGGCTTATCAGGCGGCGCAACAGGCCTTTCTGAGGCATGCCTTCTGGGTGTGCCCAGGCCTTCTTGATATTCAATCCGGACTTTGGCAGACTGATCATCCGGGATATCGGTTACTGTGATGGTGATGCCATTATTTTCCGAGCCTCCCTCGAGATTATTGGCGTGATTCTCCAGGAAAGCTCTTTGTTCATCCAGGGCTCCTCCTACCTTGGATACCTGCATCAATGCTATCCCATCTTTTAGCGATTGTATATCGATAAGCTCCACCTGATAGTCGCCGATATCAATGCGGTCGCCTATGTTGAGGGTGAAATCTGTATAAGTCACCTGATTGTCATTGGTCTCTTTGGTCTCTTTGGCATAGACGGCACCAAAATAGAATGCTTGAATTAGCAGCACAAAGATCGTCAGATAGGTCAAACGCCGCAATCCGGACCACCGTCTTTTGCAAATAACATCATCTTGTAGATCAGAGGGATTTATGGGTGTATTTTTCCCCAATTTGCTAGCTTGCATCTTTCTCTATCTCCAGGCTTAAATCAATCCATCTCGCGTTTCTGGTGAGTGCACCAAGAGATATCACATCCACTCCGCATGCTGCGTATTCCTTGATATTGTCCCGGGTTATGCCTCCTGATGCTTCCAGGAGCACTCGTGTTCGAAGACCATAGTTCTGGAGAAGCTCTATTCCGGCAGCAATCTCTGCCGGGGCCATGTTGTCAAACATGATAATATCTGCGCCACCGGTCGCAGCTTTGAGCATATCGCCCAGGCTTTCTACCTCCACCTCGATCTTCTTGGTGAAGCTGGCCCGATTCCGGGCTCTGCAAAGACACTCTTCCAAGCCCAGAATCTTTATATGATTATCTTTTATGAGCACGGCGTCGGAGAGATTGAATCTATGGGTATCGCCACCTCCGAGGAAGACTGCCTTCTTCTCGAATCGTCTGAATCCGGGGGTGGTCTTGCGAGTGGCGGCAATGCGCGCACGACCGCCGGCGCATAACACGCACTCCCGGGTGATGGTAGATATGCCGCTCATGCGCGCCATGAAGTTCAGGACAAGCCTCTCGGATTGCAGGATCTTTCTGGCGTTGCCGCATACGGTGATGACCGTACTCGCAGCAGGGACGAATTCGCCCTCGTCAAAAAGCCGCTCGGCCTCAAGACCGAAATAATCAAAGATCTCCTCTGCCTCCGCCAGTCCCGAGATGATGCAGTCTTCTTTGGCGATGATGACGGCTCGGGCCGGAATCTCAGGAACGAGGCTGCTGGAATCGTCCCACTCGCCCAAGTCCTCGCCCACAAATCGCTCCAGCTCTGACCTTAGCATACCGCAAGGATTTTGATGTCCAATTGATTTATAGCCTCCGATGCCTCTCAAAGTCGGGCTTGTCGGGTGCGGTGCCATTGGGGCCGAGATCGCAAAAGCGATAGATACTGGCGTGATAGATGCAGATCTGGTTGCGGTATGCGACCATAATCCGGCAACGGCCAAAGCTCTCATTGAAAGCTTGCAGCATAAGCCGGTCAAATCCAGACTGGAGGATCTTGTGACCCTTTCCGATGTGGTAGTGGAGGCGGCGTCTCAAAAGGCCGTCCCTGCCATTGCCAGGGCCGTGCTGGTGAAGGGAAAAAAGCTCATGATCATGAGCGTGGGCGCTCTGGCCAGCCCTGAACTCTTCCAAGAAGTGAAGAATCTGGCCAAAGAGCACGACTCTCGGGTCTACATTCCCTCCGGTGCGATATCGGGCCTGGATGCCCTCAAGTCCGCTAGCATTGGGACTATTCGAAAGGTGTCTCTTACTACCACCAAGAACCCGAGCGGTCTGAAGGGCGCGCCTTACATCCTGGAGAAAAAGATCGATCTCGATGCTTTGACCGGACCGACTTTGATCTTTGAGGGAAGTGCAGCAGAGGCGGTAAAAGCCTTCCCTGCTAATGTGAATGTTGCCGCAACGCTCTACCTCGCCGCGGGCGGGAGTGATGTGCGGGTTGTAGTTGTGGCAGATCCCAACATTCATGTTAACCGCCACGAGATCGTGGTGGAGGGCGACTTTGGAAGGATATCAACTCGAGTGGAGAATGTCCCTTCGCCTCGCAACCCCAGAACCAGCTATCTGGCGGCGCTTTCGGCCATCGCCACATTGAGGAGCATTATGGAGGCTGTGAAGATTGGAACCTAAAAAACCCTGTGAATTTCATTGATCTTTTCTTTCAAGCCCTTCAGTGTTGCGGCCAGCTCTAATGTTATCCTTTTCTGGGTCTCTTTGCCCACCTTCATCTCAATATCCGGAAGTGCAAGAGGCTCTCGGTCTGTCAGGTTCATAAAGAACTCTGCCCAATAGGGCGGCAGATATTCTGGCAATGCGTCGCCCCTCATGAGAGATAGAACGCTGGCCCAGGCCACAGGCACTACTTCCATATTGTATCCGCCCCCGCCAAGCGCGAGAAGACGGCCCTCTGAATGCAGGCCTGTAAGGTCGATGATGCGACGAACGAGATCTGTATAGCCGTTGAGCGTCATATTCAGGCTGGTAAGGGGGTCGGAGTAATGAGCATCCACTCCTAGCTGGGCTACCACAACCTGAGGCTTGAACCATTCAAAGAGCCTGGGAACGATCTCTGCAAAAGCCCGGGCATATTCGTCATCTCCTGCATACATGGGCATGGGTATATTCACACTGTACCCCTTCCCAGGACCTATGCCGATCTCGTCAATAAAACCGGTGCCCGGAAATAGGTACAATCCTGATTCGTGCAGGGAGACCGTCAGAACGTGGGGGTCGTCGTAAAATATCTGTTGCACTCCATCTCCATGGTGACCATCGATGTCTATGTAGAGAATCCGATCGAACCGCTCTCTCAAGACGGCGATGGCAAGAGCCGGATCGTCAAAAACACAAAACCCCGAGGCATTGGATGGCATGGCATGGTGCAGGCCGCCCCCTATATTGAAGGCGCTGCAGTCTTCTCTGACTATACGGCGAGCGGCGTCGATGCTGGCTCCCGCGATAAGGCGCGAAGCGTCGTAAATTCCCGGGAAGACTGGAGTGTCATCGCTGCCGAGGCCGAAGGCAAGGTCCGGCTTCTCCAATTTCACGGCGGCCAGGTATTCTGCTGTATGCACACGCTGCAAATCAGCTTCAGAGGCTGGATTGGGCTCGACCATGCATGCGAGACCGTCTACGAGGCCCAACTCCTCCATGAGCCTGCAGGCGAGCATCAAACGAGTCGGGTTGAAGGGATGCTCCGGTCCGAAGTTGTAGTTCTGAAACTTGTCGCTGTAATATAGATAGATCATCTATAGCCTTTCTCAACCAGGCCATCGCTCCAGTAGTTATCGCAATCTTTGCAATAGAATATGGTTTCAATTATGATCTTCTTCCAGTTGTCAGCATCCAGGGCCCGCCTAAGCTCCTTATGCTCGCACTCATTGCCGCACTTGGGACAGAAGGGTACGTAATGTTCCAGAACTGCCAGGTCCTCATCAGCCATCGATTATTCCTCTTCCGGAGTTCCAAGGGCCGGATTGGGCCAAAAAGTTGTCGGTGATCATATGGGTCGTACACCCGCGGCGAGGCATCCCACCAGGAATCCCAGAATTACTCCCGAATTGAGGAAAGGCAGTCCAGCCTGGGGCCGATCCCTTGAGGTCGTCATCAAGAGGAGAAAGCCAAGGTATGTGCCCAGCATTGCTCCCAGGACGGGCAAACTCAGTCCATAGAAGCCTCCGGCAGGAAGCGACCAACCAGCTGATATTACCAAAATTGTAGGTATGATAGCGTCGCCCAGGCCCAGGAAATAGGCACCCCTCTTCCTGGTCTCATCGGACGAACTGGAAATCTCCTGATCTATGCGGAAGCTATAGTCCCGGCTTTTAGGCACCACAAAGAGCATTGGGGCTTTTATTTTGATAGCGCCCTCCGCCAAGGAGATCATATGGCGGGTCTTGTAGACGGATATGGCATCGTAGACCGCCAGAACCACCAGTAGTAGCAGTGCAGGAAGAATGGTCATGCTCACACCAAAAAGCGAGCTGATGCCGGCACATACCAGAATTCCGAAGGCGTCTATGATATACCACTCCGGATAGAAGTGCAACAATAGCATTATTGCGAGAGTTGGCGCAATTGCCAGCAATGGCGACATGAAGGCCACCATCACGTAATAAATGCTGACGGCAATGGAAAGCAGTATGAAGCCACTGATGATCCATCCCCTCTTCAATTTCATGGCCAGGAGAAGAAGGGCTGTAAATACAAGGATGAGGAGCATATAAGCAATGGGGTTGGCGATCGACGTGGGGTCCTCGAAGACCCTGTTGCCGCTGGCAGAGATCGCAGGAGTGATGGCCAGAGCTAGAATCTGCACTACCATCACAAAGAACAACATGACCAGCACCGGAATCTTTGAACTTTCGGACATATAAGTAGTATTATAACTTTAATATATTTTATATAATTATCAAGATGTGAATCCTTTGCAACAGTGTGTGCTACTGAGTATTAATCTATTTGTGCATCTGTCCCATGACTCCTTTTTTTCTCTTCCAGCAATTCCAGATAGGAGCTGCGAATCGACCCGCCAAGGCCAAGCCCGGCCAACACACAGAGCACTTTCGTCCTCTGTATCTCCCAACCGATATCCCCCACTGCCTCTACCTCCAGAAAGGAGCCCAAACCCTCAACCTCGTCCAGTGCGATGACGATATCACCAAAGGAATACTTCGTCCGGCGCTTGCATACTTCTGCAGATAGTTCAAAACCTAAGACAAGAAGTATCTGCTCCATCTGCACCGGGTCGTCGATCTTTACCGTCCATTCCAGGCGTGACTTGGTTTCTTGGTCGAGCTTGGGTCCTTTATAGGTCAGACGTGCGCCCTCTTCTTTGATGCGAATACGCAGCGCCTCGTCACTCACTTTGAAGTCGCGCAAAGGCGAATTGAAATAGAGGTCATGGTGGTTCTCCACTTTCAACGGCTTTGCTCCCAGGGCCTTGATCTTCTCTTGCGTATCCTTTTTGGCGCGAGCCTTGACTTCGACTTCGATCATCTTCGAACCAGCACTGTGGCGACCCCCAAATTCAGGATATCCACTGCTTCTCCTGCGGAAAGTGTCTCGATCTCTACTGTCGCGGCCTCAGGTGGAAGCTCTATGACCTCGCCCTCCAGCTCGACTCGGATCTGCCCGGTGGTCTTCTGGCTGGCTACTAGATTCGGGTCCATGGCACGGAGGGCGTTTATGATCTTGTGGCTCTTATCCTTGAACCTGGGGCCAATGATCTTCATCTGCGGCTTGACGGCAACGGGCTTCATCTCAATCTTGGGGCAACCTGTCATGCTCTCGACCGGGGAGTTGGCCACGCCCACCAGATCGAAGGTCTCCAGGGTCATATCGGAATATACCATGATTCCTGTCAGAGGCGAATTTAGGGCCATCCCCTTTTCGGCCTTGTAGCGGCGAAGCGCTGCTGCAATCTCTTTTATGGCATGTCCCGCAGGATCGACTGCGATTCTTGTGGCTATGGGCCAGTTTGCTACATGCACGCTCTCTCCCGTCAGTGAATGATAAATCTCTTCAGATAAGAAGGGAGTGAATGGTGCCATAAGTTTCGCAATCGTCTCCAGGGCAGTGTAAAGGGTATTTTGAGCGGCTCTTTTCTGGGGTCCGTCCGGGCCATAAAGCCGGGCCTTGACCAGTTCGATATAGTTATCGGCCAGCACATCCCAGGCAAAGGCCCTTATGGCCTTCATGGTTTCATCGAACTGGAAACCGTCCATGGCTCTGGTTGCACTGACAACCAGCTGATCCAGCTCTCCCAGAAGCCAGCGGTCCACCTGTCCGGGATTCGCTTCCACCTTCTCGATTAAGGGCCGGGAGAAGCGAAAGATCGACCAGAGCTTCTGCTGGAATCTGCTGGCGGCAGTAATCTCCTTCCACTGGAATGGGATATCGTTTCCAGGGCTGCCGCCAATGGCAGCCCACTGGCGAAGCGCATCTGCTCCATTGGTCTCGAAGACCTCTTCCGGGCGTATGAAATTGTTCAGGGACTTGGACATCTTGTGCCCGTCTTCACCCAGAGCCATGCCATTGATGAGAATGGAGTCCCAGGGCTTGACCCCTTCCAGGGATTTTGTCCTCAATATGGTATAGAATGACCAGGTGCGAATGATGTCATGGCCCTGCGGTCGAAGCTGGGTCGGCATGCGGAGGTCCTTCCTATTCGGCCAGCCCGCTACGGCGAGCGCTGAGATGGAGCTGTCCATCCAGGTGTCCAGGACATCTTGCTCGGGAATGAAATCGTCGGAGCCGCACTTGCATCTTACAGGAGGACTTGTCTGGTTGGGGTCCAAAGGAAGCCATTTCTCGTCGGCCACCAGGACTTCCTGGCAGTCACGGCAGTACCAGACGGGGATGGGTGTGGCAAATACCCTCTGCCGGGAGATGCACCAATCCCATTCCATGGAGTCTGCCCAGTTATCAAGCCGGACCCGCATATGAGGTGGTATCCACTCGATCTCCGCTGCGGTCTTCTTGATCTCCTCGGCGCTTATCCGGACAAACCACTGCTGCTCAGAGAGAATCTCAATAGGCGTCTTGCATCGCCAGCAAAGCCCTACATTCTGTTGCAGAGGCTCTTGCTTGAAGATTATTCCGAGACCTCGCAGATCCTCGGTTATCTTCTTCTTGGCCTCATCTACAGAGAGGCCTTTGTATGGCCCAGAGATGTCTGTGAGCCTGCCGCTGCGGTCTATGGCCTGGCGGAGCGGGAGGTGGTGCTCCATCCACCATCTAACATCCTGCTTATCGCCAAAGGTGCAGATCATGACGAATCCTGTGCCAAAATTTGGGTCCACAACCGGGTCTGAAATCACAGGAACATCGTAATCAAATATAGGAACCTTAACGGTCTTGCCGATGTATTTCTGATAGCGCTCGTCTTTTGGATTCACAGCTACTGCCACGCAGGCCGGCAGGAGCTCGGGGCGAGAGGTGGCAATCTCTATATGGCCGTCCTCTGCTAAAAATCGCATGTAGTTCAGAGTTGAGGTTCTGGAATCGTATTCCACTTCCGCGAGGGCTATGGCCGTACCGCAGCGAGGGCACCAGTTTACAGGATGCTCTTCTCGATAGATCAGGCCTTTCTCATACATGCGCACGAATGAGGTTTGCGTCTTGACGTAGTACTCCGGTTTCATGGTGGCGTACTCGTTGGACCAGTCTATTGACAGGCCCAATCTGCCCATCGACTGATGGAAACGGACGATCGCCTCATCGGTCAGCTTTTCACAGAGCCTTCGAAACTCCTCTCTCGGGACCTGGTTTTTGGTGATGTGGTTCAATTGCTCCACCTTCACCTCTGTGGGAAGTCCGTGGCAGTCCCAGCCCTGAGGGAACATGACATTGTAGCCTTGCATGCGCTTGTAACGGGCCACGAAATCGATGTAGCACCAGTTGAGGGCGTTCCCGATGTGGAAGTTTCCCGTCGGATAAGGCGGTGGAGTGTCGATGATGTATTGCGGCTTCTCCGACTCCCAGTCAAAGTAATAGATTGAACTATCCCAGCTTTGCACCCATTTCTCTTCTACCTGTCTAAAGTTGTACTCCTTGGAGACCTCGCTCATCTAAAACTCCTGGCTTCTTGGCTGCTAGGGGAGTTGAACACAATGTTAATAGGATTATCGGTAGACCATAGGCAAGATGGAACTCATAATTTACCATGCCAATCAATGCGACCCCAAGAAGTGCTCTGGAAAGAAACTGGCCCGCTTCGAGCTCGTTCGTCTAACCCGGCATATAAACCAGCTCCGGCCTTTCCTGGTTCTCAGCCCCTTCTCAGAAAAGGCCCTCTCGCCAGCGGATAAAGGAATCAGAGGGCTTGCTGCACTGGATTGCAGCTGGGCGCATGCCGAGGAGGTCTTCTCGCATTTCCGGCTTCAGGAAAGGGCACTTCCCTTTCTAGTGGCCGCGAATCCCGTAAACTTTGGAAAGCCGTTCAAGCTCTCAACCGTAGAAGCCCTGGCCGCGGGGCTGGTCATACTGGGCGAAAAAAACCAGGCTGAATCTATACTTTCCAAATTCAACTGGGGGCACGTATTCCTGGAGCTCAACCGGGAACCTCTTGCGGAGTATGCGGCTGCCAGGGACTCGGCAGAGGTGGTCCGCATTCAAATGGCATATCTCTCGGAATAAATATAAGCTGCCCGCGCATATTATTCCGTGGTGTTTTAGATGACTGGATGGATTCCGGCGGATGAATTGAGAAAGCTGCAGAAGAGGATGAACAGGCTCATAGAAGAACTTGGTCTTGATGATATGGAGTCCAGGTATATTGAGGAGATGGAGCGCATGCAAAAGCGTATGAGCGATCTCATGGAAGATGTGGAGAATAAAGAAGAGGAGTGGGGCGTGATAAAACCGCTGGCGGACGTCCACGAGACAGACGAGGAATTAGTCGTAACCATGGATATGCCCGGGGTGGACAAAAAGGACATCGATATCACTGTATTGGACGATGAGTTGCATGTGGTAGCCGAGAGAAAGAGTGAGGCAGAGGTGGCTGAGAAGAACTACCACAGACGCGAACGCACCTACAAGAAGTTCGAGCGCAAGATATTGCTGCCTGTGGACGTCAAGATGGATGAGGCCAGGGCCCGCCTTGCGGAAGGTGTTTTGGAGGTCACCCTGCCGAAAGTTGTGATCGTCTCCCGCAAGCGCATAAGCATTGAATGATTTTAAGTCCCCTCATTTTGGAGAAGGAGATGGTGCATCTTGTCCCTCTTCGTCTCCAGATATCGTCTATTGACGCTATTGGGCTCTATTTCCAGGGGCACGCGCTCCACGATCTTGAGACCGTAACCTTCCAGACCGATTACTTTGCGCGGATTGTTGGTCAAGAGGCGAATCTCTTTTATGCCCAGATCGACCAGGATCTGGGCGCCGATGCCGTAGTCTCTGAGGTCTGCGGGATAGCCCAATTCGTTATTGGCTTCCACTGTGTCTGAGCCCGCATCCTGCAGAGCATAAGCACGAAGCTTATTGGCGAGGCCTATACCTCTGCCTTCCTGGCGCATGTAGAGAAGAACTCCATTTCCTCTCTCACTTATGAGCCGCATGGCTTGTCGAAGCTGTTCGCCACAGTCGCAGCGTTTTGATGAGAAGACGTCGCCCGTGAGGCACTCCGAATGAACGCGGACTAATGCATCGTCGCTTGCAGGGTCCCCTGCTACGAGGGCGACATGGCACTGTCCATCCAGAATGGACTCATAGCCGATGGCCTTGAAGTAGCCGTATTCAGTGGGCATGCTCACAACCGATACCCTGCGTATCAATTTCTCGCACTGCATGCGATGGCGTATCAGTTTCTCAATGGTCACCATTCTGATGCCATGCTCCGATGCAAAGCATTCCAGCTCAGGCAGCCTGGCCATAGTGCCGTCATCATTCATGATCTCGACAATGACACCTGCGGGCTCGAGTCCCGCCAGATGGGCCAGGTCGACGCAGGCCTCAGTGTGTCCTGTGCGCTGCAAGACTCCTCCTTCCTTTGCCTGAAGGGGAAAGAGATGACCGGGAGTGACAATATCGGTGCGCCTCGTCTCTGGGGCGATTAAAGTATGAACCGTTGTCGATCGATCAAAAGCAGAGATGCCGGTGGTGGTATTGGCTCTGGCGTCCACGGATACCGTGAAGGCCGTGCCCATGGACTCCGTGTTCTGGCTGGTCATGAGCGGAAGACCTAGCTCGTGGAGGCGATTCGCAGTCATGGGCATGCAGATCAAGCCGCGACCAAAGCGCGCCATGAAGTTGATGGCCTCCGGAGTAACCAGCTCTGCCGCCATCATCAGGTCTCCCTCATTCTCCCGGTTTTCGTCATCCAATATTATTATGAAGCGACCCGATCGCACATCCTGGATCGCCTCTTCCACGCTGCAAAATGGCATAGAAGACGAAATCGAACCTGTTAGATATTAAGAGTTTTGTTGGGACCAGACACCCGGCAGAGCTGTGCCGCATTTGCCGCAACGTCCTTCCAGCAGGGAATTTTTCAGTATCATGTACCCCTGTCGTCGGATGAGGACTTCTCCGCAGTTAGAGCAACTGGTATTCTCGCTTTCCCCGGGAACGTTGCCAGCATAGACGTACTTCAAACCAGCCTTGCGACCTATCCTCAAGGCCAGACGAAGAGATTCGATTCCGGTAGCAGGCACATCCAACATCTTATGCCTGGGATAGAAGGCAGAGACGTGCCAGGGCATATCCGGGCTCACGCCTGCCAGAAATTCGGCAATATCCATAAGCGTCTGCTCAGAATCGTTATAACTGGGAATGATAAGCGTTGTAACCTCTACCCAGACGCCATTTTTCCAGAACCGTTCAATGTTATTCTGAACCGGCTCAAGCTTTGCTCCGCAGACCTTGCGGTAGAATTGATCGTCCCCTTTCAAGTCGATGTTTATGCCGTCAAGAACCGGAATGATCTTTTGCGCGGCCTCCTCGCCTATGTAGCCGTTACTGACAAAGACATTCCGTAGGTCGCTCTCGCGGGCCATGCCGGCCACATCAAAGGCGTACTCGAAGAAGATGGTGGGTTCGGAGTACGTATAGGCGATGGACAGACAGCCTTCGGCTTTGGCCAACGCGACCACCTCTCCCGGAGGGACGAATTGCCCTGGTATCTGCCCCGTTTCCCGTGGTAGCTGGGAGATATCTGCATTCTGGCAGTGCAGGCAGGTGAAGTTGCAGCCCACCGTGGCTATAGAGTAGGCAAGGCTTCCGGGCAGAAGATGAAAGAACGGCTTCTTCTCAATGGGATCAATATTAGCCGCTATGAGGTTTCCATAGACCAGAGTAATCAACTTTCCATCTTGGTTCTCTCGCACGGCGCATAATCCCCTCTTGCTGGGCCGAATGCGACACTGCTGATGGCAGAGGCTGCACCTAACAGCACCCTTCTCATTTTCCCAGAATTGGGCCTCACGAGTGCTCTCTATGGACATGATATCACCGCCAAGAAATGGCTTATCTCTTGTATTATATGCGAGCTGCTAGATGTAATACTTTTGTAGACCTGCTCAGTGAGAGCTGATTCAAAGACTCTATTTCGCTTGGGTCAGCCCATAGACGAATTGCCAACTAAGGCCGAGATTATCAAAGCACAAAGAATAGCTGGTATAAAAAAGGGATAGTTCTGGAGAGCCGAAGCCCTCCAGCTATTTTATCTTACTCTCTCCTGCTCAGTACCAGGTAGGCAACTGCCAGAAGGCCGGTCAGGGCAAAGACGCTCTCAAATCCGGGGGTTGTCTTCTTGGTGGCTGCGGTGGTATTGTTGCTGGCTGGAACGGTTGTTTTGGTTGTGGTTGTGGTTACGTTCTCAGCTGGAGCGGTTGTTTTGGTTGTGGTTGTGGTTACGTTCTCAGCGGGAACGGTTGTTGTGGTTACGTTCTCAGCTGGAGCGGTTGTTGTGGTTGTGGTTGTGGTTGTGGTTGTGGTTGCGTTCGTGCCCTCAATGGTTACTGGTTTGTATATGAAGAACCTGAGGGTGTCGTTATCAGCGGTCTGGATGCTTACACCGGGCATAAGTACAACGTTCTTGTTCTTGCTGAGGGTTACTGCGTTGTCCTTGTTGTCCATGGTGATTGA